>JBBSAL010000045.1:0-30772 GCA_038252305.1 Actinomycetales bacterium | reverse complement strand
AGCTCCTCCGGGGTGGGCTCGCGGCCCAGGTCCTGGAGCATCTGTCGCTGCACGCGGGCGAGCTTGTTGATGACCTCGACCATGTGCACCGGGATGCGGATGGTGCGGGCCTGGTCGGCCATGGCGCGGGTGATCGCCTGACGGATCCACCACGTCGCATAGGTCGAGAACTTGTACCCCTTGGTGTAGTCGAACTTCTCGACCGCACGGATCAGGCCGAGGTTGCCCTCCTGGATGAGGTCGAGGAAGAGCATCCCGCGACCTGTGTACCGCTTGGCCAGGGAGACGACGAGGCGCAGGTTGGCCTCGAGCAGGTGGTTCTTCGCCCGGCGGCCGTCCGCGGAGATGAGCTCGAGCTCACGGCGCATCAACTTGTCCATCGCGGCCTCGCCCGCGAGCTTCTCCTCGGCGAACAGGCCGGCCTCGATCCGCTTGGCGAGCTCGACCTCCTGCTCCGCGTTGAGGAGCGCGACCTTGCCGATCTGCTTGAGGTAGTCCTTGACCGGGTCGGCCGTCGCTCCGGCAGTGACCACCTGCTGGGCAGGTGCGTCGTCGTCGTCCGCGTCGGAGACCACGAACCCAGCGTCCTCGCGCTCGTCGTCGGCGGCCGGGGCCGCCTTGGGCTTGCCCTCCGTCGCCTCGTCGCTGTCGCCGGCCTCGTCCTCGTCGACCGCGAGCGCCCCGGGCTCGACGTCCTCGTCGCTCTCGGCGTCGTCGCCTGAGCCGGACTTCGCCTTCGCGGCGGCCTTGCCCTTCGGTGCTGCGGCCGCCTTGGTCCCCGCGGGGGCCTTCGCTGCCGTCTTCGGTGCCGCCTTGGCCCGGCTCGGGCGTGCGGGAGCCTTCTCCGCGGTCTCGCTCTCCGGCGTCGCCGCGGCAGCCTCTGACGCGACGGCCGCCTTCTTCGCGGGGGCGCGGCGTCGGGCGGGCGCTGCGGGCGCCTCGTCCTCCTCGACCGCGACGACGGTGGTCGCCGCGCGTCGGGTCGTGGCGGCCGCGACCGGGGCACGGACCTCGGAGATGCCGACACCCAGTCCGTCGAGGGTGCGGAGCACCGTCTTCAGCCGTCCCGGTGCGACCTGGGCGGCCTCACAGGCGTCGCGCAGCGACGGACCATCGACGGAGCCGTGCGTGCGCCCCAGCCGAACGAGCGCCTGCAGGGCAGGGTGCTCGAACTCACGGGGCAGGGCAGAACCGGGCGAAGACAACGACACGGGGAACCTTTCAGCAGGACTCGTGTGGACGGTCCAGGAAACGGACCTCCATTGTAACGTCCGGCGCCGGTCCAGGCTGCCCACCGAGGGCGATTCACTCGCCCGAACCACCTGTGACGAGCACCGGGAAGGCACCGGAGGAGCACCGCGCAGCGAGGTCGGTCGGCCTCACGAGGCACGGACCGGGCGGTCAGGCCGAAGGCTTGACCGCGAGCACCGGGCACGGCGCGTCGAGCAGGATCCGCTGGGCGTTCGAGCCGAGCAGGAGCTTGCCCACCGGGCTGCGGCGCCGCAGGCCGATGACGATGAGGTCGGCGTTGCTCGACAGCGCCGCTTCGATGATGTCGTCGGCGACGTCGCGGCCTCGGGTCGTGACGCGCACCTCCGCGCGCAGGTCATCGTCCTCGAACCGGGACCGCAGGTCCTCTGCCTGACGCTCGACGCCGAGCGCCTCAGCGCCGAAGCGGGACGTCCGCTCGCTGAGGATCACGATGAGGGAGCAGCTGCGCGCATGCGCCTCACGCATCGCGACGTCGAGCGCCGCCTCACCCTCAGCGGTGGCGACATACCCCACTACGACACCCATGGCGCCTCCTCGGACGACGACGGCCTTCCGAGGACGCTACCCGACGAAGGGCCGACCGGCGGAACGACAGGCGCCGCAGCGGCGGGCGGGCGTCCGGCGAGCCGTCCGGTCAGGCGCTGCGCGCGCGCAGCCAGCCCGGCGGCATCCCGGCTCGCAGGGTCGTGTCCACCAGGACGGCCAGTCGGTAGTCCTCCTGCGCCGAGATCGCCCGTTCCACGTACACCCCCGCACGTGCCCCGTCGCCCTCCCACCAGGACACGAGGCCGAGCAGCGTCAGCGCCGGCGCGCGGCGGGCCCGCGGCGCATGGGCATCGACGAGCTCGAGGAGGCGGCGGGCGGGGTCGAGCAGTGCGGCCTGCGGCGCGATCCCGGCAACGGGGTCGATGATCGCGCCGAGCGCCCGGCCCACCTCCTCACCGTGGTACCCGGCGACCACCCGGTCGGCGAGTCGGGCACAGCCGGGTACCAGGCCCAGCAGGACGGCATCGCGCACCAGCACGTCCGCCAGCGACGCGACGTGCCGGCCGAGCCGGACCGGCGCGACGGCCACGGCCGAGCCGGAGGCGAGCGCGGCGATGTCCTCCCGCCACGCGGCGAGGCAGGCCCGGCGCCAACGATGTGCGCCGGCCGGGTCCGCCCCAGGGCGCAGGTGCGCGGCCCACCGCTCGGCAGCCCGCCGCGCCGCGCGCCGGGCAGGAGCGGGCGCGGCGGACTCCCGGACGAGCTCCTGCCGTGTCGCCACGACCTGCCGACCTGCCACGACCATGTGCGCGCCGACCTGGGTCGACTCCAGGTCCGACAGGGGCCGGCCGCCCGGCGGGCAGCACGCCGGGTCGGTGCAGCCCAGGGCCCGGTAGCCCGCGGGGCCGACCAGCCACACCGCGATCTCGCCGAGCACGGGTCCGGCCTCCTCCTGGAAGGCGGCCACGGCACGCTGCACCACGCGGGCGTCGGCGGGCATCCCGGCCGCGCCCGTGTAGAGGACCAGCACCGCGGAGGTCGCTCCGTCGGCCAGCAGGTGCCCGACGAGCGATCGCGCGAGGTCCGGCCCGTCGACGGCGTCCGCGAGGTCGGCGAGATCGACCCGGGCCACCAGGCCGACACGTGAGCGGTCGCGACGCAGGGCCACCGCGACGGCGCTCTCGGAGGGCACGAAGCCCAGCTGGTACGGGATGAGTGCGAGCAGCTCGCGTGGCTCGCGGGTGCGGATCGTCGTCATGGTCCCATCGGAGCGCGGCGAGCGCCCCGGGCGCACCGACGGCACGCCCCGCTGTGGACGGCCACGACGGCCACGACACTGTGGATCTCACCCGCTTCCTCCCCGCTCGTACCCAGGTGCGGGGAATACCCTGGGGGTATGCCCCCCAGCGGCCGGTCATCAGGACGGCACCCTCGTTCCGTCGCGCTGTGGGCCGTCGCCTCAGGTCTCGTGACGGCCCTCGTGGTCGCGGGCTGCGCGGGCTCGGTCATCGCGGACGAGTCGAGCCTGCTGGCGAGCGCGAGTGCGGAACCGAGCGCGGGCGTGAGCGCTCTGCCGGCACCCAAGGCGGCGGTCGCCACTCCGACGCCCTCCCCGTCGAGCGCGGAGCTCCTCACGGCGACGCCCGACGCCCGGTCGAACGTCGGCGCCCTCGCTCCCGGCTTCCCGAGCGCGCTGCTCCCGATGCCCAGCGATGCCGTCCTGCTGGTCACCTCCGCCGTGCCGGTCGGGAGCGCCGGCGTGCAGGAGGTCTCCCTCAACCTGCAGACCTCCTGGTCCACGGCGCAGGTCCTCGACCTCTACCGCAAGACGCTCGTCCCGGCGGGGTTCACCGAGGTCCCGGCCGTCGACACGGGCCTGTCGGCCGAGTCCACGTTCACCCGCTCGAACGGCGACGAGATCATCTCCGTCGGCGTCCTGGACGGCTCCGGGGTCCGCACGGTGACCGTCGGTGGCCGGGTGCACACCGCCGGCTGAACGGGTCCGCCGCGCCCCGGCGCCCTAGGCTGGCCGCATGAGTGCAGCGCGAGCCTGGGTGGACGTCGACGACGTGCGTCCCCGGGTGGACGGGCTGCTCGACTCCCACCTGCAGGCGCTCGCCGCAGAGATCGCCCCCCTGGGCGCCGACACCCTCCGGCTGGTCGATGCACTGCGGCAGTCGCTCGCCGGCGGCAAGCGGCTGCGCGCCGCGTTCTGCTACTGGTCCTGGCGCGCTCACGCCCCGCAGAGCGACGACGGCGAGCCGGCCCTGCGGATCGGCGCGGCGCTGGAGCTGTTCCAGTCCGCCGCGCTGGTGCACGACGACGTCATGGACCGGTCAGACACCCGTCGCGGCCAGCCCGCCTCCCACCGCGCCTTCGAGGCCGTGCACGAGGCGGCCGGCTGGTCGGGCTCGTCGGCCAGGTTCGGCGAGTCGGCCGCGATCCTCCTCGGCGACCTGGCACTGATCGCGAGCGAGCGCGAGGTGACGGACGCCATCGCCCACCTCGACCCTCACGTGCGCACGGCGGTCCGGCGCACGTTCGACCAGATGCGCACCGAGGTCACCACCGGGCAGTACCTGGACGTGCTCGCGCAGTCCGTCCCGTGGGGGGTGGACACGGCCGAGGACGAGGCACGCAACCGTGAGGTCGTCCGCGCGAAGAGCGCGCGCTACAGCGTCGAGCACCCGATGAGCCTCGGCGCCGCCCTGGCCGACGCCTCCCGGGTCGCGCGTGAGAGGTGTCGCAGGATCGGCCTCCCGCTCGGCGAGGCCTTCCAGCTGCGCGACGACCTGCTCGGGGTCTTCGGCGACCCCGCGACGACGGGCAAGCCGGCCGGCGACGACCTGCGCGAGGGCAAGCGCACGCTGCTGGTGGTGCGCGCGCTGCGCGGGGCCTCACCGGCGGACGCCGCGCTGCTGCGCGACGGCCTCGGGCGTGCTGAGCTGAGCGTCGAGGAGATCGATGCGCTGCGCGCGATGCTCCGCCGCAGCGGGGCGGTCGAGCAGATCGAGTCGCTCATCGCGGATCTGGCAGAGCCCGCACTGGCTGAGCTGGCCGCGTCCGATCTCGCCGAGCCCGGCCGGTCGATGCTGGTCGAGCTCGGGGCCGCCGCGGTGCACCGCTCGGCGTGAGCGGGGCGGTCGCCGTGCTCAGAAGGCGAGCGACTGAGCCCTGCGCCGGATCTCCGTCTTGTGGCCCGCGACGAGAGCGTCGATCGGGGTGCGCGGCGGGGTGCCCGTTCCGAGGCCGGCCAGCGACTCGTCCGGCGTGAACAGCCAGCGCACAGCCTCCTCGTCGGAGAAGCCGGAGTCGCCGAGGACGACGACCGTCCCGGCCAGCGCGGGGACGACCTGCCACCTGCCGTCGACCTCGATGAGGAAGCGCTCAGGCACGCCACGGATCCCCCGCTCGCCGAAGCGCAGCGCGAGCAGCGCGCGCTCCTGGACGAGCCGACGCACCCGGCCGACATCGGTGCCCAGACGTTCCGCGACGTCCGGGAGCGGCAGCCAGCTGCCGACGAGCTTCTCGAGGTCCTCCACAGGGGAGAGCGTAGACGGTCGCGCGCAGGCATTCGCCCGTCCGGCCCAACGCGCTCTACCGCGGCGCGCACGCGTGCGCTAGGTTGCTCACCAGTCACTTCCGTATCAGTTTTAACATGCGCAACAAGGATGGACGCCATGACCTCGGCCGCCACACGCCCCGTCACTCCGTCGGCTGCCCGCCGCAGGGCCGTCGGTGGTGCCGGGATGGGCCTGGCGCTCGCCGCCGTCACGGTCGCGACCGCGGGACCCGCCCATGCGGAGACCTACACGGTCCAGCGCGGGGACACCGTGAGCCACATCGCCCTGCGCACCTCGACCTCGGTCGCGCAGATCATCGCGGCGAACCGGCTGAACCAGTCGGCGTTCATCCGCGTCGGGCAGACCCTCACGATCCCCCGCGCGGCCCCCGCCCCCGCCGCCCCGGCCGCGCCGGCCGCCCCCACCGCGCCGACCACGTCCTCCTACACCGTGACCGCCGGCGACACCGTCTCGCACCTGGCGATCCGGTTCGGCACGACCATCTCGGCGATCGTCTCCGCGAACGGGCTCGACTCCCGTGCGTTCATCCGGATCGGTCAGACCCTGACGATCCCCGGTGCCGCCGGTGCTGCGAAGCCGGCGGCCGTCGCGACGAGCGCTCCCGCACCAGCGGCGACGGCCCCCGTGGCCGCCAGCTACCGCGTGGTCTCGGGCGACACCGTCTCGCGGATCGCCTCGCGCTTCGGCAGCACCGTCGCCGCGATCGTCTCCGCGAACGGGCTCGACTCCCGTGCGTTCATCCGGATCGGTCAGATCCTGACGATCCCCGGGACAGCCTCGGCGGCACCGACCTCCGGGCTCGTCGGCAGCACCTTCCTCGGCCGGACCTATCCCGCGGCCACAGTCTCCTCGGCGAACCAGAACAAGGCGACGCTCCTCGCGATCGGCGTGCCCAGCACCACCGAGATGAAGGCTCTCGTGCGCAGCACGGCCGTCTCGATGGGCCTGGACCCCTCCCTGGCCATGGCGATCGCCTACCAGGAGTCGGGCTTCAACCACACGGCGGTCTCCCCCGCCAACGCCATCGGCACGATGCAGGTCATCCCGAGCTCTGGCGCCTGGGCCTCGGACCTCGTCGGTCGCCAGCTCAACCTGCTCGACCCCCAGGACAACGTCGTCGCCGGCGTCGCGATCCTGCGCCGCCTGGTGGCGACCTCGCCGAATCTCTCGTCGGCGATCGCGGGCTACTACCAGGGCCAGGCCAGCGTGTCGCGCAACGGCATGTTCGCCGACACGCGTGTGTACGTGGCCAACGTCCGCACCCTCATGTCGCGGTTCGCCTGACGGGCACTGCGGCCGGCCGCCCGTAGACTGCGCAGGTGCCAGCCCAGTCGGACCCGCTCGCGGGTCGAGTCATCGACGGACGGTACGAGATCCTGTCGCGCATCGCGCGCGGCGGGATGGCGACCGTCTACCTGGGACGCGACCGCCGCCTCGACCGCGAGGTCGCCGTCAAGATCATGCACGCGCACCTCGCCGAGGGCACGAGCGGAGCCGACTTCGTCGCCCGCTTCCGGCGCGAGGCCCGGTCGGCCGCCCGTCTGGACCACCCCGGCCTCGTGGCCGTCCTCGACCAGGGCGTCGACGGCGAGCTGAGCTATCTCGTCATGGAGTACGTCGACGGGAGCGATCTGCGTCGCCGGCTGCGCGCCGAGGGCTCCCTGACCGTCCGTGACGCGCTGATGACAGCCGAGATGGTGCTGGACGCCCTCGCGTCCGCCCACCAGTCGGGCTTCGTGCACCGCGACATCAAGCCGGAGAACGTCCTCCTCGCCAAGCGCGGCCGGATCAAGGTGGCCGACTTCGGTCTGGCTCGCGCCGTCACCGAGGTGACCGCAGCGACGACGGGCTCGTTGCTCGGCACGGTCGCCTACCTCGCGCCGGAGCTGGTCTCGCACGGCATCAGCGACACCCGCACCGATGTCTACGCCGTCGGGATCCTGCTCTACGAGATGCTCACGGGGCGCCAGCCGTACTCCGGCGACAGCGCGATCCACATCGCCTACCAGCACGTCCATGCCCGGGTGCCTGCCCCCTCGGACCTCGTGGCGTGGCTCCCCGCCGAGATCGACGACCTCGTGGCGAGCCTGACCGCCCGCGAGGTCGACGAGCGCCCGGAGAACGCCGACCACGCCCTGGCGCTGCTGCGCACCACTCAGGCCGCGCTCGACGAGCAGACCCTCGACCGCCGCGCCGATGTCACCCCGGCCGCCGTGGTCGAGCACGCCGTCGATGCCCCCGAGCCCGGCCCCGTCGTCCCGCCCGCCGCGCCCGCCGAGGTCGACCCGGACGCGACCATCACCCTGCCCGCCCAGCGCGGTCCGGAGCCCGTCCCCGAGGAAGGCCCGGACGTCCTCGGCCGGACGATCAGCCTGAAGATCGGCTCCGGCCTGGTCGACCCCCGCTCACGACGCCGCCGCGTCATCGGCTTCAGCGCCCTCGTCGTCCTGCTCACGGCACTGATCGTCGTCGGGATCTCGTGGTTCATGACGACCGGCCCCGGCGCGTACACGCACGTGCCGCCGAGCGTGGTCGGCGCGACGCTGGCCGATGCCTCCGCGACGCTCGATCGCGCCGGCCTCGGCGTCACGAGCACCCAGGCCTTCGACCCGACGATCGCCAAGGGCGAGGTGGTGAGCGCCACGCCGGAAGAGGGCGCCCGGATCCGCAAGGACGGCAGCGTCGCCATCGTGGTCTCCAAGGGCCCCGACATGCGCACGGTCCCCGCCGACCTGGCCGGCGCCAAGCTCGAGGACGCCCTCGCTGCCCTGAAGGCGGCAGGGTTCACCCCGGAGACCAAGCACGCCTACGACAGGATCGTGGCCGAAGGCATCGTCGTGACCGTCGACCCGCCCTCCGGCGACTCGCAGCCCCTCGGCACGACCGTCACCGTCACCGTCTCCGACGGCCCCGAGCCGGTCACGATCATCTCCGTGGTGGGCGAGGAGGCCGCCCAGGCCAAGAAGGACCTCGAGTCCATCGGCCTGCTGGTCACGGAGACCAAGGACTACTCGACCGACTTCCCCGCCGGCCAGGTCATGAAGCAGGACCCCGCCCCCGCCACCCCCGCCCACGCCAACGACACCGTCACCATCACGGTGAGCCAGGGGCCGCCCCTCGTGGAAGTGCCGAAGATCACCTACGGCGCTTCAGTGAAGGACGCGACAAAGATCCTCGAGAAGGCCGGATTCGTCGTCAAGATCGAAGAGAACCGGCCGTTCCTCCATCTGAATGCCGTCGTCCGGCAGAGCCCCGACGGCGGCACTCAAGCGCCCCTCGGCTCAACGGTGATCCTCACGATCGCCTGAGGCGGTTGGAGACCGATTCTCAGGTCCCGCACAACGGCGTCGGCTCACTGCGCTTGTGCGGGCGAAAGGTGCAATTGGCGACTTCGGTTGCATGCCCCGAAGCGAATGCAGGGCGACCCGCCCGCGCTGAGAACTACTAACCCGGGTGTCACCCGGTGGGCGTCCGGCCGTGCGCGCGCCGGACGTGGTGGGCCTGGCAGGCGTGCGAGGAACGAGCACGCGGGTAGTCCGGCGCGCGCACGGCCGGACACCCGACCAACGCAACGACAAAGAGCTAACGAGCCCGAAGCATCTCCGCGACCTGGAACGCCATCTCCAACGACTGCTGATGATTCAGCCGCGGATCCACCAACGTCTCGTACCGCAGTGCAAGCCCGGCATCGTCGATCTGCTCCGACCCCCCGAGCACCTCGGTCACGTCGTCCCCCGTGAGCTCCACGTGCAGCCCACCCGGGTGCGACCCCACCGCGCGGTGCACCTCGAAGAACCCGCGCACCTCGTCGATGACGTCCTCGAGCCGCCGGGTCTTGTACCCGGTGGAGGAGGTGATCGTGTTGCCGTGCATCGGGTCGGTGACCCAGGTGATCGGACGCCCGGAGGCGGTCACCTTCTCCAGCAGCGGCGGGAGCGCCTCGCGGATCTTCCCGGCCCCCATCCGCGTGATGAACGTCAGGCGTCCCGGGACGTCGTCCGGGTTGAGCTTGTCCATCAGCGCGAGGGCGTCGTCTGCCGTCGTCGTCGGGCCGAGCTTCACGCCGATCGGGTTGCGCACCTTGGACAGGAAGTCCACGTGCGCCCCGTCGATGTGCCGGGTGCGCTCCCCGATCCACAGGAAGTGCGCCGAGCAGTCGTAGGCCGTGCCCGTCCGCGAGTCGATGCGCGTCAGCGCCCGCTCGTAGTCGAGCAGCAGGGCCTCGTGGCTGGAGAAGAACTCCACCGTGCGCAGGGCGTCGAAGTCGGCGCCGGCAGCCGCCATGAAGCGGATCGCGCGGTCGATCTCGCCGGCGACCTGCTCGTACGCCGCGTAGGCCGGGTTGGCGGTGAAGCCCCGGTTCCACTCGTGCACGCGTCGCAGGTCGGCGAAACCACCAGTGGTGAACGCCCGGATGAGGTTGAGCGTCGCCGAGGAGCGGTGGTACGCGTCGACGAGCCGGTGCGGGTCGGGGACCCGGTGCTCGGGCGTGAACGCGTGCGCGTTGACCGCATCGCCCCGGTAGGCGGGCAGCGTCACGCCGTCGCGGGTCTCGTCGTCCGAGGAGCGCGGCTTGGCGTACTGCCCGGCCATCCGGCCGACCTTGATGATCGGCGTGCTGGCCCCGTAGGTGAGCACGACGGCCATCTGCAGGATCGTCTTGATCTTGTTGCGGATGTTGTCGGCCGTCGCCTCGGCGAAGGTCTCCGCGCAGTCCCCGCCCTGCAGGACGAAGGCCTCGCCGCGGCCCGCGGCGGCGAGGCGGTCCATCAGCACGTCGGCCTCGCCGGCGAACACGAGCGGGGGCATGCTCGAGAGCTCGGCGGCGGCACTCGTCACGGCCTCGGGGTCGGGCCATGACGGCTGCTGCTGGGCAGCCATCGACCGCCAGGCGTCGAGGCTCTCGAGCAGGCCGGGCTCGGGTTCGACGCTCAATGGGAGCTCGCGGGCACGAAGGGCTGGCCGATGTCGGCCAGCATCGGGGCGAACCACTCGACCGAGGTGTCGAAGGGCTTGCCGCCGGCGATCCGCGGGAACGCGATCGCCTTGAGGCGGTCGCCGTCCTCCTCGTCGTGGCCGATGACACCCGACTCGCCGCGCAGGGCGCACTCGACCGCGAGGTCGGTCATCGACTTGATGAGGCGCAGGTCCTCGGCGTTCGCGGCGGCGGCGCGCGAGTAGTAGCCGGACTTCTGGACCATCGTCTTCTCCGCGCCGAGCTTGGAGGCGAACTGCTTGGCGAACAACTTGCCGGGGTTCACCGTGTCGAGCTTGACGTGGCCGAAGGGGTCGCGCTGGACCTTCTCCCCCGCTGCCTCGAGCTGGGCGACGATCTCGTGCATGCCGGCGCCCTCGGACAGGAAGATGTTGACGTTGCCGACCTCGTCCATCACGGTGCGCAGACGCGCGGCCTCGGCGTCGATGTCGAGCGCCATCTCCGGCAGGAAGATTGCGTGGATGTCCCAGCGCTCACGCGTGAGGCCGAGGCTCGGCACCCACTCCTGGGTGTCCAGCCAGCGGCGGTACTCGGCGGCAGCGGCGGCCGTCAGCCACCCGCAGTGCCGGCCCATGACCTCGTGCACGATGAGCATGCGGTTGCCCGAGCGGTGCTCGCCGATGATGTTCTTGGCGAAGTGCGCGGCCTCCTCGGCGGCGGTCCAGGCGCCGAGGGACTGCTTGATCGGGATGACGTCGTTGTCGATCGTCTTGGGCAGGCCGACGACCGTCAGCTCGTAGCCGTTCTCGTGCAGGTAGGCGGCGAGGTCAGCGGCCGTCGTGTTCGTGTCGTCGCCACCGATGGTGTGCAGCACGTCGACGCCGTCGGCCTTGAGCTGGTTCGCCGCGACCTCGAGCGGGTTCTGACCCTCGGTGACGAGTCCACGCTTGACGAGGTCGGCCGCGTTGGTGAGCTTGACGCGCGAGTTGCCGATCGGGCTGCCGCCGAAGCGGTGCAGGACACCCGCCTTGGCACGCCCCTCGGCGTCGACGACGATCTTCGTCCCCGTCAGCAGGCCGTGGTAGCCGTGCTGGTAGGCGATGATCTCGATCTCCGGTGCGATCTCCGTGTACCGCTCGATCAGGCCACCGACGGCAGAGGACAGGCAGGGAGCGAACCCGCCGGCGGTGAGCAGCGCGACACGACGAACCGACATGGTGGAGAACCTTCCGTAGATCAGGACGCAGACCACCGCAGCATGGGCGGGAGGTCGAGGAGCGCGGCGGGCCCTTGGTCCTGCGCACCCAGAGCCGACGACGGCGTCATTCTACCGACGCGTCGGCCTCGTCCTCCGGGGGGACCGGAACCTGGACGCCCGGCGCGGGTCGGCCACCGGGTGCGGAGCCGGAGGAGTCGAGCGGGTCACCGCTGAGCGGGTCCTTGCCGGCCGCGATCCGCGCCTTGGCGGTCGCCGCGTACATGTCCACGTACTCCTGGCCGGAGATCGACAGCAGCGCGTACATGATCTCGTCGGTGACCGAGCGCAGGATGAACCTGTCGTTCTCCATGCCCTGGTAGCGGCTGAAGTCGAGCGGCTCGCCGAAGACGACACCGAGGCGCATCGGCTTGGGTATCACCTGGCCGATCGGCTGCGCGAGGTTGGTGCCGATCATCGCGACGGGGATCACCGGGACGCCTGCCTCCAGTGCCATCCGCGCGACGCCCGTCTTGCCGCGGTAGAGCCGCCCGTCGGGACTGCGCGTGCCCTCAGGGTAGATGCCGAACAGGTTGCCCGACTCGAGGACCCCGAGCCCGGTGCGCAGCGCTGCCTCACTGGCCTTGCCGCCCCCACGGTCGACGGGGATGGTGCCCACCCCGCGGAAGAAACCGGCCTTGAGCCGTCCCTTGATACCCGTTCCGGTGAAGTACTCGGCCTTGCCGATGAACCGGATCTTGCGCGAGAGGACGAGCGGCAGCACGAAGGAGTCGATGACCGCCAGGTGGTTGCTCACGAGGATCGCACCGCCCTGAGCAGGCACGTTGTCCAGCCCACGCACCCACGGCCGGAACATCCCGCGCAGCAACGGCCCGGCCAGGAGCCGCTTCATCAGCCAGTAGAACAAGCCATCACCTCCGCTGCGACGCACACGCGATCCCCGCGAAGCGTGCCTACGACTCTAGAGTGCTCAGCATGGACTCACGTCCCCTCTCCGGCGACGACCACCCGGACGGTCCTGACGACGTCGATGCCCGCTGGGCGGAGATCGTCGCAGACCTGGGTGAGCTCGACGACCCCGCCCAGGATGATGTCGACAACGACATCATCCTCCCGCCACGGCGCCGCCGGGCGGACGACGACAGCTCCGATTCAGGTCGCGGCGGGCGTGTCATCCGCCCCGCCTCACCGGATCGCGACGACGGGCCGGACCCCGGACCCACCGGCCCGCGCGCCTGGGCGCCGGACCCCGCCGTCGACGAGGCGGAGAACCACTTCGTGCCGCCCGACCCAGGACCCGTGCTCGGCGGGAACCCCCTGCTGACCCTTGCCTGGGTCGCTGCGGCCGGGATGCCGGTGCTCGTCGTCCTCGCTGCCCTGTTCTGGCGCGACATCCCGCTCATCGTGCTCGAGAGCGCCGGTGTGCTCTTCCTCGCGGGCGTCGGCGTGCTGCTGTGGCGCATGCCGCACCGGCGCGACCCGGAGGACGACGACCCGGGGGCCGTCGTCTGACCGTGGGACCTCAACCGGCGGCAGTCGCTCGCACGGCCGCCGCGCGGCCCTGATGCGCTCAGAGGCGAGCGAGGTCGGCCGCGCCCACGATGCCCGCGTCGTTGCCCATGGCCGCGAGCGCGAACTGCGCCTCCGGCCGGAAGCCACGTGCCGAGAGCGCACCGAGGAAGGCCTCGCGCGTCGGGTCCAGGAGCAGGTCGCCCGCGGCGCCGACCCCACCCCCGATGACGATGAGCGCCGGGTCGAGCAGGGCGGCCACGGAGGCCGAACCTTCGCCGATCCACCGGCCGAGGTCGGCCAGCAGCGAGATCGCGAGCGGATCGCCCTCCTGGGCGGCGGCGGTGATCGCCGGGCCGTCGATCTTGCGCCCGCCGGAGAGCTCGAGCATCCGCGCGGCGGCCTCGGGCTGGTTCGCCGCGGCGTTCCGCGCCGACCGCACCAGGGCGCGACCCGAGGCGTACTGCTCCCAGCAGCCGTGCAGCCCGCAGCCGCACAGGTGGCCGTCGGGGACCATCCGCATGTGCCCGACCTCGGCGGCGACACCGTAGGCGCCGCGCACCAGCCGGCCGCCGACCACGAGGGCCCCGCCCAGGCCGGTGCCGATGGTCAGCAGCAGCATGTCCTCGACCTCGCGGCCCACGCCGAAGCGGAACTCCGCCCAACCGGCCGCGTTCGCGTCGTTCTCCACGACGATCGGCACGCTGGTACCGAGGCCGGCCGCGACGCGCTCACGCAGCGGGTGGTCACGCCACGGCAGGTTCGGGCACAGCAGGACGGTCGCCTGGTCGGAGCTGACGAACCCGGGTGCGGCCAGGCCGATCGCGCCGACGGGGAACTGCGCCGCGAGCTCACGGCACGCCGCGATGACACCGAGGTCGACGCTGTCCGCGTCGCTCGGATCGGTGTCCCGGCGCACCTGCGCAATGATCGACCCGTCCTCGTCGACGACCCCTGCAGCGATCTTCGTGCCGCCGATGTCCACACCGATCGCGTACATGTCCGTCCTTCGGCTCCTCGACCGGTGCGGAGTCCCGATCGTCCGCCAGAAGGGTAGCGACTCGTCCTCCAGGTCGTGGGGACGATCGGGCTGGGATACTCTCCGCAGCACCTTCCGTCTGCCAATGGAGTCAGCATGGACGAGCACCACCGGCCTGCCGTCGTCGAGACCGCCGAGCACGAGAACCTCAACGTCCTCTGGGGCCTGCGTGTCGCCCGGTGGCCCGAAGCCACGTTCGTGGAGGTGAAGGAGTCCGCCGACGGGCCGTGGACGACCCGGTCGGCCGTGCAGTTCGATGCCGAGGTCGTCGCGGTCGCCAAGGGCCTCGTGGCGCACGGGATCGCCCCCGGCGACCGGGTGGGGATCATGAGCCGCACCCGCTACGAGTGGACGCTGCTCGACTTCGCCGTCTGGGCGGCCGGGGCCGTGCCGGTGCCCCTGTACGAGACGAGCTCTGCCCACCAGGTCGAGTGGATCCTCACGGACGCCGGGGTCCGGCTGCTCGTCGTCGAGTCGACCGAGCACGCCGCGACCGCAGGAGAGGTGCGCGACGTGACCCCTGCCCTCGAGGAGGTCCTCGTCCTCGACGAAGGGGCGATCGCGCGCCTGGTGGCCGACGGCGAGCAGGTGAGCGACGCGGAGATCGAGCGGCGCCGCGCCCTGGCCACCACGGCCGACCTGGCGACGATCATCTACACCTCGGGCACGACGGGCCGCCCCAAGGGTGTCGAGCTCACCCACGGCAACTTCGTCGAGCTGGCCCGCAACGCGGTCGAGCGCCTCGGCGTGGTCTGCCCGCCCGGCTCGCGGACGCTGCTCTTCATGCCGCTCGCGCACGTCTTCGCATGGTTCATCGAGATCCTCGTCGTCCCGGCCGGGGCGATCATCGGGCACGTGAGCGACACGAAGACGCTGATGGCCGATCTCGGGACCTTCCGGCCGACGTTCATCCTCTCGGTCCCGCGCGTGTTCGAGAAGGTCTACAACTCCGCAGAGCAGAAGGCTGCGCTGGGCGGCAAGGAGGGCATCTTCCAGCGCGCGGCCAAGACGGCGATCGTCTACTCCCGCGCGCTCGACCAGCCCGGGGGTCCGAGCCTGTGGCTCCGGCTCCAGCACAAGGTGGCCGACGTGCTCGTGCTGCACAAGCTCAGGGCCGCCCTCGGCGGTCAGGCGGAGTGGGCGATCAGCGGCGGGGCGCCGCTCGGCGAGCGGCTCGGCCACTTCTACCGCGGGGTCGGGCTCAAGGTGCTCGAGGGCTACGGCCTCACCGAGACCTCGGCGCCCGCCTGCGTGAACCTGCCCGACGCGACGAAGATCGGTACCGTCGGTCCCCCGCTGCCGGGGACGTCGATCCGGATCGCCGACGACGGCGAGATCCTCATCCGCGGCAACGGGGTGTTCCGCGGCTACCACGCCAACGATGCCGCCACCGCCGAGGCGATCGAGGGCGGCTGGTTCCGGTCCGGCGATCTCGGCTCGCTCGACGCCGACGGCTTCGTGCGGATCACCGGACGCAAGAAGGAGATCATCGTCACCGCCGCGGGCAAGAACGTGGCCCCGGCCGTGCTCGAGGACCGCCTACGCGGGCACCCGTTGGTGAGCCAGGTCGTCGTGGTCGGCGATGCGCGGCCGTTCATCGGGGCGCTCGTCACGCTCGACCCCGATGGCCTGCCCGGCTGGCTCACGCGGCACGACCTGCCGGCGATGGACCTCACCGCCGCATCGGAGAACCCTGTGGTGCTCGCCGGCATCCAGCGCGCCGTCGACCGCGCGAACACCGTCGTCTCGCGCGCGGAGTCGATCCGCAAGTTCGTGGTGCTGACCACGGACTTCACCATCGCGAACGACCTGCTCACCCCCTCGCTCAAGGTCAAGCGGGCCGCCGTCCTGGCGGCCTTCGCTGCCGAGATCGACAAGCTCTACGCGGGGGCGAAGAGCGAGGCCCCCGCCTGAGCTCAGATCGCCTCGAGGCGCAGCGGCGGCACGAGCCCGGAGCGGGCCAGGACGTCGATCGCGCCACGTTCGGCCTCGTCGAGGTCGGGTGGGGGGACGGCGGAGATCCCGGTCCGGACGGGGACGGTGAGGAAGGTCACCACACAGTCCCCGCAGGCGTCACCCCGCATGCTGCACTGGCCACAGTCGATGATCATGTCGGCGACGCTAGCGGCGGGGTCCGACACGCCCGACGGGCGAGCCGTCGGCCCGGCGCGGCGCGCTGACCCGGCGTGCCGGCCGACGGGCCGGGCGAGCGGCGATGTCGGCACCCGGGCCTACGGTGGCGCCATGCCCGTCCCGTCGCCGACCGTGCGCCCGCCGCGCGCGGTCCAGCCCACGCTGGAGGAGATCGGCACCCCGCTGCACGAGGTGACCTTCGTCGTGGTCGACCTCGAGACCACCGGCGGCACGCCGGCCACCTGCGCGATCACCGAGTTCGGCGCGGTCAAGGTGCGCGGCGGGCAGGTGCTGGGCGAGTTCCAGACCCTCGTCGACCCGGGCGGCCCCGTGCCCGCGTACATCTCGACCCTGACGGGAATCACCACCTCGATGGTCGTCGGGGCGCCCGGTATCGGCGAGGTCCTGCCGAGCTTCCTCGAGTTCGCCCAGGGTGCAGTGCTCGTCGCGCACAACGCCCGCTTCGACGTCGGCTTCCTCAAGGCCGCAGCGGCGCAGCTCGACCACCCGTGGCCCGCGCCCCAGGTGCTCGACACCGTCGCGCTCGCCCGTCGCGCGGTCACCCGCGACGAGGTCCCCAACCACAAGCTCGGGACGCTCGCCGCCTTCTTCGGCGCGACGATCACCCCGAACCACCGGGCGCTGTCCGACGCGCGCGCGACGGTCGACGTGCTGCACGCGCTCCTGGCCCGGCTCGCCCCGCTGGGGATCACCCACCTCGAGGACCTCGCCACGGCGACGGACCCCGTTCCCGAGGGCCGGCGCCGCAAGCGCCACCTGGCCGACGGCCTGCCCGACTCCCCCGGCGTCTACCAGTTCCGCGACGTGCACGGCGAGGTGCTCTACGTCGGCACCGCGACGTCGATCCGGCGCCGGGTGCGCAGCTACTTCACGGCGGCGGAGCAGCGCAAGCGGATGAACGAGATGGTCGGCCTCGCTCACGACGTCGTCCCGATCGTCTGCGCGACGGTGCTCGAGGCGCAGGTCCGCGAGCTGCGACTGATCGCCGAGCACTCCCCGCGCTACAACCGGCGGTCCCGGTTCCCCGAACGGATGCCCTGGGTCCGCCTGACCGTCGAGCCCTATCCCCGGCTCTCGATCGTGCGCGAGGTCCGTGCGGCGGGCGGTCCCGGCCCGCAGGAGGCCGAGGCGCACATCGGCCCGTTCGGTTCACGATCGGGCGCCGAGCAGGCGCTCGAGGCCCTCCACGACACGTTCCGGTTGCGTCAGTGCACGGCTCGGCTCCCGGCCGTGCCGTCCGCATCGGCCAGCCCCTGCGCCCTGGCGGGGATGGGCCGCTGCGGTGCGCCGTGCATCGGCGAGCAGACGCCGCAGGGCTACACGAGCATCGTCGACGAGGTGCGCAACGCGATGCTCGGGGACCCGAGCACCGTGGTGGCCCACCACGCCGAACGCATCGCCCGCCTCGTCGCGGGCGAGCGCTTCGAGGAGGCCGCCGCCGTCCGGGACCGCCTCCAGGCCTTCCTGCGCTCCGCCGCCCGTGCCCAACGGTCCCGGCGGATCGGCGCGCTGGCCGAGCTCGTCGCGGCCCGCCCGCACGACGGCGGCTGGGAGATCGTGGTCGTGCGCCACGGCCGCCTGAGCGCCACCGCGACCACGCCACGCGGCGCGGACCCGCGCGAGGCGATCGACGCGCTCCTGCAGACGGCCGAGCACGTCCCGCACCCGGTCCTGCCCGCGACCAGCGCCCATCCCGAGGAGAGCGACCTCGTCCTCGCCTGGCTCGAGCAGGACGGCGTCCGGCTGGTCCAGGTCGGGTCGGGGTGGTCCTGCCCGGTCCGCGGCGCTGAGGCCTTCCGGCCCAGCGGGGCGACCGCCGCGGCCGTCGCCGACACCGCGCGTGCCCTGCTGACGGCATGATGGACCGACCCGCCACGACCGGAGGAGCCCGATGATCACCGCAATCGTCCACATCGACACCGACCCGTCCCGGATCCCCGAGATCGCCGGCCAGATCGCCGAGATCGCCGCGGTGTCGGAGGTCTACTCGGTGACCGGCGACGCCGACCTGATCGCCATGGTCCGGGTGCGCGAGCACGAGCAGCTCGCCGACGTCATCGCCGACCGCATCAGCAAGGTCGACGGGGTCCTGGCGACGCGCACGTACCTCGCGTTCCGCGCCTACGCCTCCGGCGACCTCGACGCGGCGTTCGCCATCGGCCTGGAGGGCTGAGCCTCAGCGCTGCGAGGCGTCGACCCAACGGTCGAGGAGGTCCCTCGCGCGTCCGTCGTCGATGGCGGCCGCGGCGAGCCGGAGCCCCGCAGCGAGCCGTTCGACGAGCGAACCCTGCCCGGTCCCGGGCAACGACCCCTCGGCGGCGAGCCCGGCTGCGGCGTTGAGCAGCACCGTCTGACGGACGGGACCCGCCTCCCCGGCGAGCACTCGGCGCACGACGTCCGCGTTGAACGCCGGGTCGGCGCCCCGCAGGTCGGCGATGGTCAGGGGGTCGAGACCGAGGTCGGCGGCCGCGTCGAGGACGAGCGCCTCGACCTCGCCGTCGTGGACCCACCAGACCTGGGCGGGCCCGGTCGCCGCGAGCTCGTCCAGACCGTCGTGGCCGCGAAAGACCACGGCCGAGACGCCACGCCGGGCGAGGACGCCCGCCATGAGCGGGGCGAGACGGGCGTCGGGGCAGCCGATCGCCGCCGCGGCCGGCCGCGCCGGGTTGGTCAGCGGCCCGAGCACGTTGAAGGCGGTCGGCACGCCGAGCTCGCGACGCACCGGACCCGCATGCCGGAACGAGGGGTGGAAGACCTGGGCGAAGCAGAAGGTGATGCCGACCTCGCTCGCGAGCTCGGCGACTCGCTCGGGCGTCTGGTCGAGCCGCAGCCCGAGCGCCTCGAGCACGTCGGCGGTGCCGCTGGAGGACGACGCCGCCCGGTTCCCGTGCTTGACCACACGCACCCCGGCCGCTGCCGCGACGATCGAGGCCATCGTGGAGATGTTGACCGTGTGCATGAGGTCACCGCCGGTGCCGACGATGTCCAGGCACCGACCGGGCACCTCGATCAGCCGGGCGTGCGCGAGCATCTCGTCAGCGAGCGCGGTGAGCTCACCGACCGACTCGCCCTTGGCGCGCAGGGCGACCAGGAAGCCGGCGAGCTGTGCGGGGCTCGCCTCGCCGCCCATGACCTGGGACATCGCCCATCGGGTCTGGTCCTCGTCGAGGTCGTGCCCCGCGAGCAACGCGCGGAGCAGCACCGGCCACGTCGGCAGCGTCGCCGCCGACGTCGGGCTGCTCACGCCGTGCGCCCGCGCAGCAGACCAGCGACCGCCTCCTGCAGCTCGAACGGGTCGATCGGACGGCAGACGGTCGCGTCGGCCGCTGACCACGAGGCGAGCCACGCGTCCTGCGGGCGACCCGTGAGCAGCAGCACCGGCGGGCACTGGAAGATCTCGTCCTTGAGCTGACGGGCCAGCCCCATGCCACCGACCTTGCCGGCCTCGCCGTCGAGCACCAGGAGCGCGAAGCCACCGGCGTCGACCGCTTCGATCACCGCCGGGGCCGTGGCGACCTCGAACCACTCCACCGGCGGCAGGTCCGCGGCGGCCGTCGTCCCGATCGCCTGGAGCACCTGCTCACGGGCCTCGACATGGTCGCTGTAGAGCAGCACACGCAGTGTCGCGGGGGCCGCGTCCTTCGTCGCCTGGGCCCACTCGTCGTCGTGCGTCGTCGCCATCTCGCCTCACTCGTCCTCGCGCCGGGGTGCCGGACGCATCCGGCACACGCATCTTGGCACGGACGGCCGCACAAGAAGGGATCGGGTCACGGCGGGGCGACGCGCCGGGGCTCCGCAGCTCGCCGACGGACCGACCAGCCGTCGCTGAGCACGGCGGGACCGCACGCGATCCCCCTCGAGACCAACTTGTTGTCCCGAGAGGTAGGCCTTAGGACCCACGCGGCGCCGATCTCCGCCATAATGACCGCGTGTCCACTGCGCCCGCCGCCCTGTCCCGGCCCCCGCTGATCGTCCACCGACCGAACGCCGTCTCCGTGGGGACGATCGTCTGGCTGGCCAGCGAGCTCATGTTCTTCGCCGGCCTCTTCGCGATGTACTTCACGATCCGGTCGACGGTCCCCGACCTGTGGACCGCGCAGACGCCGAAGCTCAACGTCACCTTCGCCGCGATCAACACCACGGTCCTGGTGCTGAGCTCGTTCACCTGCCAGGCGGGGGTCTTCGCCGCGGAGCGCTTCCAGCCGGTGCGCACGGGCTCCCTGCTCGACATGCGCCGCTGGGGCGTCCACGAGTGGTTCACCCTCACCTTCGTCATGGGCGCCTTCTTCATCGGCGGCCAGGTCTTCGAGTACGCAGCGCTGTTCCAGGACGGTCTGACGATCTCCGCGAACGCCTACGGCTCGGTGTTCTTCCTCACCACCGGCTTCCACGGGCTGCACGTCATCGGCGGCCTGATCGCGTTCCTCGTCGTCCTCGGCCGATCCTTCTCGGCGAAGAAGTTCGGCCACCACGAGGCGACCACCGCGATCGTCGTGTCGTACTACTGGCACTTCGTCGACGTCGTCTGGATCGCCCTGTTCGCCTCGATCTACCTCATCAAGTGACCCCAGCTACCCACCGCTCAGAGAAGAGGCCCCGACCCGTGAAGGCGCTCACCGCCCGTCGGCACCACCGGTTCGCACCGGTGGTGCTCCTCGCTCTGGCCCTCGTGCTCACGGGTGGCGTGTACGCCGCGCTCTCGCCGTCGCCCGCGGCAGCGGCCACGGCACCGACCGCGACCGACATCAACATGGGCCAGGCGCTCTTCCGCGCGAACTGTGCGACCTGCCACGGCACGGGTGCCTCGGGCCGTGCGGGCGTCGCACCGTCGCTCGTCGGCGTCGGGGCTGCGGCCGTCGACTTCCAGGTGAGCACCGGCCGGATGCCGCTGATGGCCAACAGCGCCCAGGCCCCGGCGAAGCCCCCGGTCTTCACCCAGGAGCAGATCCAGCAGCTCGCCGCCTACGTCGCCTCGCTCGGCGCCGGGCCATCGGTCCCGACCTCCGAACAGATCGACGCGTCGAAGGGCAACAGCGCCAACGGCATGGCGCTCTTCCGTACGAACTGCGCGATGTGCCACGGCGCCGTCGGTCAGGGTGGCGCGCTCTCGGGCGGCAAGTACGCGCCCAACCTCGGCAACGCCACGGCGAAGACGATCTACGAGGCGATGCTCACGGGACCGCAGTCGATGCCCGTCTTCAACAACGCGAACATCACGCCCGACGAGAAGCGGGACATCATCGCCTACCTCGCCGCCCAGGAGCAGGGCTCCCCCGGCGGCGCGACCCTCGGCTCGATCGGCCCCGTGGCCGAAGGCCTGTGGGCCTGGGTCATCGGCATCGGGCTGCTCATCGTGGCAGCGGTCTGGATCGGAGCTAAGTCCTCATGAGCAACGAGAACCCCGGCACCGACGTCTCCGTGGCGTCCGAGGGCAACCGGCTGCCCGAGCGCTTCACCGACCCGGGCCTGCCCGAGCACAAGCCCCGGCTGGCGGACACCGACCCGAAGGCGGCCAAGCGGGCCGAGCTCCAGATCGTCGTGCTCTTCGGCATCTCGATCATCGGCACGATCCTGGCGATCGTGGCCTATGCCGTCATCCGCCCCGGCGAGACCGTCGAGAGCATCCGCACCTCGACCCTGGTGCTGGGGGTCGGCATCGCCATGGCGATGGGCGGCATCGGGCTCGCGGCCGTGCACTGGGCCAAGACGCTGATGAACGACCACGAGAAGGTCGAGTACCGCCACCCGCAGGCAACCAACGCCGAGGACCGCGCCGCTGCGCTGGAGGTCCTCAAGGCCGGTGCCGACGACTCCGGGATCGGCCGGCGTGGGGTGCTCAAGGGTGCCGTCATCTCGGCTCTCGCCCTCGCCCCGCTCGGCTTCGTCGTGCCCCTCATCGGTGGCGTCGGCGGCGACTGGAACGTCTCCAAGCTCCGCCACACCATGTGGACCAAGGGCAAGCGCCTGACCCACGACCCCTCCGGACGGCCCATCAAGGCCTCGGACGTCACGATCGGCTCCGCCGTGCACGTGATCCCGGACGGGCTGAAGGACGCCACGGACTGGATCGAGGAGAAGGCCAAGGCCGTCGTCCTGGTCATCCGGCTCGACCCGCGAGACCTGACCGAGGCACCGGACCGCAAGGACTGGTCCTACCAGGGCATCGTCGCCTACTCGAAGATCTGCACGCACGTGGGTTGTCCGGTGGCGCTCTACGAACAGCAGACACATCATCTTCTGTGTCCGTGTCACCAGTCGACGTTCGACATCTCCGACGGCGCGAAGGTCGTCTTCGGTCCCGCCAAGCGTCCGCTGCCTCAGTTGCCGATCACCGTGGACGCCGAGGGCTACCTCGTGGCCCAGAGCGATTTCCATGAGCCGATCGGCCCGAGCTTCTGGGAGCGTCTGAAGTGAGCCAGCAGACCGCCGCGGCCCCTCGTGCCGTCGCAGCCACCGCCGACTACCTCGACCAGCGCACGGGCGTCGGCAAGGCCGTCAAGGAGTTCGCCCGCAAGATCTTCCCCGACCACTGGTCGTTCCTCATCGGGGAGATCGCGCTCTACTCCTTCGTCATCCTGCTGCTGACCGGCACCTTCCTCACGCTCTTCTTCGTGCCGAGCTCGGACCAGGTGACCTACACCGGCCCGCTCGCCGCGATGAACGGCGTCGAGATGTCGAAGGCCTTCGAGTCCACGCTGCACCTGTCGTTCGAGGTGACCGGCGGTCTCCTCATGCGCCAGATCCACCACTGGGCAGCGCTCATCTTCATGGCCGCGATCGTCACGCACATGATGCGTGTCTTCTTCACCGGCGCGTTCCGCAAGCCGCGTGAGCTCAACTGGGTCGTCGGGTTCACGCTGATGATCCTCGGCCTCGCTGCCGGCTTCTCCGGCTACTCCCTGCCGGACGACGTCCTGTCGGGCAACGGCCTGCGCATCACCGACGGGGTCGTGAAGTCGATCCCGATCATCGGCAGCTACCTGTCGTACTTCATCTTCGGTGGCGAGTTCCCGGGGACGCACATCATCCCGCGCCTGTTCACCGTGCACATCCTGCTGATCCCGGCCCTGATCCTCGGGCTCATCGGCCTGCACCTGTTCATGGTCGTACTGCACAAGCACACCCAGTTCCCGGGCTCCGGCCGGACCGACCGCAACGTCGTCGGCTACCCGCTCTTCCCGGTGTACGTGGCCAAGGCCGGTGGGTTCTTCTTCATCGTGTTCGGCGTGCTCGCCCTGATGGGCGCGCTGCTGACGATCAACCCGGTCTGGAACTACGGCCCGTACGACCCGTCCCCGGTGTCTGCCGGCGCCCAGCCCGACTGGTACATGCTCTTCCTCGAGGGTGCGCTGCGGCTCACGCCGGGCTTCCTCGAGTTCACTGTCGCCGGCTTCACCGTCTCGCTGAACGTGCTCATCCCCGCGGTGGTCGTGCCGGGTGTGCTCTTCACCGGGCTCGCGCTCTTCCCGTTCATCGAGGCCTACGCGACCGGCGACAAGCGTGAGCACCACGTCCTGGACCGCCCCCGCAACGCCCCGGTGCGCACCGCGTCGGGCGTCTCGATCCTCACCGCGTTCACGGTGCTGATCCTCGCGGGCTCGAACGACATCATCGCCACGCACTTCGCGATGTCCATCAACGACATCACCTGGGCGTTCCGCGTGCTGATCTTCGTGCTCCCGGCGATCACCTTCTGGGTGACCAAACGGATCGCGATGGGGCTGCAGCGCAAGGACCGCGAGCTCGTCCTGCACGGGCACGAGGCAGCCAGGATCATCCGCTTCGCCCACGGCGAGTACGTCGAGGTGCACCAGCCTCTCGACGCCCACGAGCAGTGGTTGCGCGTGCAGCACACGCCCGAGCAGCCGATCCCGCTGCTGCCGGCCGAGGACGCGAACGGCGTGGCCCGCAAGGGCTACCGCAAGGACGCCCTGCGCGCCCGGGTCTCGTCGTTCTTCTTCGAGGACCGCATCGAGCCGGTGACCCCTGCCGAGCTCGCCCAGGCCCACGAGCACGACGAGCACCCTGCGCTCGACGCTGGGCACGACGAGGCCCAGGGCCTGGTCGGTGCGGGCCCCGTGGCGACCGGTGGCGCGCTCGGCGGTGGAACGAAGGCTTCCCACGAGGACTGAGCCGGCCGCCTGGCGGTAGCCGGTCACTGGGTGCAGAGTGGGACGGACCGCCCGGGAACCCCCAGGTGGTGCAAGGAGAGTCGCGCTGCGACCCTGACCGGAGGTGCCTCGATTGGCTGACTACGCTCTTCCCGACCTGCCCTACGACTACGCCGCTCTTGAGCCGCACATCTCCGGGCGGATCATGGAGCTGCACCACGACAAGCACCACGCCGCCTATGTGGCCGGGGCGAACACCGCCCTGGAGCAGCTCGCCGACGCCCGTGAGAAGAACTCGTTCGGCACCGTGAACCAGCTCGAGAAGAACCTCGCGTTCAACCTCGGTGGTCACGTCAACCACACGACGTTCTGGCAGAACCTGTCCCCCGACGGTGGCGACAAGCCGGTCGGCGAGCTCGCTCAGGCGATCGACGACCAGTTCGGCTCCTTCGACGCCTTCCGCGCGCACTTCACGGCGACGGCCATGGGCATCCAGGGCTCCGGCTGGGCGATCCTCGCCTGGGACTCCCTCGGCGGGAAGCTGGCGATCTTCCAGCTCTTCGACCAGCAGGGCAACATCCCGATGGGCCTGACGCCGATCGTGCTGCTCGACATGTGGGAGCACGCCTTCTACCTCGACTACGTCAACGTCAAGGCCGACTACATCAAGGCCTGGTGGAACATCCTCAACTGGGCCGACGCCGGCGCACGCTTCGACCGCGCCGCCACGCAGACCTCCGGGCTCATCGTCCCGAGCTGACCGACCCTCAGGTCGACCCCTCTGGCTGTGCCCAGTCCCCTGCCGGGGGCTGGGCACAGTGCGTCACAGGCGGTGACGGACCGGGCAGAGGCGAACGCGTGCGGCTCAGTCCGCGGTCAGCGTCCCCTGGTGATGGACGATCCGCCAGCCGGCGGACGTGCGCTCCCAGATGCTCGCCCTGTGGGCCCTTCGGGGGCCCTGGGCACTCCGATAGGTCAGCAGGTACGTGTGCGGGCCGAGACGGCGGCTGCACGGCTCCTCGACGGAGAGGACGGAACGGGGCTCCCCGGCGCGGCGCTCCTGCTCCAGTGCCCGCCACACCTGCTCACGGTCGTACCCGTGCCCGGACGCACCGATCTCTCGGAAGTCGGGTGCCGTGAGGGCCTCGAACTCCTCGCGTGAGAGACGAGCTGCTCGGTGCAGGCTCTGCTCGGCCTCGACGAGCTCGGCGAGGAGGGACGTCTCAGCGGACATCGCCCACCGTCTCAGTGCGCGTGGATCCCGCGGGAGTACTCGAAGGACCAGCCGATCAGACCGATGATGCCGACGAAGCCACCGATGGCGATGAGCCACCAGCCGACGGCGAGCGACGCGAACGAGATCGCGGCACCGAGCGCCAGGACCAGCGGCCACCAGCTCCACGGGGCAAAGGTGCCCTGGTCACCGGCGCCGTCCTCGATCTCGGCGAGCGGGTTGTCCTCGGGGATCTGACCGTTACGTCGGTCGGCCACCGCGAGGTAGAAGGCGATCATCCCGGCCAGGCCGGCGCAGAGCAGCAGCGCTCCCAGCCCGACGGCCTCGCCGTGGCTCCAGATGCCGTAGACGACACCCACCACGAGGAAGAACCCCGTGAAGATGCTGAGGATCCCGACGGTGGCCTTCATCGCTGCGCTCCCTGAACGTCGTCCGAGCCGTCATGACCGTTGCCGGCGCCGTCCAGCGAGTGGAGATCAGGCGCGACGTGGTCCATCGCTGCGACCTCGGGGTGGTGCAGGTCGAACGCGGGGCGCTCGGACCGGATGCGCGGCAGCGAGGTGAAGTTGTGCCGCGGCGGCGGGCAGGAGGTCGCCCACTCCAGCGAGGCGCCATAGCCCCACGGGTCGTCGACGGTGACCTTCGGCGCACGCTTCGCGGTGATGTAGACGTTCCAGAAGAACGGGAGCGTCGACGCGGCGAGGACGAAGGCACCGACGGTCGAGATCTGGTTGAAGAGCGTGAAGCCGTCCTGGGGGCTGTAGTCGGCGTAGCGCCGCGGCATGCCCTCGACACCCAGCCAGTGCTGGATGAGGAACGTGGTGTGGAAGCCGAAGAAGAGCAGCCAGAAGTGGATCTTGCCCAGACGCTCGTCGAGCATCTTGCCGGTCATCTTCGGCCACCAGAAGTAGAAGCCGGCGAACATCGCGAAGACCACCGTGCCGAACACCACGTAGTGGAAGTGAGCCACCACGAAGTAGGTGTCGGACACGTGGAAGTCGAGCGCAGGGCTGGCCAGGATCACGCCGGTCAGACCACCGAAGAGGAAGGTCACCATGAAGCCGATGGTCCAGAGCATGGGCGTCTCGAAGGTGAGCTTGCCGCGCCACATCGTGCCGATCCAGTTGAAGAACTTCACACCGGTCGGCACCGCGATGAGCATCGTCATCAGGGAGAAGAAGGGCAGGAGCACCGCACCGGTCACGTACATGTGGTGGGCCCACACCGTCACCGAGAGGGCGCCGATCGCGATCGTCGCGTACACCAGGCCCTTGTAGCCGAACACCGGCTTGCGGCTGAACACCGGGAGGATCTCGGTGATGATGCCGAAGAACGGCAGCGCGATGATGTAGACCTCGGGGTGCCCGAAGAACCAGAAGAGGTGCTGCCAGAGGATCGCCCCGCCGTTCTCGGCGTTGAAGACCTGCGCACCGAGGCGGCGGTCGGCGCCGAGGGCGAAGAGGGCGGCGGCGAGCGGCGGGAACGCCATCAGCACGAGCAGGCTCGTGACGAGGGTGTTCCAGGTGAAGATCGGCATCCGGAACATCGTCATGCCCGGCGCGCGCATGGTGAGGATCGTGGTGATGAAGTTCACGGCTCCGAGGATCGTGCCGAAACCACCGAGGGCGAGACCGAAGACCCAGAGATCACCGCCTAGTCCCGGCGAGTTGATCGCGTTGGACAGCGGCGCGTAGGCGAACCAGCCGAACGAGGCGGCACCACCGGGGGTGAGGAAGCCGGAGACGGCGATCAGGCCACCGAAGACGTACAGCCAGAACGCGAACATGTTCAGCCGCGGGAAGGCCACGTCGGGCGCGCCGATCTGCAGCGGCATGATGACGTTGGCGAATCCCGCGAACAACGGTGTCGCGAAGAGCAGCAGCATGATCGTGCCGTGCATCGTGAACAGCTGGTTGTACTGGTCCTTGCTGACGATCTGCATCCCGGGCTCGAAGAGCTCTGCACGGATCAGCAGGGCCATCACGCCACCGATGAGGAAGAACGTGAACGAGGCGATCAGGTACATGTACCCGATCGTCTTGTGGTCGGTCGAGGTCACCCAGCGGATGACCTGCGACCCCATCGACCGCTTACGAGCCGGGACGACCTCGGCGGTGGGGAGCTCGGCGTAGGTCGTCATCAGTTGCTCCCGACGGTCGCGGACGGCTTGTCTGTCGGGTTGAGGTCGGCGCCGAGGACGCCGGTCTGCCCGGCCGCCTTGAGGTCGGCCATGTGCTGGTCGTACTCCTGCTGGGTGACGACCTTCACGTTGAAGAGCATGCTCGAGTGGTTCTCGCCGCAGAGCTCAGCGCACTTGCCGGCGTAGGTGCCCAGCCGCTCGGGGATGATCTGGAACGAGCTCTCGCGCCCGGGGATCATGTCGCGCTTGAAGAGGAACGCGGGCACCCAGAACGAGTGGATGACATCGCGGGAGTCGACCTTGATCTCGACCCGCTTGTTCACGGGCAGGTAGAGCGTCGGCAGCGCCGACGGGTCGCTGCTGCCGACGTTCACGACGTGCTCGCCGGAGTCCCAGACGTTCGAGTCCAGGTAGTTGAAGTCCCAGCTCCAGCGCTTGCCCCAGACCTGGACGGTGACATCCGGCGTCTTGGACGTGTCGACGATCGCCGAGGCGTCGCGCTGCGTGTAGAAGTACAGGACGCCGAGCATGAGGAACGGCAGGATCACGTACATGATCTCGAGTGGCACGTGGTACCGGAGCTGGACCGGGAGCGTGTCGTCGTCACGACGCTTGCGGTACACCGCGACGCACCAGATGATCAGGCCCCACGTGATCACGCCCACCGCGAGCGCGGCGATCCACGAGCCCGTCCACAGCGAGGTGATCCGTCCGGTCATGTTGGTGACCTGACCGTCGCTGTAGCCCGGCAGGAAGCCACGCTTGGCCTCTGCGGAACAACCGCTCAGCGCCAGGGTGAGCACCAGCGCGAGGGCAGCGAGCTGAGCCGGCCGCCTGCGTCGAGGGTGTTGCACGTCCACACTCACCTTCACGTCGTCGACCCCATCGTCACCGATGGGGTCGAGGTTCGAACCCTGCTTCTGGAGGAACTCACGGGTGGGACCTAGGTCCCCGGTGGCAACAGTAGCGCGAGGAAGCCCCGTCGGTGGATCGATTGCACCTCGCGTCCTCGACCTCGCGATGCGTAGCGTGGACACGTGACGCAGACCAGGGTCTACCTCGACGCGGGCGGCCGGGCGCCCCTGCACCCGGCGGCCCGCGAGGCACTGCTGGCCTCGCTGGACGATGGCTGGGCCGACCCTGGACGTCTGCACTCCGAGGGACGAAGGGCCCGGCTCCTGCTCGACGGCGCCCGCGCCGAGATCGCCGCGGCACTCGGCTGCCGGGTCGAGGAGCTGCACCTGACCCCCGGGCACACCGCGAGCCTGCACG
The DNA here is from genome assembly GCA_038252305.1 of Actinomycetales bacterium. Taxonomy (GTDB): domain Bacteria; phylum Actinomycetota; class Actinomycetes; order Actinomycetales; family Cellulomonadaceae; genus Actinotalea. The sequence continues at coordinate 1,819 of JBBSAL010000045.1, read as the reverse complement.
GCGCGGTGCTCGCCATGGCCGCCGGCCGGCGCAGGGTCGGCAGCCGCGTGGTGACCAGCGCCGTCGAGCGGGCCGCGGTGCTCGCCGCGGCGCGGCACGTGGACGCGGACCCGGTCGCCGTCCCGGTCGACGCCGTCGCGCGCGTCGACCTCGAGACCTGGACCCGGGCCGTCGCCGGGCCGGAGGTCGCCCTCGCGGCGCTGCAGCACGCGAACGGCGAGGTGGGCACGCGGCAGCCGCTTCCGGACGCCCACGAGGCGTGCACCCGCGCGGGGGTCCCGTTGCTCGTCGACGCCGGGGCGTCCCTCGGCCACGAGCCGGTCGGCCCTTCCTGGGACGTCCTCGCGGCGGACCCGGCCGACTGGGGCGGGCCCGTCGGGATCGGTGTCCTGGCCGTCCGGTCGCGGGTGCGCACGCGCCCGTTCCTGCCCGAGGACGACGATCCCTGGGCACCCGGGGGCGTGGGGGTGCCGCAGGCCGTCGCCGCCGCGGCGGCGCTGCGGGCGGTGCTCGCGGACCAGGTCGAGGCCGCTGAGCGCCGGCACCGGCTGATCGACAGGTTGCGCCTGGAGCTGGCGCAGGTGCCGGACGTCGTCGTGCTGGGCGACCCGCTGGACCGGCTCCCGCACGTCCTGACGTTCTCCTGCCTCTACGTCGACGGGGAGTCGCTCGTGGACGCGCTCGACCGCGCGGGCTTCGCCGTCGGCTCGGGTTCGGCCTGCACGTCGAGCGCGCTGGAGCCGAGCCATGTGCTCGCCGCGATGGGTGCGCTCACGCACGGGAACGTGCGGGTCGCGCTCCCCCGCGGCACCTCGGAGGAGGACGTCGCACGCTTCGGCGCTGCCGTGGGCCCGGCGGTGGCGGCCGTCAGGTCGTTCCTGGGGGCGGGCGGGCTGTGATCCTCGACGCGCGTGGGCTGCGATGCCCGATGCCGATCATCCGTCTGGCCGCGGTGGCGAAGGACCTCGCCCCGGGCGAGCAGGTCGAGGTCTGGTGGACCGATGCCGCCGCGCGGCACGACATCCCGGCATGGGCCCGGATGCGCGGTCACTGCGTGCTGGCGACCCGTCCGGTCGAGGACGGCTGGGCGACGACCGTCGAGATCGGCCCCTGACGCAGGTCGGGCGGCCACCCGAGGGGTGACCGCCCGCCGTGCCGAGGGGTGCTGCTCAGGAGAAGGAGCCCCCGCAGGCGCAGGCGCTGCCGGCGTTGGGGTTGTCGATCGTGAAGCCCTGCTTCTCGATGGTGTCGGCGAAGTCGATCGTCGCGCCCTCCAGGTAGGGGACGCTCATCCGGTCGACGACGACCTCGACACCGTCGTAGTCGCGCGTGACGTCGCCGTCCAGGACACGCTCGTCGAAGTAGAGCTGGTAGATCAGGCCGGAGCAGCCGCCGGGCTGCACGGCGACGCGCAGGCGCAGGTCGTCGCGGCCCTCCTGCTCGATGAGGCTGCGGACCTTGCCCGCTGCCACGTCGGTGAGCACGACGCCGTGGGTCGTGGTCTCGGTCGTGTCGGTCATGGTCCCTCCGCGGGGATGGTCGGGACGATCAGTCGTCTGACGTCGGTGGCGAGGGATACCTCGCAGGCACCAGGGTACGTCGTCAGGTCGAGAACGTCGCGATCGGCGCACCTGCTCTCGGCGAACACCCGTCGTGGGACGGGGAGAACCGGTCTCCGGCCTAGGGCGTGTCTCCCAAGTTCCGGGGTCGTAGTGCGCGAGCCTGGTCCGGTGAGTCGTTTCGCGGTGTTGTCGGATCAGGAGTGGGCGCGGGTGGCGCCGTTCATGCCGGTCGCGGGACCGCGAGGTGGTCGCCCGTT
>JBBSAL010000044.1:0-30821 GCA_038252305.1 Actinomycetales bacterium | reverse complement strand
CTCACCCTCGTAGCCGGCCGGCCGCACCCGGTCGACCGCCAGCACCTCCCAACCCGACTCCACCAGGTGCCTGACCACCGCACGGCCCAGCTTGCCCGCCGCACCCGTCACCACCACCCGGCCCGTCACGAGCGCACCCCGACCGGGCGGGTGACGGTGGACGAACCGAGCATCGCAGTCATGGCATCCCTCGAAGACGTGTGGACGAACAGGTGGGCGTCGTGATCCCGGATCCCCGTCGGCGGTCGGGCACACCACTGGTGCCTGGTGCGTCGACGCCCGAGCTCGACGGCAAGACCCTCCGAAAACGGTTTCTGCACGCTAGCACCGGGGATGGGGACGGTCAATCGACCGTGGCCCGCCGGCGGTGTCGGCCGAGAGCAGGAGCCGGACCCCGCGGGGACCCCAGCGATCACGTCGGGAGAGAGCTGACGACGCCGCGGTTCTCGTGTGAACCTCCGCACGCAGCCACCCCGCATCGCGCTCATGTCGACGCCGGCGAGCTCTTGAGCGTCTCGGCAGGGTCCGAGACCACGACGTCGCCGAGCACCTCGTCGATGCGCGCCATCAGCTCGGCGGGGATCCGCACACCGGACGCCTTGGCGTTCTCGGCGACCTGCTCCGGGCGGGAAGCGCCGATGATCGCCGCCGCGACGTCCGAGTTCTGCAGCACCCACGCGACCGCGAGCTGAGCCATGGACAGGCCGAGCTCTTCGGCGACCGGACGCAACCCCTGGACCCGACGAATCACCTCCGGCTCGCCGAGGAACTGGCTGATCGTCTGCGCGCCGCCCTTGGCATCGTCGGCCCGCGATCCCTTCGGAGGCGGTGCACCGGGCCGGTACTTGCCGGTGAGCACGCCCTGCGCAACCGGCGACCAGACCACCTGAGAGATGCCCAGCTCCTCGCTGGTGGGCACGACCTCGCCCTCGATCACCCGCCACAGCATCGAGTACTGCGGCTGGTTGGACACCAGGGAGATGCCGAGCTCGTCCGCCAGCTTCTTGCCGGCGCGGATCTGCTCCGCCGTCCACTCGCTCACCCCGATGTAGAGCGCCTTGCCCTGGCGGACGACGTCGGCGAACGCCTGCATGGTCTCTTCCAGGGGCGTCCCGTGGTCGTAGCGGTGCGCCTGGTAGAGGTCGACATAGTCGGTCTGCAGGCGCCGCAACGACCCGTCGATCGACTCGAGGATGTGCTTGCGCGACAGCCCCTTGTCGTTGGCCCCGCCCGGGCCGGTCGGGAAGAAGACCTTGGTGAAGATCTCCAGGCCCTGACGGCGCTCACCCTTGAGCGCTTCGCCGAGCACGCTCTCGGCCCGGGTGTTGGCATAGACGTCCGCCGTGTCGAAGCTCGTGATCCCGACCTCGAGCGCCGCACGCACGCACGCCGTCGCGGTCTCGTTCTCGACCTGTGACCCGTGCGTCAGCCAGTTCCCGTAGGTGATCTCGGTGATCTTCAGGCCGGAGCGGCCCAGGTTCCGGTAGGCGATCATGCGTCCGACCCCCGGCCCGACCCGAGGAGCCCGCGAGCAGTCCCGTTCATCGTCCGCCTCCCAGCCGTCGGGTGTGCTGCTCGCTACCGGTCTCGCCGTAGGGGTAGGCGCCGGCGACCGGCTCGCTCACCGTCGTCAGGCGCTGCATCTCGGCGTCGGTCAGGTGGAGGTCGACCGCTCCCAGGTTGTCGTTCAGGTGGTCGATGGTCCGTGCTCCGAGGATCACCGAGGTCACACCGGGCCGCGATCGCACCCAGGCGAGCGCCACCTGCGCCATCGACGCAGAACGCTCCGACGCGATCTCACGGACGGCGTCGACGATGGCCGCGACACGCGACGGGTCGACTCGCCCACCTGACGCCCTGGCCTTGAGCGCGGCGTCGTCGCCGAGCCTCGTGCTGCCACGCGGCGCCTGGGGACTCGAGTACTTCCCGGTGAGCCAGCCTCCGCCCAACGGAGACCACGGCAGGATCCCGAGGCCGTTGGCCAGGGCCGCCGGCACGACCTCCCACTCGATCTCGCGCGCGAGGAGGTTGTACTGAGGCTGGATGCTGACCGGCCTGACGCCACCCCGGAGCTCGGCGACGTCGACCGCCCGCTGGAGCTGCCACCCCGTGAAGTTCGACAGGCCCGCGTAGTGGATCTTGCCCGCCGAGACCGCGTCGCTCAGGAACGCCATGGTCTCCGGCAGCGGCGTGTACGGGTCGTAGGCATGCACCTGGTAGAGGTCGATCGTCTCGACGCCGAGCCGCCCGAGGGAGGCATCGAGCGCTGCCGCGAGGTGCTTGCGCGAGAGGCCGACGTCGTTGGGCCCGGCGCCCATGGGAAAACGAGCCTTGGTCGCCAGCACGACCTGGTCACGGCCACCGGGCGCCTGCCGCGCCAGCCAGCGGCCCACGATCCGCTCGCTCTCGCCGCCCGCGTACACGTCGGCGGTGTCGATCAGGTTCCCGCCCAGCTCGGTGAAGCGGTCGAGCTGGGCGAACGAGTCCTCCTCGGACGCCTCGCGCCCGAAGGTCATCGTGCCCAGAGCGAACCGGGAGACCGAGGTCCCGCTCGCTCCCAGAGTGGTGTAGTCCATGGTCGTTGCCATCCTGTCGTCGGTGGTCGGGGTCAGTGGGCGGTACGTGCGCGTCCGGGCGGGTTGCGCGGGGGGTCGGCGTCGCCACGGGGCGCGATCACCGTGATGACCGCTGAGTCGTCCGCGGCGCCGAGCCCCTGGGCCTGGCCAAGCAGGTAGAGCTGCTCGGCGGCCGCGGCGAGCGGCGACGGCAGGCCGGCCTTGCGCGTGGCCCTGCCGACGATGCCCATGTCCTTGACGAAGATGTCGAGGCGGCTGAGCACCTCGGCGCCCTGGTCGTCGTAGGCCTGGAGCATCCGCGGGCCACGGTTGGAGAGCATGAACGAACCAGCCGCACCGGCCTCCAGCGCCTCGAGGGTCCTGGCCTGGTCGAGGCCGAGCGCGCCGGCCAGCGCCAGCGCCTCGGCGGCGGCAGCGATGTGCACGCCGCACAGCAGCTGGTTGACGGTCTTGAGCGCCTGACCGTCACCGGGCCGGTCCCCCACCACCGTCAGGGTCGAGGCGAGCAGGTCCAGGACGGGACGTGCCCGGTCGAGCGCTGCGGGCTCGGCTCCGACGACGACCAGCAGGTCACCGGCACCCGCCCGGGCCGGGCCGCCGGACAGGGGTGCATCGACGAGGGACACGCCGTGCGTGGCGAGTCCGGCGACCGTTGCGGGGATGGCATCGGTACCCACGGTGCTGGTGAGGATGACCACCGCTCCGGGTCGTAGCGCCGCGGCCACACCGTCCGGACCGAACAGGACGTCGTCGAGCTGGGCACCGCTGCGCACTGCGAGGAGCACCGCATCGGCGCCGGTGACCGCCGCACGCGCCGAGCCGCTCGGCTCCACACCCGTGCCCGCCGCGAGCCCGAGCCGGGAGGCGTCGATGTCGAACGCGCGAACGGTGAGCCCGGTGGCGAGCCGGGTCGCCATGGGCAGGCCCATCGCGCCCAGCCCGAGGACGGCGACGGTGTAGCCGAGGGTTCCGGGAGCCGGCGTGTGCGGCATGGTCACTCTCCTGCCGGTCGAAGGGTCATCGGGTCGTGCTGAGCGTGCGCACCACGGCGTCCAGGGCATCGTCGTCACCGACGTTGCCGGCGAACACCACGTAGGGGATGCCGACGGCGGAGCCGTCCATCGGCTCCCACAGCGAGACGATGCCGGGCAGCATCGGGCCGCGGACGACTGCCCGGCGCATCCCCAGGCCGAGTGCAGCGACGTCGGAGGACGTGATGCCACCCTTCGCGACGACGAACCGTGGTGCGCGCAGCTCGACCACCCGACGCACGACCTCGACGACGCCCGCCGAGACGGCACGAGCGATGCGCAGGCTCCCGGCCGGGTCCTCTGACCTCGTCAGCAGCCTGCTGGTGTGCAGGACCACGTCGTTCCGAGGCAGCGCGGCAGCGACCGCCGACGCAGTGGCCGTGACGTGGGGCCCCGCGGCGTCCTCGTCCAGCAGGAGCTCGACCCGGAGCTCCACGACGGCGGCCGAGGTGTGCCGACGGGTCAGCACGCCCAGCTGCCGGGTCGTGGTCCCCACGTGCGAGCCGACCACGACCAGCCCACCACCCGGGCCTGCCCCCGCACACGCCTGTGCCCGGGTCAGGGCCGGGTGCTCCGCCTGCCCGATCCGGGCCCGGACGAAAGGAGGTCCCACGCGATAGAGCAGTCGCTTGCCCTGGGCCTCGGCCAGCGCCAGGCCTAGGGCCAGCGCCCGCAGGTCGTCCTCCGTGACCGCGTCCACCACGATCGGGGTCGAGCCCTCCGCGTCCGCCACGGCCGCGGCGATCCGGGCCGGGCCGCCCCGGACGACAGACAGGTCCAGGACGATGACGTCCGACGCGGCGAACCGCCCGGCCGACTTCTCCTCCACGTAGCGGGCCAGGTCCGAGCTCCGGTAGCCGAAGGTGGCGTCCTTCGCGTACTCGGTGCTCGCCACCGGGGTCAGGGCGCCGTCGCTGCGCATGTAGTGCACGCCGCCGATGGTGATCCGACCCGCGTCGGGGAACGCCGGGACGATCACCACCCCGTCGGTCGCCAGCCCGGCCACCTCGGACAGCGTCGCGGCGATGACGTCCGGCTCGAGCGGGTAGTGCCCGCGCAGGGTGGAGTCGCTCCGGCTGACGAAGCCGAGCGCCGTGCCGGTCTCCGCGGCCGCGGCCAGTGCCGTGGTCACCACGTCCCGGGTCCTGGTCGCCGCAGACGCCGCGTCGAGGCTGCGGCTGTTGGTGAGCACGTACACCGCGGGGGCCGGCCCGTCCCCCACCCGGTGGGTGAAGGCCCAGCGGAAGTCCTCGACCTCCCACCGCAGCAGCACCGGCAGGTCGGCGACGGACTGGGTACCCGTCGGGTCGTCGTCGAGCACGACCAGCACGCGGGGCGCCGCTGCGACCGAGGCCGCGACCTCGGCCGGGTCGACGGCGACCTCCGGCGGGAAGCCCGCCAGGACCTCAGCCTCGACCACCACGTCTGCCACCCTCACCTCTCGGACCTGTCCGCGATGCTCACCTCGGCACGAGCCGAGCACCGCTCCGGACAACTTGTCAGACAGACCTGTCTGACAAGTTGTCCTGTGCCAGACATGGTGTCCTCCTACGCTGCTGCGGTCAAGCCCCGCTGCCGGCCGATCCGGGGGCCGTCCGGCACGTCGGCCATGGCGCTCCGGCGGACCTGTCGGACAACTGCCATACTCTCGACGAGACGTCGAAGACCCCGACGAACACCCGAGGCGGGCTGGAGCGGCCGTGGAGACACTCAGCGATCAGATCGCCACCCGCCTGCTGACCGAGATCGTCCAGGCCCGGTATCCCCCCGGGGCGATGCTCCCCTCCGAGGGTGAGCTCGCGAAGCGTGAGGGTGTCAGCCGACTCACGATCCGCGAGGCGCTCAAGGTCCTCCGGGAGAAGTCCGTGATCGAGGTGCAGCGCGGCCGCGGGAGCGTCGTCACCGCTCGCGACGGCTGGAACCCGCTCGACGCAGCCGTGCTCCGCGCCGTCATGGCGGACCAGGCGGACTTCGTGGCGCACATGCTCCAGCTGTACGAGGTGCGACAGCTGGTCGAGGTCGGGACCGCCGAGCTCGCGGCGATGCGCCGCACCCAGGCCCAGCTCGCGGCCATCGAGAGCGCCCAGGCGCGCAGTCGCGACGGTCGAGACGATCTCGAGCAGTCCATCGCCGCGGACCTGGAGTTCCACCAGGCAGTCATGCGGGCGGCAGGCAACCCGGCCCTCGCCCGGATGTTCGAGCCCCTCGAGGACGTGCTCCAGGAGGGGCGACGTCGGACATCGCAGGACATGGGTGCCAGGGATCGCGCGATCGAGGCCCACGACCGGATCCTCGAAGCCATCCGGTCCCGGAGTCCCGAGCGTGCGCGATGGGCCATGCACGAGCACCTCGTCGAAGGCGTGTCCGATCTGCGCGCGAAGCTCGAGAGCCCAGACGACCCGGCCTGAGTTCAGGGCCCGTCCCACCGAACCGGCGGGACGGCACGCTCCCTGACCCCGGCGGGTGCGTGGTGATCTCCTCCCCGACTCCCCGGGTCTCGACGCCGTCGGTCGTGCGCGCCGATCGTCGGCGCAGCCCCCGCCCCGCCTGGGCGGCCGGATCCCGGACGACGACGAGCACCACCCTGCGTGCTCGCCGCATCCCCTCGTCCGGTCCAGCGCGGTTGCACTCGCGGCGTCCGGCGCCAGGTGCGCTCCGGGCGGGGCGCCGGCGCTCGTGTCCGGCGGTGCCCACCCCGCCCGTGACCGCGCCGGCACCGACGTGCCGGGCTCGATCCTCCTGCTCTCCCAGATGTGATGGGATGTGATGACGCAAGCAGACCACATAGCCGCAGGTCAGCGCCATTTCGACAGATTTGGTTGTTACCCAAATGTGATGCACAAGGGCTAGCCAGCACCGGGGATGTTAGCGCTAATATCCATCACACGACCTGCGGCATGGGTTGAGAGGCAGCACCCCGAGTCCGGCAACGACGCCGGGCCGAAACGAGGAGGCTTTGGATATGCGGAAGCGGATCCTGTCAGGGCTTGCCCTGCTGGGGGCGGTCGCCCTCACAGCTACTGGATGCTCGTCGGGCTCGAGCGGCTCGGCCGGGAGCGGAGGCGACACCGTCACGGTGGGCTTCGCGCAGACCGGCTCCGAGAGCGGCTGGCGCAGCGCGAACACCGAGTCGATGAAGTCCGCGTTCTCCGCGGACGCCGGCTTCAACCTCGTGTTCAACGCGGCGGACAACGACCCGGCCGCCCAGATCGCGGCGGTCCGATCATTCATCAACCAGAAGGTCGACGCGATCGTGATCGCTCCGATCGTCGAGGACGGGTGGGAGGACGTCCTCAAGGAGGCGAAGGACGCCAAGATCCCGGTGATCCTCGAGGACCGCACCATCACGGCGCCCGAGGACCTCTACGCCACCTGGGTCGGCCTCGACTTCAAGCTCGAGGGCGAGAAGGCCGGCCAGTGGGCAGCGAAGACGTTCACCGCGCCGACCAAGATGGTCGTCCTCGAGGGAACGACGGGTTCGGCCCCGGCCAACGACCGCGCCGAGGGCTTCGACTCGGCCATCGCGGGCTCGTCGATCGAGAAGATCGACTCCCAGACCGGCGACTTCACGCGTGACGGCGGCAAGTCGGTCATGGAGGGCTTCCTCCAGAAGTACGGCGTCGACGGCATCGACCTGGTCTACGCGCACAACGACGACATGGCGCTCGGCGCCATCGAAGCGATCGAGGCCGCAGGCGCCAAGCCTGGCGTGGACATCAAGATCGTCTCGATCGACGCGGTGCACGACGGCATGCAGGCGCTCGTCGACGGCAAGATCAACTACATCGTCGAGTGCAACCCGCTCCTCGGTGAGAAGGCAGCCAGCCTCGTGAAGGACGTGATCGCCGGTACGACCGTCGACAAGCGCACGATCGTCACGGACCAGGCGTTCGACCAGGCCGCCGCCGAGAAGGCGCTGCCGGACCGCAAGTACTGATCCGCACGGTTGACCGCTCGCGCGGAGACGGCGTCGGGGCCAGCGTCACAGGCCCCGACGTCGCCCCCCGCCCGTATCGACGAGAGAGCAACGAACATGCCTGCGGACACCGAGGTCCATCCCATCGTCGAGATGCGCGGCATCACCATCCAGTTCCCCGGTGTGCTCGCGCTCGACAACGTCGACTTCCTGCTACGACCGGGAGAGATCCACTCGCTCATGGGCGAGAACGGAGCCGGCAAGTCCACCCTGATCAAGGCGCTCACCGGGGTCTACGCGATCGACAGCGGGACGATCCTGGTCGCGGGTGACCGGCGGACCTTCGCCGCGACGGCCGATGCCCAGGCGGCCGGCATCTCCACCGTCTACCAGGAGGTCAACCTCTGCCCCAACCTCACGGTCGGCGAGAACGTCATGCTCGGCCACGAGCTGCATCGCAACCGTGCGATCGACTGGCGCGCGACGCATGCCGAGGCCAGGCGTCACCTGGAAGGGCTCGGCCTGGGGATCGACCCGCGCTCGCTGCTGTCGGCGCACTCGATCGCCATCCAGCAGCTGGTCGCGATCAGCCGAGCCATGGTGCTCGAGGCCAAGGTGCTGATCCTCGACGAGCCGACGTCGAGCCTGGACCGCGGTGAGGTCGAGCAGCTGTTCGGCGTCATCCGCGAGCTGCGCGACACCGGCGTCGCGATCCTGTTCGTCTCCCACTTCCTCGACCAGGTCTACGAGATCTCCGACCGGATCACGGTGCTGCGCAACGGCGCCCTGGTCGGCGAGTACCCCGTCGCCGAGCTGACGAGGGACGCGCTGGTCACCAAGATGATCGGGCGCGAGCTCGAGGACCTCGAGGCACTGTCCCGGTCGGCGCGCCGCGTCATCGACCGTTCCGGAGAGCCCGTGCTGCGCGCCGAGGGCGTGGGCAGGCGCGGCGTGCTCGAGCCGGCGGACCTCGAGGTCTACCCCGGCGAGGTCGTCGGCCTCGCCGGGCTGCTCGGCTCGGGCCGGACCGAGCTGGTCCGGCTGCTGTACGGCGCCGACCACCTCGACTCCGGCCACGTCACGGTGCACGGCGCCGCGGCGCGTATCACGTCGCCTCGCCACGCGATCGACCGGCGTATCTCCTTCTCCTCCGAGGACCGCCGGGGCGAGGGCATCGTCGCGGACCTCACCGTCGCGGAGAACATCGTGCTCGGGATCCAGGCGCGCAAGGGATGGATGCGCAAGCTGCGCAAGAGCGAGCAGGACGCGATCGTCGCCGAGTACATCGAGGCCCTCGACGTGCGGCCTGCGGACCCCCAGACGGTGGTCGCCAACCTCTCGGGCGGCAACCAGCAGAAGGTGCTGCTGGCCCGGTGGCTCGCCACCGCCCCCGAGCTACTGGTCCTCGACGAGCCCACCCGAGGCATCGATGTCGGCGCCAAGGCTGACATCCAGCACAAGGTCTCCGAGCTCTCCGCCCAGGGACTCTCCGTCATCTTCATCTCCTCCGAGCTCGAGGAGGTGCTTCGATTGGCACAGCGGATCGCGGTGCTGCGGGACCGCAAGAAGATCGGTGAGCTCGACTCGAGCGAGGTCGACATGGACGGCCTCATCGACTACCTGGCCAACGAGGGCAAGGGGAGTGCGGCGTGACGCGCATCTGGAGACACCGACTGTTCTGGCCCGCCGCGGCCCTGGTCGCACTGATCGCGATCAACGCGATCGCGCGGCCTGCGTTCCTCAAGATCACGCTGCAGGACGGCGAGCTGTACGGCGCGCTGATCGACATCCTGCGCAACAGCGCGCCGCTGATGCTCGTCGCGCTCGGCATGACGATCGTCATCGCGACGCGCGGGATCGACCTGTCCGTCGGTGCCGTGATGGCCGTCTCCGGTGCCGTCGCCCTGACGATCATCGACAACTCGAGCGACCCGGGCGGCCTGGGCACGGTGCTCGTGGCGGTCGTCGCCGCGCTGCTGGTCTCCCTGGTGCTCGGCGCGTGGAACGGGTTCCTCGTGTCGGCGCTGGGCATCCAGCCGATCATCGCGACCCTCGTGCTGATGCTCGCCGGCCGTGGCGTCGCGCTGCTGATCACCGGCGGGTTCATCACCACCGTGAACTCCGATCCCCTCGCGTTCATCGCGAGCGGGTACCTCGTGCTGCTCCCGTTCGCCTTCCTGATCTCCGTGGCCGCGATCGCCGTGATCGCCGTGGTCGAGCGCCGCACCGCGCTGGGAGTGCTGACCGAGGCGGTGGGCATCAACCCCGAGGCGAGCCGCCTGGCAGGTGTCCGCTCCCGCGGGATCATCTGGGGCGCCTACGTCGTCAGCGGCGGCTTCGCCGGCTTGGCCGGGATCATCTACGCCTCGAACATCAAGGCGGCCGACGCGAACTCCGCCGGCCTGATGATCGAGCTGTACGCGATCCTCGCCGTCGTGCTCGGCGGCACGTCGCTGGCGGGCGGCAAGTTCTCGATCGCCGGGACCGTGCTCGGTGTGCTGATCATCCAGACGCTCGACTCGACGATCCTGTTCCTCGGCGTCCCGTCGGCTCAGAGCCCGATGTTCTTCGCGGTCGTCGTGGTGGCCGTCGTGATCGTCCAGTCGCCGCGGACGAAGAACGCCTTGCGGGCTGCGGGCGCGTCGCTGCGGACCGGCAGAACGACTGTCCATGACCGGACCAAGGCGGAGGTGGCGTCATGAGCGCGACAGTGACGGACGTGGCGACCACGGGGCGCCCGACGCCGACGTACCAGTCGTTCCTCAGCCGCCGCGCCGGGATGATGCCGACGTTCGCCGCGCTGGTCATCCTCGCGCTGCTGTTCGCCGGCGCGGAGGTGTTCCTGCGGGGGGACTTCCTCTCGCCGGGCAACATCTCGGCCCTGCTCCTGGACAACGCCTACCTGGTCGTCCTCGCCGTCGGCATGACGTTCGTCATCCTGACGGCCGGGATCGACCTCTCGGTCGGCTCGGTGATGGCCTTCACCGGGATCCTGGGTGCCCGGATGCTCGCGCAGGGGGTGCCGGCGTGGCTCGCGATCGTGACGATGCTCGTGGGGGGTGCTGTCATCGGGCTGCTCATCGGGCTGCTCGTGCAGTACTTCAGCGTGCAGCCGTTCATCGCGTCGCTCGCGGGGCTGTTCCTGGCACGCGGTCTCGCCTATGTCGTCAGCCTGTCGTCGATCAAGGTCGAGGACACCGGCATCCTGTGGTTGCAGCAGAACCGGATCAGGCTCGGCGACTGGTACGTCACGCCGACCGGCATCATCGCCCTGCTGGCCGTCGCGGCCGCTGCGTTCGCGCTGCACCTGACCCGCTTCGGCCGCACGATCTACGCGATCGGGGGCAACGAGCAGTCCGCGCGGCTGATGGGGCTCGACGTGGCCCGGACCAAGGTCTTGGCGTACGTGATCAGCGGCTTCTGCGGCGGGCTGTCGGGACTGGTGCTCACCGCGTACTCCGGGGCCGGCTACCCGCGCAACGGCATCGGCACAGAGCTCGACGCGATCGCCGCGGTGGTCATCGGGGGCACGCTGCTCACCGGCGGCCGGGGCTACGTCCTCGGCTCGCTCGTCGGTGTCTTCGTCTACGGGACGATCAAGACGATCATCTCGTTCATGGGCGCCGAGCAGTCGTGGATGCAGATCATCATCGGTGCGCTGCTGCTGCTGTTCATCGTGGTCCAGCGCGCGATCGTGGCGCGATCGGAGCGAAGACGATAGCCACGTCGGAGGCGATGGCGTCCGAGTCGCGTCCCGCTCGGGATAATGGCGGCATGGACGGGGCGCGGCCGCTGCTCGAGCTGACCGGCGCGACGGTTCGCTTCGGCGCCGACGCGGCGCTCGACGACGTCTCGTTCCGGATGTTCCCCGGCGAGGTGCACTCGCTGATGGGAGAGAACGGGGCGGGCAAGTCGACCCTGATCAAGGCCGTGACAGGCGCGCTCGCGCTCGACGCGGGCACGCTCGTCCTCGACGGCAAGCAGGTCTCGTTCGCCACGCCGCACGACGCGCAGCGCGCCGGCATCAGCACGGTCTACCAGGAGATCGAGCTGCTGCCGAACCTGTCGGTCGCGGAGAACATCCTGCTCGGCCGCGAGGCGCGCACGCACGGTCTGGTCAGCCAGCGGCGGATGCGCGCACGTGCCACCGAGATCCTCGCCGACCTCGGGCTCGACATCGACCCGGCGTCGACGCTCGGGACCCACTCGGTGGCCGTGCAGCAGCTGGTCGCGATCGCGCGCGCCATCTCCACCGACGTCCGCGTGCTCGTCCTGGACGAGCCGACCTCGAGCCTCGACCTCGACGAGGTCGGCGAGCTGTTCCGCATCATCCGCGAGCTGAAGGCGCGTGGCGTCGCCATCCTCTTCGTCTCGCACTTCCTCGACCAGGTCTACGAGATCTGCGACCGGGTCACGGTGCTGCGCGACGGTGCGCTCGTCGGCGAGTACCTCACGCGCGAGCTGCTGCGCATCGACCTCGTGCACAAGATGCTCGGGCACGACGTCTCGGACTTCAAGGCACGCCAGCGCGAGCCCGACACCGCGCCCGATGCGCCGGTCTTCCTCAGCGCGCGGGGTGTCACGGCTGCACGCGGCATCACCGCGGCGGACATCGACCTGGGAGAGGGCGAGATCGTCGGGATGGCCGGGCTGCTCGGCTCGGGGCGCACCGAGCTCGCGCGCACCCTGACCGGCGCCACGCACCTCGACGCGGGCGTCATCCGGATCGAGGGCGAGCCGGTGCACCTCGACTCGCCGCGGCAGGCGATCTCGATCGGGGTGGTCTACTCCTCGGAGAACCGGCGCACCGAGGGCATCCTCGCTGACCTCTCCGTGCTCGAGAACATCACGCTCGCGCTCCAGGCCCATCGCGGGATCTTCCACCGGATCCGCCCGGCGCGGCAGCGTGAGCTCGCGCAGAGCTGGGTCGAGGCGCTCGGGGTGCGACCACCGGACCTCGACCGTCCGGCCGGGTCGCTCTCGGGCGGGAACCAGCAGAAGGTGCTGCTCGCCAGGCTGCTGGCGCTCGCGCCTCGCGTCCTCGTGCTCGACGAGCCGACGCGTGGGATCGACGTCGGCGCCAAGGTCGACATCCAGAACCTCGTCGGCGAGCTCGCCGACAACGGCCTGTCGGTGATGTTCATCTCTGCGGAGCTCGAGGAGGTGCTGCGCGTCGGCGACCGGGTGGCGATCCTGCGCGACGGGCGCATCGTGGAGACGCTTCGTGCGGGCGACATGACCGTCGACTCCCTCCTGGCGCTCGTCGCCCGGCCGGACGAGCAGGAGGGCTGACCGTGCCCGACGAGAAGGCCACCCGGGCCGCGAACATCTTCGACGTGGCCCGCCTCGCGGGGGTCTCGCACCAGACCGTCTCCCGCGTGCTCAACGGCTCGCCCAACGTGCGCCCCGCGACCCGCGCGCGCGTCGAGCAGGCGATCGCCCAGCTGCGCTACACCCCCTCCCCCGCGCCGCGCTCCCTCGTGTCGCGGCGCAGCCGCACGATCGGCCTCATCGCGCCCGCCGTCACCGATCACGGGGCCAACCGCATCGCGATGCACTTCTCGATCGCCGCCCGCGCCGCGCGCTACAGCGTCGACACCGTCACCACGGTCGACGACGACCCCGGAGCTGTTCGCGCGGCGATCGACGGCCTGCTGCGCCAGCGCGTCGACGCGATCGTCGTCATCGTCATGGACGTCGGGGTGCTGGAGATGGTGCGGGCGCTCGACCTGTCGGTCCCCGTCGCCGCCGCTGCGTCGTCCTCGCGGCGCAGCCCGCTGCTCGTGCAGATCGACCAGTACCGCGGTGCGCGGTCGGCGGTGCGGCACCTGGCCGAGCTCGGGCACACGCGCATCGCGCACCTCGCGGGCCCGGCCAACGCGGCCGACGCCGTGGAGCGCGCGCGCGGCTGGCGAGACGAGCTCGCCGAGCGGGGCCTGCCCGTGCTCGACCTGGTCTACGGCGACTGGACCGCAGCGGGCGGCTACCGGCTCGGGCTGGAGATGGACCTCGAACCCGGTATGGCGGTCTTCGCCTCGAACGACCTCTCCGCGCTCGGCCTGATGTCCGCCCTGCGGGAGCGGTCCTTCGCCGTCCCCGACGACGTCAGCATCGTCGGGTTCGACGACATCCCCGAGGCGGCGTACCTGTGCCCGCCGCTGACGACGGTCCGGCAGGACTTCGCCTCGCTCGGGGAGCTGATGCTGCAGAAGGTGCTCGTCGCGCTCGAAGAAGGCGAGGACGAGACGACGGACACGCCGCTCCCGACGCACCTCGTGGTGCGCGAGTCGACGCAGGGCATCGGCGTCGGGGCCGTCGAGCCGCCGGCGTCGGAGCGGGTCCGCGCCCGCGAGGAGTCGCACGCGCGCCCGAGGGAGTAGGTGCCGCGGGAGCGGCCCGAGCGTGACGGCGCGCCAGGTCGAGGACGCGCCACCAGCGCAGGACGACCGCACCTAGAGCGTGATCGCGTCCGCGTAGACCACCCGCTCGGCGATCGTCGTCGAGCCGGACACGTTCGGCTTGTCGACCGGGTCGGCGTCGAGCCGTTCGCGCTCCTCGATCAGCACCCGCCACCGCTGCTGGGTCCCGGGGGTCTTCAGCTCGAGCGGCTCCTGCCGGGCCGACTCGGCCGGCAGGCCGAGCTCGCCCGTCCAGGTGACCCGGAAGTTGGTCTCGTCCCCGACGCCGACGGCCGGCAGCCGCCGACTGGCGACCGTCACCCATTCCAGGTCGCTGTTGCCCTCCGACAGCACCTGGATCGTCGCCCACATCGTCCGGGTCAGGGCGAGCAGCCGGTCGAAGGCCTGCCCGACCCCGGTCGGGGTGTCCGCGTCCACCTCTTCGCGGAGCGCCGGTTGCTTCTGCTCGTCGCGGATCCGCAGGAAGCCCACCGCACCGGTCACGGTGACCCGCACGCGCTCGGCGTCGGGCCGGTTCACGGTGGCCGTCCTGGTCGGCAGCGGCTGGACCCAGGAGGTGAGCCCGATCGGGGACAGCGCGCAGCCGTCGATCGAGTCCGGCTGGTAGCGGGCCACCGCGAGCCGGACGAACGGCCACAACGCCGGCCCGTCGTCGAGCGCGACGTCCACGTGCCACATGCCCCGGTCCGCGTGGTACTCCGGCCGGTAGGCGAGCACGCTCGCGGTCGGCTCGCCAGCCAGGTCGACCAGCGGCACCGCCGCGACGGGCAGCACCGGTCGAGCAGGTTCCGGTGCGACCGTCTGCGCGACCGCCTCGACGAGCAGGTGCCCTAGCCCGAGCAGGGGCGGGGTGGTCGCCGCTCCCGTCGCCGCGCCGATCACCGTCGGGTCGCGGCCCCACAGGCTGATCGTCGCGTCCGGCTCCTTCCCGGTCCGGGAGACCACCACCCCGAGCAGCTCACCATCGCCCGAGGAGAACCACGGTCGGCGCAGCCACAGCCGGACCCCGGAACGCCGGGTCCGACGCCACGCGAAGGGCTGGTCCGGCTCGGCGCCCTCCTCCCAGCGCAGCAGCGGGACCGCGTCGACCAGGTCCGCCGCGGCAGGTCGGGCCGAGCTGGGGATCTCCAGGGTGACCGGCACGCCGGTCAGGGCGGGGTCGTCATCGGCCGGCACGTCCTGGGCGGCGAACATCTCCTTGTAGCGGGTCAACCCGCTGGGTGTGTAGGTCACCCGCCGGTGGTGGGTGTCCGGGAAGGTCTGGGTGGCCCGGTGCAGGCCGAGGCCGCCCGCGGCGAGCGCCACCATCTCCGCGGCCGGCCCGAACGGCAGGAAGTCGACGAAGGTGAGCAGCCCGAAGCGCTCCGTCGCGGCCACCGGGGAGTTCACCACGACGTCGTCGCGGGCCACCGTGGCCGGACCGGCGGCGGTGAGCTCGTCGACCTGCTCGGTCCAGGACGCCCGCACCAGCAGCCGCTCGGTGCTCTGGCCGTGCAGGTCCGCGAGCCCGGTCAGCTGGGCAACGGTGAGTCCCCGGGGCCGCAGCAGCAGACGCAGCGCGACCAGGTCCGGTGGCCGCACCGGGGCGGGCACCGCGTGCACCAGGCGCAGGTCGACGGACGGGGTCAGCCACCAGGTCCAGCCGGAGACGGCCGCACGGAGCAACGCCGCGGCGGCCACGACGTCGGCGGTGGTCGACGTGCCGTCGCCGTCGGGGTCCACGGTGCTGGCCAGGTGCGAACGCCAGAGCCCGAACCGGTCGAGGTCGGCACGGTCCAGCGAGGACGACATCGCGACCCGGACCTGCTGGCCGGCGGGCAGCTGGATGCGGATCGCCGTGCCGTCCAGCCGGGCGCCCAGCTCGGCGTCCGCGGTCACGCCCTCGAGGACCAGTCGCAGCGGCTGCACCTGGGGCCAGTCGCCGGGGAACGGCAGGACGACGGCCTGCAGGACACGCGGCTCCGGCAGCAGGTGCGGCGCACCGGCGTCGTAGAACACCAGAGCGACGCCGGCGGCGTACGGGTCGGGCAGGTACGGCAGGGTGAGCTGGTCGACGTCGTGCACGACGTACTGACCCTCGCCGAGCGGGGTGTCGCGCTGAGCGGTGATCTCGGCCAGCGTCACCAGGGTGTCCGGGTTCGCACCCGGGCGCTGGTGCAGCGCGATGCCGGGCTGCTCCAGGCTCTGGCCCGGGTGGTCCGGGTCGGGGACCCACTGATCCAGGAGCGTGCCGCGTTCCCGCAACGCCCACCCGTAGGCCGCCTTCTGCACGGCCGGGTCCCCCGAGCCGATCGCGTCGTCGAACTCCCCGGCGAGTTCCGCCTCGGTCTGGGTCGCCTTCGCGGGCACCACGTGGCGCTCGGAGGTGGGTGCGGCGTCGGGCGAGCCGGCCGGCAGCCCGCTGCGGATGACCAGTCGGGAGAGCTGCTCGCCGGTGCTCAGCACGGCGCGGGCGACCAGCGTCGGCGGCGGCACCGGGTCCCAGCGCAGGAACGGACGCGGCAGGGTGATCACCGGCCGGAGCGGCACGAGCACGCCGGGATCGATGCCGAGGTCGGCGACCGCAGAGAGGTCGGCGAGCACGGCCGGGTCGACCGCGAGCTGGGGACGCACCCGCCAGGTCGCCGCATGCGAGGCGAGCTGCCGGGTCGCGGCGGCCGCCGCACGCATCGCACCGCTGACGTCCGTACCGGAGAGCACACCCGTGGTCGGTGCCGCGCCCGGCTGCACCGGCGTCGCACGAGCGGTGCGGATCGCTGCGAGCCGGTCGGCGACGATCGAGTCGACCTCCTGGTCGCCGGTCCGGACCAGCTCCGGCACGAGCGCGGCGATCCGGTCCTGCGCCGTCGTCGGGGCGGGTGCCGACGGCGCCTCCTCGGCCGCGCGGCTGAGCACGGCCGCCCAGTCCCGCTCCTCCTGCGGGGCCGGGAGCGACCCGATCACCCGGTCCCGGACGGCCGCCACCAGACGGGTGTCCCGTGCGCGGTAGACGCCGCGCAGCCGATCGAGGTGCGCGCGGGCCGTCTCGACGGCGGGCGCCCCGGGGCCGGGCCGGGCACCGCTGGCCGCGGGCGACGTCGATGGGGACGGCAGGTGCGGTGCGGGCAGGTGCGGTGCGTGCGGGGTCGGTGCCGGTGCACCGAACCGCCGGACGGATCCGCCGGCCAGGTCCACCCCGACCATCCGGAACGCGTAGGACACCCCGTGCCGCAGGCGGGGCAGCGAGCCCGGCTCCACGCGGGTGCGCAGGTGCACCCCGGTGGCCGGCTCGTCCGGCGGCTCGTCGAGCACCTTCTCCTCGCCGCCGTCGCGGACCACGACCTTGCCCGGGCGCGGCGCGGACAGGCTCCAGCCGTCCCAGCCGGCGACGACCTCGTGCAGGTAGTACGGGTGGGTGTCGTCACCAGGGACCCGGTTCAGCCCGCTGAGCTGCAGGAACCCGACGTCGGGCTCGTCGTCGAGCACCGTCAGCGGACCTCCCGAGTCGCTCTCGGCGACCGCCGTGACGCGCCGCTCGTGCAGGCTGTGCCAGGTCCGGGAGGCGTCGTCCCAGACCTCCAGCCGCAGGCCACGGACCACGTCGTCGAACAGCAGGTCGGGCCCGGCCACGCCCGGTCCGTCGACGGGTGACGTCATCGCTTCTGCCTTGCCGACCTGCGCCCGGGTCGCCGCGACCCGGTCGGTCCGGGCGATCGCGAACCCGGTCGAGCGCAACGTGGCGGGTGCCGCGCTCGCCGGGTCGCCGTTCACCTCGGACGCCAGCGCGCGGGGCAGGCCGCGCAGGTGCTGCTCGGTCTTCAGCGCGGAGGCGTCCGGGTCGACGTCCAGCACGACGTAGCTGTCGTCGCCGAGCGGTACGGCGCCACCGATCCACGCGCCGGAGGACCGGGCGGCAAGCAGGTCGCCGCGCACCACGACCTGGGTCCGCGGCGGCGCGAGCAGGGTCACGTCGGCACCGGCGGCCGGCACGAAGCGGACGGCGAGCCAGGTCGCCGCGTCCAGCCCGGCCCGCACGGCCGCGTCCGGGACCCGCAGGTCGACGGCGAGCCCGAGGCGACGCAGCAGCGCCGGCGTCGAGCCGAACGAGGCCGCCCGGGCATGGAAGTCGGGCTCGGGCCGTTCCGGCCGAGGCGCCTGAGCGCCGTCCAGCGGCCGGTCGCGGTACGGCGTGGCGGCCTCGGGCCGCTGGTAGTAGCGGCGCGCGGCATGCGCGTCGACCAGCAGCTGGAGCTCCGGGCTGCCGGAGAGGTCCTCGTCGAGCATGCTGTCGAGCATGCTGGTCAGTGCGGCGTCCCCCTCGACGTCGTCGAGCAGCACCTCGATCGGCGAGGCCGAGCTGAGGTCCTCGACCGGGTAGCCCTGCCGCTCGGACGTCAGCCCGAGCGACGCCTGGGCCTCACGGGTACGCCGGGCCAGCAGGTCCGCGGCCCGGTGGGTCCGACCCTCGGCGATCGCGAGCAGCTCGCGCACCGCCGACGACGTGCCCGTGAAGGTCTGGAAGAGGCCCGCGAGCACCGGGCTGCTCTGCACTCCAGGTCGCGCGGTCGGCGAGGCCGTGAGGGACATCAGGTGCAGGTCGACGGCCCCGTCGCCCACCCGATGGGCCGGGTAGGAGCTCCAGGTGGCCGTGGACACGACCGGTGCAGGGAAGCCGTCGACCGGGACGGCCTTGCCGAACACCGCGTGCCAGGCCGCCGGCTCGGCCCCGGGCACCACGTCGAGCGGGACCGGCGCGGCAAGGTGCGAGCCGAGCAGCTCGAACGCACCGGCTTGGAGGACCTCGACCCAGCTCAGCGCGGCGGGGAAGTCCGCGAGGGTCGCGCCGGGCGCGTCCGGCACGAGCTTGTGCGTGACGAACGCGGTGAGGTGGACCTCCGCGTCCGCCGCGCGCGAGCGGGGCAGCGCCGTGGTGAGGACCTGCGTGGTCGTCATGGCCTCTCCTTCGCCGGGTCACGCCGCCGGCGCGAATGCTTCGCAGTACAGGGACCAGTCGGTGTTCGTGCCGTCCGCAGCGGGCGGCATGAGGTCGGCGAGGACCGGGTCGCCCTTCGACCCTGCGAGCTGTCGCTCGCAGGTGATCTCGACCGATGCGGAGAAGAACAGCACCTCGACCTCGACCACCAACGACGCGCGGCCGATCAGCTTGCCGGTGTCGAAGTCGTAGGTGAGGGACAGCTCGAGGGTGATCGAGGCCGAGATCAGCCCCAGGACGTCGACCTCGCCGCGGATCCGGAAGTAGCCGGTCAGCGAACCCTTGTCGGCCTCGAGGTGCAGGTAGACCCCGACCGAGACCGACACCGAGCCCGAGGCCACGCCCAGGTCGACCGACAGGCTCGCGCAGGCCTCCAGGCCCATCTCGAGCACGACAAGACCCTTGGGCGAGGCCCGCAGCGCCACCCAGCCGCCACCGCCGATCATCATGACGGTGAGCCGGAACGGGGACTCCTTGGAGCAGAAGTTGAAGCCGACCGTGACCGCGTCGCCGAGGAACGGCACCCGGGCGTCGGCGCCGAGCGAGATGTTCTCGAGGCTGAAGACACCGACCGACACGTTCGGCAGCGCCAGGTCGAAGCCGGCCGTGACGCCCTCCGGCGAGACGTCGACGTAGGGCGGGTCGGCGAAGCCGTCGAACGGGATCATCCGGCGCAGGGTGTCGATGAACCCGAGCGGGCCGAGGAACTCGATCCCGCCGAACACCACGTCGACCTCGGGCTTCGTGGTCGTGCCCCCGCGGAACCCGATCCGCTGGAAGCTCATTCCCATCAACGGCTCGCCGGGCAGCAGGACCAGCGAGAAGTCGACGATCTCGGCCGACACGTCGACGCTCGGCGGGGTGGTCGCGCTGGCCCGGACCTCGACGGCCAGCCGCAGCCCGCGCTCGTCGTGCGGCACGAAGACCTCGGCACCCGGCGGGAAGGCCTTGATCTTCGGGGTCCACTCGAACCGCGCGGTGATCGCGGTGCCCGGGCTGAGCAGGTCCTCCACGAAGTCGGTCAGCGCCGCCAGGGTGTCGGCCGCCGTGGCGAGGGCGGCCAGCGCCTTCGCCGGCCGTTCGAGCGTGGCCCGGACGGCGGACGGCAGCTGGGGCAGGCCGACCTTCGCGAGCAGCCCGTCGATCTTCGCCGCGACGTCCGCGAGCGCGGTCGCGACCGCCCCGACCGCTGTCGCCGGGTCGCCGGCACCGGGCAGCGCGGTGATCGTCGTCTGCAGGGTCGCCAGGGCGGTCAGCAGCGGGCCGATCACGGCGTTCAGCTGGGACCTGGCGTCCTCGATCGCCTGCGCTCCGCCGTCGTGCGCTGCGGTCGCCGCGTCCTCGATCAGGCGCTGGTCCACGCCGGCCGCCGCGTCCGCGAGCCGCTGGGCCTCGGCGACGATCGCGCTGACCGTGTCGAGCGTCTCGGTGACGAACGCGGGCACGCCCTCGAACCCGAGCGCGTCGAGCACGTCGAGCAGCGAGAAGAGTCCGAAGAGCTTGGGCAGCGCCCCGGCGAGGAAGGTCGCGGGATCGAAGTCGCCATGGGACAGACCCTGCGGCTGGGCGCCGTCGTCCCCGACCGCACCGAAGGACCGGGACAGCGCCCGGACCGCCATGTTCGGGCTGAGGAACCCGCCGGAGGAGTCCGACCCACCGCTGAAGTCGATGATCGGTGCCTGGCTCGCCAGTGCGAGGAAGACCTCGCCCGGGTTGCCGGCACCGAAGCCGGAGTCCGGTGCGTCCAGGAAGTGCTGCGGGTACTGCAGATCCACGCCCGGGGCCTGCGGAGCGAGGTACCGCATCGAGGGCACCACGGCGTTCATCTGCGTCAGGAACGGCCTGCTGGTCAGACCCGCCCGGTCCACCTCTCCGCCGAACCTCAGCTCGTTGACCTCCAGGCTGGTGTCGCCGGGGACCACGGGCCGAGCGACCGAGACGCTCTGCCCGCGCCCGTCGATGGACCGCACCGGCCCGTAGAGCTGCTCGGTCTGGCTCGCGACGGTCCCGTCGTCCTGCTGCTCGAGCCACAGCTGGGGAACGAAGAGCAGTCCGGCGGAGAAGGTCTGCGCCTCGCCGCCCTGGTCCACACCGACCAGGGACCAGTGGAACGGGCTGCCGTGCCGGTTCGGCACGAACGGCGCGAACGGTCCGCCCGCACTCCCGTCCGGCGCGGGGTCCAGGTCCGGGGTGACGTGCGGCTCGAGGGCGACCTGGCCGAGCGGCGTGTCGTGACCGGGGTAGGACCGGTGCGGCTCACGCACGATGATGAAGAACCGCTGCCACAGGTACGCCGTGCCCTGGTCGCGGTCGAGCACCTTGCGCTCGGTGACCTGGACCCAGACGGCCCGGTGCCCGAACGGGTAGAGGAAGCCGGGGATGGTGATCCGGACGTAGGAGTCGCGGCCCATCACCGCCTGGTGGCGGTAGGACTCCAGGAGCTGGACCAGACCTCCGTCGGCCGGTGGCGCGCCGATCGCGACGGTGTCCCAGGCGCCGGCCCAGTCGACCCACGCACCGAGGCTCGACAGGGCAAGGCTGCGCACCTCGAACGGCTCCCGGGCCGCGACCCGGCTGTCCGACGTCTGCCGGACGAGGGCTCGCCGGTGGGCCGGCGCGAGCGACTGCGGGACCAGGCGCGGCGGGTCGAGGGTCGCTGACGCGTCCAGCGGGTCCATGTCGCGGGACCAGATCGCCCGGACGATGCGCTGCGCGTCGTCGGCATCGTCATGTCCCGTGAAGCCACCGTTGTCGTCGGTGGTGCGGACGGTGAGGTGGGTGCGCCAGAGCTCGATCCGGTCCGGGTCGTCGGTCGCCCGGACCGGGGTCACCGCGTGGGTGAAGGCGCCCAGGTCGCTGGGCGAGACGGTCACCCGGTACGGCACCTCGAGCGCGGTCTCGTCGCCGGTGGGCGGGCGCGGCCCACGATGACGAACGATCCCCGGCGGGAACCGGCGGCCCGGGAACCGCAGCCGGCCGAGCACACCGCCCGCTGCGGCCGCCGAGCTCCACGAGGTGCCCGCGGCGACGCGCGCCGACCCGCCCCGCAGCACCCGGGTGGCCGCCGTCGAGGCGAGCACCGCGCCGGCCGCACCGCCGAACCTGGCAGTCAGCCGGTCCTTGGCACCACCGGACACCAGGTCGCTCACCGCGGTGCCGGCGGCGGCCAGTCGCTGCCAGTCGGCGACGAGTACCCCGGTGGTCCAGCCCGGGACGAGGACCGACGGAACGGCCGGGTCGGCCGGCGTGGCGTGCGGCGCGACCCTCAGCGGCAGCGTCGGCAGGACGGTGAGGATCCCCTCGAGCGTGAACGGCAGGCTGGCGCCGTCGGCGAGGGCGAACACCAGGCGGCTGGGCGCCGCAGCGCGGTGCGCGGAGAGCACACCGGGCGGGCTGCCCTCGAGCCAGGCCTTCTCCCCCAGGTGCTGCGGGGGCAGGTGCAGGACCAGCGAGGCCGCGCGGCTCCGTGCGCGACGAGCCGAGGCGGCTCGCCGTCCTCCAGGGTGCAACCGGGAGCGGTGAGCCGGGCTTCGAGCAGGTCGGCCGGGCGCACCAGCCGGGCGTCGAGGTTGCCGTCGCCATCCAGGGCCGGGCTGTCCGAGCGGCCGTGGGCGATCTGGGGATGACGAAGGTGACCTGGTGCCACGGGGGCCTCCTGGTGCAGGCGCGCAGCGTCGGTGGCCGCGCCGTCAGTACGACGCTAGGTCGGTCGGCGGGCCAGGGCATCGGGGAAAACACGGAGAAGCTCTGGCGTCGGGGGCATCGGTGGCGCACGATGGATGGACATCACCCACGCCGATGGGGGGCGACGTGAGGCTCGCGATCGCCGGAGGAGTGCCGCTGATCCGCCGCGGCATCTGTCTTCAGCTGCGCGGATGCGGCGTGACGGTGGTCGGCGAGTACCCCGAGCTCTCCGCGATCGGACCGGGTCACGACGCCGTCATCCTGCTCGGGATGCGCGCAGAGGGCGTGTCGACGGTGCCGGAGGTGCTCGCGGTGGCCGCGGCCGGAACGGCGGTACTCGTCCTGACCGACACCCCGGCGCGCTGGCGCGCTGCGCGGACCACCGTGCGCGCCGCGTCCCGTGGACGCGCGCCCCGCGTCGAGATCCTCCCGCTCGGCTCCTCGCTCGAGGACCTGCTCTCCTGGCTCGCCGAGGTCGGGGCTCGGGCGACGCCGGCCGCTCGGCCCCTGACAGAGACCGAGCAGGACGTGTACGACCTGCTCGCGCTCGGACTGTCGAACGCCGGGATCGCAGCGCGCCTCTCGCTGAGCCCGAGGACTGTCGAGTGCCACGTCACGCACCTGTTCGGCAAGCTCGGGCTCAGCCGGTCCGACCCCCGGTACAACCCCCGGGTGGCCGCGGCGCTGCACTGGTCGCAGACGCGCCGCTGAGGGGCGCCGCAGGCCCGAGGTGGATGCCTCGGTGTCACGGCGGTGCACGACGAGCCCTCACGAGCGCAGGCCGCAGCGGGTCGCGGGGAAGGACGTGGACCGGCGGTCCGCGGGTGGGCTCTGGTGAGCTCGGGGCCACGCGGGTCCGCAACAATGGACCCTCGACGACCCCACCGAGCCCGCCCGGCCATCCGCCGGCACCACCGAGAGGCGCCGCCATGGCCCAGCACGAGATCCGCGACCACGGTGCGAGCGGCGACGGGACCGCGAACGCCGGCGCCACGCGAGCGGTGGAGGGCTGGGAGGCACCCGTCTGCGGCATGACGTGGGGCTGGACGGGAGCACGCGGGACGTGGACGACGAGCGAGTCCGCTGAGTCGATGACTCAGATGGCGGGCCTCGGCGTCAACTGGGTCACGCTCGCCTACGCCGCGCTCCAGGCCACGGCGCAGTCCACCGCGATCCCGTACCGGGACGAGCCCACGGTGACCGACGACGAGATCCGGGCGGCGGCGCGCCACGCTCGCGAGCTGGGCCTGAGGGTCTGCCTCAAGCCGGTCGTCAACGTCGCCGACGGCACGTGGCGGGCGTACATCGGGTTCTTCGACCAGGACGTGCCCGGTGAGCCCACCTGGTCCGCGTGGTTCGCGAGCTACCGCGACTTCGTCGTGCACCACGCCACGCTCGCCGCCGAGATCGGTGCGGAGATGTTCTGCATCGGTTGCGAGATGGTGCGCGCCGACGGGCAGGAGGCGCACTGGCGCGCGCTCGTCGCGGAGGTCCGTGCCGTCTACGGGGGCCTGGTGACCTACAACTGCGACAAGTACCAGGAGGACCGGCTGACCTGGTGGGACGCGGTCGATGTCATCTCTGCCAGCGGGTACTACCCCACCGGGACCTGGGACGAGCACCTCGACCGGATCGAGACCGTCGTCCGCCGGGAGCGCAAGCCGTTCTGCTTCATCGAGGCCGGCTGCCCCAGCCGTGAGGGCTCGCCGGCACGGCCGAACGACTGGACCCTCCGGGGCGCCCCGAGCGAGAGCGCCCAGGCCGACTACCTCGACGAGATGCTCACGGCCTGCGCGTCCCGGCCGTGGGTCGGTGGGTTCATGCTCTGGGACTGGCCGGCCCGGCTCTACCCGGCCGACGAGGCGGCGACGAACGGCGACTACTGCATGTACGGCAAGACGGGGGCGGACGTCGTGCGCCGCCACTACGTCGCCGCCACGACCGGCGAGGTGTCACCGGACCTGCGCTGACCGACGGCCCTGGCCGCAGGGCACCACCGGGCACCACCGACAGTGCCGTCCTCACTCCGCCGCAGGCGCGGGCGCGGGCGCCGCGAGGCTGAGTCGCTCGAGATCGGCGTAGGCGCCGCCGGCGGCAAGCAGCTCACGGTGCGAGCCGATCTCCACCAGCCTCCCCCCGCTCAGCACGGCGATCCGGTCGGCGCCGCGGATCGTGGAGAGTCGGTGCGCCACCACCAGGGTGGTCCGGCCACGCATGAGCCTGGCCAGGGCCTGCTGCACGAGCCTCTCCGACCCCGTGTCGAGCGCCGACGTCGCCTCGTCCAGGACCAGTACCCGTGGGTCGCGGATCAGGGCGCGGGCGATCGCCAGCCGCTGACGCTGCCCACCGGAGAGGCGCGCACCGCGTTCGCCGACCCAGGCGTCCGGCCCGCCGAGCTCCTCGACGAAGTCGGCGGCGTTCGCGTCCTCGAGAGCGGCGCGCAGCGCGTCGTCCCCGATCTCCGGCCGGCCGTAGGTGACGTTGTCGCGCACCGAGCCCTCGAAGAGCACGGAGTCCTGCGGCACGACCGCCAGGTGCTGCCGGTACGTGCGGAGGTCGAGGCTCGCCATGTCGGTACCGTCCAGCAGGAGACGCCCGTGCTGGGGCACGAGGAACCCGATGACGAGGTTGAGCACCGTCGACTTGCCCGACCCGGAGGGCCCCACCAGCGCCACGGTCTCCCCGGCGCGCACCGTGAGACTGAGATCCGCCACCGCAGGCTCGCCGTCGTCGTCGCCGTAGCTGAACGAGACCGCCTCGAAGGTCAGATCCCCCCGCACCTCGCTCACCGGCCGCTTGCCCTCGTTGCGCTCCACGTCGGGCTCCGCGAGGACCTCGGCCATCGACCGGACCGACTCCAGGCCCTTGGTGACCACGGGAGCGAGGCCGACCAGCTGAGTGACCGAGCCGGTCAAGGTCACGAAGTAGCTGGAGAGCATCACCACGTCGCCCGCCGTCAGGGCGAACCGACCGTCCCACGCGAGCCAGGCGGCGGAGACCAGGGTGCCGACGGACAGCAGCTGGAGCGTGATCCAGGCCAAGGCTCCGAACCTGCCGTTGACCACGTCCAGACGGATACCGGCCGTCCGGACCCCGGTCAACGTCACACCGACCCGGTCCAGCTCGGGGTCCTCCAAGGCGTGAGCCCTGGTGATCGGGATGAGGTGAGTCATCTCGCTGACCCGTGCCGACATCCGCTCGACCTCGGTCCGGAACGCCGCGTTGCGCGCCGCGATCCCCCGCCGCATGCCGAGCACCAGGGCGGCGGCGGCGGGAACAGCGACCGCGTACACGGGCAGGAACTCGGGCACCCGGATCCCGGTCAGCACCAGGGCTCCGACCAGGGTCGTCACGGCCGCGGCCCCCGAGTCGAACGCCTGACGGGTCGACTCCACCACGTTCTCCACGTCGCGCACGATCTTGGCCTGGAGCACGCCGGCGCTCGTGCGCCGGTGATAGCCGATCGACAGGGTCTGCAACCGCCGGGCCAGCGCGCTGCGCAGCTCGACCTCGACGGTGCGCACCGCGAGGCTCAGCTGGCGGACGTACAGCGTGGCCACCGGAAGGTTCAGCGCGACCAGCAGGGCCATCAACGCGCCCGCCGTCCACAGCTGGTGCAACGGGCGATGCTGGACGACCACGTCGATCACCGTCGCGGTGAGGACCGGCATCACCCAGACCGGGGAGTGCTTGACCGCAAAGGCCAGGAACGCGACCAGAAGACGACCACGCATCGGGCGGTACAACCGCACGACCGACCGCAAGGGCCGACTGCCGTCGATCACGTCCTCGACCGGCGCGGTGTCCACTGGACCAGTCCATCACACGGACAGCACTGCACCGCTACTCGGGATGACCCGCCGCGTAGCCTGGCGTGGGAGCAGGCGAGGGAAGGAACCGGGGTGACGAGTGCCGCCGCGACGCATGTGAAGGGGGCGCTCGAGAGCGGCGTCGACTTCCTGCTCGCGGCGCAGGGTCCCGACGGCCTGTGGCGTGACTTCGAGACCTTGGCCGGCGAGGCGAGCGACTGGCCGACGGGGTTCGTCGGGGCGCAGCTGATCGAGGCCGGTGTCGTCGGTCCGTCCATCGGTGCCGCGGGTGACGCACTCCTGAGGGACCAGCACCCAGATGGCGGCTGGGGCTACCACCGGCACGTCCCGAGCGACGCGGACTCGACCGCGTGCGCCCTGCTCTTCCTCGCCGCGGCCGGACGCACGCGCCAAGGGATCCATCGGGCGGGTCGCTGCCTGCTGCGTCACCAGGACCCTCGTCGCGGGGGCGTGGCGACCTACGCCGATCCCGAGCCGATCAGGCGCTTCCTCCGGGTCGGGCAGGACGCCGACACGGGAGGCTGGTGCGCGCACCACCTCGAGGTCACCGCGACGGCCGGCCGCGCCTTCGCCGCAGTCCCTGGGGGCCTCTTCGCGCACCAGGCAGACCTCGCGTGGCGGTACGTCGCCGATCGCCAGGGCGCCGACGGTGGCTGGAGCTCGTACTGGTGGGTCGACCGCCAGTACCCGACGTGGCAGTCCGTCGCACTCGGGAGCGCCCTTGGCGCCGCGGATGCGGTCGCGTCGGCCGCCCGGTGGGCGCGGTCGCAGCAGCTCCCTGACGGCGCGTGGGGCGGGGCGGGTGCGACGCCGTCGGCGTTCGTCACGGCGCTGTCCTTGGCGGTGCTGCTCCGGGCGGGAGGGCACGACGAGGACGTCCAGCGGGGCCTGGTCACGCTGCTGGCGATGCAGCACGAGGACGGCGGCTGGCCTGGACACGCATCGATGCGGATACCCCCGCCGCACGTCGCCGAGCCCGATCACTACGAGGCATGGCGCGTCGGCGAGCTGGGGACGGGAGTGGTCGTCAGAGACCATCGTCGGCTCTTCACCACTGCTGCCTGCCTGGCCACCCTGGCGATGGCGAGCAGGTCGACGCCATGAACGAGCTGCGGAGCGTGGTCTGGAGCAGGCTCCGCGACGCGGGAGCCCTGATCGACGACGCTCGTTTCGACCGGACACGCCTCGACTCGGCCGCCCTGTCGAAGCGGCACTTCGCGGCGTCCGTGCGCGCGCTCGGCGCGGGTGATCCTGCGCTCGTCGCCCAGGCGGTCGGCGTGTCCCCGGGGGCCATGGCGCGGTGGTTCGGTCACGGCTGGCAGCAGACCGCCGGCTTCGCCGCCTACGCCGGCGTCGGGCCCGCCCGGATCGACGCGATCGCCCGGTTGGGCGCGCTGTTCAACATGGGGGTCGTGCTGGTGGATCACGTGCTCGACACGCTTCCCGAGCGACGCGCAGCACTGCTCGACGCGCTGAGCCCGGTTCTCCTCGGTGACCCGTCGGCCGGCTCCCGAGCCGGACGGGGCGACCCCGGAGTCGACTTCGTCGCGCAGGTGGCGCTCGCAGTGGTCTCCGGGGCACGGCACCTCGGTGGCCGCTCGCAGGACGTCGACAAGCTCACCGAGCTGCTCGGCAGCATGTACCGAGCGGAGCGCTCCACCATCGAGGGGCGTCGCGCCACCGGCCCCCCTGCGCCCGGCGTGTGGGACGCGCTCCACGCCAAGAGCGCGCTGCCCTCGGCCGCGCAGGGTCTGTTGGCGCTGCTCGGCAACCCGGCGGCGGACGACACGACCCGGGACGCGGTCGCCGCCGCAGCGGACCTGGTCGGCGAGGCCTTCTGGATCGTCGACGACCTCGCAGACGTGCAGTCCGACTGGGACTCGGGCTGCTGGAGCCGCGCGCTCTGGCTGCTCCACCGATCGGGCGAGAGCCCGACGACCAGCGACGAGGCGCTACGGCGACTGCTCGACACCGGCATCGCTGCCGCCGAGGGACAGCGGCTCGGCCAGGTGCTGACCGAGCTCGCTGCGCTCCCCGGCCCGTCCGATCGCGCCCTCGTGCGTCCCGTCCAGGCGGCGGTGCGGTCGTGGGTGGAAGAGATGCCCTAGGCAGGCCAGGCACTCCGGGCGGCCAGGATCGCCTGGATCAGCAGTGCCCCGCCGGCCTCGATGTTGTTGTCCTCACAACCCGTCCACGACGGTCCACCGACGGTCTCGTGGCCGCTGGTCGTCCCGACCGCATAGGGGACCGGGTCGCCGTCCCAGAAGCCGAAGAACGGACCGCCCGAGTCGCCGCTGGCGATGTCACCGTGGTGCTCGAGCTCGGCGCTGTTGACGCTGTCGCTGTCTTCGTCGAGCACGGCTATCCCGAACTGCCGCGACGGGCTGACGGCGCTCGCGACGTCGTAGGGGTAGCCGGTCAGGATCCAGTAGCTGCCGTTGTTCCACGAGCTGGTGTACGTCTTGGCGCCGAAGTAGCCGAGCGACGTGCCGAGCGGCTCGTACAGCCGGAGCAGCCCGATGTCGTGGCCGGAGACGTTGTCCCCGTACCACTTGCTGTCCGAGACGTAGGAGACCGCCCCGGCTCCGACGACCGAGCCACCGTTGTACATCCCCGCCGTGAATCGCATCTTCCACGAGTGCGGGTCGTCGATGTCGGCGGCCACATGGCCGGCCGTGAGCACGATCCGGTCCCCGATCAGCACCCCGCTCCCCCACTTCGTCGGGTTCGAGGAGGTGGCGTTCGGGTAGATGTCGATCTTGCCGACGCACTGCCACGGGTAGCCCGACGGGTAGTACACGTGCCGGTCGTCCGACCCGTACAGGAACGTCGTGTTGAGCGGAGTCACGCTCCGGCCGTCGAAGCGCTGCATCTGCCTGCGTGCCGGTCGGGCAGCGACCTTGGGGTGGTAGACGAGATCGGCCCACTCGGGCATGAGACCCGGCGTGTGGCGCGCGTCCCCGCCCGCCGCCTGCAGCTCCTCGCGGTCGAACACCTCGATCTTCCGGCCCGCGAGCCCCTCCGTCACCGATGTCGGCAGCGACACGACCAGGCTGTCAGCGGTGCGGTCGGCGTCGTCGAACGCTCGCTCGAGGCTCTCTGCCCCCTCCCGACTGCTCAGGTACAGCCGGCGGGTACCCAGCTGCGCGACGGCATGCGGTGGCGGCTCGCGCCGTGCCGGCACGTTGTCCAGCGCGAGCAGTGCCTCGGCCGTGATCGGTGGCTGCTCGGGCGACTGCGCCTTGCTGTCCCTACCGTTCATCGTGGTTCTCCCCTCCTGCTGTCCCCGCCTCGCCCTTCCTCGGACGCTCGGCGGACGACCGGACCATCGTCCGGTCGGGGTTCTGTGCTCGCGCCGCAAGCGTCGACCGGCGGGCGAAGCCGCCAGCGGTGCCCGGATCGCCCCAGTCGCCGGAAGTCGGCGTCGCGTCCCGCATCCGCGAACGGGGCGTCGAGCCGTTCGTGCACGGCGACGAAGGCGCTCGGCCACGCACCGACCGGCGTCCGATCAGCGTGGACACCTCAAGGGGGCGCAGCTCGTTCGATCGTCCGCGTCCGGTCGACGGGGCGGTCGTGGTCATGATGGTGGTGCCACAGCGCATCGTGACCCCCGCGGATCTCGGTCAGCGCCCACCAGCAATGGAAGTGGGCCGGTCTGGTCCGGGCCCACACAGGGGGTTCGGCGCCTTCGGCCGTGCCCCGAATGGCCGGGGACTGAGCCCACGGTCGTCGCAGTTGCCTTGCTACCACCTGCGGCGCCCGCGGACAAGACCCGGGAGACACCGTGTCAAATGTCGCCTGGATCCTGACCACCTCACCGACGAGCGGCCCGCACGGCGCAGCTCATCCTCCTCGGATGTGCCTGACGACTGGCCGACCCGAGAAGAACCCGGAGGCCGTCGCGAGCCGTGCGCGAACGGGGTGCGGGCTGCATCGCCGGCACGACGTCAGAGGCCTTCTCGATCCGACGGTCGACAGGGCCTCTGACGTGCTACCTCACAAGTAGCGGGGGGATCACGTGGACTCGCGACCGCCCTCCGAGGCGTCCGGCGTCCTCGCAGGTCAGCGCCCTCTTCCTGAGCGTCTGCACACCCCTTGAGTTGCTCACCCCACGATCGGAGCACACGGGGCGGACGCGGCGTGATCACCGATCGCCTCGTCCACGTCCCGCTTCTCGAGCGCCACCAGATCACGCGCGACCGATGCCACCATCCTTCATGGGAAGAGGGCGGCATCAGGCCCGCGAGGGTTCGGCTGGCTAGCTGTGATGTCCAGGGAGGTTGTCCCGCCCGATGGCGGTGAGTCGGGCTGACAGGTGAAGGCCCCCAGATGTGAAGTGGAGCTGTCGAGGAACCGCTTCACACCCTGGAGGCCTTCGTGTCCCACGCTAACG
>JBBSAL010000043.1:0-31000 GCA_038252305.1 Actinomycetales bacterium | reverse complement strand
TTGGCGGAGGGCGGGGTGGGTGCTGTGGTGCTGTTCTCCCTGTTCGAGGAGCAGCTCCGTCGCGAGGCCGCCCGCGACATCGACCTCCTCGAGCGGCACGAGTACTCCTTCGCCGAGGCTCTCGACTACTTCCCCGAGACCGACGTCGACGAGCGCAGCCTCGCCCAGGGCTACCTCACCCTCGTGGAGCGCGCGGCCCGGGAGGTCGACATCCCGGTGATCGCTTCCCTGAACGGGGCCGACGTCGGCGGATGGGTGGCCTTCGGCCGCGAGCTGCAGGACGCCGGGGCGGCCGCGCTCGAGCTGAACATCTACTTCGTCCCCGGTGACCTCACCACCTCAGGCAGCCGCGTCATCGAACGGCACCTGGACATCGTCGCGGCGGTGAAGGCCGCCGTCAGCATCCCGGTGGCGGTGAAGATGAGCCCCTACTTCAGCTCGGTGGGCAGTGTCGCGCTCCGGCTCGTGCAGGCGGGTGCGGACGGGCTCGTCCTCTTCAACCGCTTCCTTCAGCCGGATGTGGACATCGAGACCCTGGAGGCCAACACCACCTGGGCCCTGTCCACGCCGGACGAGGGCCGCCTGCCCCGCACCTGGATCGCCGCGCTGCGCCGCCACACCAAGGTCTCGCTGGCCGCCACCACCGGGGTCGCGGACGGCTCCGACGTGGTGAAGAACCTGCTCGTCGGCGCGGACGTGGTGATGTCCACCTCCGCGCTGATCCGGCACGGGCCGGGGTACGCCCGGACCATGCTGGACGAGCTCGAGACCTACCTCGAACGGAAGGAGTTCGCGAGCCTCGAGGCCATGCGTGGCGTCCTCGCCGTCCCGACCGGGACTGCGGGCAACGCCTGGCAGCGGAGCAGCTACGTGACCGCCATGGAACGGGCGAAGTCGGTCTACGGGAACCTCTAGGTTCCGGAGGGCCATGTCGGCGGCGAGGATGCCGTCGGGGTGGCGGTCCAGGGTCGTGCGAGCTCGGTCCCAGCGCATCGGTGGGAGCCGGGTCTCGTGGAGCGACGTCGGCGAGGGCCCGGCCAGGCGAGCTCAGGTCCAGTGGCGCCGCGTTCTTCGGCGACGTGCGACGGGAGACCGGCCCTCATCCGCCCGCCGTCGGCGTGAGGTAGACCTTGCGAAGGACGTCCTCGACAACCCACTCGGTCACGTCACCTGCCCGCAGGTTCACGACGTCCCCGGCACCGATCTCGCGCCCCGGGGCACCGTTGACGGTCAGGACGGCGCGGCCGGACAGCACCACGAAGACCTCGTCGACCTCGACGTCACGGCAGGCGCCGCGCTGCATCTCCCAGACGCCGAGCTCGGCAGGCCCCTCCGTCGTCGCGATCACGGCCGTCCGGGTCATGGGTGCACCCCAGATGACGTCGTCCGACGGGACGAGTACCGGGTCGCCCAGCGCATCGGCCGCCGCGGTCACGTCTCCGGGGATCGCCCTTCGCCACACCATTGATCTGCCTCTCTTTTGCACCGCACGCTCTTCCTCAGCACGATTGTCGGCCCTGGCCGCGGCAGCCCATGACCATCACCACCACGGAGGCCGAACAGCGCGCAGCGCCGGGTCGCGAAGAGGATCATTGACCGGCGACGCCGTGCAGGACGGCCCACATGACGGCGCCGGCCCGAGACGACCCAGTCCCGGGCGGCGGCTCCTCGGGGAAGGCTCGGGACGGCCATGACGTCACCCAGCGACGCGGTCGATGATGCGGTCGTCGACACCCGAGGGCTGACGAAGCGGTACGGCTCGCGCACGGTCGTCGACGCCCTGGACATGCAGGTCCCGGCCGGGGTGGTGGCGGGCTTCATCGGCCCCAACGGGGCCGGCAAGACCACCACGCTGCGGATGCTGGTCGGCCTGGTCCGGCCGAGCGCCGGCGGCGGGCAGGTGTTCGGTCGTCCGATCCACACACCCGCCGGCTACCTGCCGCGCGTCGGCGCGCTCATCGAGGGCCCCGCGTTCTATCCCGGGCTGTCCGGAGAGCGCAATCTCGCCGTCCAGGCCGCCCTCGGCGGGCACAGCCCGGCCCGCGTTCCCGTCGTGCTGGAACGGGTGGGGCTCGCCGACCGCGGCGGCGATCCGTACCGGACCTACTCGCAGGGCATGCGGCAGCGGCTCGGCATCGCCGGCGCGCTGCTCGGTGAACCGAGGCTGCTCGTCCTCGACGAGCCGACCAACGGACTGGACCCGGTCGGGATCCGGGACATGCGCGCCCTGGTCCGCTCGCTCGCGGAAGACGGCCCGACCGTCCTGGTCTCCTCGCACCTGCTCGCCGAGGTCCAGCAGGTGTGCGACTGGCTCGTCGTGATCGAGCGCGGGCGTCGGCTCTTCCAGGGACACACCGCGCGGTTGCTCGCAGGGCATGACGAGCTGACCCTCGCCTGCGAGGACCCGGCCGACCTGCCCCGGGTGCAGGCGCTCGTCGGCCGCCGCGGCCTGACGGCCGCCGTCAGCTCCGGCCGCCTGCACGTGGACCTGCTCGACGTGCCCGCCCTCGAGACCCCCGGCGGGCTCACCCGTCTGCTCGGCGAGCTCAACCGGGCCGCGATGGCCGAGGACATCACCCTCATCGAGATCGCCGTCACCCGCGCGAGCCTCGAGGCCCGCTACCTCGCCCTGACCGGAGAGTCGACGACGGAGGATTCCCGATGATCCGGTCGATGCGCGCCGAGCTGCTCACGCTGCGCCGACCGGCGTTCCTCTACGGCGCTACCGGGGCGATGCTCGGCTTCGCCCTGCTCGCCACCTTCCTGACCTACGCCACCGCGACCACGACGGCGCCGGGCGCCTGGGCCGGAGGCGACAGCCTGACCAGCACTGTCAGCGAGCTCGGCCAGGCCGGCGGCCTGACCCGCGGGTTCACCGTCGCTGCGGGTTTCATCGGCCTGCTCGTCTTCGTGCTCTTCGCCACCGACCTCACGAACGACTACGGCCTGGGCACGATCCGCGTCCTGCTGCTCGCCGAACCTCGCCGGGCCCGGCTGCTGGCCGGCAAGCTGCTGGCCCTCTTCGCCTGCGTCGCAGCGGTACTCCTCGCCGCCGCGCTGCTCGCGGGCGCTGCGGCCGTCGCGATGGCCCACGCCCGAGGGATTCCGACCGCCACCTGGTTCACCGCCGCCGGGCTGGGCCACCTCGTCGGCGACTACGCCAACGCGGTGCTCGCTGCCGGCCTGTACGGCGCTGCGGGGGCGACCGTCGGCGTCCTCGCGCGCTCCACCGCACTCGCACTGGGCATCGGGCTGGCCTGGCTGGCCCCGCTCGAGCACCTCCTCCAGCTCAGCTGGAGCGGAGCCGGGAGCTGGCTTCCGGGGCTGGTCTTCGGCGCCGTCGCGAGCGGCGGTACCAGCAGCACGACGTACCTCCATGCGGTGACCACCGGGCTCGTGTACGCGGTGCTCGCCCTGGTGACCGGCACCGTCGTCTTCGCCAGGCGCGACGTCAGCGTCTGAGGCCCGGCAGCGGAGGTGGCCGCGAGGACGCCGTCGCCGAGAGCTGTGCACGGGCAGCTCGGCGGTCGTGGCATCGGGGGGGACGGCGGACGGCTGCTGCCGATGTGCCCAACGTCCGTCGCCAGGCTCGCACCACGCTGCCACGATGAGTCATGGAGCTGACCATCCTGTCGGTGCTCGCGCTGTTCTGCCTGCTGGCCCTCTCCGCGGCGGTCTTCTACGCCGCGCGACGCTTCAGGCTGCCGTACACCGTGCTGCTCGTCGCCGTCGGTCTGGTGCTCGTGCCGACCGTCAGGCTGCCGGCGCTGGAGCCGATCTTCGGGTTCCTCACCGAGTTCCAGCTCACTCCCGAGCTGCTGTTCCTCATCTTCCTCCCGGTGCTGATCTTCGAGTCGGGCTACTCGATGAGCATCCGCACGATGCTCGACAACGCCTGGACGATCCTGCTGCTGGGCGTCGTCGGGCTGCTGATCTCCGCGTTCGGCGTCGCCATGGTGCTCTACCTCCTTCTCCAGGCGATCGGCATGCCCGTGCCCTTCGTCATCCTGCTGCTCTTCGGCGCGATCATCTCGGCGACGGACCCGGTGGCCGTGCTCGCCCTCTTCAAGGACTTCGGCGCCCCGCGACGGCTGACGATCATCTTCGAGGGCGAGAGCCTGTTCAACGACGGCACCGCCGTCGCCCTCTTCCTGGTCGTGCTCGGTGTGGTCGGGACGGGGTTCCACGGCGCGTCGACCGTCGTCTTCGGCGTCCTCACGTTCCTGTTCATGGTCCTGGCGGGCGTGGTCCTCGGGCTGGCGGCGGCCAGCGGCTTCGCCGTGGCGCTGCGGCACACCCGGTCGAACGAGTTCGTCTCGGCCACCCTGCTGATCATCTCCGCCCACCTCACGTTCATCACCGGTGAGCTCATCAACGAACAGGGCTGGGAGCTCGGCGGCCTGGACCTGCGGGTGTCCTCGATCATCGCGACCACGGTGTCCTCGCTGTTCCTCGGCAACTACGCGCGGCACTCGCTGACGCCTCGCACCGACGCCTACGTCGACAAGGCGGTCAGCCACCTGGCATTCATCGTGAACTCCCTGGTGTTCCTGCTGGCCGGTCTGCTCTTCGCCTCGACTCAGGTGCACGTCGGCGACCTGTGGCTGGTCATGGTGCTGTCGGTGCTCGTGGTGGCCGGCATGCGGGCCGTGTCGGTCTTCGCCGTCACCGGTCCCGTCAACCGGCTGGGTGTCGACGCCGGGGTGAACCGGAGCTGGCAGCAGCTGCTGGCGTGGGGAAGCCTGCGCGGGGCGCTCGCGATCATCGTCGTGATGCTCATCCCGCCCGACCTCTCGGTGCCGGGCTGGGGGCTGTCCTCCTCCCCGCGCGACTTCCTCATGGCGCTGACGATCTCGTGCATCCTCACGACGCTGTTCCTCAAGGCGCCGACCATCGGCCCTCTGATGCGTCGCTTGGCGATCGACCGGCCCGAGCCCGTCGATCTCGCGCGCAAGGCCGACCTCGCCGTCTACTTCCTGCTCACCGAGCGCGCGGGCTTCCAGGACACCGAGACCAGGGCGGTGCTGCGGGACGACCGCGTACAGACCGTCGTGGAGGAGCTGGGCAGGGCCTCAGCATCGGTCGCTGCCGACCGCGAGCGGCTCCTGGCCGAGCACGGGATCGTGCTGTTCGAGCGTGCTCTCCGACTGACCGCGATCCACATCGAGGAGAGCACCCTCAAGCAGCTGTACGTCAACGGTGAGGTCGGCGAGATGACCTACCGCCGACTGCACGGGAAGCTCCAGCTCCAGGCGGAGACCGTCCAGAACGCGGATCTCGACGGGCTCGACGAGCACCGTTCCCGCGACCGCAAGGACATCTTCGACACGCTCGTACGCAGGACGCTCGCGCTCCTCACCCGGCGGAGCTCTGCTCCCACACCCGTGGAGCTCATCGAGTCGGCACGCGCCCAGCTGATCATGGCTCGGCGCGTCGTGCGCGTGCTGCGCGGCATGCAGAACGAGTTCCCTCAGCCGGTGTTCCTCCCGGAGCCCTTCGCGCGGGTGGTCGAGGTGTACACGGACTTCGACCGCAGGTGCACCGAGGAGCTCGACCGGCTCGCGGCCGAGAGCGAGGCCCACCTGGGCGCAGAGCTCGGGCGACTGGCCGAGCTCTCCCGTGCCGGATGGGGACTGCGCGCGGTGGCTCTGCTCCGGGCTCGCGGCCTGGCCGGCGAGGCGGACGAGGAGTGGCTGGAGCACCGGTTCGCCGCCTCACCCGACTAGCACGATCCCGGGACCATCGGCCGTCGCGCCCCGAGTGCGGCGCTCCTAGCGTGGCAGCCATCCCTGCACGCGGCTCGCCCGGCGGACCCGAG
Organism: Actinomycetales bacterium; assembly: GCA_038252305.1. Taxonomy (GTDB): domain Bacteria; phylum Actinomycetota; class Actinomycetes; order Actinomycetales; family Cellulomonadaceae; genus Actinotalea. Next base: position 25,182 of record JBBSAL010000043.1, on the reverse strand, counting down.
CACAGCCGCTCGGCGTCGAGGAGGACACCATGGGTCTGGCGAGGGTCTGCGTCTCGGTCCTGGTGGGAGCGATCGTGGTCGCAGGTTGCCCTGGGCCCTCCGCGAGCACGCCGGGCGGCGGCGGTTCCTCGGGCGGCGGCGCCACCTCGTCGGCCGCAGCACAGGCTCAGGCCGCCGACCCGGCCGACCGGACCCCGATCACGTTCGCCGACCCGGTGTTCGAGCGACTCCTGAAGGCCGAGCTGGGCAAGGACGAGATCGCGCCCGCCGACCTCGCGGGGTACGAGCGGGTCGACATCACCGCCGACCAGTTCCTCCTGCTGACCGGGAACGGACGCGAGCCCGGGTCGATTGTGCTCTTCGGGGACGACGCCTTCGAGTACGACGGTCAGCGGTACACCGGCTTCGGCACCATGACCACGCTGGCCGACCTGGCGTACTTCCCTGACCTCACCAACCTGTCCGTCACGCTGCAGCCGGCGATCGACTGCACGACCATCCCGGCGCTCGACCGCCTGACGCGGCTCCTCGTCACCCAGAGCCGGCTCACCGACATCGGATTCGTCGCCGCCGGGACGAACCTCCTCTCCCTCGACCTCGACACGAACGCGATCACCGACATCGCCCCCCTCGCGAGCTGCACGTCGCTCACCCTGCTGGCCATCAACTACAACCAGGTCGGCGACCTGACGCCGCTGGCGGGCCTGACCGGGCTGAAGACCCTGCAGGCCTACGGCAACCAGATCTCCGACATCTCGGCGCTGGCGGGGCTCACCGCGCTGAAGCGGATCGGGTTCTACGCGAACCAGATCTCCGACATCACCGTCCTGGCCGGCCCGCCGAACCTGACGGAGGTCGAGCTCATCAACAACGTCGTCGAGGACGTCAGTCCGCTCGCCGGGTTCACCTCGTTCGACCGCCTGGCACTGACCGGCAACCCGGTGCGCAACATCGAGGTGCTCGGCCACATGGACAACCTGGAGTTCTAGGTCCCGCGGCGCCTTCGGGGCTCGCGGACAGCTCCGTGCGGCCGGTCGAGACGGCAGGGTCGACGGCCGGACGCTCTCCGCGCGCCGCCGCACGGACCGGCGTGCACGGTCCGGGAGAATCGGCGGAAGCACCCGTGCTCCCGAAGCAGAGCGCACCGCCGGATCACAGTGAGGACTCGTCGCATGCACCTCGACACCACGAGCGGCGGAGCGGCCGACAGCAGGCGAGGTGCCCCGTCCGGTGAGACGGCCGCGCTGGACGTCGCAGCGCTGCGCGCGGGGTTCTCGTCGTTGCAGCACGGGATCGCGCACTTCGACGCGCCTGGCGGCACGCAGACCCCGGACGCCGTCGCCGACGCGATCCGCGACGCACTGGTCCACCCGCTCGCCAACCGCGGACGGGGCAACCCCGCAGAGCGCAACGCCGACGACCTCGTCGTCGCCTGCCGCGGCGCCCTGGGGGGCCTGCTCGGGGTCGACCCCGGCACCGTGATCCTCGGTCGCAGCGCCACGGCACTGACCTTCGAGCTGTCGCGCACGATCTCGAGCACCTGGCGCGACGGTGACGAGGTCGTGATCTCCCGGCTCGAGCACGACGCGAACGCCAACCCGTGGCTGATCGCCGCCGAACGGCGCGGGGTCAGGGTGAGGTGGGCAGACTTCGACCCGACCACCGGCGAGCTCGACGTCGACGCGGTCGCGGCGCAGCTGTCCGAGCGCACCGTGCTGGTGGCCGTGACCGCCGCGTCGAACCTGATCGGCACGATGCCCGATCTTCCGGCGATCGCCGAGCGCGTGCACGCGGTCGGCGGCCTGCTCTTCGTCGACGGCGTGCACTACACCGCCCATGCGTTCGTCGACGTGCCGGCGCTCGGAGCGGACTTCTACACCTGCTCCCCGTACAAGTTCCTCGGCCCGCACTGCGGAGTGGTCACCGGCCGAGCCGAGCTCCTCGAGCGACTCCACCCCGACAAGCTGCGGCCCTCGACCGACGCCGTGCCGGAACGGTTCGAGCTCGGCACCTTGCCGTACGAGCTCATGGCGGGCGTCACCGCCGCCGTCGACACCCTGGCCGGGATGGTCGTCGGCGAGGGCTCCCGACGCGAGCGGCTGCGCCGCTCGATGGCCGGCGCGCACGCGCACGAGGACACGCTGCGCCGTCGGATCGAGGCTGCACTCGCCCGGTGGCCGGGAGTGACGGTCCACTCGCGCGCCGGACGCCGCACCCCGACCCTGCTGGTCACGTTCGCCGAGCACTCCGCGGCCGACGTCTCCGCCCGTCTCGCCGCTGCAGGCATCAACGCGCCTGCCGGGAACTTCTACGCCTACGAGGTGTCCCAGCACCTCGGCCTCGGCCTGACCGGGGGCCTGCGGATCGGGCTGGCGCCGTACACCGACGACGAGGACGTCGACCGACTGCTCGCGGCGCTGGACTCCTTCCTGAGCTGACGCGTATCCGTGCGACGAAGGGCCGGCGACCTGCGCGTTCGCCAGTGGCAGGCCCTTCGTCACGGGTAGGGGCCGCCCGCTCAGCGGGGCGTGATATCAATCGCCTGTCACTCTCGACGGTGCAGGGCTGGGGGCTTCCATGGGTGCGTGGGGGCCGCCGACGAGCCTGCGGGGCCGGGTGGTCGTCGGCGCCGGGCTGCTCGCCATCGGCCTCGCGGTGCGGGTCCCGTTCCTCGACGTCGTCAGCGGTGACTACACGACCTTCGTCTCACGATGGGTCGACCACCTCGCCGGCCACGGCGTCGCCGGGCTGGCCGACCAGTTCGCCAACTACGAGCCCCTCTACCTCTACCTCCTCCTTGCCACGACCGTGCTGCCGCTGCCGAAGCTGCTCGCCGTGAAGGCCGTCTCCATCGCTTTCGACCTCGCGCTGGCCTACCTCGGCTACCGGATCGTCGACCACCACCGGCGAGGGACGTGGTGGCCCTACCTCGCGGCCGCGGCGGTCCTGGTCACGCCGACCGTCGTCCTCAACAGCGCAGCCTGGGCGCAGTGCGACGCGATCTACGCGGCGTTCTGCCTCCTCGCGCTCGACGCGCTCATGCGTCGGCGCCCGGTCTGGGCCGCGATCTGGCTCGGCCTCGGGATCGCAGCCAAGCCACAGGCGGTCTTCCTCCTGCCGGTGGCGCTGATCGTGGTCCTGGTCCACCGTCAGTCGTGGCGCAGGGTCCTGGCAGCGGCCGTGGTCGTGCCGGCGGTGTTCGTCGTGACGCTCCTGCCTGCGGTGGCCGCCGGTGCGTCGCTGCCCTCCCTGCTCACGCTCTACCCCGACCAGCTGACCACCGCCGGAGTCGGCTGGAGCCCGACGGGGAACGGGGCCGGGACAGGCGGCGCCCTGGGCGCCGACGCTTTCGGGCCGACGGCGACGCACAGTCCTGCCGCCCTGTCACCCCTGGACGTCGCCGGCGCCTCCGGCCCCCCAGGTGTGTCGGTCCCGGGCCGACTCGAGACGAACGGCACGGGTTTCCGTGGCGGCTTCACCTACAACGCCGCGAACTTCTACCAGTGGCTGCCCACCGACGCCGCCGACTGGTGGCGCGGGATCGGCTACGGGCTCGCTGGTGCGGGCGTCGTCCTCCTGGGTGCATGGGCAGCTCGCCGCCGGGACCGGCTCGACGGCGGCCATCTCCTGCTGATCGCCTCGGCGTTGGCGATCTCCACACCGTTCTTCCTGCCGAGCATGCACGACAGGTACTCCTTCCTCGCCGACGTCCTGACCGTGGTGGTCGCCTGCGTCGTGCCGCGAGCATGGCCGGCTGCAATCCTGATGCAGCTCGCATCCGGACCGACCTACCTCAGCTATCTGTGGGGGGTCTCGGTGCCGTTCGCTGCGGCGAGCGCGGCCGGAGCGCTCGCACTGGCGTGGACCGTCCTCGTGCTCCTCACCCGGAAGCCGTCAGTCGGTCCCCAGGACGTAGGTCTGGATGGCGACCACGGCCGCACCCCTGGCCCACTGGGAGAAGTCCCCGGGCCGGATCACGAGGTCGAGCGGCTCCGCGCGGATGTCCCGCACCTCGTTGATCGCTTCGTCGATCGCGGGCCGCGCCACCTCGACCAGGCGGATCCCCTCACCTGAGAGGACGATCCTCTCCGGCATCGTCAGGTTGCCGACGAGAGCGCACAGCAGGCCGAGGGCGTGCCCGGCGTCGTCGACGACACGACGCGCGGCGGGGTCGCCCGCGGCGGCGAGATCGAGCACCTCGTCGTAGCCGAGGGGGCGGCCCAGGGCGGCGGACGCCTGGGCGCAGATCGCCGGGATGGACAGCATGGCGGTCGAGCACCCTCGGTGACCGGCGAAGCACACCGGGCCGTTGGCGTTGAGCGGGATGTGCCCCACCGGCCCGAAGCCCGCGTCGATCCCGGTGACCACGTGGCCTCCGACGACGAGCCCGTACCCCACGCCCGCGCCGATGGTGATGACGGCGAAGCGTCGGGCGTCGCGGCCCGCGCCGAACCAGTGCTCGGCCTCGGTGAGGGCGACGAGGTCGTTCTCGACGACGACCGGGAGCCCAGTCGCCTCCTCGACCATCGATCCGAAGGGCACATCCGTCCAGTCGAGGAACGGCGCTGTGGACACGAGCGAGTGGTCGGGGGAACGCCCACCGATGCTGATCCCGAGCGCGGTCACCGACGGGGAGCCCTCGGCGAGTGCGGCCGCCAGCTCGGCGATGACGGCGACGGTAGCCTCGGGATCGGTGGAGGGGAGCGGCCGCTCCGCCGACCGGACGATGTCCGCGCGCAGGGTCGTGATGACGCCGTAGGCGACGTCACCCGTCAGCTTGATCCCGATGAAGTGATGCGCCTCCGGGACCACGTCGAGGGGGCGCTGCGGTCGGCCGAGCCGCGCGTCCCTCGTCCGGTGCTCGTCGACCTCGACGAGCAGTCCCGAGTCGACGAGGGGCTTGGTCAGGCGACTGAGGGACGGTGCTGACAGGTCGAGCCGGCGGGCGAGCTCGACTCGGGAGAGCGGCCCATGGAGGAGGACGTCGAGGGCGAGCGCGTGGCTCGGCCCGCGAAGAGGTTCCCAGGTGACGGTCATCGCGCTCCTTGCTCGGCTCGGGATGACTCTAGTCGCTCAATTAGTGCCATGGCTGAACGAACCTGTGCCCGCCGTCCGACGAACATGGCCTCAGGTCACGGTTTGGTCACGACTGTTGACCCCACATATTTTTGGTTCAACACTAAAGGCACATCGCACAGAGCACACAACAAGGGAGTCAAGCGTGGCAGAGAACCGTCAGGCGCCGACCGTCGTCGACGGGATCGCGCACCTGCGTGCCGCCGGGGTCAGCCTCGTCCTGGACGCCGGCGGATCCCGCCTCCCGCGTGTTCTCCACTGGGGCGCCGATCTGGGTGACCTGTCCGGCGACGACCTCCGCCAGCTCCTGGCGACCTCCGTCCCCCAGGTCGCCTCCAGCAACGCTGACACCGTCACGCCGTTCAGCCTCCTGCCGGAGCCAGCCGTCGGCTGGTTGGGGACCCCCGGCCTCTCGGGTCACCGCGAGGGCCGTGACTTCTCGGCCTCGTTCCGGGTCCGCGACGTCCGCCTCGAGGAGGCCATCGCACCGATCGCGCACCGCATGGTCGTCGACGCCGTCGACGAGGACGCGCAGCTCGGGCTCGTCGTCGAGGTCGAGATGAGCCTCTCCGGTCTGGTGCGGCTGCGGACCACCCTCACCAACACCGACGACGCCGTGCCGTACCAGCTCGACGGGATCCTGCTCGCGCTGCCGGTCCCCACCACTGCGCAGGAGATCCTCGACTTCTCCGGGCGCCACCTTCGGGAGCGGTCCCCGCAGCGGCACGCCTTCACGCTCGGCACGCACCTGCGCGACAACCGACGCGGCCGGACCGGCGCCGACGCCACCCTCCTGCTGCTGGCCGGGGCTCCCGGGTTCTCGTTCGGCGAGGGTGAGGTCTGGGGCCTGCACGTGGCCTGGAGCGGCAACCACCGCACCCTCGCGGAGCGTACCCCGCAGGGTGTCGGCTTCCTCGCGGGCGGCGAGCTGCTCCTGCCCGGCGAGGGCCTGCTCGCCCCTGGAGCGACCTACGCCACCCCCTGGGTCATCGGGTCATGGGGTCGCGGCCTCGACGCCGTCTCGGCACGCTTCCACGACTACCTCCGTGCCCGACCCCAGCACCCCTCCGGGCCGCGGCCCGTCGTGCTCAACACCTGGGAGGCGGTGTACTTCCAGCAGGACCTGGCGACGCTCACCGCGCTCGCCGACCGGGCAGCGGAGGTCGGGGTCGAGCGCTTCGTCCTGGACGACGGCTGGTTCCAGCACCGCCGGAACGACTTCGCGGGGCTCGGCGACTGGTACGTGGACGAGGGCGTCTGGCCCGACGGACTCGGTCCGCTCGTCGACCACGTCCGCTCACGCGGGATGCAGTTCGGTCTGTGGTTCGAGCCGGAGATGATCAACACCGACTCCGACCTGGCCAGGGCGCACCCGGAGTGGATCCTCTCGGCCGGCCACCGGCTGCCCCCCGAGGTCCGCCACCAGCAGGTCCTCGACCTCGCAGCGCCCGACGCCTTCGCGCACGTCCTCGAGCGGATGAGCTCGCTCATCGCCGAGTACCGGATCGACTACCTCAAGTGGGACCACAACCGGGACCTCATGGAGCCCGGCCGTTCCGAGCACGGACGGGCCGGCGTGCACGAGCAGACGCTGGCCGTCTACCGGCTCGTCGACGAGCTCAAGGTGCGCCACCCCTGGCTCGAGATCGAGTCGTGCTCCTCGGGTGGTGCCCGAGCGGACCTCGGGATGCTCGAGCGCACGGAGCGCATCTGGGCCAGCGACAACATCGACCCGCTCGAGCGCCGCCAGATCGACCGGTGGTCCGGCCTGCTCCTGCCGCCGGAGATGATCGGCTCGCACGTCGCCTCGCCGGTCTCGCACTCCACCCGGCGCACGCATGACCTGTCCTTCCGTGCCGGGACGGCCCTGTTCGGTCACTTCGGCATCGAGTGGGACCTCAGCGCGGCGAGCGCAGAGGAGCGCGCGGAGCTCGCGGCGTGGGTCGCCCTGTACAAGGAGCACCGCTCCTTGCTGCACTCCGGTCGCGTGGTGCGGGTCGACCACCGGGACCCGGCGCTCCAGGTCCACGGCGTGGTGAGCCATGACGGCAGCGAGGCACTCTTCGCCATGGCGGCGCTCGCCACCTCCGTCTGCGCACCGACGGGTCCCGTGCGGTTCCCCGGGCTCGACCCTGACGCCCGCTACCGCTTGACCCCCGTCCCACTGGCCGCGGAGGTCCCTTCCTATGTACCCGACGGGTCGACGCCGTGGTGGACCCATGGCGCCGTCCTGCCGGGACGGGTCCTGGCCGAGGCCGGGGTCCAGATGCCCATGCTCTTCCCCGAGCACCTCGTCCTGGTGCACCTCACCAGGATCTGACAACCCACCCCCACCCCGACTTCATCCGCAACGACGCGTAGGAGCTCACGATGACCTCATCGACCGAGAGAGCCGCCCTGAAGAGAGGCTCGACGAAGCTGGGAAGTCTCCGCGCTCGAAGTGAGCTCAGGGCCGCTCTGGTCTTCGTGGCCCCGGCGACGATCGGCTTCCTCGTCTTCTACGTGTGGCCCGCGATCCGCGGCGTCTACTACAGCTTCACCGACTTCAGCGTGCTCAGCCCGCCGCAGTGGGTCGGGCTGGCCAACTACAAGGAGCTGCTGACGGACAAGCTCGTCGGCAACGCGTTCCTCGTCACCCTCGAGTACGTCCTCATCAACATCGGCGCCCAGACGGTGCTGGCGCTCGGCATCGCGGTGATGATGCACCGTCTGACCAAGTCCGTCGTGGTGCGCGGCACGTTGCTGATGCCCTACCTCGTCGCCAACGTCGTGGTCGCGCTGCTGTGGTACTGGATGCTCGACTACCAGATCGGCATCGTCAACCAGATGCTCGACTGGGTCGGGCTGTCGCGGGTGGCGTTCTTCGGCGACTCGGCATGGGCCATCCCGACCATCGCGATGGTCAACGTCTGGCGGCACGTCGGCTACACGGCGCTGCTCATCTTCGCCGGCCTCCAGACGATCCCGACCCACCTCTACGAGGCAGCGGCGCTGGACGGCGCGAGCGAGGCCAGGACGTTCTTCAAGATCACCGTCCCTCTGCTGCGGCCGGTCCTCGCCATGGTCCTCATCATCACCGTGACCGGCTCGTTCCAGATCTTCGACACGGTCGCGGTGACGACCTCCGGCGGTCCGATCAACGCGACGCGAGTCATCTACTACTACATCTACGACCTTGCCTTCGGGCGCTTCGAGTTCGGCTACGCCTCAGCGATCTCCGTCGTCCTGTTCCTCGTCCTGGCCTCCGTCGCCTTCGCGCAGATCAAGCTGCTGCGCGCCGGCGAGTCGGACCTGAGCTGAGAGGGGTCGGTCATGTCCGTCCTTCCGCCCGTTGCCGAGATCGCCGCAGAGCCGAGCACCCACCGACCCGACCACGTCATGACGACGACCAGCCGCTGGCGGCCTGGCCGGCTCCTGGCCTGGACCTTCATGGTGCTGATGCTCGTCGCCACGCTCTTCCCGTTCTACTGGATGCTGCGCACGGCGCTGTCGAACACCAGGTCGCTCGCGGCGCACTCGTCGTCGCTGCTGCCGGCCGACTTCACCCTCGGCGCCTTCCAACGCGTCCTCGGGCTGTCCACCACCGCGGACGCGATCGCCCAGGGCGGCTCCGGCGCGAGCGTGAACTTCTGGCTCTACCTGCGCAACTCCCTCGTCGTCGCGACGACCACGACGCTCGGGCAGGTGTTCTTCTGCGCACTCGCGGCCTATGCGTTCGCCCGGCTCACCTGGCCCGGTCGCGACCAGCTGTTCTTCGCCTTCATCACCGCGCTGATGATCCCGCCGATCTTCACCACCCTGCCGAACTTCATCCTCATCAAGGACCTCGGCCTGCTCAACACCTACGCCGGGATCGTCCTGCCCACGTTGCTGATGACGCCGTTCTCGGTCTTCTTCCTCCGCCAGTTCTTCCTCGGCATCCCCAGGGAGATCGAAGAGGCCGCCATGATCGACGGCGCCGGCCGGTTCCGCGTGTTCTTCAAGGTGATCCTCCCGATGTCCTCGGCCCCCCTGACCACCCTCGGCCTGCTCACCTACATCGCGTCCTGGAACGACTACTTCTGGCCGCTGCTCGTCGGCAAGGCGGAGAACGTCCGCGTGCTGACCGTCGCGCTCGGCATCTTCCGCTCGCAGACCCCGCAGGGCAGCCCCGACTGGGCCGGCCTCATGGCGGCGACCTTGATCGCTGCCCTTCCCATCCTCGTCCTCTACGCCTTCCTGGGTCGTCGAATCATCAACTCGATCGGCTTCTCGGGCATCAAGTAGCACCCCCGCTCGACCACCGTCGGTCACCTGGCCGCCGTGCACGACCCCTGTCAATGAAAGGAACACCATGCGTCGAAACGTGCGAGCCCTCGCGGCTCTCGCCATCGTCCCGTTCGCCCTCGCCGCCTGCTCCAGTGGGGGCACCGACGCCGGCACCACCGGCGACACCAGCGGGGGCGCCGCGGGAAAGACCATCTCCTACTGGCTCTGGGACGCCAACCAGCTGCCGTCCTACCAGAAGTGCGCCGACGCCTTCACGACGGAGTCGGGCATCAACGTCAAGATCGAGCAGTACGGGTGGGACGACTACTGGAGCGGGCTGACGAACAACTTCGTCGCCGGCAACGCCCCCGACGTCTTCACCGACCACGTCTCCCAGTACCCGCAGTTCGCCTCACAGGGCCAGCTCCTGGACATCAACCCGCTGGTCGCGAAGGACAAGGTGGATCTCTCGATCTACCAGGACGGTCTCGCGGACCTCTGGGTCGACCAGAAGGGCGCCCGCTACGGCCTGCCGAAGGACTGGGACACGATCGCCGTGTTCTACAACTCGGACATGGCGACGACCGCCGGTCTCACCGCTGACCAGATGTCCACGCTGGACTGGAACCCCACCGACGGCGGCACCTACGAGCAGGCGATCGCGGCCATGACGGTCGACACGAACGGCGTGCACGGCAACCAGCCGGGCTTCGACAAGACCAAGGTCGCCGTCTACGGGCTGGGCCTTGCCGGCTCGGGTGGCGCCTTCGGGCAGACCGAGTGGTCCATGTACGCCATGGCCAACGGCTTCGAGTACGCGGACAAGAACCCGTGGGGCACGCAGTGGAACTTCGGCTCGCCGGCCTTCACCGACACGATGCAGTGGTGGCGCTCGCTGATCGAGAAGGGCTACATGCCCTCGCTCGAGATCGCGCAGTCCGGCGTGAGCCTGCAGGAGAACTACGGCGCCGGCAAGTACGCCATGGTGACCGAGGGCAGCTGGAACACGAACTCCTACATGACCCTCAGCGGGGTCAAGACGGCGCTCGCCCCGACCCCCGTCGGCCCGACCGGCAAGCGCGCGAGCCTCTTCAACGGACTGGCCGACTCGATCTGGTCCGGGACCAAGCAGCCTGAGGCTGCCTGGGAGTGGGTCAAGTTCCTCGGCTCGGCCAGGTGCCAGGACATCGTCGCCGCCGACGCCATCGTGTTCCCGGCCGTGAAGTCCTCGCTGTCGATCGCCGAGGCGGCGTTCACCGCCAAGGGCTACGACACCTCCGCGTTCACCGTCCACGTCAAGGACGGCACGACGCACCTCGCGCCGATCGCCGACCACTTCGCCGACATGAACGCCGCCATGACGGCCGCCGGCGAGACCTTCATGTCCTTCAAGGGCGAGACGGACGTGTACGTCAAGGCCAACGACGAGGTCAACGCACTGTTCAAGTAGGCGGCAGCGCGTTCCTGCAGCGACGACGAGGGGGTGACCGGCACGAGCCGGTCACCCCCTCGTCGGCCGTCGGGTCGTGGCCATCGGTCACCGCGAGCACGAGCGGGTCGACGGACGTGAGATGTCGTGGCTCCGGGCGCGGGACGTCGGCCCAGGAGGACCCGACAGTCGTCGCCCGCGACCCGCGGTGGCGGGAGTGAGGAGGTGAGCGAGCGGGGAGGCCAGCGGTGCACAGCCCGCGAGCCGCACGGTGGCGCCGCCCGGCTAGACCCCCCGCTCGATCGGGAGCCGCCCGGCGGCGACCGCGCGCACGAGCGCTGCGTGGTCCGCCTCGGTCTGATCGGCGTACGCGACGGCGAACCGGGCCATCGCCGCGTCGAGCTTGTCCGACCCTCCCGCGTAGCCGGAGATCATCGACGCCCCGCTCGTGCGGGCGTGCCCCTTCGCGAGCAGGTGCCCCACGATGCCCGCATAGTCCGCGAGCGCGGCCGCGTCGATCGCGTCCAGGGCGACCGTGCCCTTCATGTTGCGGAACTGCCGCACGTAGAACTGCAGGCCACCGACCGTCGTCCAGCCGAGCAGCGGATCGCTGACCGTCTGCAGGGCCTGCTGGTACTCGACCACGCGCTGGCCCTGGTGGGCGTGCCAGGCACTGTCGCCGTGCACATGCGGGGCCAGCACCGAGCGCCTGGCCTGCTTGAGCTGGAGGAAGACGACGTCATCGGGGCTCGATCCCTCCAGGAGCGCGATGTACGCGCGCAGCCCCACCGACCCGACGCCGACCACCTTGTGCGCGACGTCGACCAGCGTGTAGCCACCCAGGGCCCGGCGCCAGTGCGGTGCGAGCGTCTGGAGGTAGTCGTCAAGGCCTTGGGCGACGAGCTCGGCCTCGCCCTCGCTCAGCCGCGTGATCAGCGGGGGCTGCTCGAGGATCTGGCGACCGCCGGCGTTCTTGCCGGTGAACCGCGGCAGCGCCCGGTCGCTCGTCCGGTTGCGCGCTCGCTTGATGGCTCGGTCGATCTCCGCGGCCAGGGTGCCCTGCGGCGCGTGCTCGTGGATGCGGTCCACGTCCAGCCGCTCGAAGGACCGCCCGAGCAGGGGTCGGTCGGCGAGGTGCCGGATCTCGTCCCGGTAGGCCGCGCTGCACGAGCGGACCGCGGACTCACAGGCGGCCTCCGACGCCCCGTTCTGCCGACCTGCGACCCAGATGCTCGCGACGAGCCGGCGCAGGTCCCACTCCCACGCCCCGGGATGGGCCTCGTCGAAGTCGTTCAGGTCGATCACCAGGTCGCGCTCGGGCGAGGCGTAGAAGCCGAAGTTGCCGAGGTGGGAGTCGCCGCAGACCACGGGCGTGATGCCCGTCGACGGCAGCGCTGCGAGGTCGTTCGCCATGACCACGGCGGACCCGCGCAGGAAGCCGTACGGCGAGGACGCCATCCGACCCACGCGCACGGGGATGAGCCGGTCCAGGCGCCCCTCGTGGCTCTCCATGATCTGAGCGACGGGGTCGCGCCCGACCTCGGCGGACGTCCACAGCCCGAGCGAGGAGCGCGGGACCGAGGCCCGTAGCCCGCGCCCCGTGCGGTAGCGCTCCTTGCGTGTCACCGGCCGTCGCCTCAGCGAGGCGTAGTCGCTGCTGTCGGCGCTCGGCAGGACGGCGTGGCCGACGACGGGTCGGGCGGGAGACGCGTCCACGGGTGCTCACCTCGGATCCTGGCGGCCGGCGCCGCCACCCCCACCACGCCGCAGATGAGGGCGATTGTCAACCCGCGCACGGGAAGATCGACGACATCGTGGCCGGTCGTCGACCTCTCGATCGCCCGCGCGAACGAGCAGTCGGGCCCGACGACGGGCACCGCCGTTCGGGACCAGGATCAGGCCAGGATGCGCACGGGCTCCTCCAGCAGCGCGAGGAATGCCGCCATCCACTCGGCGGCGTCGGCTCCGTCCACCGGCCTGTGGTCCACGGACAGCGTCACGTGCATGACCTTGGCCACCTTGAGCTTGCCCGACCGCACCACCGGTTCCTCGCGCGCGGCACCGACCGCGAGCATCGCGGACTGCGGTGGGTTGATGATCGCCGAGAACGCCTCGGTGCCGTACGACCCGAGGTTCGTCACCGTGAGGGAGCCGCCCACGAGCTCGTCCTCGCGCAGCTGTCCCGACCGTGCTCGCTCCACGAGGTCCCGGCTCGCGACCGCGACGGCCGACAGCGTCATCGTGTCGACCCCGCGCAGCACCGGCGTGACGAGCCCTCGGTCCGTGCGCACGGCCACCGCGACGTCGACGCCGGTGAACCGCCGCACGGCGTCGGGCATCCAGACGACGTTCATCGCCGGGACGAGCACGTGGGTGCGCGCGGCCGCGACGACGACGAGGTCGTTGACGGACACCCGCACGGTCCCGTGGTCGTTGAGCCGCTGCCGCATCCGGAGCAGCTTGTCGACGCGGGCCGTGCCCGACAGGAAGAAGTGCGGGGCCTCCCGCGTGCTCTCGGTCAGACGCGCGGCGATGGCCCGCCGCATCCGCGAGTGGGGCACGTCCTCGTACGCGGGCGGCTGGTCGGGCGCCGCCGGGCCGCCGGTGGGTCCCGGTGCCCGAGAAGCGGGTGCGGCAGCAGCGGGGGCCGCGGGCACGGCATGGACGGTCGCGGGGGCGGTCGGCTGCGTGAGGGGCGCCGTGGCCCGGGCCGCGATCGCGCGCTCGACGTCACGTCGGACGACCCTGCCGCCGGGGCCGGTCCCGAGCAGCTCGGTGAGTGCGAGTCCGGCATCCTTGGCCAACCGGCGGGCGAGCGGGCTGGCGAAGACCCGCCCGGCAGGGGCGACCCCGACCACGGCGACCCCGAGCGCGGCGAGCACCGCGTCGACGTCGTCGACCGCCTCGCCGAGATCGCCGATCAGAGCGATGGGCGCACCGACCTCGACCGAGGCGCCGACCTCGACGAGCCTGCGCAGGATCACGCCCCCCGTCTCGGCGGGCACGTCGACCACTGCCTTCTCGGTCTCGACGGTCGCGATCGCGTCGCCGGCCGCGAACTGCGCGGTCTCGGCCACCGGCCAGTCGGACAGCACCGCCTCGACCGCGTTCGCCGCGACCGCAGGCATCAGCAGCAGGCGCGCCATCTCAGGAGCCCACGATCTCGGTCAGCCGGGTGGCTACGTCCTCGGACCGCGCGATCGCGGCCCGCTCGAGCACCTTCGAGATGCTCGGTGAGGCCTCCCCGCCGGTGACCCGCTGGACGGGCTGGTCGAGCCAGTCGAAGAACCTCCGCTGGATCTCGTCCGCCAGCCAGCCTCCGTAGGAGGTCCCGAGGGCACCCTGCTCGGCGATGAGGACGTTGTTCGTCTTCTTGATGCTCGCCCCGACGGTCTCCCAGTCGAGGCTCGCACGGTCGAGCCAGCGCAGGTCGATGACCTCGGCGTCGACGTCGAGGCGTTCGACGGCCTCGAGCACCTCGTGGACCATCGACAGGTAGGAGAGCACGGTGATCTGGGACCCGCCGCGCCGGACGGCCGCTCGGCCGACCGGCAGGCAGTAGTCGAGGTCGTCGACCGGCCCCTCCCCGGTCGAGGTGTAGAGGTCGACGTGCTCGAGCACCAGGACCGGGTCGTTGCAGAGCAGTGCGCTGTTCATCAGCCCCACGTAGTCGAACGGCGTCGTCGGCGCGACGATCCGCCAGCCGGGGGCCGTGGCGAAGATGCCGGCGGGGTCCATCGAGTGCTGCGATCCGTAGCCGGTGCCGGTGGCGACCTTGCTGCGCAGCACGAACGGGACGTCCCCGTCCCCGCCGAACATGTGCCGGGCCTTGCCGATCTGGTTGAACAGCTGGTCCGCGGCGACCCACATGAAGTCCGCGTACATGAACTCGACGACGGGCCGGAATCGCCCGTCCAGCGCGATCCCGCCGCCCAGTCCCGCGAACGCGTTCTCGCAGATGGGCGTGCCGAGGACGCGATCGGGGAAGGCCGCCCCGAGGCCACGGGTCGCGCCGTTCGTGCCACCGTTGAGCCGGTGCACGTCCTCGCCCATGACGACGATGCGCGGGTCGGTCTCCATCCGCCGGGTCATCACGCCGGCCACCGCATCGATGAACTTCTGCTCTCCGACCGCTCCGGCGAACCCGTCACGGTCGACGACGCGCGCGTCGGCGAACTCGCTGAGGTCGCCACGCACGCCCACGTCGACGAACGCGGGGTCGGGCCACTCGGCCGGCTTGATCCGACGTTCGTTCGGCTTGCCCCCCGGCAGCGGCTCGAGCAGCACGTCGCCCGTCTCGACCATGAGCGCCTTGGCGCGCGCGCGGCTCTCGTCGACCTGGACCTGGCTGAGGATGCCGCGGCGCAGGAGGTGACCGGTGACCTGAGCGATCGGGTCGCGTGCCCGCCAGGCCGCCTCCTCCTCCTTGCTGCGGTAGGCGAAGGCACTGCCGGGGAAAGGGCCGTTCTGGTGGAAGTAGCGGTACGTGTCGGCCTCGATCATCGTCGGGCCGTTGCCCGCACGCATGTACGCCACCGCCTCCTGCACGGCCAGGTGCACGGCCAGCGGGTCCATCCCGTCGACCTTCCAGCTCGCGACGGCGAAGCCGGGGCCACGCCCGGACAGCCGAGGCTCGCCGGTGGCCTCGGCGACGGTCGTCGACACCGCGTACAGGTTGTTCTCGATGAAGAAGCAGACCGGCAGCTTCCACGCCGCGGCGAGGTTGAACGTCTCGAGGGTCGAGCCGATGTTGACGGCGCCGTCGCCGAAGTAGGTGACCGCGACGGCGTCGGTGCCGGCCTGCCGGTTCGCCCACGCGAAGCCCGCCGCCTGAGGTACCCCGCCGCCCACGATGGCGTTGGTGCCCATCGCACCCGCAGCCTTCCACTGCAGGTGCATGGACCCGCCGCGCCCGTGGCTGTACCCGCGGGACAGCCCACAGACCTCGGCGAGCGTGCGCAGCAGCACCGTGCGGACCTCGGCCGGGACGTCCACGGTGAGGTCGAGCCCCTCGGGGGTCACGTGCGAGAGCGCCTTGGCGAGGAACTGGTGGTGCCCGCGGTGCGAACCGTTGACGGCGTCCGCGCTCGTCAGTGCGAGCACCGACCCGACCGCACCGCCCTCCTGCCCGATGCTCGAGTGGGCCGGCCCGTGCACGAGCCCGGCGGCGGCGAGCTCGAGCACGTACTCCTCGAAGGTCCGGATGAGCACGAGCTGGTGCAGCATGACGGTGAGAAGCGCCGGGTCGGCGGCGTCCCAGTCCTCGCGGGTGGCGACGAGCTCGACCCACGGGGTGGCCGGCTCGAGCGTCCGGTGGTCGGTCATGGCAGCTCCATCGCTCCGAGGGGTTCTCAGCGTCGCACACGATTGGATCCAATTGCTAGACCCGGACGGGATGGTTGCGCGTATTGTCGAGGTGCGCGCTCGGAGGCGGACGCGAATTGGATCCAAAGAACCTAGAGGAGGTGGGAGACGTGGGCCTTCCCGGACTGCGTCGTCTCGACCACGTGGGCTTCACCGTGCCGGACCTCGACGAGGCGACGCGCTTCCTCGTGGACGTGCTCGGCTGCGAGTACCTCTACTCCCTCGGCCCGTTCCTGGACGACGGCACGTGGATGAGCGAGCATCTGGGGGTACACCCCCGGGCGACCATCCCCGAGAACCGCTTCTTCCGGTGCGGCGGGCAGGCGATCTTCGAGGTGTTCCGGTACACCGCACCCGACCAGCGACAGGTCGGCCCGCGCAACAGCGACGTCGGAGGTCACCATGTCGCCCTGTACGTCGACGACCTCGATGCCGCCGTCGATCACCTCCGGGCGGAGGGCGTGACGGTCCTCGGCGAGCCCACCGCGAGCAGAGGCCCTCACGAGGGGCAGCGCTGGGTGTACTTCCTGGCCCCCTGGGGCATGCACTTCGAGCTCGTCTCCTACCCGCACGGCAAGGCCGTCGACCGGGCGGCGCGCCCGTGACCGCCGCCCCACCGGACTCCGCGGCCGTGCCCGCCGCCGCGAGCCGGCGGGTCGCCGAGCACCTGCGCGCCGCGATCCTCGGGGGCGACATCGGCCCCGGTGAGCGGGTCCGCCAGGAGGAGGTCGCGCAGCTCCTGGGCTCCAGCAGGCTCCCGGTCCGCGAGGCGCTGCACCTCCTCGAGGCCGAGGGGCTCATCGAGCACGAGGCCAACAAGGGCGCCCGCGTACCGCTGCTGAGCGCGCACGAGGTGGACACGATCTACCGCATGCGCGAGCGCCTCGAACCGCTCGCGCTGGGCCAGAGCATCCCTCATCTCACCGAGGCGGAGCTGGGCCGGCTCGCCGTCCTGCAGGACAGGATCGAGACCGGAACCGATGTGCGGCGCTTCCTCGAGCTCGACCGCGAGTTCCACCTGCTCACGTACTCCGGCTGCCGGACCGAGCCACTGTCCTCGACCGTGACCCGGCTGTGGAACTCGACACAGCACTACCGGCGGGCGTTCGTCTCACTGAGCGGCGTGGGACGGATGTGGGTCGTCAACGCCGAGCACCGCCTGCTGCTGGACGCGATCGAGCGCCGCGACGTGACCGACGGCGAGCGGTTCCTCGGTGGGCACATCCGCCGGACCCGGGTCGAGCTCGCCCGGCACCCCGAGGTCTTCCAGGTCTAGCCTCCGCGTCCGGCCAGGTCACCACTGCGCGGCGACGTACTTCGACTCCAGGTAGTCGAGCATCCCGTCGTGACCGCCCTCGCGGCCGATCCCGCTCTGCTTCACGCCGCCGAACGGGGCGGCCGGGTCGCTGACCAGCCCACGGTTGAGACCGATCATGCCGAAGTCGAGAGCCTCGCTCACGCGCAGCCCGCGCGCGAGGTCGCCCGTGTACACGTACGCCACGAGCCCGTACTCCGAACCGTTCGCGAGCCTCACGGCGTCCTCCTCGGCGTGGAACGTCACGACGGGCGCGACCGGGCCGAAGATCTCCTCGGACAGGATCGCGGCGTCCGACGGCACGTCGACGAGCACGGTCGGCTCGTAGTAGAAGCCGGGGCGGTCCGGGCGCCCCCCACCGACCACCGCCCTGGCGCCGCCGTCGACGGCCACCCGGACCAGCCCGTCCACCTTCGTGACGGCCTCCTGGTTGATGAGGGGCCCGACCTGTGTCGACTCCTGATCTCCAGGGCCGACGAGCAGGGCCGACATGCGCGCGGCCAGACGCCGGGAGAACTCGTCGGCGACGGACGCCTCGACGTAGAACCTGTTCGCGGCGGTGCACGCCTCACCCGCGTTGCGCATCTTCGCGACCATGGCGCCGTCCACCGCGGCATCCAGGTCCGCGTCGGAGAACACGAGGAACGGAGCATTGCCACCCAGCTCCATCGACGTGTTGACGACCTGGTCTGCCGCCTGCGCGAGCAGCACCCGGCCGACCTCGGTCGACCCGGTGAAGCTCAGCTTGCGCACGCGCGGGTCGTGCAGCATCGCCGAGACGACCGCGCCCGAGTGCCGGGACGGGAGGACGTTGACGACCCCAGCCGGCACCCCTGCGTCGGCGAGGATCTTCGCCATCGCGAGGGCGGTCAGCGGAGTGTCGCTTGCCGGCTTGAGGATGACGGTGCAACCGGCGGCCAGCGCCGGGCCGATCTTGCGGGTGGCCATCGCGGCCGGGAAGTTCCACGGCGTGACGAGCACGCAGATGCCGACCGGCTGCTGCAGGACGAGGATCCGGTTCGCGCCCGACGGCGCCGTCATGACCGACCCCGCCGCGCGCACCGCCTCCTCGGAGTACCAGCGGAAGAACTCCGCCGCGTACGCGATCTCGCCGCGCGCGTCAGCGCGCGCCTTGCCGTTCTCGAGGGAGACCAGGCTCGCGAGCTGCTCGGACTGCGCCGTCATGAGCTCGAACGCCCGGCGCAGGACCTCCGCGCGGGCGCGTGGTGCCGTCGCGGCCCACCCGGCCGCGGCGGCCTCGGCCGCGTCGACGGCGGCCATCGCGTCGGGGACCCCGCCGTTGGCGACCGAGGCGATGGCCTCCCCGGTCGCGGGGTCGAGGACGTCGAAACGGTCACCGGACGCCGCCGGCAGCCAGGCGCCGCCGACGAACAGCTCAGTGGCCAGATCGGTGCGCAGGGAGTGAGTCGCGCTCATGGGGTCAGGCCCTTTCCGGACATCGATCGGGGCTCAGTAGGCGTTCGCGACGAACAGGTCCTGAGCGGGGAAGAGGGTGAGCAGACGAGGCCCGTCCTCGGTCACGACGACCTCCTCCTCGATGCGCGCTGCCGAGAAACCGTCGCTGGCCGGGCAGTACGTCTCGAGCGCGAACACCATGCCGACCTGCAGCTCGACCGGCTCCTTCATGCTGTTGAGGCGCGAGATGATCGGCCGCTCGTGCAGGCCGAGGCCGAGGCCGTGACCGAACTGCAGCCCGAACGCTGCCATCTCGTCCTCGAAGCCGAACTCGGTGGCCCGCGGCCACACCGCCGCCACCTCGTCGGTGCCCACGCCTGCCTTGACGGCGTTGATCGAGGCGTCCATCCACTCGCGGGCCTTGACGTAGGCGTCCCGTTGGCTCGGGGTCGAGCTGCCCACGGCGAACGTTCGGTAGTAGCAGGTCCGGTAGCCGTTGTAGGAGTGGATGATGTCGAAGAACGCCTGGTCTCCGGGGCGGATGATCCGGTCGGAGAAGTTGTGCGGGTGCGGGTTGCACCGCTCCCCAGACACCGCGTTGATGGCCTCCACCTGCTCCGAGCCCATGTCGTAGAGCCGCTTGTTCGCCAGCGCGACGATCTCGTTCTCGCGCACGCCCGGCTTGAGCGCCTCGGCGATGTCCTGGTAGACGCCGTCCACCATGGCCGCAGCCTGCGTGAGCAGCATGATCTCGTCACTGGACTTGAGGAGCCGGGCATCGAGCATGAGCTGCTGGGCGTCGACGACCCGCAGCCCCTGCCGCTGCATCTCGAACAGGAACGGCGGCTCGACGATGTCGACGCCGACGGGCAGGTGCGCGACCCCGGCGTCCTCGAGCATGCCCTTGATCTCCCGGACCGCCGACTCCATCAGCCCGGCGGTCGGCGCGATCGCGCCGCGCAGGCCGAGCATCCCGGCTCGACTGTCCGCCGGGTCCAGCCACGGCGAGTTCAGCCGGTGGTGGCGCGCGGCGGAGCCGAAGTCCCACAGTGTCGGGCCGCCGTCGCGCGTGAGGAGCGCGTACCTCGTCATCTTGTCGCCCAGCGCGCCGCCGATCCAGGTCTGCGTCGTGTACCGGATGTTGTAGAAGTCGAAGAGCAGGAACGCCCCGCACTCGCTGCCCGCGAGCGCCTCCCGAGCGCGCCCCAGCCGATAGCGGCGCAGCCGGTCGGGGTCGAGCCGCTGCTCGTAGTCGACGGTCATGTGCCCCGGGGCGGGCAGCGGCCGCACCTGCGCGTTCATGACGCACCGCCGCCGAGGCCGTCGTCGACCGTGACGGCCTCAGGGGTCAGCGACAGCCCCGCGCTCGCTGCCTGCAGATCGAGGAGGATGGCGAAGTCCTCGTCGACCCTGCCGCCGCTCACGCTCGCCTGCACGAGCTGGGCCGTGAGCGCCGCCACCGGCATCGGCACGCTCATCAGCCGTGCCGCGGAGAGCGCGAGGTCGAAGTCCTTGCGGAGCAGGACGGGCGTGAACGTCGCGGTGTAGTCGAGGTTCACCAGGGCCGGCGACTTGTAGCGCGTGAACACCGATCCCATCACGCTGGAGTTGAGGAACGCGAGGAAGGCGGACCGTGGCACCCCGCCGCGCTCGGCGAGCACGAGGATCTCGGCGAGCGACTGGGTGACCACACCGAGGAAGACGTTGTGGGCCAGCTTGACGAGTCGCGCGACGTCACCCTCGCCGACATACGTCACCGACGCGCCGATCAGGGCCAGCAGCGGCGCGACCTCGTCGAATGCGGGTCTCGGGCCGGATGCCGCGATGGACAGCTTTCCGGCCTTGACCACCTTGGCGTTGCCGCTCACCGGCGCGGCGATGAAGACGGTGCCCCGAGCTGCGGCCGCTGCTCGGACCTCCTGGGAGGTCTCGGCGGAGACCGTGCTCGAGTCCACCAGGTATCGCGGCGCGACCTGCTGGCTGAGGAGCCCGTCCGGACCGAGGGTCACGCTGAGCAGATCGGCGTCGGCGGACACCATGGTGAAGACCACGTCGCGGTCGGCCAGCTCGCCCACCGTGCCGACGACGGTCGCGCCGGCGTCGGCGAGGTCCTCCGCCTTGGACCGCGTGCGGTTCCAGACGTGGACGTCCTGACCGGCGGCGAGCAGCCGCGCGGCCATCGCGTGCCCCATCCGTCCGGTGCCTACCCAGCCGATCCGGCTGCCCAAGGTGCTCATCGGGGTGTCCTCCTTCTGTGTGCGATGCGGCGTTTACCGGAACTCGGCGGTGGACTGCGGGACGTGGGCTCCCGCACCGAGGTAGAGCCGGGCGACCTCGGGGTCCTCGAGCAGCCGAGCACCGGTCGCCTCGAGCCGGACCCGACCGGACTCCAGCACAGCGCCGAAGTCGGAGGCCGCCAGCCCGGAGCGGGCGTTCTGCTCGACGAGCAGGATGGTGCGCCCGGAGGCCGACAGCGATCGGATGCTCTCGAACACGATCCGTCGGGACTTCGGGTCGAGGCCGATGGACGGCTCGTCCAGCAGGATCAACCTCGGGTCGAGGATGAGGGAGCGGGCGAGCTCGACCTGCTTCTGCTCGCCTCCCGACAAGGAGCCCGCGTGCGCGCCGGACCGGGACCGGCAGATCGGGAACGCCTCGTACGCCTGGTCGAGCCTCGCCTTGATCAGCTTCGTGTCCTTGATCAGGTAGGCGCCCATCAACAGGTTGTCCGCCACGGTCATCGCCGGGAACAGGCTGCGCTCCTGGGGGACGTGCACGATCCCGCGCAGGACCCTGGCCTTCGGGCTCAGCCGACTGATCTCCTGGCCGTCGAACACCACGGTGCCGCGCCTGGGGTGCAGCAGCCCGCTGACGGTCTTGAGCACGGTGGACTTCCCCGCGCCGTTCGGCCCGATGAGACAGGTGATGGTGCCGGCCTCGACGGTCAGGTCGACGCCCTTGAGGATGTCTCCGGCGCCATAGCCGGCGATGACGCCGTCGAGCGTGAGGATGGAGCCCACGGTCAGCCTCCCAGGTAGGCGTCGAGGACGATCGGGTTCTTCTGCACCTCGGCGGGTCGGCCGCTGAAGATCCGCCTGCCGCCGTCCAGGACGATCACCGGGTCGCACAGCCGCATGACGAAGGGCATGTCGTGCTCGACGATGAGAAAGGTGATCCCCGCCGCGTGGCGGCTGCGGATGTGCCGCTCCATCGTCTCGATCATCAGAGGGTTGACGCCTGCAGTCGGTTCATCGAGCAGGACCAGCCGTGGAGAGCTCATGAGCACGGCGGCAAACTCCAGGAGCTTGCGCTGGCCGTAGGACAGCTCGGCGGCGAGCAGGTCGGCGACCGGCGCCAACCGGAACTCGTCGAGCAGCTGGTCGGCTCGCTCCCGGTAGGCGCGACCCACCCGCGGGCCGAACAACCGGGACCACCCGTAGCCGGCCGCCACCACGAGGTTCTCCTGCACGCTCAGCTGGGGGAACACCCGGGCCTGCTGGAACGTCCGGGAGAGCCCGGTCCGGTACAGCCGGCCCGGATCCTTTCCGGTGACGTCCTTGCCCGCGAAGCGCACGCGGCCGTGGTCCGCCGGCAGGTACCCCGTGATGATGTTGAACAGGGTCGTCTTCCCGGAGCCGTTGGGCCCGATGAGTGCGGTGATGGTGCCCTCCTCGACCTCCAGCGAGCACTCGTCGACGGCGCGCACGCCACCGAAGACCTTGGTGACCGTCTCGACGGACAGCAGGGCGGTCACTTCTCGCCACCCCCGACCAGTGCGACCGGGTCCGTCGCCACGTCGTGCTGCGCGATGCCGTCCGCCGGGTCGACGGCATCGACCGCACGCGCTCGCCGGCGTTGCCGGATCCTGTCCTGAAGGGTCGGCAGGATGCCGCGCGGCAGGACCAGCATGATCACGAGGAACACCAGGGCGTACGCGATGAGGTAGAACTGGCTGCCGCCGAGCCGGTAGGCCAGCGTCTGCTGCCCGGCCTCCAGGATGAGCGCCCCGAGCACGGGCCCCCACAGCGTCGCTCGTCCGCCGAGGAAGGTCATCAGCACGATCGCGATCGTGATCAGCGGGTCGACGGCGAACTGCGGGTAGATGAACGTCACGTAGTAGGCCCAGACCCCGCCGACCATCGCGGTGATCCCGACGCTCACCGAGAAGGCCAGGACCTTGACACCGGTCACCCGGACGCCGATCCCGCGCGCCTTGTCCTCGTCGGCGCGCACCGCCACCAGGGACAGGCCGATCTTGCTGCGGACGGTCCCGAAGGTGAGCAGCATCGCCAGCGCCAGCAGTGCGACCAGGACGTAGTAGAACGGCCGCTCGAACGTCTGCAGCGGGAAGGGCGCCACCGGGAGTCCGAGCCCTTGGGAGCCACCGGTGAGCGAGCGCAGGTTGAAGGCGAGGGTCTGGACGATGAACAAGAAGGTGATGGTCACGATCGCGAACACGTCGGCCCGGGTGCGCATCGCGATGATCGCGATCGGCCACCCGATCAGGGCCGCGATCACCGCGATCACCGGAAGCATGAGGAAGGGCTCGTACCCGCTGCCCAGCTCCTTGCCCTGGAAGATCAGCGCCATCGAGTACGCGCCGATCCCGAAGAACGCGGCGTGCCCGAGCGAGGGATAGCCGGCGAAGCCACCGACAAGGTTCCAGGCGCTCGACAGGGTCGCGAACATGAGCACGAAGACGAACAGGTTGAGGACCCAGTGCTCCAGCCCGAAGAGCGGCAGGACCATCAGCACCAGGAAGAAGCCGCCACCTCGGGCGATGCCGCCGCGGCTCATATCGCTCCCCTGTTGACGGTGCCGAACAGGCCCTGGGGCCGAACGAGCATGACGAGGATCAGGATCACGAAGAAGGTCATCTCCGACCATGCCGGGGAGATCGTCGAGGCCACGACGGCCGACGACGTCGACACGATGACCGCCGCGATGACCGCACCGCCGACGCTGCCCAGGCCGCGGAGCACGACGATGGACAGCAGCCGGGAGATGAGGTCGTAGTGACTGCCCGAGTAGAACGGGTAGAGCAACCCGTACACCGAGCCCGCCGCCGCCGCGGTGGCGGCGCCGAGCCCGAACCCGAGCGCCGCCACACGGTCCGGTTCGACCCCGAGCAGCCGCGCCGAGTCGGGGTTCTGCACCGTCGCGCGTACTGCACGACCGAACCGCGTGCGGTTGAGCAGCAGGAACAGCAGGCCGAGCGCGACCAGCGACAGCACGAACGCCCACACCCGGACGACCGTGACCTGATAGCCCAGGACGGTCCAGCTGGAGTTGGCGTAGCCGGTGTTGATGCTGCGGTAGGTGGTCTTCCAGGTGACGCTCATCACGCCTTCGATGAGCAGCGCCACGGCGAAGGTCACCAGCAGGCTCAGCTCGGACTTGTCATCCCGGCGCAGCGGCCGCAGGAACAGCAGCTGTACGGCGACGCCCAACCCGAACATCACGACCGTGGTGATCGGGATGGCCAGGAACGGATCGAGCCCGAAGCTGACGAACAGCTGGTAGGCCAGGTACGCGCCCAGGACGACCATCGCTCCCTGCGCGAGGTTGACCACCTTCATGATGCCGAAGATGAGGGTCTGACCGGAGGCCATCAGTGCGTACACGCCTCCGGTCAGCACCCCGAGGATGACGCCTTGGATCAGGGCATGCACGGCATGATCACCCGCCCCAGTTGGGCTTGGGGAACACCGGGGATGCCTGGGCGACGTCGGCCGGGTAGACCGGGACGAGCTTGCCGCCCTGCCACTGCACCAGGTGGAAGCTGCTCTGGGGCTGGCCGATGGCGTCCCACTTGAGGTCTCCCAGCAGGGTCGGCCAGGTGCCCGCATGCAAGGTCGCGATGATCGTCGCGTTGTCGATCTTCCCGGTCTTGGCCGCGACCTCCTCCAGCAGCTGGCCGCACGCGTACGCCTCGGCGCTGCTGTTGTCGATCGTGTCGGCGGTCCCGCCGTACTGCGCGATGTAGGCAGCGGTGAACTCGGCACTGCCGGTGGCCGTCGAGCCGGGGAACCAGTCACCGGCGGACAGGATGCCCGTGGTGTTGGCGGCGCCCACCTTGCTGGGGAACTCGACCGGCGAGTTGGCACCGTTGGACATGAACATGAACTTCGGGCTGAACTTCAGCTGCACCAGGCTCTTGACCTGGGCGTAGGCGTCCTCGCTCTGGGTGCCGCAGACCACCACATCCGGGTTCGCTGCGACGAGCTTGGACATGATTGGGGAGAAGTCCTGCGTCTCGGCCGGGTAGATCTCGTGGTAGACGGTCTTGATCCCGGCGGCCTCGAACCGCGTTCGGATGCTCTCGGCGATGGGC
>JBBSAL010000042.1:0-31482 GCA_038252305.1 Actinomycetales bacterium | reverse complement strand
GGTGCCTGGGACGGTTCGCGTCCGCCGGCCCCGTCGACCGCTCACCTCGAGCCGCCGTCGCTGCACGAGGGCGAGGCCGTCCTGGCGACCTGGCACCTGCTGCTCGACGACGCTCGCGGTCAGGACGGCGAGCGCTTCCTCGCCGGTACGGCCCAGCGGCCGGTCGCCCGCGTCGGGGCAGCCCTGGCCGCGACGATCGGCGTGCGGACCGGTGGCGAGGTCACGGTCAGCACGAAGAGCGGCGAGATCACGCTGCCGGTGGTCCTGACCACGATGCCCGACGGTGTCGTGTGGTTGCCGACGCACTCGCCCGGCTCGCACGTGCGCTCGAGCCTGCGGGTCGACGCAGCTGCGGTCGTCACCGTGACGGCGGCCCACCCGGCCGTCGTCGCCGAGGGAGGGACGAAGTGAGCCCCATCGTCACCGGCCTGCTGGCCGTCGCCCCCGCCGGGGCGGACTTCAGCCACGACAACGGCTGGATCGTCCTGCTCAAGGCCGTCGGCATCATCGTCTTCCTGCTGACCAGCGTGCTCCTCGCGATCTGGTTCGAGCGCAAGGTCGTCGCGCGGATGCAGATCCGCCCGGGGCCGAACGTGCACGGCCCCTTCGGCCTGCTGCAGTCGCTGGCCGACGCGATGAAGCTCCTGCTCAAGGAGGACATCACCGTCAAGGCTGCCGACAAGGTCATCTACCTGGTCGCGCCGATGATCTCGGTGTTCGCCTCGCTGCTGGTGTTCGCCGTCATCCCGATGGGGCCGCAGGTCTCGATCTTCGGGGTCCTCACCCCGCTGCAGCTGACGGACTTCCCGGTCTCGGTGCTCTACATCCTCGCGGCGGCCTCGATCGGCGTGTACGGGATCGTGCTCGGCGGCTGGGCCTCCGGGTCCACCTACCCGCTGCTCGGCGCGGTGCGCTCCACGGCCCAGGTCATCTCCTACGAGCTCGCGATGGGCATGTCCCTGGTCAGCGTGTTCGTGTACTCCGGCTCGATGTCGACCTCGCAGATCGTCACCTCGCAGGAGACGATCTGGTGGTTCCTGCCGCTGTTCCTGCCCTTCGTCATCTACGTGATCTCGATGTTCGGTGAGGTCAACCGGCTGCCCTTCGACCTTCCCGAGGCCGAGGGCGAGCTCGTGGGCGGGTACATGACCGAGTACTCCTCGATGAAGTTCGCCTGGTTCTTCCTCGCCGAGTACATCAACATGCTCAACGTCTCCGCCGTCGCGACCACCCTCTTCTTCGGTGGCTGGCGCGCCCCGTGGCCGTTGTCCCTCATCGACGGCGGAGTGCTCAACACCGGCTGGTGGCCGCTGCTGTGGTTCCTGGCCAAGGTGTGGATGTTCATGTTCCTGTTCGTCTGGGTCCGCGGCACGCTGCTACGCCTGCGCTACGACCAGTTCATGCGCTTCGGCTGGAAGATCCTCATCCCCTCCGCCCTGCTGGTGATCGTCGTGGTCGCGGTGGGTCAGGGCCTGCGCCGCTTCGGCGCCGTCGACCTGCGGACGATCCTGTTCGTGCTCACCGGGGTCGCGGTGGTCGGGGTGATCGTCGCGTTCGCCGTGCCGGAGAAGAAGCCGGCACCCCCGGCGGCGCCACCACCGTTCGACGCCTTCGCCGATGGCTACCCCGTCCCGCCGCTGCCCGGCCAGACCCTGCCGGTCTCCGCGCGCCGGCGTCGGATGGCCGAGGCCAGGGCCGCATCGGCCGAGGTCCCCACCGCCGTTCTCGAGGCCGGCCCCGCCGGCGAGGAGGAGATGCCTCGTGGCTGACGAGATCATCCGCACCGAGGGCACGGGGGAGGTCGACTTTCCCGCCGCCGTGGAGCCCTACACCGAGCTGCGCCCGACGAAGGGGTGGGCCGGCCAGATCCTCGCACCCGCCGCCGGGTTCGGCGTCACGTTCTCCTCGATGTTCAAGCCGAACGTCACCGAGCAGTACCCGTTCGAGAAGGTGCCCACCAAGCCCCGCTTCCACGGGCGGCACCAGCTCAACCGGTACCCGGACGGGCTGGAGAAGTGCATCGGCTGCGAGCTGTGCGCCTGGGCCTGCCCGGCCGACGCGATCTTCGTCGAGGGCGGCGACAACGCGCCCGATGCCCAGTTCTCGCCCGGCGAGCGCTACGGCCGCGTCTACCAGATCAACTACCTGCGCTGCATCTTCTGCGGGCTCTGCATCGAGGCCTGCCCGACGCGCGCGCTGACGATGACGAACGACTTCGAGCTCGCCGGCCCGACCCGCGCCGGGATGATCTACGAGAAGCAGGACCTGCTCGCTCCGATGGAGGACGGGATGCTCGCCGCCCCGCACCCGATGGTGCCCGGCACGCAGGACACCGACTACTACCGCGGGGAGATCACCGGGCCCGTCCCGGAGCAGGTCGACTGGGTCGCCCAGTGGCGCCCCGAGGACCCCTCGCTCCCCGCCGCGACCACGGCGGCGGGACGATGAGCGCCACGATGCTGGCCGCCTCGGTGGCGACGAGCCTGACGAGCTCCGGCCAGACGCAGACCGGTGAGGCCGTCCTGTTCTGGTTCCTCGCCCCGGTGATGGTGCTGGCGGCCCTCGGGCTGCTCTTCTCCCGCAAGACGGTGCACGCGGCAATGAGCGTCGTCCTGGTGATGATCTCGCTCGCGATCCTCTACATCGCGCAGGACGCCCCGTTCCTCGGCGTCGTCCAGGTGATCGTCTACACCGGCGCCGTGATGATGCTCTTCCTCTTCGTGCTGATGCTCGTCGGGGTCGATTCCTCGGACTCCTTCGTCGAGACGATCACCGGTCAGCGTTGGATCGGCTTCCTGCTCGGTGGCGGCCTGGCCGTGGTCCTCGTGGGCGTCGTGCTGAACGCCGCGGGGCTCAAGCCGACCGGGCTGGAGCAGGCGAACAGCGGCGGCAACCCTGCCCGGGTCGGCGAGCTGATCTTCGGCCACTACCTCTTCGCGATGGAGGTCGTCGGCACGCTGCTCGTGACGGCAGCCGTCGGCGCGATCGTCATGACGCACCGGCAGCGCCTGACCCCGGCGGTCGGACAGCGCGAGCGCGCCGCCGCGCGGATCGCCGGGATCGCACGGGGCGAGATCCTCACCCCGCTGCCCGCGCCCGGTGTCTACGCGAGCTCGAACGCGCTCGACGTCGCCGCGCTCGGCCCCGACGGGCTCCCGCTGGAGCCCTCGGTCCCGCGTGTCCTGCGGATCCGCGGCCAGGAGCGCTCGATCGACGAGGTGCACGCCTCGACCGACGCGAGCTCGAGCCCTGGCGTCGGGCCGGCCCCCTCCGCACCGGCCCTCCCCGAGGAGACGCAGTCATGAACCTCGTGCACTACCTCGTCCTGGCGGCGATCCTCTTCTCGATCGGCGCGACCACGGCGCTGCTGCGACGGAACGCGATCATCGTCTTCCTCGGCATCGAGCTGATGCTCAACGCGACGAACCTCGCGTTCGTCACGTTCTCGCGGGTCCACGGGAACCTCGACGGGCAGGTGATGGCCTTCTTCACGATGGTCGTGGCCGCCGCCGAGGTCGTCGTCGGGCTCGCGATCATCGTGGTGATCTTCCGCACCCGCCGCTCGGCCTCGGTCGACGACGTCAACCTCTTGAAGAGCTGAGGGGCGCCCCGTGAACCTGCTCGACCTGATCCCGACCCAGCAGTCGTCGGCGATCGCCGCGACGGCCGCGACCGGCGCGATGAGCTCGGCATGGCTGCTCGTGGCCCTGCCGATGCTCGGTGCCGCCGTGCTCCTGCTCGCCGGTCGCCGCGCGGACCGCTGGGGCCACTGGTTCGGCGTCGGGGCCTCCGGCTCTGCCTTCGTCGTCGCCCTCGTCCTGTGGATCTCGATGCTCGGCACCTCGACCGCCGGGCGCGTCGTCGACCTGCACCTGTTCTCCTGGATCACCGCCGGGGCGTTCTCGCTGGACGCCGGCCTGCGGATCGACCCGCTCTCGATGGCCTTCGTGCTGCTGGTGACCTTCGTCGGCACGCTGATCCACGTCTATTCCGTGGCCTACATGGAGCACGACGTGGACCGTCGGCGCTTCTTCGCCTTCCTCAACCTCTTCGTCGCGGCGATGCTGCTGCTGGTCCTCGCGGACAGCTACGTGCTGCTCTTCGTCGGCTGGGAGGGCGTGGGCCTGGCCTCCTACCTGCTCATCGGGTTCTGGAACCATGAGCTGCCGAACGCGGTCGCCGCGAAGAAGGCCTTCATCGCGAACCGCATCGGTGACCTCGGCCTGCTGATCGCGATCGCGCTGCTCTTCGCGACCTTCGGCGCCACCGACTTCTCCACCGTGTTCACGCACGCCTCCGCGGCGAGCACCGGGGCGCTGACGGCGATCGGTCTGCTCCTGCTCCTCGGCGCGACCGGCAAGTCGGCGCAGTTCCCGCTGCAGTCGTGGCTCGGGGACGCGATGGCGGGCCCGACGCCCGTCTCCGCGCTGATCCACGCCGCGACGATGGTCACCGCCGGCGTCTACCTGGTGGTCCGTTCAGGCCCGATCTACTCCGGCGCGCCGAACGCGCTGCTCGTGGTCGCGATCATCGGCGCGATCACCCTGCTGTTCGGGGCGATCGTCGGTAGCGCGAAGGACGACCTCAAGAAGGCGCTCGCCGCCTCGACGATGTCGCAGATCGGCTACATGATGCTCGGCGCCGGCCTCGGCCCGATCGGCTACGCCTTCGCGATCTTCCACCTGCTGACCCACGGCTTCTTCAAGGCCGGGATGTTCCTCGGTGCAGGTTCGGTGATGCACGGGATGGACGACACCGTCGACATGCGGCGCTTCGGCGGGATCTCCCGACTGATGAAGATCACCTGGATCACGTTCGGCCTCGGCTGGCTCGCGATCATGGGCGTCCCGCCGTTCTCCGGCTACTGGAGCAAGGACAAGATCATCGAGGCGGCCTTCTCCACCGCCGGCGGCCAGGGCTGGCAGCCGTGGGTGTTCGGCATGGTCGCGATGATCGGCGCCGGGATCACGGCCTTCTACATGTCGCGCCTGTTCTTCATGACCTTCCACGGCACCGCGCGGTGGACCGACGGGCACGGCGGCGGCGCCGCCGACCCGGCTGCCCCCGTCCGTCACCCGCACGAGTCCCCGGCACTCATGGTCTGGCCGATGATCATCCTTGCCGTGGGCTCGGCAGCGCTCGGCGGCCTGCTGGCGATCGGCAGCGCCTTCACCACCTGGCTCCAGCCGGTGACCGGGCACGTCGAGCACGCGGAGCCGGTGCTGCCGGTCCTGGTGATCACGATCACCACGCTCGTGCTCGTCGCTGCCGGCGTGCTGCTGGCCTGGCGCCAGTACGGCGCCGCCCCGGTCGCCGTCGTGCCGCCGCGCGGCTCGGTGCTGACCCGCGCCGCCCGGCGCGACCTCTACCAGGACGACGTCAACGACGCCGTGCTGGTGCTGCCCGGGCAGGTGCTCACGCGTTCGCTCGTCTACGGCGACCGCCAGGTGGTCGACGGCCTCTTCAGCGGCCTCGCGCACCTGGTCGCCTCGTCCGGCGAGGTCGTGCGCCGGACGCAGAACGGCTTCGTCCGCTCCTATGCGGCCACCATGCTCGCGGGCATCGTCGTGCTCGTCGCGATCGTCCTCGCGTTCCGGATCTGAGGGAAGTGACCATGCCCGAACAGTTCCCCTGGCTGACCACGCTCATCGTGGTGCCGCTGCTGGGTGCCGCGGTGGTCTGGGCGCTGCCCGGAGCCGCCCGGCGCCTGGCTCGACCCATCGCCGTGGGAGTCTCCCTCCTCGTGCTCGTGCTGGGGGTGCTCGCCGCCCTGGCCTTCCACCGCAACGACGCCGGCACGTACCAGCTGCTGGAGACCCACGAGTGGATCCCGGCGATCGGCGCCAGCTATGCGGTGGGGGTCGACGGCGTCGGCCTGGCGCTCGTGCTGCTCTCGGTCGTCCTGACGCCGCTCGTGCTGCTGGCCGCCTGGCGCGAGCAGCCGGACGTCGTGGCTGCGGCACCGGGCGAGGACGACGGCCTGCCGACGATCGACGAGGGAGGCTCGCGGATCCGCACGTACGTGGCGCTGATCCTCGTGCTCGAGGCCTTCATGGTGGCGGTGTTCGCCGCCCGGGACGTGTTCTTCTTCTACGTCCTCTTCGAGGCGATGCTCATCCCGGTCTACTTCATGGTCGGCATGTTCGGCGGGCTCCAGCGCCGCTACGCGGCGGTGAAGTTCCTGCTCTTCTCGCTCGCCGGTGGCCTGGTCATGCTCGTCGGCGTCGTCGCGCTGTACCTGCAGGGCCCGCGCGGCCCGCAGGGCTTCCTCACCGTGAACCTCACCGGGCTCGACCTGCCGGTGACCACGGAGCGGCTGCTGTTCCTCGCGTTCTTCCTCGCTTTCGCGATCAAGGCCCCGATGTTCCCCGTGCACACCTGGCTGCCGGACACCGCCGAGCAGGCCCCGGTCGGCACCTCGGTGCTGCTCGTCGGCGTGCTCGACAAGGTCGGCACCTTCGGGATGCTCACGCTGTGCCTGCCGCTCTTCCCTGCTGCCTCGCGCTGGGCGGCGCCGGTGATCATCGTCCTCGCGGTGATCTCGATCCTCTACGGGGCGCTGCTCGCCATCGGTCAGCAGGACCTGCTGCGGCTCATCGCGTACACCTCGGTCAGCCACTTCGGCTTCATCGTGCTGGGGATCTTCGCGTTCACCTCGGTCAGCGTGCAGGGCGCCTCGCTCTACATGGTCAACCACGGCCTGTCGACGGGCGCGCTCTTCCTGGCGTCCGGCTTCCTCATCGCGCGGACCGGGTCGTCGCGGATCGCCGACCACGGCGGGCTGCAGAAGATCGTCCCGGTGCTCGCCGGGACGTTCCTGGTCGCCGGGCTCTCGGCGCTCTCGCTGCCGGGCCTGTCGACCTTCGTCAGCGAGTTCCTCGTCCTGGTGGGGACCTTCGGGGCGAACAAGCCCGCAGCGATCGTGGCCGCGACCGGTGTCGTGCTCGCGGCGCTCTACGTGCTGCTCACGTACCAGCGGATCTTCACCGGTCCGCCGCGCACCGGGCTGACGACGCTCTCGGACCTCTCGCTGCGTGAGCGCTGGGTGGTCGGCCCGCTGATCGCCCTCATGCTCGTGCTCGGTTTCTACCCGGCACCAGCGCTCGACCTCGTGCGTGACCCGGCCGCCGTGACCCTCACCCAGGTGGGAGTCACCGACGTGGCTCCCGCGATCGCTACGAACGACGGGAGCGGCAAGTGAGCTTCGTGTCTCCCGCCATCGCGTGGTCCTCCCTCGCGCCCGTGGCGCTCGTCCTCGGCGCCGGCGTCCTCGGCATCCTCGTCGAGGCCTTCGTGCCCGCTCGCCTGCGGCGCGCGATCCAGCTCTCGATCGCCCTCGCTGCCCTCGCCGGTGCCGTCGTGCTCCTTGCCATGATGTGGTCGGACGTCCGCAGCACCGGGGGAACGATCGTCCTGGGCGGGGCCATGGTGATGGACGCCCCTGCCGTCCTGCTCCAGGGCATCCTGGCCGTGATCGGCTTCCTTGCCCTGCTCGTCATCGCCGACCGCTCGGAGACGGGTGAGGACGCCTTCGCGCCCTCCGGTGCCTCGGTCCCCGGCTCGGAGTACGAGGCACTGGCCACGCGGCGCGGGCTCGTGCAGACCGAGGTCTTCCCGCTCACGCTCTTCGCCCTCGGCGGGATGATGATCTTCCCGGCCGCCGGTGACCTGCTGACGCTGTTCGTCGCGCTCGAGGTGCTGTCGCTGCCGCTGTACCTGCTCTCTGGCCTCGCCAGGCGGCGCCGGCTGCTCTCGCAGGAGGCCTCGCTCAAGTACTTCCTGCTCGGGGCCTTCTCCTCGGCCTTCATGCTCTTCGGCATCGCACTGCTCTACGGGTTCTCCGGCTCGCTGCGCCTGTCGGACATCGCGACCGCGATCGGCACGGTCGTCGGCTTCGACCCGCTGCTGCTCACCGGGCTGGCGCTGGTGCTCGTCGGCCTGCTGTTCAAGGTCGGTGCCGTGCCGTTCCACGCCTGGACCCCTGACGTCTACCAGGGCGCCCCGACGCCGATCACCGGCTTCATGGCTGCCTGCACGAAGATCGCGTCCTTCGGGGTCATGATCCGCGTGGTCTACGTCCTCGTCCCACCGGTCCAGTGGGACATCCTGCCCGCGCTGTGGGTCGTCGCCGTGCTGACGATGCTCGTCGGGACGGTCGTCGCGATCGTCCAGACCGACGTCAAGCGGATGCTTGCCTACTCCTCGATCGCGCACGCCGGCTTCCTGCTCGTCGGCGTGACGTCGATGACGCGGTCCGGGATCTCCTCGGTGCTCTTCTACCTGCTGGCCTACGGTCTGGCGACGGTCGGGGCGTTCGCCGTCGTCACCCTCGTCCGCGAGGTCAACGAGGGCCCCGGTGGCCCGGTGATGGCCGAGGCCACCTCGCTGACCCAGTGGACGGGCCTCGGACGCCGCCACCCCGGTCTCGCACTCGCCTTCACGCTCTTCCTGCTCTCGTTCGCCGGCATCCCGCTGACGGCCGGGTTCATCGGGAAGTTCGAGGTCTTCACGGCCGCGGTCGACGGTGGTCACGCCTGGCTCGCGGTCGTCGGTGTCGTCGCCTCGGCGGCGGCGGTGTTCTTCTACGTGCGCCTCATCGTGCTGATGTTCTTCACCGACGCGGCCGGCACCGCAGGCGAGCGGACGACCGTCGTGCGGTCCGAGGGGCTGACGGCCGTCGCGATCGGCGTGGCCGTCGTCGGGACGATCGCGCTGGGAGTCGCGCCGGGCGCCGTGCTGCAGCTCCTGTCCGACGCTGCGATCCTGGTCCGGTGACGCTCCCGCTCGCCGACGACGCGCTCGCCGACCTCCTGCTGGAGCGGCTGGCGCTGGTCGAGGACCGCCTGCGCGCGGCGGTGACCCATGCCGACGTCCTGGCCGACACGGCCTCGCGTCACCTGGTGAACGCCGGTGGCAAGCGGTTGAGACCGATGCTCACGCTCCTGGCTGCGGAGCTCGGCGACGGGGCGCGGCCCGAGGTGCTCGAAGCCGCTGTCGCCGTCGAGCTCACCCATCTTGCGACGCTGTACCACGACGACGTGATGGACTCCGCTCCGCTGCGTCGCGGTGCACCCTCTGCCCACGAGGTCTGGGGGAACCACGTCGCGATCCTCACCGGCGACCTCCTGTTCGCGCGAGCCTCCTCGACGGTCGCCCACCTGGGTGCCGACGCGGTGCGCATCCACGCGGAGACCTTCGAGCGGCTCTGCCTCGGCCAGCTGCACGAGACGGTCGGCCCGGGGGAGGCGGACCCCGTCGCCCACTACCTCCAGGTGCTCGCCGACAAGACGGGTTCGCTGATCGCGACCTCGGCCCGGTACGGGGCCCTCTTCGCCGGCTGCGACGAGTCGACGGTGGCGACCATGGCGACCTACGGGGAGAAGATCGGCCTGGCCTTCCAGCTGGCCGACGACGTCATCGACCTCACCTCCAGCGGCGGGGAGACCGGCAAGACGCCGGGGACCGACCTGCGGGAGCGGGTCCCCACCATGCCGGTGCTGCTGCTGCGTGCGCGCGTCGCCGGGCCGGCCCCCCGTCCCGAGGACCTCGCCCTGCTCGCGCTGCTCGATGGTGACCTCAGCGACGACCACGTCCTCGCGGGTGCGGTGACCGCCCTCAGCGGGCACCCGGTGGTCGCCGAGACTCGAGCTCTGGCGTCCGAACGGGCGGCCGAGGCCGTCGCAGCGCTCGATAGTC
Organism: Actinomycetales bacterium; assembly: GCA_038252305.1. Taxonomy (GTDB): domain Bacteria; phylum Actinomycetota; class Actinomycetes; order Actinomycetales; family Cellulomonadaceae; genus Actinotalea. The sequence continues at coordinate 21,786 of JBBSAL010000042.1, read as the reverse complement.
TTCCCCCAGGTCCCATCCGCGACTCGCTGGAGTCGTTCGCGCGATCCCTCGTGGAGCGCGCCGCCTGAGATGTCACCCGTTCGGCCTCATGTCTGGGCCGAAACGTGCCGATGTCGAGGGTCGGACCCGACATGCGGAGGGGGTGAGCAGTGCGCACGACCTGGGGTTCGGCGACCGACCGTGGACGGGTGCGCCGACTCAACGAGGACTCCGTCCTCGCCTACCCTCCCGTCTTCGTCGTCGCCGACGGGATGGGCGGTCACGCCGCGGGTGACGTCGCCAGCCGGATCGCCGTCGAGGAGTTCGCCGGGTTGGCCGGCCGGGCGACGGTCACCGCCGACGACGTCCACGAGTGCGTCGGCCGGATCTCGCAGCGCATCCGTGGCTCGGTCGGGGAGCGCAGCGCCGGGACGACCGTCGCCGGCGTCGCGGACGCGAGCTCGGGCGAAGGCTCCTACTGGCTCGTCTTCAACATCGGGGACTCGCGCGTGTACCGCTGGGCCACGGGTGCGCTGGAGCAGATCAGTGTCGACCACTCCGTCGTCCAGGAGCTCGTCGACCGTGGCGAGATCTCATCGTCGGAGGCGGGCAGCCACCCGGACCGGCACGTGATCACCCGGGCGCTGGGCACGGACCTCGAGCCTGAACCCGACTACTGGCTGCTGCCGGCCGGCCCGGCCGACCGCATCCTCATCTGCTCGGACGGCCTCACCGCCGAGCTCGCCGATGACGACCTGAGCGTGATCCTCGCCTCCGTGCAGGACCCGCAGAACGCAGCGATCGCCCTCGTCGACCTCGCCGTGCGACGTGGCGGCCGCGACAACGTCAGCGCGGTCGTCGTCGACGTCGCCACGCAGGGCGCGGCGAACGACGTCGAACGGACCGCCGACGCTCCGGTGCGGCGGACCGCCGAGGAGAGCAGCGAGGGGCTCGGAGCCGTCGAGGACACCCACGAGAGCATTGCCGACGCCGTCAGCGGGACCGTGCTGCGAGCGACGTCGACCTGGCGCGAGGAGAACCGATGATCGTTCCCGCCTACATCCCGGGCACCTGGTGGGTCGCTGTCGCCGACGGCGGCTGCGTCGTGCTCCCTGGCGAGGTGGATGCCGACCTGCTCGTGGGCATCTGGACCTCGCTGCGCGAGGGCGCCGGGCTCACCGAGCTGCTCACCGACCTGCTGCGGCCGGGGATCGCCGCCGTCCCGCCGTTCGCGCTGGTCGACGTCGACGGCGGCACCGTGCACGCGGTGGTCCGGGGAGACGTCACGGTCGAGGTGACGACCGGCGACGGTGTCCGCACGATCACCGGCTCCCGGATGACGACCTGGGCCGAGGCCGTGCTCGGCGACGCCCGCCGCGTCGCCGTGCGGACCCCCGGATCCGAGACCGCCGACCTGGCGCACGCCCTGCCGGTGCTCTCCGGCGTGGTCCGCGCCGGTGCGGTCGTCGTCGACCTGCGTGCGGCGTCCCCCGCCGCCGGCCATCAGCCGGCCGCCGCCACGTCGCAGGAGCGTCCAGCGACGCCTGCTCCGGTGCTGTCCGTCGTCCCCTCCAGCACCGAGGCCGAGAAGGACGACACGCCGGAGCCCGTCCCCACCTGGGCACCGGTCCGCCCGATCCGCGCCGAGAACCTGCGGGGCGGCGAACGCGCTGCGCGGGTCACCGAGCAGCGTGACCGGGTCGCGCAGAGCCTGCTGACGGGTGACACCCCCACGGACGAGGACCTCACCGCCGGCACCGCTCCCATCCCGCTCGGTCGGCTGGCGACCGGGGCCGCCTCCTTCCGGCAGGCCGAGCACGAGCCGCCGACGCCCGCCCAGGCCGACCGGTCGAGAGGTCTCGACGAGGAGGAGGACGACCTGCAGGGTCAGGACCACGACGGGCTGACGGTGCTGAGCTCCGACGTCGTGGCGCTGCGCCGCCAGATGCCCGAGTGGGCCGGTGACGCCGTCCCGTCGCTCGCGGTGCCGACGCCGCGCAACCCGGCGCCGGCCAAGCTGGTGCTGTCCACCGGACTGGTCGTCTCGCTGAACCGGCCCGTGCTGCTCGGTCGTGCCCCCCAGGTCACCCGGGTGTCCAACAACGAGATCCCGCGCCTGGTCACCCTGGCGAGCCCCAACCAGGACATCTCTCGCACCCACGCCGAGGTCCGGATGGACGGCGAGGACGTCGTGGTCACGGACCTGCGCTCGACCAACGGGGTCCTGCTCCTGCGTCAGGGCGCCGGCCCGCAGCGACTGCACCCCGGCGAGCCGACCGTCGTCGAGCCCGGCGTCGTCGTCGACCTCGGTGAGGGCGCCACCTTCCTCGTGGAGGCGGGTGGGTGAGCGTGCGACGCGCGCCGTCGACCCCGCCCCAGATCCCGGGCTACGAGTACGTCCGTCTGCTCGGGATGGGGGGCTTCGCCGACGTCTTCCTCTACCGCCAGCTGATGCCTCGTCGGCCCGTGGCGGTCAAGGTGCTGCTCGCGAGCTCGCTGGACGACCAGACGCGCGCCCGGTTCCGGACCGAGGCCGACCTGATGGCCACGCTCTCGCACCACCCGTCGATCGTCACCGTCTTCCAGGCCGACGTCGCCGCTGACGGCCGGCCCTTCCTGGTCATGGAGTACTGCTCGCGCGCCGGGCTCGCCGAGCGCTACCGTGCCGAGCGGATGGGCGTCGCCGAGATCCTGCGGATCGGCATCCGGCTCGCGTCAGCGGTCGAGACGGCGCACCGCGCCGGGATCCTGCACCGCGACATCAAGCCGGCCAACGTGCTCACCACGGACTTCGGCTGGCCCGCGCTGACGGACTTCGGCATCGCCGCGACCGCTGGCCTCGCGGCGGGCGCCGCCGTCGGGATGTCGATCCCGTGGGCGCCGCCGGAGATGCTGGCCGACGAGCCGACCAGCGACGAGCGCTCCGACGTCTACTCGCTCGCGGCCACGATCTACTCGCTGCTCGCGCGCCGTTCGCCCTTCGAGGTCCCGGACGGCCCGAACTCGGCGGCCGACCTCATCGTGCGGATCGAGCGCTCCCCGTTGGCGCCGACCGGACGCGGGGACGTCCCCGAGTCGCTCCACGACGTCCTGCGCCGGGCGATGGCCCGGTCCCCGGAGCGACGCTTCGGCTCGGCGATCGCGCTGGCGCGGGCGCTGCAGCTGGTCGAGGCCGAGCTGATGCTCCCTCTGACGCCGCTCGACCTGCCGGACGAGTTCGGTGCCGAGACCTCCGAGGGGGCCGACGACGAGGCCGGCCAGACCACCCGGCTCCGTCCCCTGCGCACGATCTCCCCGGACGGCCCGGCCGACGATGACGCTGACGCCGCGGCGGCCGGCGACCTGTCTGCCGACGCGATCGACGCGCCGCACGGGACGGGGTCGACCGATCCGGAGGACATCCCCGAGCGCTGGCGCCGCGACGTCGAGCAGCTCCTCGCGGCCCGCGCGGCCACGCCGGCGCCGGCGCGTCAGCGCCGTTCGATGGCGTCCCTCGTCGCCGCGTTCGGCGTCGTCGCCGTGCTGGTCGTCGCCGTCGTCCTCGCACTGCGCCCCCCGGCGCCCGGTGCGTCGACCCCCGAGGTGACCTCCCGGCCCACGGCGGTGCTCAGCGCCGTCCCGACCCCGACGGAGCTGTCCGGGATCGTGGAGGGCGGCACGGCCGTCTTCACCTGGACGAACCCCGACCCGGAACCGGGCGATCGCTACCTGTGGGGCATCGCCGTGGTCGGCACACCGACGACACTGCAGACGGTCGACCAGGCCGCCGTGTCCATCCCCGTCGACGGGACCGCGCAGCTCTGCGTCGAGGTCTCTGTCGTGCGGTCCGACGGGCGCTTCTCGACGCGGCCAGCGGTGGGGTGCGTGCAGCCATGAGCACGCTGCTGGACACCTTGCGTGAGCGGCGGTGGCCGTCGACGGTCGCCGCGCTCGCCGTGCCGGTCGCCCTCGCGACGTTCGCCATCGTCTACCCCGGCGCGACCGTCTCCCAGATCGACCTCAACGACGGTGCGGTCTGGCTCACCAACAGCTCGGTGATGAAGCTCGGGCGCTACAACGCCCAGATCGACGAGCTCAACGCCGGCCTCGTGCCCACGCAGCAGGGCTTCGACGTCCGCCAGGAGGGCGAGGACGTGCTGCTTCTGGACGGGAGCAGGCTCAGTGTCGTCGACCCCGCGACGGTGAGCCTTGCCGGGACGGCGACGGTGCCTTCCGGTGCTGCGGTCGGCCTCGGCAACGGCGTCGTCTCGGTCGCCGCGGCCGGGCAGGTCTGGGTGCGGTCGCTCGACCAGCTCCCCGGCCTGGACGCCACCACGGCGACCCCCGATCTTGAGCTCGGGGACGGCGGCGCGGCGGTGACCACCGCCTCCGGCCTTGTCCTCGCGGTGGCGGCGGACGGGAGCGTCCACAGGCTCACGCTCGACGCCACGGGTCTGCACCAGCGCAGCACGGGCACCCTGCAGGGCACCGGTGCGATCGACCAGGTGACGGCCGTCGGCGACTCCCTCGTCGTCCTGAGCGGGAGCACGCTGCGGACCGACTCCCAGACCGTCGACCTCGCCGGCTACGGGAGCGATCTCGTGCTCCAGCAGGTCGGCCCGGCCGACTCGACCGTGCTCGTCGCCTCCTCGACCGCACTGCTCGAGGTCGATCTCGGCTCGGGCTCGGTGACCGAGAGGCTCTCGGGCGGAGCGGGCCAGCCGGCCGCCCCGGTCCGGCTGGACGGCTGCGGGTATGCAGCCTGGTCCGCGTCGACGAAGAACTACCTGCAGTCCTGCTCGAGCGGGGTGAGCGTCTCCGACCTGGAGGGGATGACACCGGCCAACCGCCTCGTCTTCCGGGTCAACCGTCACGTCCTGGTCCTCAACAGCGTCGCGGACGGGAACGTCTGGTCGCCGACCGACGCCCCGGCGCTGCGCAAGCCCAACTGGCAGGACGTCCGGCCGCAGGACAACACGAAGTCCGGCGACGCGGCGGCCGAGTCTCCGTCGAACCGGACGGTGCAGGCCGAGTGCACGGCGCAGTCGTCGCCGCCCGCCGCCGTCGATGACACGTACGGCGTGCGGAGCGGACGGACCACGATCCTGTCGGTCATCGACAACGACGTCGCCTCGGACTGCGGGATCCTGGCGATCTCCGAGATGGACCAGCTGCCGGCGAGCTTCGGCACGGTCGTGCCGATCTACGGTGGTCGGGCCATCCAGCTCGTCACCACCCCGGGCGCGACCGGGACCGTCAGCTTCACCTACACCGTGACGGACGGTCGCGGCTCGAGCGCCCCGTCGACCGCACGGGTGCAGCTCACGGTCCGCGCCGACGGCGACAACAGCGCGCCGTTCCAGCTGCACGTCGGCGAGCTCGCCGTCGAGCTGGGCGCCTACGGCAGCTACGACGTCCTGCCCGACTTCCAGGACCCGGACGGCGACCAGCTCGTGCTCACGGGGGCGACCGTCGACGGCGGTGGCACCGTGCGCACCCGGCAGGACGGTGAGCTCACGTTCCAGTCCGACGGGGCGACGCTCGGCCGCCAGACCGTCCACGTGACCGTCTCCGACGGTCGGGAGTCGGTCGAGGGGACCATGCTCCTGGACGTGCGCCCGGCCGGCTCCCTGGTCCCGGTGATCGATCCGGTCCACGCGGTGACCTACGTGAGCCAGCCCGTCGTCCTGCGGCCGCTGGACAGCGTGCGGTCCGCCTCGCGCGAGCCTGTCCGGCTGGCCGGGGTCGACGACCAGGCGGGGACCACCATCGTGCCGGACCTCGCGGCCGGCACGTTCACCTTCTCTGCGGCCCGCTCCGGGATCTACTACGTGAGCTTCACCGTGACCGCCTCGCCCCAGCAGGCCACCGGTGTCGCGCGGATCGATGTCGTGGAGAGGCCGGACAAGGAGCCGCCACCGACGGCCGTGCTCGACGTGGCCCTGCTCCCGCCCGGGGGAGAGGTGACCGTCGACCCGCTCGCGAACGACGTCGACCCGAGCGGGGGCGTGCTCGTTCTCCAGTCGGTCGACATCCCCGAGGGAAGCGGCGTCCAGGTCGCGATCCTCGCGCACCGCTTCGCTCGGATCACCGCCACCAGGGTCCTCGACCGCTCGGTCTCGGTGCGCTACACGATCTCCAACGGGTCGCGGTCGGCCACCGGCGAGCTCCGGATCAAGCCGATCGAGGCCTCGGCCGGCCAGCAGGCGCCCGTCGTGCCCGACGTCACCGCGACGGTGCGGACCGGCGGTGTGGTCACCATCGCCGCGCTGGCCCGCGCCTACGACCCGGACGGCGACCCGCTGAGCCTGGAGCGCACGCTCGTCGAGCCGCTGGGGCAGGGCCAGGGTCTGCTCTTCGTCTCCGGGGACGTCCTGCGGTACCAGGCGCCGGACACGCCGATGACCGTCCACGCGACGTTCGCGGTGAGCGACTCGTTCAGCACGACGGCCGCTCAGCTGACCGTCAGCGTGCACGCGGCCGACGCGGCCTCGAAGTCGCCGCCGCGCCCGCAGGACCTCACCGCTCGTGTCTTCGAGGGCGAGCGGATCCGGATCCCTGTGCCTCTCACGGGCATCGACCCCGACGGCGACGGCGTGCTGCTGCTGGGCCAGGACCAGGCGCCGGCGAAGGGCCGCATCCTCGACCAGGGGGCCGACTGGTTCGACTACGAGGCGCTCCCGGGTGAGCTCGGGACCGACACCTTCACCTACGCCGTCGAGGACTGGGTCGGGCAGCGAGCCGTCGCGACGGTGCGGGTCGGGATCGCCGAGCGCCCCGCGGGCTCCGCGCAGGTCGTCGCGCGCAACGACGACGTCGTCGTGCGCCCCGGTCGCTCGGTCTCCGTGCGGGTCCTGGCCAACGACGTCGACATGTCCGGCGGCGACCTCAACCTCGATCCCACGCTCGAGATGGCGCCCGGGATCTCCGCACGGATCGACGGCCGCCGCATCGTCGTGGACGCGCCCCAGACGCCTGGTGTCCTGCAGATCGCCTACACCGCGACCAACACGCGCGGCGGCTCCGACTCCGCCGTGCTGACGGTGACCGTCGACCCCGCCGCCCCGATCCTTCCGCCGATCGCGAAGGACGTCGTGGTGCCGGCCACGAGCACGCTCAACGCCATCTCGGTCGCGGTGAACGTCCTGGAGGTCGCCGAGAACCCCAGCGGACCGATGTCCGACCTGCGCGTCTCGGTCGACCCCTCGGCCGCCGGCTTCGCCACGGTCGCACCGAACGGGACCGTGATGGTCACCCTGGGGCAGACCGCGCGCACCTTCCCGTACGTCCTGACCAACACCAGCCCGGAGGCCGGTGGGCTCGACTCCTACGCGTTCATCACCGTCCCGGCTCTCGGCGACTTCCCCCCGGCCTTGCGTCCGGGCGCCACGGCCCTCGTCGCGCTCGCCGGCTCGCCGCTGAGGATCTCCCTCGACGAGCAGATCCAGGTCGCTCCCGGACGCACGGTGCGGGTCGCGGACCCCCTTGCTGTGACCGCGACGAAGGCGGACGGCTCCGGGCTCGTCGTGGATGACCGGACGCTCGTCTACACCGCCAACCGACGCTACGCGGGGCCGGCGTCGATCACCGTCAAGGTCAGCGACGGTCCCGCCGGTGACCTCACGGCGCGCACCGCCGTGCTCACGCTCCCGATCACCGTCCTGGCGGCCGAGGACCACCCGCCGCGATTCCTGCCGTCCGTGCTCGACGTGGGTCCTGGCGAGTCCGTCCGGGTGGACCTCACGGCGTTCACCTCGACACCGGTGAGCTCCCCGAGCAGCTCTGGCGACTACACCTACACGTTGACCAGCAGGCCGCCGGCCGGCGTGACGGTCACGCTCGACGGTTCCGTGCTGACCCTCGCGGCGGCCTCGACGGTCCCGCGCGGCACCGTCGGTGGGGTGGGGGTCACGATCGACTACGGCGGCCTGACGACGGTCGCCGGCCAGGTGGACTTCCGTGTCGTGGCCAGCTCGCGCCCGCTGGCCCGGGTGGTCGACCGCACCGTCCTCGACGGCGTCGAGGGCAAGGCGAGCACGGTCGACGTGCTCGCCGGCGCGTTCAACCCGTACCCGGGTGATCCGCTCACGGTCCTCGGGGCCACCGTCGAGACCCCCGGGGCGGGGACCGTCTCCGTGTCCGGGAAGTTCGTCTCCGTCCGCCCGGCACCCGGGTTCATCGGCACGATGTCGGCGCGCTTCCAGGTGGTCGACGTCACCGCCGACCCCGACCGTGTGGTCGACGGCCAGATCACCGTGGTGGTCCGCGGCCGCCCGGGCACACCGACGGCTCCGCGCATCTCCGAGGTGCGGGACCAGACGGTCGTCCTCGCCTGGGACGCGCCGACGGCCAACGGTGAGCCGATCACCGGCTACGTGGTGACCGCCTCGCCGGGTGGGAAGACCACCGGCTGCCCCTCGACCACCTGCACGATCGACGGGCTCACCAACGACACCGAGTACACGTTCACGGTCGTGGCACACAACGCCGTCGGCGACTCCGACGCCAGCCCGGCGTCCGGTGCCGCGCGGCCCGACGTGCGCCCGGCAGCCCCGGCGCTCCCCGGCCTCGCCTGGGGTGCCGGCTCCGTGACCGCGAGCTGGACGGCTCCGGCCACCACGGGGTCGCCGATCGCCGACTACCAGGTCGAGCTGAGCCCGGCGCCACCGGTCGGCGCGGCGGTCGTCACGACCACGGGGACCTCGGCGACGTTCTCCGGGCTGGTGAACGGCACCGAGTACCGCGTGCGGGTGCGTGCCGTGAACGCCGCACCGGACCCGGGCGACTGGAGCCAGTGGTCCGTCGGGCAGATCCCGGCCGACGTGCCGGACGCGCCGGGATCCGTGGTGGCGACCCAGTCCTCCGTCGGCCCGCAGAACCTGCAGATCCAGGTGACCTGGACGGCCCCCGCCGCGCACGGCGACCCGATCAGCGCCTACGACGTGCGGATCGACGGTGCAGTCCTCGCGGGCGCGGTCGCGGGCACCGAGACCAGCTACACCTTCCCGGCCGAGCGCGGCCGTCAGTACTCGATCGACGTGCGGGCGCGGAACAAGGCCGGCAGCTCGGCGTGGGCATCGACCAGCGGCGAGATCTGGACGGCCCCCGGACCCGTGACCGGCCTGGCGCTCGTCGACAGCGCCGCGGCCCGCGCCGCGTTCACCGAGGGGTCGATCACTGCCACGTGGCAGGCACCGGTCGACACCGGTGGCGTGGCGCTCACCGGGTACCAGGTCAGCGTCGACGGTGGACCGGCGATCAGCGTCTCCGGCACCTCCACCACGCTCTCGTCCCTCACCGGTGGGTCGCACACGGTCGCGGTGGTCGCAGTGAACGCGAAGGGTGTGTCCGGCCCGGCGTCGACGACCTCGGGCTCGACGCTCACCCGGCCGCAGTCCGTCTCGATGCAGCCCGCGGCGGTGACCCCTGCGGGTGTCGTGACGTTCGCCTGGACACCCGGGGCCGACGGCGGCTCGCAGATCACCGGGTACTCCTACGTCGTCACGATCGTCCGGGCCGGCGGTCAAGGTGTGCCGGTGAGCGGAACCACGACCGTCCCGTCGGTGACCGTGCCGACCCGGCCAGGCGACAGCGTGACGATCTCGGTCGTCGCGAGGAACGCCGTGGGCGCCAGCGCCGAGGCGACCCAGGGCGTCGTCGTCCCGCTTCCTCCCGCCACGCCCCCGCAGCCCGTCTCGATGCAGCCCGTGGCGGTGACCCCTGCGGGTGTCGTGACGTTCTCCTGGATCCCCGGGGCCGACGGCGGGTCGCCGATCACCGGGTACTCCTACGTCGCCACGATCACCCGGGCCGGCGTCGGCCTCGGGCCGGTGAGCGGAACCACGACGGCCCTGTCGGTGACCGTGCCGACCCTGCCCGGCGACAGCGTGACGATCTCGGTCGTCGCGAAGAACGCCGTGGGCTCCAGCGCCGAGGCCACCCAGAGCTTCGACGTCCCGGCGGCGGGTGGGTCCACGCCGTGACCACTCGCCGCAACAGCGTGCCCGTACACCTCAGTCCGACCACCGACGATCCGTCAGCACCACCGAGGAGAGCTGTCCCGTGAACATGACGACCGAGCAGACCGCATGGTTCGCGCAGACGTTCGACGCCCTCGTGGAGAACGTCGGCGAGGCCCTCCTGGGCAAGGACCACGCGGTGCGTCTCGCCTTGACCTGCATGCTCGCCGAGGGGCACCTGCTCCTGGAGGACGCACCGGGCACCGGGAAGACATCCCTGGCCAAGGCGATCGCCGCGACGGTCCAGGGGACCCACAGCCGGATCCAGTTCACCCCTGACCTGCTGCCCTCGGACGTGACCGGGGTGACGATCTACGACCAGACCTCCCGGACGTTCGACTTCCACCGGGGGCCGGTCTTCGCCTCCGTCGTCCTCGCTGACGAGATCAACCGTGCCTCGCCGAAGACCCAGTCGGCCCTGCTCGAGGTCATGGAGGAGTCGCGCGTCACCGTCGACAACGTGGCCCACGCGGTCGGCCGCCCCTTCATGGTCATCGCGACCCAGAACCCCATCGAGCAGGCCGGCACCTACCGGTTGCCGGAGGCCCAGCTGGACCGCTTCCTCATCAAGACGTCCCTCGGCTACCCCGACCGCGCCTCGACCGTGCAGATCCTCGCCGGGTCCGCCGAGCGGGACCGCACCGCGAACCTGCTCCCGCGGATCACGACCCAGGCCGTCGGGGAGATGGCGGTCCTGGCCGCCTCGACCCATGTCGAGGAGTCCGTGCTCGACTACGTGGCCCGACTGACGGAGGCGACGCGGGAGGACGCGCACACCGTCGTCGGCGCGAGCGTGCGCGGGTCGCTCGCCCTGGTGCGCTGCGCCAAGGTCTGGGCAGCATCCCAGGGTCGCTCCTACGTGCTCCCCGACGACATCAAGCTCCTGGCCGAGCCGGTGCTCGCGCACCGGCTCATCCTGGACACCGAGGCCGAGTTCGCCGGCGTCCGCACGCGTGAGGTCGTCGCGCGGATCCTCGCCGACACCGAACCGCCCGTCACGAGGCAGTGAGATGAGGGTCCCGGTCCGGCTGCGACGCCTGCTGCGTGCGGGGGCCCGTCCACTGCGCCCGATCTCGGGGCTGGGGTGGGCGGTGCTCACCGTGGGCGCCCTCATGGCGGTCGCGGGCTACCGTCTCGGATGGGTCGAGGCGGCATCGGTCGGCACCGGCCTGCTCGGGGCCTTCGCCGTGGCGCTGATCCTGACCGTCGGGCGCTCGACCTACGACGTCGACCTCGGTGTCTCCGACCGTCGGGTGAAGGTCGGGCAGCGTGTCGCGGGGCGGCTCCTGGTCCGCAACATCGGGTCGCGCCGGCTGCTCCCGGCCCGCCTCGAGCTCCCGGTCGGCCTTACCCGGGCGGCCTTCCCCCTGCCCTCGCTCGCCGGCGGCGCGGTGCACGAAGAGCTCTTCGCTGTGCCGACCGCTCGCCGTGGCGTGATCACGATCGGCCCGGCCCTGTCGGTGCGGGGCGACCCGTGGGGGATGCTGCGCCGCCGCGTCGCCTGGACCCAGGTGCTCCAGGTGTACGTGCACCCCCAGGTGGTGCCGCTCGAGGGCGCAGCGGTCGGCGTCCTGCGCGACCTGGAGGGCCAGGCGACGACCGTCGTCTCGGACGCCGACATGTCCTTCCACGCCTTGCGTGACTACGTCCCTGGAGACGACCGCCGCCACATCCACTGGAAGACGACCGCCAGGACCGGCACGCTGATGGTGCGCCAGTTCGACGACACCCGACGTACCCACACGGCCGTCGCCGTCGCCACCGGCCCCGGTGACCACACGGACGAGGAGGAGTTCGAGCTGGCGATCTCGGTCGCCGCGTCGATCGGTGCCCAGGCCCTGCGGGACGAGAGCGACCTCACGTTCCTCGCCGGAGCCCGGCGTCTGCGCAGCGAGAACGCGACGCGGCTCCTGGACGACCTCGCGGGCATCGAGCGCGGGAACGGCGGCCACACCACGGCGGAGCTGGCGGCCTGGGTCGCCTCGAGCGCGCCTGAGGCCTCGCTCGTGGTCCTGGTGACCGGGTCGTTGACTGCCGACGGCGTGCTCCGCAGGCAGGTCAAGCACTTGCGGCCGGGGGTGCGGACCGTCCTGCTGACCTGCCGACCCGGGGCCAGGAGCGCCGTCCGCTCGCACGGCTCGGTCTCCCTCGCGACGGTCGGCTCCCTCACGTCGCTGGCCCAGGTCCTGCGTCAGGCGGTCACCGGATGAACCGTCGTACCGTGCTCGTCGACGTCGTGGTGCTCGCGCTCGCCCTCGTGCTCGCGATGCTCCCGCTCGTCCCCGTGTTCGGGTCACGCGTGCTCCTCGCCCCGGTCCTCGGCGGCCTCGCGCTCGGCGTCGCGGTCGTGCTGCTCGCCCGTCGGTTCGCCTGGGGGACGGCGGTCACCGTCGCGATGGGACTGCTCGGCTACCTCCTCGTCGGGACGGCGGTCGCGGTTCCGGACCTCGGCTACGCGCGACTGGCGCCCTCGCTCGCCTCGGTCCGTGAGCTGCTCAGCGGCGCGGTGACGTCGTGGAAGGACGTCCTGACCCTCGACGCCCCGCTCGGGAGCGCGGACGGGGTGCTCGTCGCACCGTTCGTGCTCGCCCTCGTCGCGTCGATCGCCGCGCTCCGGCTCGCCGGGCGCCACGGGCGCCGCTCGGCCCCGTTCGCCGCGCTCGTCCCGCTCGCCGCGCTCCTGCTGAGCGTCCTGCTCGGCAGCAAGGAGTCCGTGCGGCCGGCGGCCGCCGCCGTCGTCCTCGTCCTCCTGCTGGGGAGCTGGGCGAGCCTGCGGGCCGGCACGTTCGCCCCGCGTCGGGTGTTCTCCGTCCTCGTGCTCGGTGCCGTCGTCGCGGGCTGCGGCGGTGTCAGTGGTCCGTGGCTCGCCGCACAGCAGTCGCGATTCGTGCTGCGTGACGAGCTCGTCCCCCCGTACGACCCGAGCACGCAGGTGAGCCCGCTCTCGGCGTTCCGGGCGTTCGTCAAGGACTGGGGCGAGACGGACCTGCTCAAGGTGACCGGGCTGCCACCCGGGGCGCGGGTCCGGCTCGCCACGCTGGACTCCTACGACGGTGTCGTCTGGAACGTCGCGCCGGTGGACGCCGCGGGCGGCTCCGGGCGGTTCCGGCGGGTCGGGGACGTCATCGACCCGACGGTGAAGGGCCCGGAGACGACCGTCGGGGTCCAGGTGCTCGAGCTGCCCTTCGACTGGTTGCCCACCGTCGGCTACACCGAGCAGCTCCGCTTCGTGACCGACGAGGCCGCGCTGCGCTCCCGGCTGCGCTACAACGACGCGACCGGTGCGGCAGCGATCGTCGACGGCGTGCCGGCCGGGACGCAGTACACCGCACAGGTCGTGATCCCCGAGCGGCCGACGGACGACGAGCTCGACTCGGCGGCGATCGGGCGGGTCGTCCTGCCGCGTCCGACCGGCGTGCCGGACGCCGTGGCCAGCTACGCGGCCGAGGTGGCGGGCACGGCGACCTCGCCCGGCCTCATCGCCCGCAGCCTCGCCGAGGGGTTGAGCGAGCGCGGCTGGTTCAGCCACGGTCTGACCGCGTCCGGCGACTACCCGTCGTTGTCCGGCCACGGGGCCGACCGGATCACCGTCCTCCTGACCGGCCCCCTCATGGTCGGTGACGGTGAGCAGTACGCCGCGGCCATGGCACTGATGGCACGTCAGATGGGACTGCCTGCGCGCGTCGTCCTCGGGTTCGTGCCCGACGTCACCGCCGCGACGCCAGGGGCGCAGCCCGAGACCGTGACGCTCACCGGGCAGCAGATCCAGGCATGGGTGGAGATCGACTTCGCCGGCTACGGCTGGGTCCCGTTCGACCCCACACCCGATCCGAGCCGGACGCCCAACGACGCCACCCCGCAGCAGGAGTCCGCAGCGCAGCCGCAGGTCCGCCAGCCGCCGCCGCCGCCGGCGAAGCCCGTCGTCGCCCCGGACGAGGACACCGAGCAGCCGCGCACCAACGACAACCAGGACCGTCGACCCGATGGCCGCTCGTGGGCGGGCGTCGCGCGCGTCGCCGGCGCGGTCGGCGTACCGCTCGTGCTCTTCCTCGGGCCGCCGTTGGTCGTCGCGGCCCTCAAGCGGCGCCGTCGACGCGTGCGGCGCGGGGCCCAGGACCCCGTCGAGCAGGTCGTCGGCGGTTGGCAGGAGCTGTGCGACCAGGCCGCCGAGCTGCGTCGCCCGCTCCCGTCGCATGCGACGAGGCGTGAGGTCGCGGTCGCGCTGGCCGGGCAGTTCGCGCCCGACGAGACCGAGGGGAGTCGACGCGCCGTGGCCGTCGGCGGCCCGATCGCCGGCCTCGCCACGCGGGCCGACGCGTACGTCTTCGGACCGAGCGAGCCGACGCCTGACCAGGTCGACGCCTACTGGGCGAACGTCGCCTCGACGGTCATCACCCTGCGCTCAGCGGTGCGCCGGCGGGACCGGTGGCTCGCCCGGTTCAGGGTCGCCCGGCGCCGCCCGGTCCGCTCGCAGACCCCCGAGTCGCCCACGACGCACTGAGATTGTGCTCCGGGCGCGCTCATGCGAGCGCGTCCAGGTGCCGATGGCATCCTGAAGGCCGCGGCTGGTGGCTGCTACGCGTCGAAGGAGGTGGACCCGGATGGTCGTGCCGGGCTCAGTTCCCGCGACGGTCGGACGACGTCTCGTCGCGTACGTGATCGACGTCGTCGCCACGCTCGTCTTCGGCGGAGGCCTGCTGATCGGCGGCCTCGCCGGGCAGTGGCGCACGGACGGCACCCTGGCCCGCCCCGCCCCCGTGACCCTCATCGGCGCCGGGGTCCTCGTCGTCTTCCTGCTCGTGCAGGTCGTGCTGCTCGGAACCTCCGGACGCAGCGTCGGCGGACTGCTCGGCAGCCAGCGCGTGGTCGACCAGGAGTCGGGCGAGCCGATCGGTCTTGCGCGGTCCGCAGCCCGGTGCCTCGTCCTCGCGCTCACCTGCGCCGTCCCGGTCGTCGGGCCCCTGCTGGTCGTCCTGTCCTCTGCCTGGGACCCGAGCGGGCGGCACCGGGGCTGGCACGACCGCGCGACACGGACCGTCGTCCTCGACCTCGCGGTCGGTATCGACCCGCGCACCGCCGGGCCGACCAGGACGCAGGCCGGTGGCCTCGTCGACGGTCTGCTCCACCCTGACAACGAGCGCCGGAGCCTGCGTCCGGCACGCCAGGCGGCGAACCCGCCGGAGCCGGGCGACGCCACGGCTTCGGCCGCCGTCGGCCGCGGACTGCTCGACGAGGTCGCGCTCGCCGACGCTGAGGGCGCGATCGAGGACCCCGGCGGCAGACCCGCCACCGTGGCTGCGGCCGAGGCGGCGAACGACGCCGCGGATGCGGCCGATCGACCAGCTGCCGACTACGACCCGTGGCCCACGGGTGACATGCCGGCACGTGCGTACCCTGGAGCTCAGCAGGCGCGTGCACGGGCGCGTGGGACCGACGGGCGGGAGGAGGCCGGCATGGCTCCGACCAAGGGACGTGTCGTCCCGCACGCGCCCTACGAGCGCGTGAGCTCCCCGCCCTACCGCGCGCTCGAGGACGAGGTCGAGCAGACCCAGCTGCGCGAGGCCAGGAGCAAGGTCGCCTACGCCCCGACGCGGGCCCAGTCGCGCCCGCGCGCCACGCTGCTGCTGTGGGACAACCGCGTCGTCGTCCTGGACGGGACCGCGCTCGTCGGCCGCAACCCGTCACCCCGGGAGGGAGAGTCGCTCCCGGTCCAGGTGATCGCCGTTCTCGACCGCGGACGCTCCGTCTCCAAGACCCACTTCGCGATGGGCGTCGACGCCGACGGCGTGTGGCTCAAGGACCGCAGCTCGACCAACGGCACGATCGTGACCCTGACCGACGGGCAGCAGATCCTGTGCGCGCCCGAGCAGTCGGTGCGGGTCCCGGTCGGGGCCTCCGTCGCGTTCGGCGACTACTGGCTCACGATCGCCGGCTGACGTGACCGCAGCGCCGACCCGCCGGCGCGCAGCGTGTCAGCGGTGAGCACCACGAGCGCCACCCACACCAGCCCGAACCCCCACCAGCGGATCATCGGCATCGGCTCGTGGAACACGAGGAGCCCCAGGAGGAACTGCAGGGTCGGCGTCAGGTACTGCAGCATGCCGACGACGCTCAGCGGCAGCCGGCGGGCTGCGCCGCCGAAGAGGAGCAGGGGGATGGCGGTCACGACGCCGGTGCCCGCCAGCGCCAGGCCGTGCCACGGCCCATGCGTCGCGAACCCGCCGGCCGAGCCGAGGACGACCAGGTAGATCAGTGCGACGGGGGCGAGGAACGCGGTCTCCACGGCGAGGGACACCAGGGCGGGGACCGTCCGGCCGACGCGGTTCTTGATCAGCCCGTAGAGCCCGAAGGTGAGGGCGAGGGTGAGCGCCACCCACGGCGGCCGGCCGACGCCGACGGTCAGCACCACGACGGCGAGCGCACCGATGCCGATGGCGACCCACTGCGCCTTGCGCAGTCGCTCGTCGAGCACCACGACCGCGAGCCCGACGGTCACCAGCGGGTTGATGTAGTACCCCAGCGCCGCGTCCACCGTGTGCCCGCCGAGCACAGCGGCGACGAACACCAACCAGTTGGTGGCGACGAGCACGCCGGCGAGCGCGAGCGTCGCGAGCACCCGTCCCCGGCGGACCACGGCCACCGCGCTGCGCCAGGTGCCGGTCACGAGCAGGATCGCGACGCAGAAGACGAGGGACCACAGGACCCGGTGGGCGATGATCTCGACCGGACCGGCGGGGGCGAGCAGCGGGAAGTACAGCGGGAGGAAGCCCCACAGGCCGTAGGCGCTCGCGCCGAGAAGCAGACCGGTGCGGTCCGGAGCGCTCGGGGTGGGCACGACGTGAACCTACCCTCACCGGCACCAGCCCGTGGGACACCGGGCCGGGTCGCCCTGGGCGCACCTACACTGGACGCAGCGATCCTGGCGCTAGCGCCGCACCCAGACCCCGGAAGGTCCATCCTGCTGTGAGCAGCACACTGCGCGTCGCAGTCGTCGGCGCTGGCCCGGCAGGCATCTACGCCGCCGACATCCTCTCCAAGTCCGGCGTCGACGTGAGCATCGACCTGATCGAGCGGCTCCCCGCGCCGTTCGGGCTGGTGCGCTACGGCGTGGCCCCCGACCACCCGCGGATCAAGCAGATCATCGTCGCGCTCGAGAAGATCCTCGAGCGCGGGGACATCCGGCTGCTGGCGAACGTCGACGTCGGCACCGACCTCACGCTCGCGGACCTGCGTCGCTGCTACGACGCCGTGATCATCGCGACCGGCGCGATCAAGGACGCCGCCCTCGACATCCCCGGTATCGACCTGCCCGGCTCGTACGGTGCAGCCGACTTCGTCTCCTGGTACGACGGGCACCCCGACGTGCCCCGCACGTGGCCACTGGAGGCACGGCACGTGGCCGTGCTCGGCGCGGGCAACGTCGCGCTCGACGTCGCCCGGATCCTGGCCAAGCACCCGCAGGACCTGCTCCCGACGGAGATCCCGGCGAACGTGCACGAGGGCCTTGTGGCGAACCCGGTCACCGACGTGCACCTCTTCGCGCGCCGTGGTCCAGCCCAGGTGAAGTTCTCCCCGCTCGAGCTGCGTGAGCTCGGCAAGGTCCCCGACGTCGACGTCCTGGTCTACCCGGAGGACTTCGACTTCGACGAGGGGTCGATGGCGGCCATCCACTCCTCGAACCAGACCAAGCAGGTCGTCAAGACGCTGACCGACTGGACGCTGAAGGACCCGGACGAGCTCGCGGCGAGCCGTCGGATCCACCTGCACTTCCTGCACCGCCCGGTCGCCGTCCTCGGCGAGGACCACGTCACGGGGCTGCGCACCGAGCGCACCGCGCTCGCGGGCGACGGCTCGGTCGCCGGTACCGGGCAGACGCACGACTGGCCGGTCGAGGCCGTCTACCGCGCCGTCGGCTACTTCGGCTCGCCCCTGCCGGAGCTGCCGTTCGACGACGTCGCCGGGGTCATCCCGAACCGCGAGGGCCGCGTCGTCGCCGCGGACGGTCGGCCGATGCCGGGGATGTACGCCACCGGCTGGATCAAGCGCGGCCCGGTCGGGCTGATCGGCCACACGAAGTCCGACGCGGCCGAGACGATCCGGCACCTCGTCGAGGACGTCGACGCACTGGAGCGGGCGTCGCTGCGCGCTCCCGAGGACGTCACTGCCCTGCTGGCCGGGCGTGGGGTCCACCCGGTGGAGTGGTCGGGCTGGCTGCTCCTGGACGCCTACGAGCAGACGCTCGGTGCCCCGCACGGTCGGGCCCGGATCAAGGTCGTCCCGCGCGACGAGATGCTCGCGGTCACGCGCGACCAGGTCTGAGCAGCCCGGGGCCGACCCCCGGCCGGCGGGCGACCGTGCGGGAACGGTCGCTCCTCCCCGCGCGTTTCACCGGGGACGACAGGAGGACCGTGGTGGGACGCCAGCACTTCAACGGTTTGAAGACGGCGGGGCTGTTCGCCTCGCTCTGGGTCGTGGTGCTGCTCGCGGGCTCGGTCGTCGGCAACGGGCGCTACGTGCTCCTGTTCGGTGCGGCCGGGCTCCTGATGACCGCCTACGGCTACTGGAACTCCGCGTCGATCGCGATCCGGGCCATGCATGCGTATCCCGTCAGCGAGCTCGAGGCGCCCGAGATGTACCGGATCGTGCGTGAGCTGTCCACGACGGCGCGGCAGCCGATGCCCGCGCTGTTCATCTCACCGACCGCGGCCCCGAACGCCTTCGCGACCGGGCGCAACCCCCGCAACGCTGCCGTGTGCTGCACGGAGGGGATCCTGCGTCTGCTCGACGAGCGCGAGCTGCGCGGTGTCCTCGGGCACGAGCTGATGCACGTCTACAACCGCGACATCCTCACGTCGTCGGTGGCCGCGGCACTCGCGGGGATGATCACCTCGCTCGCCCAGTTCATGCTCTTCTTCGGCGGCGGGGGCCGCGATCGCAACAGCAACGGGCTCGCGATGATCGCGATGGCCATCCTCGGCCCGATGGCGGCGATGATGATCCGGCTCGCCATCAGCCGCACGCGCGAGTACGACGCCGACGAGGACGGGGCGCGCCTGACGGGTGACCCGCTCGCGCTCGCCTCTGCCCTGGAGAAGCTCGCGAGCGGCACCGCACGGGCGCCGCTGCCGGCGAACCGGGACCTGGTCGACGTCTCGCACCTGATGATCGCCAACCCGTTCCGCGGTGAGGGCATGGCGCAGCTCTTCGCGACGCACCCGCCGATGCCGGACCGCATCGCGCGGCTGCGTCAGATGGCCGGCCACCCGGGCGCCTGAGCGCGCTGCGTCGCTCGGGTCAGTCCTCGTCGCGCCGGGGCGTCGGTGCGTCGGTGCGACGGCCGCGTCGCCGGACCCGGTCCCCGCGCGATCCCGCGCCACGGCCGACGACGCCACGCACCGTCGACCCGAAACCCTCCCGCAGCCCCGTCATCATCATCGGTTCGGGGTCGCCGACGGGCGCCGTGAGGGTGCGCAGCAGCGTCCGGTGGGTGACCCAGCCGACCAGTCGACCCTCCCGGTCGGCGACCGCCAGGCCTCCGTCGGCGTAGGGGTGGCGACGCAGCTCGTCCAGCCCGCTGCGCAGGGACTGCGTGGTCAGGGCCGTCGGGACGTCGTCGACGCCGTCGGCCACCGTGAGCTCGCGCTCGCCGGTGTCCTCCTCGAGGAGCTGGGCGACCCGGTCGGCCCGGAGCTGTCCGATGAGCAGCCCCCCGTAGATCACCGGCAGCGCGGGACGGCCACCGGCCAGCAGCAGCGGCACCGCTGCGCTCAGGGGCAACGACGGGTCCACCGGGTCGGCAGGAGGCTCCATCACGTCACCGACGTTCCGGTCGGTGAGGCGTGGATCGGCGGCCCGGGTGTCGATCTCGACCCCTCGGCGCCGCAGCTTGAGGGTGTACACGCTGTCCTTGCTCAGGGCCTTGCTGATCCCGGTGGCCAGCACGATCGCGAGCATCAGCGGGAGGATGATCGTGTACTCGCCGGTGAGCTCGAAGAGGATGATCACCGCCGTGATCGGTGCCCGTGCCGCTCCGGCGAACACGGCGCCCATCCCGACCAGGGCGAACGCGCCAGGGGCTCCGGCCATCCCCGGGGCGAGCTGGTGGACGATGTCGCCGAACGCGGCACCGAGCATCCCGCCGATGAAGAGCGACGGCGCGAACACCCCTCCGGAGCCGCCGATGCCGATCGTCAGGCTCGTCGCGACCATCTTCCCCACGACGAGCGCGAGCAGGATCCCGACGGCGTACGTGCCCTGGACCCCTGCCTCCAGCACGGGGTAGCCCACGCCGTACATCTGCGGGACCGCGAGCAGCAGCAGGCCGAGCACGAGGCCGCCGGCGGCGGGCCGGGCCCACTCCGGACCGTGCCAGACGCGGTCGGCGAGGTCCTCGACGCCGTAGAGGATCTTGGTGAACATCACGCCGGCCACGCCGCCGAGCACGCCGAGGATCGCGAAGAGCAGGTAGGCGCCCGCGTGGTGCACGGAGAACTCCGGCAGTGCCATGAAGGGCACGTCGCCGAAGACGGCGCGACCGATCACTGAGGAGACGACGGAGGCCAGGACGACCACACCGAAGGATTCTGCGGTGAAGTCGCGCAGGATCAGCTCCAGGGCGAAGAACACCCCGGCGATCGGGGCGTTGAACGTCGCCGCGATGCCGGAGGCGGCACCGCAGGCCACGAGCGTGCGCATCCGGTTCTCCGAGACCCGCGCCGTGGCGCCGATCCACGAGCCGAGCGCCGAGCCGATCTGCACGATCGGGCCCTCGCGCCCGACGGACCCACCCGAGCCGATCGTCAGTGCGGAGGCGATCACCTTCACGGCGGCGACCTTCGCCGGGATCCGGCCGCCGCGCTGGGCCACCGCGTCCATCACCTCGGGCACCCCGTGCCCGCGGGCCTCGCGGGCGTACCGCTGGACGAGCGGGCCGTAGATCAGGCCACCGACCACCGGGGCGAGCACGACGAAGAAGCTGCCGAGCCACGGGACGAAGGGGTTCGCCGGGTGCTGGCCCAGACCGACGCCCGAGTAGTCGGCATGGCCGCTGAAGATCCAGGTCGTGGCGGTGAGGATCTTGCGGAAGGCGACGGCGCCGAGGCCGGTCGTCGCACCGACCAGGAGGGCGAGGGCAGTCAGCCCGCCGCTCGTCGTGCGCCATCTCGCCGCGGCCCGGGCGAAGCCGGAGGAGCGGGAGCTCAGCAGAGCGGTCGGCAGTGCCGTTGCCCTTCCCTGGCGACGGGCCGACGTCGGTCGACGCGGCGCAGCAGGCACACTCGTGGCCGGTGAAGGTGTAGGCATACATCTAATGTACCAAGGCATCTACCCTGCTCACGCGGGTACTGTGGCCCCCATGTCCGACCTCGATGCTGCGGCCGAGCAGACCTTCCTCGCTTCTCGGGCTCTGCTCGGCGTCGTCGCGCGCTCGCTCGAGCCCGCCCTCGAGGAGGTCTCGCTCCCACAGTTCCGGGCGCTCGTGCTCCTGGTCGCGCACGGGCCGATGCGCTCGGGTGCCGTCGCCGACCTGCTCGGCATCCATCCCTCGACCTTCAGTCGCAACGCCGACCGCCTGGTCGCAGGCGGGTGGGTCAGGCGGGTGGAGGACCCGGAGAGCCGGCTCTCCGTCCTGGTCGAGCCGACGGAGCAGGCCACGGCCCTCGTCGGCAGGGTCGCCGACGCGCGTCGCGCACGGATCGCCGAGATCCTGGTCGCGATGCCGCCTGCCTCGCGGCCGCAGCTGGCGCAGGCGCTCGGTGCGTTCGCCGCCGCCGCCGGCGAGCCGAGCGTCGAGGAGCTCTCGACGCTCGGC
>JBBSAL010000041.1:0-32403 GCA_038252305.1 Actinomycetales bacterium | reverse complement strand
TCAGCGGTAGTTGACGAACTGCAGCGCCACGTCGAGGTCGGCGCCCTTGAGCAGGGCGATCACGGACTGCAGGTCGTCGCGGCTCTTCGCCGAGACCCGCAGCTCGTCGCCGGTGATCTGGGTCTTGATCCCCTTCGGTCCGCCGTCGCGCACGATCTTGGCGACCTTCTTCGCGTCCTCGCTGCTCAGGCCCTGCTTGAGGGTGGACTCCAGCCGGTACTCCTTGCCGGAGGGCTTGGGCTCGCCGCTGTCGAGCGCCTTGAGCGAGACCTGCCGCTTGATGAGCTTCTCCTGGAAGACGTCGAGCACGGCCTTCACGCGCTCCTCGGAGTTGGCGACCATGACGATCGTCTCCCCGCTCCAGGAGATCGACGCCCCGACGTTCTTGAAGTCGTAGCGCTGCGAGATCTCCTTGACCGCCTGGTTGAGGGCGTTGTCGACCTCCTGACGGTCGACCTTGCTCACGACGTCGAACGACGAGTCGGCTGCCATGGGTGTCCTCCTGGGTGAGTGCTGCGGTCGTGCATCGGTCGGGGCGGCCTCGTCCGGTCGGTGCCCGGTCACTCACGGGCCGCAGACTTGCTATCCTTCCATCCGCACCGGCCTTGCGGTCGGGCGAACGGCAGGTTGCCCGAGCGGCCAAAGGGAGCTGACTGTAAATCAGCCGCGTCATGCTACGGGGGTTCGAATCCCTCACCTGCCACCCACGGCGCCCCGACCGGATCTCCGGTGCGGGGCGTCGCTCGTTCCCGGCCCGCGGGGGTCTGCTGCACGGGTGGTTGCGGGCCCGCGACGACGATTTCGCGGGGACGCTCCGGGCCGTGTACCCTGGCACGCGCTGCCCCGATAGCTCAGTCGGCAGAGCGTCTCCATGGTAAGGAGAAGGTCAAGGGTTCGATTCCCTTTCGGGGCTCTGTTGG
Source organism: Actinomycetales bacterium (assembly GCA_038252305.1). GTDB lineage: Bacteria > Actinomycetota > Actinomycetes > Actinomycetales > Cellulomonadaceae > Actinotalea. The sequence continues at coordinate 31,483 of JBBSAL010000041.1, read as the reverse complement.
TGCCTGCAGGTACGTGCCTGCTGGCGCCGATAAGGCGGGGTAGCTCAGGTGGTTAGAGCACACGGCTCATAATCGTGGTGTCGCGGGTTCGAATCCCGCCCCCGCTACCACCAACTCATACAGCGACGGCCTTCCGTGGCCGCGCACGCACATCGCTGAGACGTCAGCGGAGAGGTGAATCGTGGCCAGCAAGTCCCAGGACGTCCGTCCCAAGATCACGCTTGCATGCACGGAGTGCAAGGAGCGCAACTACATCACGAAGAAGAACCGCCGCAACGACCCCGACCGGATCGAGCTGGCGAAGTTCTGCCCGCGCTGCGGCAAGCACACGCCGCACCGCGAGACCCGCTGACCGGACAGGTCGAGATGGACGCCGGGTACGTCGGTCGCGTCTACCCAGCGACGGCGCCCTATGCCGTCGGCAGGGAGCACCTGCGCGACTTCGCGCAGGCCGTCGGTGCGACGCACCCGGTGCACAGCGACGTCGAGGCGGCCCGGGCAGCCGGGTACGCCGACCTCGTCGCGACCCCCACGTTCGCCGTGGTCATCGCCCAGCGCGCCGAGGCGCAGCTGATCGAGGACCCGGCGGCCGGGATCGACTTCAGCCGGGTCGTCCACGCGGACGAGCGGTTCACCCACCACCGGCCGATCGTCGCTGGGGACCAGATCAGCACGGTCCTGCACGTCGACGCGATCGTCGAGCGGGCCGGCCTGGCGATGGTCACCACCCGCTGCGAGCTCGCCGATGCGGCCGGTGCGCCGGTCGCGACCGTGATCTCGACGCTGGCCGTCCGGGGGGCCGAGGCATGAGCCGCAGCGTCGAGGTCGGCGAGGTCGTCGGCAGCCGGACCGTCACGGTCACACGCGCCGACCTGGTGCACTACGCGGGCGCCAGCGGCGACCGCAACCCGATCCACTGGAACGAGCGCTTCGCCCGCGAGGTCGGCCTGCCCGGCGTCATCGCGCACGGCATGTTCACCATGGCGACCGCGGTCAACGTCGTCGTCGACTGGCTCGGCGACCCGGCTGACCTGCTCGACTACGGCGTGCGGTTCACCCGTCCCGTCCCGGTGCCCGACCCGGGTGAGGCGGTCGTCGAGATCGTCGCAACCGTCGCCGTCGTGGACGCCGAGGCCGGCACGGCCCGGATCGACCTCACGGTCAGCACCGGCGAGACGAAGGTCCTCGGCCGCGCGCAGGTCCTCGTCCTGCTCTGAGGTCCTCGGCCGCTCGCCTGCCCTTCAGGCGCGAGGCGGACCCGTCGTCGACCCGAGTCGCAGCTGCACGGGCAGCTCGACGTCCGCCGGCTCCTCGCCGGCGAGCAGCTGACGGACCGTCTCCCCGAGTGCCTCGCCCTTGGCGGCGAGCGGCTGGCTGACCGTGGTCAGCACGTGGGGCGCGAGCCACGGCAGGTCGAGTCCGTCGAACCCCGCCACCGACACGTCCTGCGGAACCCTGAGGCCGAGCTCGCGTGCGGCGATCAGCACGCCGGCGGCGAGCAGGTCCGACTGGGCGACGACGACCGTCGGTGGCTCGGGGACGTCCAGGAGGATCCGACCGGCCTCCTGCCCGGACTCCACGAGGCTGGCCGAGGCCTCGACCATCGCGACGGGGGTCACCGAGCGGTCGGCGAGGCCGGCGAGTCGGTGCCGGGTCGGGGTCCAGTCCAGCTCGCGCATCCGTGCGGCGTCGACCGGGCCGCAGCGCCGCGCGCCGTCGAAGGGCAGCGTCACGCAGCCGAAGCGGCGGTGGCCGAGCTCCTGCAGGTGGGCGACGAGCGCGGCCGTCCCGGAACGGTCGTCGATGCCGACGACGGGGAGCCCGCTGGATCGCGGGCCCTCGGACAGGATCGCGGGGACGTCGCGTCGGGCGAGCTCGATGAGCACCGGGTCGTCGGTGTGCGCGCCCCAGAGCAGGACCGCGACGTCCATCGACGCGCTCTGCAGCAGGGGCGGGAGCGTGCCGTCCTCGCCGGCGGGGATCAGCAGCACGCCGAGTCCCTGCTGGCCGAGCGAGCCGGCCAGCCCGTCGAGGACCTGGATGGAGACGGGGTCGCGGAAGCTGCGTCGCAGCCGGTCGCCGATGACGACCCCGACGATGCCAGATCGGCCCGAGCGCAGGGAGCGGCCGAGCGCACTCGGTCCCGCGTAGCCGAGCTCGTCGGCCGCGGCCAGCACGCGTGCCCGGGTGGACTCGGCGATCGGTCCGGCTCCGGAGAAGGCGAGCGACGCCGTCGACACCGAGACGCCGGCGGAGGCGGCGACGTCGGCGAGCGTCGTCCTGGCTGTCATGGCACCTGTCCGGGGGAAAGCGGTTGACGGAGCGGCCAGCCTATCGGCAGACTGGTAGTCTATCGAATCGATTCGACACCCCTGCCCTCTCGAGCTGTCTGGACTGCCGTGCCGCGCCCCGCCCGCCCTTTGCCTCCTCATCGTCTCCACATGCCCGCAGCGGGCCGGCGCCGTGGTGCCCGGCTGCCGCGTCGTCCACGGCCGCACGAGACGACCCGGCCCACGGCCGGACGCGCCGCGGCGTTCCGGCGCCGGCGTTCCGGCGCCGTGGTCTCGCGTCCCGAGGCACTGCGTGCCCGTGCTGCGCTGATCGGTCTCTACGGGCTGCTCGGTCTCACGGTCGCGTCCTGGCTCTCCCGCCTGCCCACGGTCCGCACCGACCTCGGTCTGAGCACCGGGGAGTTCGGCTCCGTGATGCTCGTCGGCTCGCTCGGTTCGCTCGTCACCGTCCTCGCGGCCGGAGCGCTGTCCTCCCGCTGGGGCAGCCGCCGGACGATGATGGTCGCCGGGGTGGCCTTCTCCGTCGCCTCGGTCGCCCTCGGGCTCGGGCCGACGATCCGCAGCGTTCCGGTGCTGCTGGTCGGGGTGGTGCTGATGAGCGCGTCGTTCGCGCTCGGGAACGTCCCGCTCAACCTGGAGAGCGTCGTCATCGAGCGGGCCATGGGGCGCACCGTCGTCCCGCAGTTCCACGCGGCCTTCTCCATCGGCAGCGTGGTGGGCTCGGGTCTCGGAGCCCTCGCCGCGTGGGGGCACCTACCGCTGATCGTGCACTTCACCGTGATCGGTGCCATCAGCCTGGTCTGGCGCTGGCGCAGCATCCCGATCTCGGTGCTGCCCGTGCTCACCCCGCAGCCCGCAGCCGACGCGCCCGTGTTGGTGCGGCGGGGTGGTGCCACCCGTGAGGCGATGGCCGCCTGGCGCGAGCCGCGGACCCTGCTGCTCGGGCTCATCGTCATGGCCGGCGCGCTCTCGGAGGGCACGGCCAACGGCTGGCTCGCGATCGCCGTCGTCGACGGGTTCGCCCGCACGGAGGCGCTCGGGGCGGTCGTCTTCGGCGTCTTCGTGGCCTCGATGACGATCTCGCGCACGGCCGGGACCACGCTGATCGACCGCTACGGCCGCTGGCCGGTGCTCCTCGTCTCGAGCATGCTCGCGCTCGCCGGCCTGCTGCTCTTCGGCCTCGCGCCCTCGTTCGCGCTCGCGGTCGTCGGGGTCTCGGCCTGGGGCCTGGGCTCCGGGCTGGTGATCCCGATCACCATGGCGGTGGTCGCAGGCGAGCGGCTCGGTGCTGCTGGTCGGGTGTCGGTCGTCTCGGCCTTCTCCTCGGTCACCGGGCTGGTGGCTCCGCCGGTCATCGGGATCGCTGCGGAGTCGATCGGGATCCGGCACGCGGTCCTGCTCATCGCGGCGGTGCTGGTGATGGGCATCCTCGTGATCCGGCGCCAGCGTCCGGCCTTCGCCGCCGGCATCGCGCCGGACGTCGTGGTGGACGACGCCGTGCCGCAGGACGCCGCGGGGGAGCGGGTGGGGCTCGTCCGCGACCTCGCCGTCGCCGACGAGGTCCTCGACCGGCCGTCGCTCAGCTGCGGGGCCGTCGGGGACAAGGCGTGAGCGCCCCGCTCGACGCGACCTCTCCGGAACCCGGTACCGTCGCGGCGACCTCCGGGTACTCGGCAGAGCACGTACGGCGTGCAGTCGTCGCCGTGATGGTGACGTTCGCGCTCAACGGCTTCGCCTTCGCGGGGTGGGCCGCACGCCTCCCGCGGGTGCGCGACGCGCTCGAGCTGCGACCCGAGCAGCTCGGGCTGCTGCTGATCATCGGCGCGGCCGGTGCGCTGGTGGCCATGCCGATGTCGGGCCTGGCCGTCGAGAAGCTCGGCACCCGACGCACGATCCTTCTCTTCGCCGCCGTGAACGGCGTCGGGCTGCTCGTCGCGGCCGTCGGGGTCGGCCTCGGGCAAATCTGGCTCGTCGGCGCCGCGCTGGTGGCGGTCGGCATGGGCACCGGGGTCTGGGACGCGGCGATGAACATCGAGGGAGCCGCCGTCGAGCAGGCGCTCGGCAAGGCGATCATGCCGCGCTTCCACGCCGGCTTCTCGCTCGGCACGATCATCGGCGCCGGCGTGGGAGCGCTCGCCGCGCACCTCGACGCCCCCCTCCTGGTGCACCTCGGCATCGTGCTGCCCCTGGGGTATCTCACGCTGCTCGTCGTCGCGCGCCGGTTCCTCCCGGTCGAGGTGCACGGCCCGGTGCACGACGAGGCCGCGTCCGTGCCCGCCGCCCGCGCCTGGACCGAGTCCCGGACCTTGCTCATCGGGCTCGTCGTCATGGCCGCTGCCCTGACCGAGGGCGCGGCGAACGACTGGGTCAGCCTCGCGGTGGTCGACGGCTTCGACACCTCACCTGCCACCGGTGCGATCGGATTCGCGGTGTTCGTCACGGCGATGACGGCGATGCGGCTGCTCGGCACGGGGCTGCTCGACCGGTACGGCCGGGTCGCCGTGCTGCGGATCGTCGCGGCGTTGAGCGTGGTCGGTCTGCTCCTCTTCGGCCTCGCGCCGTGGTTGTGGCTGGCGACGGTCGGCGTCGTGCTCTGGGGCGCGGGGGCCGCGTTGGGCTTCCCCGTCGGAATGAGCGCAGCCTCCGACGACCCCCGTCGCGCACCGGCGCGCGTCGCTGTCGTCTCGACGATCGGCTACAGCGCGTTCCTCGCCGGCCCGCCACTGCTCGGGCTGCTCGCGGGGCACGTCGGCTACCGTCACGCGTTGCTCGCGGTCGCGGTGCCCGTCGTGATCGGCCTGTTCGTCACCCAGGCCGCCAAGCCGTTGCCGACGGCGGCCGGCGGGGCGCGCTGACGCGCAGCCCGGCCTCCTCGGCGCGCTGGCGCGCGCACCCGGCCCGGCCGCTCGTCCGGCCCGTCGTAGGGTGATCTCCGTGCCCACCCCCACCCTCGCCGAGCTCACGACCCTGCGTCTTGGCGGCCCGGCCGCGCGGCACGTCGTCGCGGCGAGCGAGGCCGAGCTCGTCGACCTGGTCCGGTCGGCAGACGCAGGCGGTGAGCCCGTGCTCGTCGTCGGTGGCGGCTCGAACCTCGTCGTCGCCGATGCCGGCTTCCCAGGGCTCGTCGTTCAGGACGGACGCCACGGGCTGCGGTTCGAGGGTTCCGACGGCTGCGGCGGTGCCGCGCTGACGGTGGACGCGGGCACGCCATGGGGAGTGGTCGTCGACCGGGCGGTGGCCGAGGGCTGGGTCGGCGTCGAGGCGCTCGCGGGCATCCCCGGATCGACCGGCGCGACGCCCGTCCAGAACGTCGGTGCCTACGGCCAGGAGGTTGCCGGCGTCATCTCGACCGTGCGCGTCTGGGACCGCGCCGAGAACCGGATCCGGATGTTCGCGCTGACCGAGCTGGAGTTCGGCTACCGCTCGTCGGTGCTCAAGCGCTCCCTCCGGGCGCCCGACGGGGGCCCGTCCAGCTTCGCTCCGTCGCCGCGGTACGTGGTCCTCGAGGTGTCGTTCCAGCTGCGGCTCGGCACGCTCTCCGCGCCGATCGCCTACGCCCAGCTCGCCGGGGCGCTCGGTGTCGCGATCGGCGACCGGGCGCCGTCGGTGGAGGTCCGCGACGCCGTGCTGGCGCTGCGGGCGAGCAAGGGCATGGTGCTCGACGCGTCCGACCACGACACCTGGAGCGCCGGGTCCTTCTTCACCAACCCCGTCGTCGCTGCCGACGTCGCGGACGCACTGCCCGACGGCGCTCCGCGCTACCCGGTGCGCTCAGCGATGCCGGAGACGAGCACCGGCCCGAGCCTCGGCGCGATCGACCCGCGACTGGTCAAGACGAGCGCAGCCTGGCTGATCGAGCACGCCGGCTTCGGCAAGGGTTTCGGACTGCCGGGGCGGGTGGGTCTGTCGACGAAGCACTCGCTCGCGCTGACCCATCGCGGGGGTGGCAGCACGGCCGAGCTGCTCGACCTCGCGCGCGTCGTGCGCGACGGGGTGCGTGACCGGTTCGGGGTGAGCCTCGAGGCCGAGCCCGTGCTGGTGGGCGTCAGCCTCTGAGCTGCGGGGCGGTGCGCAGCAGCACCCCGCGCACGAGCTCGAGGGTCTGCTCGTCGTCCAGGCCGGCCGCCCGCGCCGTCCCGACGAACGTCGCGGCCGCGCGCTGGAGAGTGTCGTCGGCCGGAGCCGTGCCGGCCGCGACAACGGTGCCGCTGCGGCGGCGCGTGACGACGACACCGTTGGCCTCGAGCTCGCGGTAGGCCCGTGCGACCGTCCCCGCCGCGACGCCGAGGTCGGCCGCCAGGGCGCGGATGGTCGGAAGACGGTCGTCCGCCCGGAGCCGCCCGGCAGCGACGTGCGCGCCGATCTGGAGCCGGATCTGCTCGTAGGGCGGCACCCCGGAGGTGAGGTCGACGAGGATCTGCAGGCTCATGACGGTGGGGCGGGTCTGGAGAGGCTCGAGGACATCGGGCCTCCGGGCGGGCTCGTGGGACCGGTGGGCAGGGGTGGCCCGGACGGGGCCTCTGCACCGAGCGTCGCGGGACTCCCGGGGACGGCGCCGATGGCGAGGGTCGTGAAGAACACGACCAGTGCGGCGACCATGAGGATCGCCCCGGTGGTGGTGGCGCGGGGGTCGACCTCCACGGCTCCGTCGATCGTCGAGCCTCCGCCGACGGAGCGCAGTGCCGTCCCGCCGAACCACAGGACTCCGACGAGCGTGAGCCCGAGGACCGTCTGCGCTCCGCGGAGCACGCGGTGGGCCGAGAGGCGCCGCAGTGCCGCGTCCCACTGGGGCGCGGCATCGGCGACAGCGGACCGGGCGGCGATCAGGTGCAGCGTCCCCCAGGTCGCGACCAGGACGAGTGCGGTCGCCCCGAGCAGGGGAATGCCGTAGTACCAGCCGGGGAAGGGGCCCGCCGACGAACCGCCGTTCGCGAACGTGATCGCCACCGCGCGCCCGGTCGCGTCAGCGGCGAGACCGAAGCCGAGGAGCGCGACGACCAGGCCGGCCGTCCACGTCGCGACGGCGGTCAGCGCCAGTCGCGGGGCGAGGTCGCGGATCGTGCGGCGCTCGAGGCTCGCCCGACGGACCTGGCCCGCCGGTCGCGGCCAGGTCGCCTCGCCGATCGAATGGACGCCGAGGAAGGCCAGCCCCGCGAGGGCGGGGAGCAGCCCGGTCCACAGGCCGGTGGCGAGACCCGAGGTGGACCCTGCGGCCGATGATCCGGCGAGGAGGGCGACGAGGCCGGCCAGAACGGCGAGGACCGTGGTGAGGACGGCGTGACGCCGCGCTGCGAGGGCCGTGGCGGTCAGCTGGCGGCCTGCTGCATGGCCCGTCCGCACCAGCCGCACGATCAGGGCCACCAGCGCGAGGGGCACGAGCCCGAGCAGGACCAGGATCTCGACGCCTGCCACCAGCGTCACCTCCATTGTGTTGAGTAATTGATACAAAGTAGCAGCACTCGACGCGCGCGGCCATACCTGTCGGGTCGGGTCCCTCGTGGCCGTGGCCGTGGCCGTGGCCGTGGCCGTGGCCGTGGCCGTGGCCGTGGCCGTGGCCGTGGCCGTGGCCGTGGCTCGTGGAGCGGGGGAGGTGCTCCCGCTCAGGTGCAGACGCGCTCAACCGTGGACGGGCGCACCGATCCAGCGGTCGACCCCCGCGAGCAACCGGGTCTTCGTCGCGCTGCCCGCCCTCGACGCCCGGATCGAGTCCCGCGCGAGGTCGGCGAGCTCGTGGTCGGAGAAGCCGTGCACGCTCCGGGCCACCTCGTACTGCGCGACCAGGCGGGAGCCGAAGAGCAGCGGGTCGTCCGCGCCGAGGGCGACCGTCGCCCCGGCGGCCGTCAGGGTCCGCAGCGGGACGTTGCGGTCCTCCGCGTAGACGCCGAGCGAGACGTTCGATGCCGGGCAGACCTCGAACGCCACGCCCCGGTCGACGAGCCACGCCAGCACGGCAGGGTCCTCGGCGGAGCGCACCCCGTGGCCCAGCCGGTCCGGCCTCAGGTGCTCGACGACCTGCGTGACATGGCTCGCCCCGAGCAGCTCCCCGGCGTGCGGCACAGAGGCCAGCCCCGCCGCTCGCGCGAGCGCGAAGGCCGGCGCCCAGTCCGCCGTCTTCCCACGGCGTTCGTCGTTGCTCAGCCCGAAGCCGACGACGTCCCCCGGGCCGTCACCGGCGTAGCGCGCGGCCAGGCGGGCGAGCGTCCGCGCTTCCAGGGGGTGCCGGATGCGGGAGGAGGCGACGATCACGCCGACCTCGACCCCGGTCGCCGCGCTCGCGGCTCGCGCCTCGTCGAGCACGATCTCCAGCGCGGGGGTGATCCCGCCGACGAAGGGTGCGTAGCTCGTCGGGTCGACCTGGATCTCCAGCCGCCCCGATCCCTCGGCCGCGTCGTCGGCGGCAGCCTCTGCGACGATCCGCCGCATGTCCGCCTCGGAGCGCACGCAGGCCCGGGCGGCGTCGTACAGGCGCTGGAAGCGGAACCAGCCCCGCTCGTCGGCCGGCGGACGCACGGGCTCGCCGTCGAGCAGAGCCACGGGCAGGCGGATCTGGCGCTCGGTCGCCATCTCGGCGAGGGTCGCCAGACGCATCGATCCGGTGAAGTGCAGGTGCAGGTGCGCCTTCGGCAGGGACACCAGATCTCGCACCCCGTGAGTCTGCCAGCCTGCCCGCGTGCCGTGCTCCGGCTCACCCGCTCAGGACGGCGCCGGAGCGAGCGCTTGCGGCCCGGCTCAGGGCGACGGCAGGAGCCCGCGTTCGAGCGCCACCGTGACCGCGCGCGTGCGGTCGTCGACGCCGAGCTTGGCGAAGACCCGCAGCAGATGCGTCTTGACCGTCGCCTCGGTGATGAACAGCTCGGCGCCGATCTGCGCGTTCGAGCCGCCGCGTGCCACGCCGGCCAGCACCTCGAGCTCGCGCGGGGTCAGTCGCTGGTCGGCCTGCCGCAGCTGCGCGACGAGGCGCCGGGCGACCGACGGCGCCAGCACCGTCTCACCTCGCGCCACCCCGCGGACCGCCTCGATGAGGTCCTCGCGGGGCGTGTCCTTGAGGAGGTAGCCGGCGGCTCCGGCCTCGACGGCCCGCAGGATGTCGGTGTCCGACTCGTAGGTCGTCAGCACCAGGACCCGAACCTGCGGGTGCTGCGCGGAGATCGCCCCGGTGGCGGTCGCGCCGTCGACGCCGGGCATCCGCAGGTCCATCAGGACCACGTCGGGCTGGACCGCGGCCACCAGCGCGAGCGCGGCCTCGCCGTCGGCGGCCTCGCCGACGACCTCGAGGTCGGTCTCCCCGCTGAGCAGTCCGACGAGCCCGGCACGCACCACCGGGTGGTCGTCCACGACCACGACCCGCACGCTCATCGTCCTGCTCCTTCGTCGGAGGGCAGCTCGGCGTCCGCCGAGGCTGCCGTGGTGTCGGGCAGGGTGACCAGCACGCGCGTGCCACCCGTCGGCCCGCCGGCAACGGCGAGCCGACCGCCACCGGAGGCGACCCGCTCGCGCATCCCGCGCAGCCCGAAGCCCTCGGCGCTCGCCTCGTCGATCCCTCGTCCGTCGTCGGCGATCTCCAGGCGCACGTCCCCACCGGTGCCGCAGGCCAGTGCGAGTCGCACCTGGCTCGCTCCCGCGTGCCGTCGAACGTTGGTCAGCGCCTCCTGGGCCGAACGCAGCAGGATCACCTCACGCTCACGGCCCACCGTGCGGCAGGCCTCGTCGACGTCGACGTCGACGGCCACGCCGGTCTCCTCGGTGAACCGTGTCGCGAGGCGCTCGAGCGCGGCGGCGAGCCCCGACTCCGCCAGCCCGACCGGGGCGAAGGCTGCGACCAGGGCCCGCGCCTCCGCCAGGTTGTCGCGGGCGGTCCGCTCCACCAGCTCGAGCCGCTCGACGGCGTGCTCCGTGTCCGCGCGCCCGAGGTCGGCCCGCGCCGCCTGCGCGAGCATCACCACGCTGGTGAACCCCTGCGCGAGCGTGTCGTGGATCTCCTGGGCCATCCGTTCGCGCTCGGCGGTGACCCCGGCAGCGTGATGGGAGGCGGCCAGCTCGACCTGCGCGTGCTCGAGCCGGTCGATGAGCTCCGCACGTTGCTCGCTCTGCTCGGCGACCTGGGTGACCCACAGGCCCAGCAGGAGCGAGAACGCGAGGGCCAGCGTGCCCTGGGCGAGCACGGACGGGAGCGCGGCAGGGTCGAAGCCCGAGGCGGTGATGATCACGCCGAAGACACCGACCGTCAGCAGCGCGGAGGCGACGACGCCACCGCGTCGGGTGATCGAGAAGAACCAGATGTGGCTGTAGGCGATGAACAGCAGGATCGTCCCGCCGATGCTCACGTAGGTGATCGCCGTGGTGAGCACGATGAGGATCGCGAGGTACGGCGTCACCAGGTGATGCGCGCCCCGGCGCGCGATGCGCCGCCCGAGCACCGTGTAGGCCAGGACGAGCAGCGTGAGCAGCCCGAGGACGACGACGAGCCGCGGGCCGAGGCCGACGTCGATCGCCAGCGTCGCCGCACCGACGACGATCATCGCGTAGAACGCGAGGTCCCAGCCGCGCCGCGACCGCTCCCAGAAGCGACCGCGGTTCGCCTGGTCCGCCGCGCGCACGGGGCCGGAGGGGCCCCTCGCGGCGCCCTCCGTCCCCGTGCAGGCCGGATCAGCCATCGTCGCGGCGCCGCCACTGGAAGGTCTTCACCGCGACGACGAGCCCGACGACCAGGTACGCCGCCAGCACCGCAGCCGTCGCACCGTGCTGCCACGAGCCCGACGGCTCGATCTCGCGGGCCCAGTCGGGCAGGAAGACGGAGCGCATGCCCTGAGCCAACCACTTGAGCGGGAAGAGCGAGGCGACCGTCTGCATCCAGTGCGGCAGCTGGTCGTACTGGAAGAACACCCCGGAGATGAACTGGAGCACCAGGACGATCGGCGTCACGACCGCCGAGGCCGCCTTGCCGTTGCTCGGCGCCGAGGAGAACGCGACCCCGCAGATGGCACCGGTCGCCGTGCCGAGCAGGAAGACCCAGACGAACGTGGCCCACCGCCCAGCGTCGGTCGGCAGGTCGACGCCGAAGAGAAGGGCTGCGGAGGCGAGCAGCAGCGCCGTCTGGACCAGGCTGGAGACCAGGACCGAGCCGATCTTGCCGAGGAAGTACGCCGTCGGGGGCATCGGTGTGGCGCGCAGGCGCTTGAGGCCGCCCTCGTCGCGGCTGGTCGCGATCCCCATCGCCAGGTTCTGGAAGCTGGACAGCAGCACGCCGGTCGCGACCATCCCTGGCAGGAAGTACTGCGCGAACGGGATGCCGGGGGCCGGGCCGACGGTCGCCCCGCCCTGCCCGAACACCGTCGCGAAGATCGCGAGCATGACAATCGGGTAGGCGAAGATGAAGATCACCGCGTCGCGGATCCGGAAGAACTGCACGAGCTCGATCCGGGTGCGCTCCAGGGACATCGCTGCCAGGGAGGGCAGCCGGACCTGGGTGGTGGCCGCGGTCGCGGCGGTGGTCGTGGTCGTGGTGCTCATCGTGCGGCCTCTCCGACGAGCTCGAGGTAGACGTCCTCGAGCGTGGGGCGCTGCACCTCCAGGCCGGGCACCTCGCCGCCGAAGCGGGTGGAGAGCTCGGCCACGAGGGCACTGGGGGTGGCGGTCTTCTCCTCGTGCAACCGCCCGTCGACGGTCCACCGGACGTGGGCCTGCCGCCGGGCGCGGCTGCCGAGCCTGGCGGGCTCGTCGAGAGCGACGACGCGGCCGTCGCGCACCACGGCGCAGCGGTCGGCCAGGCGCTCGGCCTCGTCCATGTAGTGCGTGGTCAGCAGGATCGTCGTGCCGCCGTCACGCAGCGACTCGATGAGGTCCCAGAAGCTCCGGCGGGCCTCCGGGTCGAAACCGGTGGTGGGCTCGTCGAGGAAGAGCATCTCGGGCCTGCCCACGATGCCCAGGGCGACGTCGAGCCGACGGCGCTGACCGCCCGAGAGCTGCCCGGTGAGGGTCTTGGCCTTGTCGGTGAGCCCGACCGCGGCGATGACTTCGTCGCTGTCGCGCGAGGAGGGGTAGTAGCGGGCGAAGTTCGTGACCATCTCGCGGACGGTCAGCTCGGAGTGGTCGGAGGCCGACTGCAGGACGACGCCCACCCGGCTGCGCCAGGCGCGGTCGGCCGACCGCGGGTCCACGCCGAGGACGCTGACCTCGCCGCTGTCGCGGTGCCGGTAGCCCTCGAGGATCTCGACGGTCGTCGTCTTGCCTGCGCCGTTGGGGCCGAGCACGGCGAAGATCTCGCCCCGTTCGACCGTCAGGTCCAGGCCGTCGACGGCGCGCTTGGCGCCGTAGTGCTTGTGCAGTCCCTTGACCGACACGGCTGGTTGGTTCATGACGCCAGCGTGCCGTGAGCCGGGGACCTGGCGTCAGCGTCCACCGGTGGGACCTGGCGTCAACCGATCGGTGGATGACGCGGCCGGCCGGTCGGTGTCACCTCTTTCGGTGACTTGGCACGGACGGTGGGGGCCGACAGGCTCGTGGACATCGATCACGGCCGGCGCGGTGCGCGGCGGTGACCGAGAGGGAAGCAGACGACGCGTGGGGGGATGCGTCGACGAGCCAAGGTCCGGCCGCCGCAGGGGGACGGCCGGACCTGTGGTCCGTCTGAGGGCTCGCCGTGAGACATGCGGCCTCGACCCAGCCGTGAGCCGGCGTCCGGACGTGGAACGATGTCGGCCATGGGGAAGCTGGTCCGGCTGGGTGTCGTCGATGATCATCCCGCGATCGCGGCCGGTGTTCCTTCAGGCCTGGAGGGCCTGCTGCCCTTGGCGCCGGGGGTCGTGGTCGCGACCACTGTCGACGAGCTTATCGATGCCGAGCCCGCTCTCGACGTCGTCCTGCTGGACGTCCGGCTCCAGGACGACTCGACGCCGGCCGGCAACGTGAGGCGCCTCGTGGACCGGGGGTGGTCCGTGCTGCTCTACACCCAGGTGAGTCAGGTGCCGACCATCGCGGCATGCCTCGGCGCCGGCGCGATGGGCGTCGTCGGCAAGCATGAGGACTGGTCCGTGCTCGCCGACGCGATCGGGTCCGTCATGCGCGGGGAGGACCATCTCACCGCGGACTGGGCTGCGGCGCTGGAGCACCTGGCTGCCGAACGCCCACCGGCGCTCGCTCCCCGGGAGGCCCAGGTCGTGCGGCTCTACGCGGCAGGGCTGCCCCTCAAGTCGGTGGCGCGCAGGCTCGGGGTGGCCGAGGACACGGCCAAGGAGTACCTCACCCGCGCCAAGCGCAAGTACTTCGATGTCGGACGGCCCGTGAGCACGCGCACGGACCTGTACCTGCGGGCTGTCGAGGACGGCCTGCTGGACTCGGAGCGCTCATGACTGACGAGGCCCCCCGCGAGTCGCCCGTCCGCACGTCCTTCTACTGGTTCGCCACCATCTTCGTCCTGGTCAACCTCCCGAAGACGGTGCAGCACACGCGCGCTGATCCCGGCGTCTACCGGCCGGGGTTCGCCCCGGCCGTGATCACCGCGATGGGCGTCCTCGGTGTGATCGCCCTCGTGCAGCTGATCCTGCGTCGCCGACCGCGGTGGGCGATGGCGGGTCTGGTCGCGGTGTCGTGCGTCGCGTTGGCCGCCCACCCGTTCGTGATGCTCAGGTCGGATGAGTACCCGCCGCTCCTGCACGTCCTCGGCGCAGGCATGACGATCTCCGCGATCGTGGGGGTGCGCACGTCGCTGGTGGTCATCCCGTTGTTCGCGACCGGTGCGGCGCTGCTGCGCATCCCGGAGGTCGGTGCATGGGGCGCCGCTCAGGAGTCGCTCCTGCTGGCACTCGGAGGATTCGTCGGGACGGCGTTCGTCGACAACTTCGTGCGAGCCGACCGATCGGTGCGGGACGCGGTCAGACAGGTGTGGCAGGCGGTCGAGGAGAACGCGCGCAGTGCGCAGCGCGTCGCAGCCCGGGACCTGTGGGACGGCCTGGTGCACGACAAGGTCCTCGGGGCGTTGTCGATCGCGTCGCGAGCCCCGGGACCTGAGGTACCGGCCGCATCCCAGGCGCTTGCCCAGGATGCGCTCGCGGCCCTGCGCGGAGAGCACCCGCTCCACTCGCCGGCGGCCGAGCAGTGGCAGTCGCACGCCGACAGGCTCGGCCTCGATGCCCGGATCGTCGTCCACGGGCACCTGACCGACGCCACGGTCCGTGAGGCGCTGGTGGGCGCGGTGAACGAGGTGCTGACGAATGTGGCGCGCCACTCCGGCCAGCAGGCCGTCGAGGTGAGCGGCAGCCTGGTCGGCGATCGCTTCCAGATCACTGTGGTCGACACGGGGACCGGCTTCGATCCGTCGCAGGCGACGCACGGGATGGGTCTGCGCGTCAGCGTGCTCGCGCGCCTGCGCTCGATCGACGGCGAGGTCGAGCTGAGGTCTGCGCCAGGTGAAGGGACAGCAGTGGTCCTGACCCGCGGTGAGGTCTCGTCGCCGTCTGGTCGGACCGCGGTCGACTGGCAGCTGCAGTGGTTCGTCCCGATCGCCCTCGTGGCGTGGGCTCTTCTCGCGGTCGTGCTGCTGGTGAGCTATCCGGCGTGGAGCACCGCGCCGGTGCCGGCACTGGCTGTGCTGACGGTGCTGGCGGCCGTCGTCCTGACCGCGGTCGCCACGTTCGTCACGCCGACGCGGAACCGCGCTGTCGCCATCGGGGTGGCGGCAGCCGTGATCACCCTGGTGGGCGTGCTGAACACTCACCCGGACGCGATCCTGGCCTGGCGCTACTGGTACCTCAGCGCACTGACCCCGGCCTTCGCGGCCACGTCGTACCGGTTCAGTCGGTGGAGCGGCACATGGGCCGTCGGCGTCGCGACGACGATCGTGCTCGTGGTCGACGCGTCGGCCGGCCGGTCGATGGGGGACGTCCTGATCACGTCCGTGCCCGTGATGACGACGTGGGTCGTGGGCTCGCAGCTGGTCAGGAATGCGCTGTCCCGAGCGTGGTCGACGGTGGAGAGCGCGGAGCGGGAGGAGACCGAGCTCCGGTTGGCTCTCGCGGCCGAGGTCGAGCGCGCGACGGAGAGCGCGAGCAGGATCGCCGAGCTCGAGGCCAGCGTCGTGCCGACCCTGGAGCGCCTTGCGGCGGGGACCCCCCTCGCCGAGGGAAGCTCCGAGCAGCTCGATCTGCTCAGTTCTGCGGTCAGGGATCACCTCAGGGCACCGGGCCTCTTCGGTGTCTTCGTCGCCGACGACCTGTACGCGGCCCGCAGCCGTGGCGTCGTCGTGGACATCGTGACCGGCGGAACGTCCGCCGGTTCCAGCGATGAGGAGTGCTTGCCGTGCGGGAGCCTGCTCCGCGTGCTCCTTGCCCATGCGGAGCCCGGGCTGCACGTGCGGGTCTCCTGGTGGCCCTCGGACCGGCGTCGGAGCACCGTGGCCGCCGTCGGGCCAGGACTCGAGGGGCTGACGGCCCGGTTGACCGAGGAGATCGCCAGGCTGGGCGTCGCCGATCACCTCGCGGTGACCTCGGACGGCGAGGCGATGCTCGTCGAGACGGTCGACGGCCCCGCGGACATGCTCCCAGGACGGGGCACGGCCATCGGTGTCAGCGCTCGGTGAGGTCCCCGGCCAGCTGTCCGGCGAGATGGTCGCACAGCGAGAACGTGGTCGACACGGAGGCGCTGACGTGCAGCCGGGCGGCCGGAGTCGATCGCGATGCTACCCACGCGGGTGGGAGCGGGTGAGGGTCTTGCCGAGGCGGGATGGAGGGGTCCCGCAGGGTCAGACCGCCTCGCCCAGCAGGGCAGCGATTCGGCCGACACCTTCGGCAAGGTCCTCGTCCCCGAGCGCGTAGCTCAGCCGCAGGTACCCGCTCGGCCCGAACGCCTCACCGGGGACCACGGCGACCTCGGCCTCGTCGAGGATCACGGCGGCGAGCTCGGCGGAGGTGTTCACGGTGATGCCGCGGATGGTCTTGCCCAGCAGACCCTGCACGCTCGGGTAGGCGTAGAACGCGCCCTTGGGCGTCGGGCACACGACCCCGTCGATCGCCGAGAGCAGGTCGACCATCGTCCGACGCCGCCGGTCGAAGGCCTCGCGCATCTCCTCGACGGCCGACAGGTCCCCGGTCACGGCGGCGATCGCTGCACGCTGGGACACGTTCGCGACGTTCGAGCTCAGGTGCGACTGGAGGTTGGTCGCGGCCTTGATGACGTCGGCCGGCCCGATCATCCAGCCCACCCGCCAGCCGGTCATCGCATAGGTCTTCGCCACCCCGTTGAGCACGATGGTGGTGTCGGCGAGCTCAGGGACGGCCCGCACCATCGGGGTGAACACGGCGTCGTCGTAGACGAGGTGCTCGTAGATCTCGTCGGTGATGACCCAGATCCCGTGCTCCAGCGCCCACCGGCCGATCGCGGCGGTCTGCTCGGCGGAGTACACGGCCCCGGTCGGGTTCGACGGCGAGCAGAACAGCAGCACCTTCGTGCGCTCGGTGCGCGCGGCCTCGAGCTGCTCGACGGTGACCAGGTAGCCCTGGTCCTCCCCGGCGAACACCTCGACGGGCACGCCGCCGGCCAGCCGGATGGCCTCGGGGTAGGTGGTCCAGTAGGGCGCGGGGAGCAGGGTCTCGTCGCCCGGGTCGAGCAGCGTCGCGAAGGCCTGGTAGACGGCCTGCTTGCCACCGTTGGTCACGAGCACCTGGCTCGGTGCGACCTCGTAGCCCGAGTCGCGCAGGGTCTTGGCCGCGATCGCCTCGCGCAGTGCCGGGAGCCCGGCAGCGGGGGTGTACCGGTGGTTCGCGGGGACCTCGCAGGCCTCGACCGCCGCCTGGACGATGTAGGCGGGCGTCGGGAAGTCCGGTTCACCGGCTCCGAAGCCGATCACCGGCCGACCGGCGGACTTGAGGGCCTTGGCCTTCGCATCGACGGCGAGCGTCGCGGACTCGGCGATCGAGCCGATCCGGCGCGAGACGCGTCGAGCGGCAGGCGCGGGGGTGGACGGGGCGGGGGTGGCGGTCGGCGTGCTCACCACCCCATAGTGGCAGAGGAGATCGCAACGCACGGGGCCTGTCCATGCCCGGCCCGCCACGCCGGGGGAGCGACGTGCGTCGCTGAGGGCCGTCGTCCCCGGCGTTCGACCTGGACCTCGCGAGCACGTA
Source organism: Actinomycetales bacterium (assembly GCA_038252305.1). Classification (GTDB taxonomy): domain Bacteria; phylum Actinomycetota; class Actinomycetes; order Actinomycetales; family Cellulomonadaceae; genus Actinotalea. The sequence continues at coordinate 14,079 of JBBSAL010000041.1, read as the reverse complement.
CACTCGACCGCTGGCGGTTGATGTCCGTCATGATGAGGCACGCCCTCAGGACGTCAGCAGCGATGAAGGGCAGTGGCGCAATTGGTAGCGCACCGGTCTCCAAAACCGGCGGTTGTGGGTTCGAGTCCCGCCTGCCCTGCGTGGACAGGTCGTGCGGCGGTCCCCGCCAGGACGGCGGTCGCGGCCGGTCCGCGGTGCGGTTCGTCGCCATCGACGATCAGCACCGGCCGGCACGCCGGCCAGAAGACGACGAATGTGGGGATGAACCGTGAGCGAGAGCGCATCGGCCGAGGGCACTGAGGGCACAGCCCGCAAGTCGCCGCGGCCTGCCAAGGGCGCGACCCGGCTCGGTCTGTTCGCGCGGATCGCGCGCTTCGTCCGACAGGTCGTCGCCGAGCTCAAGAAGGTCGTCCGGCCCACTCGCGAGGAGCTGTTGCGGTACAGCGCCGTGGTGATCGTGTTCGTCGCGATCGTGATGGCGTTCGTCGTGGTGGTCGATCTCGGTGCCGGTTCGCTCGTGGGCTGGGTCTTCGGCGGCTGACGCCTCCGGTCCGGGCCGTCGAGGCCGTGTCGTACTAGCCAGCAGCACCCAGCAGCACAGACAGCAGAAAGCAGGTCAGCCCGTGTCCCAGGAGTCGCAGGAGCCGCAGATCGACCTCGTCGAGGACGAGGCCGTCGTCGCGCCCGAGCTCGAGGCACCTGTGCTCGGGGAGTCAGGGGACGAGGCGCCGGTGGAGTCCGCCGAGGCCGAGGCCGTCGAGCCCGATGCCCAGGACGAGCCCGCCGCTGAGGACGTGCCCGTCGAGCCCGCCGCCGAGGACGTGCCCGCCGAGGACGAGGACCCCGTCGCCGCCTTCAAGGCCGAGCTTCGGCGCCAGCCCGGCGAGTGGTACGTCATCCACTCCTACGCCGGCTACGAGAACCGCGTGAAGACGAATCTCGAGTACCGCATCCAGTCCCTCAACATGGAGGACTACATCTTCCAGGCCGAGGTGCCCATGGAAGAGGTCGTCGAGATCAAGAACGCCCAGCGCAAGGTCGTGCGCAAGGTGCGCATCCCCGGCTACGTGCTGGTCCGGATGGACCTGACCGACGAGTCGTGGGGCGCCGTGCGTCACACGCCCGGCGTGACGGGCTTCGTCGGCCACACCCACCAGCCGGTGCCGCTGACGCTCGACGAGGTCTTCTCGATGCTCGCCTCCACGCTCGCCCCCGCTCCCGAGCGGGCGGGCGGCAAGGCTGCGGCCGGCCCCGCCATCAAGGTGGACTTCACCATCGGCGAGTCGGTCACCGTCACCGACGGGCCCTTCGACACGCTCCCGGCCTCGATCTCCGAGATCAACGCCGAGGCGCAGAAGCTCAAGGTGCTCGTCTCGATCTTCGGCCGGGAGACCCCGGTCGAGCTGTCGTTCAACCAGGTCGCCAAGATCTGACCGGACCTCGGCACTGCAACCGGGTCATCGCCCACGGCGTCGGTCCACGAAACAGAACGGAAGGCACATGCCCCCCAAGAAGAAGGTCACCGGCCTGATCAAGCTCCAGATCAAGGCCGGAGCCGCCACGCCTGCACCGCCGATCGGACCCGCCCTGGGTCAGCACGGCGTCAACATCATGGAGTTCTGCAAGGCCTACAACGCAGCCACCGAGGCTCAGCGTGGCGACGTCATCCCGGTCGAGATCACGGTCTACGAGGACCGCTCGTTCACCTTCGTCACCAAGACGCCGCCGGCCGCCGAGATGATCAAGAAGGCTGCCGGTGTGGCCAAGGGCTCGCCGACGCCCCACACGGTCAAGGTCGCCACGCTCTCCGCCGAGCAGGTCCGCGAGATCGCCACCGTCAAGATGGTCGACCTCAACGCGAACGACATCGACGCCGCGGCGAAGATCATCGCCGGCACCGCCCGCTCCATGGGCATCACCGTCAAGAACTGAGCTCCACCCCCCGCACGTGTGGCAGGGCCGGCTGAGGCCCGATGACCACGACTTCCCTCAAGGAGAAGACCGCATGGCACAGCACAGCAAGGCCTACCGCGCCGCCCTCGAGACGATCGACAAGGACCGTCTGTACGCCCCTCTCGAGGCCATCCGCCTCGCGCAGAAGACGTCGCCCACCAAGTACGACGCGACCGTCGAGGTCGCCTTCCGCCTCGGGGTCGACCCCCGCAAGGCGGACCAGATGGTGCGCGGCACCGTCCTGCTCCCGCACGGCACCGGCAAGACCGCTCGCGTCCTGGTCTTCGCCACGGGTGAGCGTGCCGAGCAGGCCATCGCCGCCGGCGCCGACGAGGTCGGTGGCGACGAGCTGATCGAGAAGGTCGCGGCCGGGTACACCGACTTCGACGCCGCCGTGGCGACCCCTGACCTCATGGGCAAGGTCGGTCGTCTGGGCAAGGTCCTCGGCCCCCGTGGCCTGATGCCGAACCCGAAGACGGGCACCGTGACGATGGACGTCGCCAAGGCGGTCAACGACATCAAGGGCGGGAAGATCGAGTTCCGCGTCGACAAGCACGGGAACCTGCACTTCGTCATCGGCAAGGTCTCGTTCAGCGACACCGCGCTGGTGGAGAACTACGCCTCGGCGCTCGACGAGATCCTGCGTCTGAAGCCGGCCTCCTCCAAGGGGCGGTACATCGCCAAGGCGTTCGTCTCCACGACGATGGGCCCGAGCATCCCGCTCGACCAGAACAAGACGCGCAACCTCCTTGCCGAGGACGACGAGTCCTGATCGAGGCTCAGCTCGACCGCAGCACCGCTCTTCACGAGGGCCCGGACCAGACGGTCCGGGCCCTCGTGCCGTCCGGCTCCGTCGCCGTCCTGAAGTGCCTCGTCCCGTCCTGTCACAAACGCCCGGTACGGCCCTCTGTGTCGGTGAGGGCAGCAGTCCTCGCCGTCGGTCGGCATGCGGGGCGCAGGGGGCTCCGTATGCACGACCGCGCCTGACACGCGATCGGAGGAGCCGGTGGACGGTGCTGTTGTCGACCGTGCGGGCCCCGGCCTAGTCTCGAGGCCTCCGGCCCGAGAGGTGCTCGATCCCATGTGCACGCCCGCAGGACGAGCGACCGATGCGCCCGACGCGAGCCCGGCGAGCCTCGGGGAGCGTGCGGCCCTGGCGCTCGTGGCGCACCGCTCCGGAGAGAGCGGACCCCTGGCTGACCTGGTCCGCGAGGCGACGCCGATGCTCTGGCACGTGGCGCGGTCCCAGGGCGCGAGCCGAGAGGATGCCGAGGACGTCGTCCAGGGCGTCTGGCTGGCCTTCGTGCGCAACGCCGACGCGATCCGGGACCCGGCCGCGCTGCTCGGCTGGCTCGTCGTGAGCGTTCGCCGGTCGGCCTGGCAGGTCGTCGGTCGGCGCCGGGAGGAGCAGCGCCGCTCGCAGCCGCTCCCGGAGGATGTCGGGGCCGGGGACGACGTCCTCGGCTCGCGCGAGCCCACTCCCGACGCCCGGGTGCTCCGGACCGAGCGGGACCGTGTCCTGTGGGGCAGGTTCGCCGAGCTCACCGAACGCTGCCGTCAGGTCCTCACCATGGTCGCGATGGCCGACCGCCCGGACTACCGCGCGATCGCCGCGCTCACGGGGATCCCCGTCACCTCCGTCGGGGTGACCAGGGGGCGTTGCCTCGCCAAGCTCCGACGGCTGCTGGACGACGACGAGAGGTGGGCTGGCGCATGACCGACGACCGCACGGCAGACGACGCGACGGGTGGGGCCGACCCGCGAGCCGACGAGCCGATGGACGCCATGGACCTCGCCCTTCTCGACGACCTCGCGCGCATCCTGGGCGCCGTCGACCCGCCGCCGGACGGACTCGTCGAGCGTTCGCTCTTCGCCCTCACCCTCGAGGGCCTCAACGCCGAGGTGATGGCGCTGCACCGCGAGGAGCCCGTGTTCGCCGTCCGCGGCGAGCCCACCCGGGTCGAGGTCCGCACGATCACGTTCAGCTCGGACCCGGTCACCGTGATGGTCAGCTTCTCCGAGGGGGAGAGAGGCGTGCGGATCGACGGCTGGGCGGCCCCCGCCGAGCGCTACGTCGTGCAGGTCTACGGGCCGGACGGCTTCATCAGCACCGAGTCCGACGACGAGGGCTGCTTCGTCTTCCCCGACGTGCCGGCCGGACCTGCCAGCCTGGTGCTGCGCCGGGCGACCGGCGGGCCGGTGGTGAGCACGCCCGTCATCGGGCTGTAGCCGCCGTGCCCCGTCTCTCGCGGGACGGCACCCCGTTCGTCCTGTAGTCCCACTGGCATCGAGGAGGAGCAGCGATGGTGGACGACCCGAGCTCGTCGAAGGCTGCACCGGGGCCCGCTGAGGTCCCACCCGTGCTGGGCAGCCGGGTGACCGTTCTCGACCCGAGCACGGCGATCCGCCGCGCCGGGGCGCGCGCACCGCAGGCGACTCTCTACCTGTCCGACACCCTGCTGGTCGCCGACTCCACCGAGCTGGGCGGCGGCGTGCTCGAGGCGCTGGCCGTGGCCGCGGGCGAGCGGGGCTGGGCGGTCGCCGTCGATCCGCGTGACGTCGAGCACCGCGCTCTCATCGCGCAGGCGGACCTGCCCCGGGAGGTCCGCGACGACCTGACGGCGACGGCAGGTTTCACGGTCGGGATCATCCCGGCGCCCGGTCAGGTGACCACGCCGCCGGACTCCTGGGAGCTGCATGAGCACGTCGCGGACCAGGGCTACGCCTCGGGGATCTCCCTCGACCACGTGCTCATGGCCAGCACGGCGATCGGCGGCACGCCGTACACGCAGCCGTTGCCGTACACCCAACCGCTCCCGTACACGCAGCCGCTCCCGTACACCCAGCCGTTGCCGTACACCCAACCGCTCCCGTACACCCAGCCCCTGCCCTTCAGCGGGATGCCCGAGTACGCGGTGGCCGGCTCCGGCGGGCGCTCGCCCGTCGCATGGATCGGTCCGGCCCCTGTCCGCCGTCACCCGTGCGGGAAGGGCGTGACCCGCACCGAGGCAGGTCTCGACCGCCCCGTCGTCGCGGTGCTCGACACCGGGACCGGGGCGCACCCGTGGCTGAGCGACGAGGTGGTGGTGCGCAACCCGAGCGTGCTCGGTGTCCCGATCGGTTCGTTCCCCGCCGTGCACCCGGAGTCCGACGACAGCGAGGTCGGCGGGATGGGTGGCCGGCCGCTCACCGGGGGGCTCGACGCCGCGTCGGGTCACGGCACGTTCATCGCGGGGATCGTCCATCAGCGCTGCCCCGACGCCGTGATCCTCTCTGGCCGGCTCTACGGCGGCCAGGGCGCGATCGGTGAGTCCGACCTCCTCGGCAGCCTGCGACGACTCCTGCTCTTCCACGTCCTCGGGCTCCACGGGCGTGACGGCTACGTCCCGGTCGACGTCCTCGCGCTCGCGCTCGGCTACTACCACGAGCGTCCGGAGGACGTGGACTTCGACGGACCTCTCGGTCGGGTGCTCGATGCCCTGCGACGCTACGGCGTGACCGTCGTCGTCTCCGCCGGGAACGACGGCACCACGCGCCCGATGTTCCCTGCCGCCTTCGCGCCGCGGCTCTCGTCGTGGCACCCGCCGACCCCGATCGACCCCTCCGAGCTGCGCCTGGACACGCCACCGGTGCTCAGCGTCGGCGCCCTCAACCCGGACGGCTCGACCGCCCTCTTCAGCAACGACGGGCCGTGGGTGACCTGCCTGCGCCCCGGCGCCGCGCTGGTGAGCACGATGCCGGTGACCATGAACGGCTCGCTGACCCCGAGCCGGGACCTCGCGGGTCGTCATCGCGGAGAGGTGCGGCGGACCGTCGACCCGGACGGCTTCGCCGGCGGCTTCGGGGTCTGGAGCGGGACCTCGTTCAGCGGTCCGCTGCTCGCGGGCGACCTCGCTGCCGCGCTGCTCGAGCAGCGGGAGGCCACGCCGGCGCCTGCGCCGGGGGACCTGCACGGCGCGGTCAAGGAACGCTGCCGTGAGGCGTGGCGGGCGATCACCGCCACGACGGGCCTGCCGACTCCCGCGTGAGGGCCGACAGCGTGGGAGCACCAGGGACGGCGCGCGCGCCACGGCGCTCCGCCGAGGCTCCGTCGTGGCTCGTCGATGCCGGTCGCGCCCTGGCGGGCGGGCTGGAGGACAACGCGGGCGGGCACCCCCGACGGGCGTCCGCTCAGTTCCGCGCTGCACTCGCCCACCTCGGGGCAGGTGGCACGCCGCCGGACGTCGGCGTGCCGTTCGAGGCCGAGTGCGCCCGGATCCGCGCGCGTGCCCAGCTGGGCCTCGTGATGAGCGACTTCGAGCTCCGAGCGGACGTCGACGCGAGCCTCGCCGTCCTGGACGACGCCGAGCACCACGCCGGGGTCGCCGGCTCGCCGGCCACGCGTGTCGCCGTGCTCGGACAACGGGGGCTGCTCTGGCAGCGCGCGGGCGATCTGGGCCGAGCCCTGCAGGAGCACGACCGCGCGGCTGCGGCGCTGGCCGACGCCGAACCGGTCGACGCCTGCTGCATCCTGCTCAATCGCGGGACCCTGCACCTGGACCTCGGACACGTCCCCGAGGCGCGCCGCGACCTCACGGCGTGCGCCGAGAACGCGGCGGCGATCGGCAACGAGGCGCTCGTGTTCAAGGCCCGCCACAACCTCGGCTACGTCGAGTTCCTGGCGGGCGACCTTCCGCGCGCGCTCGCGGTCATGGCCGAGGCGGCGAAGAGCACGGGCGAGGTCTCGCCGGCCGTCGCACTCCTCGACCGGGCGCAGGTCCTCCTCGAGGCGGGACTGGTGACCGAGGCGGACACGACGCTCGGCCGTGCGGCCGGGCTCTTCGCCGAGCAACGTCTCACCCTCGATCTGGCCCAGGTGGAGCTCGCGCGCAGCCAGTGCGCACTGCTGCTCAAGAGGCCGGGCGCCGCGCTCGCCCAGGCGCAGGCCGCTCGTCGACGGCTGGCCCGCCGGGGGAACGCGCCGTGGCTCGCCCGGGCCGACCTCATGGTGCTGCGGGCCCAGCTCGACGTGCTCCTGGACGCCGAGCCGGTCGACCGCAGGAGGTTGGCGCTCCTCGCGGCGCGTGCCCGCACCGTCGCCGACACTCTCGCCTCGGCGGACGGCGACCGGGACCTCGTCCGTGCCGCTCGCCTGATCAGGGCCGCAGCGCTCGCGTCGACGGGACGGCTCGAGGAGGGGGCGGGTGCGCTCGCGGACGCCGGTCGGTTGACCGGACGTGAGCCCCTCTCCCTCGCTCTCGCGCACCGAGGCGTCGCGGCACGTCTCGACTTCGGCGCTGGGCGGGTGGCGCGCGGGCGACGGCACGTGGTCGCCGGCCAGGCGCTCCTCGCCGAGCACCGGCGTCAGCTCGGCTCGGTGGAGGCGGTGACTGCGGCAGCGGTGCACGGCCAGCGGCTGATGGAGACGGAGCTGATCGCCGCACTGCGGGCCGAGGACGCCACCTGGGTGCTCGAGGCCGTCGAGCGCGGACGGGCGACGTTCGCGGGCGCGGCGCGTGTGCGTCCCCCGGACGACCCCGAGCTCGCCGAGATGCTCGCCGAGCTCCGTGTCGCGGTCGAGCGTGAGCGGCTGCTTCCTCTCGAGCCTGGTTCGACCTCCGAGCGGGCGACCTTCCTCCGCGACGCGGCGCACCTGCGCTCGGCGGCCCGGGAGCGTGCCTGGCAGATCGGTGGGGGACAGGCCCCACCGAGCGCGGTGCGGGCGGCGGATGCCCTGGCGACGCTCCGCGCGGAGGCGGGCGGGCCCTGCGTCGCCGACTACCTGGTGTTCCGCGGGGTGGTGCATGCGGTCGTCGTCGACCGCCACGGCGCACGGCTCCTGCGCCTGGCCGCGGCGGCCGAGGTCGAGGCCACCGCACGCAGGGTCGACGTCGACCTGCACGCCCTGTCCGGCGCGATGCTCCCCGAGGCGATCCGCACCGTCGTGCGGTCCTCCCTTGACCGGGGCCTCGCCTGGCTGGACGAGCGGCTGGTCCGGCCGCTCGGCGCCGAGGCCGGGCTGCACGTCGTCACCGGCGGCGTGCTGACCACCCTGCCGTGGTCGATCCTCCCGTCGCGGGCCGGCCGTCCGACGAGCGTCGGCGCACGCCTCGTGCTCGACCAGGGACGTCCGCGCCGGCCCGGCATCGCCGCGGTCGCGGGGCCGGGCCTGCGTCACGCGGGCGTCGAGGTCGCCGCGGTGGCCGCGGTGTGGCCCGGGGCCGAAGTCCTGGTCGGCCCCGACGCGTCCTGCGCCGACACCGCCGCGGCGATCCGGTCCGCCGGCGTCGTGCACCTGGCGACCCACGGCCACCACGAGGCCGACAACCCGATGTTCTCCTGGCTGCGCATGGCCGACGGCCCGCTGTTCGCCCACGAGCTCGAGGGCTCCGACCTCGGTGGCTCCCTCGTCGTCCTGTCGGCCTGCGAGCTGGGCCGTGCTACGGTCCGCCCCGGCGGCGAGGTGCTCGGGCTGGCGAGTGCGCTGCTCAGGCTCGGTTCCGCCGGTGTGGTCGCCTCGCTCGCCCCGCTGCGCGACGACGTGGCGGCGGCAGTGATGCCGGTGCTGCACTCGCGCGTCGCCGCGGGCGTCGCGCCGGTGGAGGCGCTCGCCGACGCGTGCTCAGGCCTGGGCGAGCCGGTCCCGCTGGCCTTCTTCTCCACGGCGGTCCCCGGACTGCTCACGCCCGCCGGCAGCTGACCACCGGACGGCGAGCGCTCCGGCGGCGAGCACGGCGGCCGGTGCCGAGCCCTGCATCCGGACGAGCCCGTACGGCCCGGCGGCCGGCACGTCGCGGCCAGGGGCGGCCAGGTCGGCACGGATGCTGCACTCCGGGCAGCGATCGGTGCCGTCGTGCCCGGTCACCGCCAGCACCCCGCTCACCGACCCGGGGAACGTCATCAGGTCCGGACCGAGGCTCCCGGCCGCAGCGACCACCCGGACGCCGCTGAGCGAGGCTGCGCGGACCCGGGTCGCAACCCGTCGGCCGAGTCGCCGCCGCCCGAACGGCAGCACGACGACATCGACGTCCTGCGAGACGGCCCACGCGAGCGCTCGGGCCACGAGCTCGTCGCTGACGGTGCCGTCGGCCCGCAGCACGGGGGCGACCAGCAGCCGGGCCTCGGGTGCCACGCCCATGATCTGGGTGGCGCCCTGGCCGACCAGGAGCGAGGCGCACGCCGTTCCGTGCGCGGTCGGCTCGCGCAGCCCCAGCCCGGGGACCCCGGCCCAGCTCAGGGTGTCGGCGCCGACGAGGTCCGGGTGGCTCAGGTCCGCCGGGGCGTCGAGCAGGGCGATGGTGATCCCTGCCCCGCGCGCCGCGCAGGGGTCGTGGTCGAGGACCTCGATGCCGGGGCAGCGCGGACGTCGCTGGGCAGCCAGCCACCGACCGCAGTCGACGACAGCGGCACGTCCCGACAACCCTTCCGGCGTACCGGCGTTCCTCGGTGACACTCGCACGGCGCTGCTCATCGACACTCTTCCTCCCCGGCGTCAGGTCAGGACCTGGCTCTCACCTCTCAGGAGCGCGCACCGGCCGCGTTGTGACATCCGGACCCCGATTTGTTCCTGGGCCCGCTGGCACGTACTGTTGACCCGCCCAAGACCGCAGGTTGTCAGCCGCCCTTCCGGGTGGTGGACCGAAGTCCCGCTCGAGCGGGGGCCGGCGCAGGTGAGTGACTCCGCAGCACACGGTCCGCCGTGAGCAACCGAGCCCCGCGCCTGCGCGGGGCTCTTTCTCGTTCCGGGACCAGGATCGACAGCGCTGCATCACCACCGGAAGGAGTGCCATGGCGAGGCCGGACAAGGCAGCCGCGGTAGCGGAGCTCACGGATCTGTTCCGCGAGTCGAACGCCGTCGTGCTGACCGAGTACCGCGGGCTCAGCGTCAAGCAGCTGAAGTCGCTGCGGACCGCGCTGCGCGGCAATGCCACCTACGCCGTGGTGAAGAACACGCTCTCGACCATCGCGGCCCGCGAGGCCGGGATCGAGGGTCTCGACGAGAACCTCGCCGGGCCGTCCGCCCTTGCCTTCGTCACGGGTGACCCCGTCGCGGTGGCCAAGGGGCTGCGTGACTTCGCCAAGGCCAACCCCCAGCTCGTCGTCAAGGGCGGGGTGCTCGACGGTCGTCTGCTCAGTGCAGCCGACGTCACCAAGCTCGCGGACCTCGAGTCCCGTGAGGTCCTGCTGGCCAAGGCGGCCGGCGCGTTCAAGGCCAAGCTCTACCAGGCGGCCTACCTCTTCACCGCGCCCGCGGCTCAGGCCGTGCGCACGATCGACGCTCTGCGCGACAAGCAGGCATCCCAGGAGCAGGCGGCCTGAGGCCGTCACCCATCACACCCACCTGCTCCATCGGGCAGGATCGACCAGGAAGGACCCGCCACCATGGCGAAGCTCACCACCGCCGAGCTCATCGAGGCTTTCAAGGAGCTCACCCTCATCGAGCTCTCTGAGTTCGTGAAGGCCTTCGAGGAGACGTTCGAGGTCACCGCTGCCGCGCCGGCCGCGGTCGCCGCTGCCCCCGCCGCGGGCGCCGCTGCTGCCGAGGAGGTCGAGGAGCAGTCGGAGTTCGACGTCGTGCTCGAGGCCGCCGGCGACAAGAAGATCCAGGTCATCAAGGAGGTGCGCGCGCTGACGAGCCTGGGCCTCAAGGAGGCCAAGGACCTCGTCGACGAGGCCCCCAAGGCCGTCCTGGAGGGCGTCACCAAGGAGGCTGCCGAGAAGGCCAAGGCCGCTCTCGAGGGCGCCGGCGCCACCGTCACCGTCAAGTGACCACTCGCTGAACGCGGTCCACGAGGCCTGCACCCGCTGAGGGTGCGGGCCTCGTGGCCTGTTCGGCTCGTGGTCGGCCCGGGGGTCGCTCGATCCCCGCCGCCGCCATCTCTGTTCTTCGTCCCTCGTCACACGGGTCGGCGCACCGCACTGCGGTGCGCTCCTGGGCGCCATTGGACACTCATGATGCGGGCGAGTATGCTAGCGCTTTGCGCTGGCTTGTGCCTGCATCCCTCACCTCGTTCATCGGCCCCGATTTGTGCCCGGTCGCCGATCCATCGTTGTGGGGTCAGGTGCGGGCCGTCTACCCGCGCTGTGCACTCGAACCGCTGGGAAGGACCCCTCTTGGCTGCCTCGCGCACCCCTTCTGCTCCGACCGCTGACGCTATCGCGAACCGCACCGCATCGCGCCGTATCTCTTTTGCCAAGATCCACGAGCCCCTCGAGGTCCCGGACCTGCTCGGTCTGCAGACCGAGAACTTCGACTGGCTGCTCGGCAACTCCGCATGGCAGTCCCGCGTCGAGGCCGCACTGGCCGTCGGCCGGACGGACGTCCCCGAGACCTCCGGTCTGGAGGAGATCTTCGAGGAGATCTCTCCGATCGAGGACTTCGGAGGGACGATGTCCCTCTCGTTCCGTGACCACCGCTTCGAGCCGTCGAAGTACACGGCGGAGGAGTGCAAGGAGAAGGACTTCACCTTCGCGGCTCCGCTCTTCGTCACGGCCGAGTTCGTCAACTACACGACCGGCGAGATCAAGAGCCAGACGGTCTTCATGGGCGAGTTCCCGCTGATGACCGAGCGCGGCACCTTCATCATCAACGGCACCGAGCGCGTCGTCGTCTCGCAGCTCGTCCGCTCGCCGGGCGTGTACTTCGAGCGCACCGCCGACAAGACGTCCGACAAGGACATCTTCACCGCCAAGATCATCCCGAGCCGCGGTGCATGGCTCGAGTTCGAGATCGACAAGCGTGACGCCGTCGGCGTGCGCGTCGACCGCAAGCGCAAGCAGTCGGTCACCGTCTTCCTCAAGGCCCTCGGCCTGACCGAGTCGGAGATCCGCGAGGAGTTCGCGCAGTTCCCGGCCGTGCTGGAGACGATGGAGAAGGACCACGTCAACACCCAGGACGAGGCCCTGCTCGACATCTACCGCAAGATCCGCCCGGGCGAGCCGCCCACGGTCGAGGCCGGTCGCGCGCTGCTCGACAACTTCTACTTCAACGCCAAGCGCTACGACCTCGCGAAAGTCGGCCGCTACAAGGTGAACAAGAAGCTCGGCACCGACGCGCCGCTGAGCGACTCCGTGCTCTCGGTGTCCGATGTCGTCGCGACCATCAAGTACATGGCCGCGCTGCACGCCGACGTCACCACCCTCGACGGCGTCCGCGCCGGCGAGCCGGTCGAGGTCCGCGTCGAGACCGACGACATCGACCACTTCGGCAACCGCCGCATCCGCGCGGTCGGCGAGCTCATCCAGAACCAGGTCCGTACCGGCCTGTCCCGGATGGAGCGCGTCGTGCGTGAGCGCATGACGACGCAGGACGTCGAGGCGATCACCCCGCAGACCCTGATCAACATCCGCCCCGTGGTGGCGTCGATCAAGGAGTTCTTCGGGACCTCGCAGCTCTCGCAGTTCATGGACCAGAACAACCCGCTCGCGGGCCTGACCCACAAGCGCCGCCTCTCGGCGCTCGGCCCCGGCGGTCTGTCGCGTGACCGTGCCGGCATGGACGTCCGCGACGTCCACCCCTCGCACTACGGCCGCATGTGCCCGATCGAGACCCCGGAAGGCCCGAACATCGGCCTGATCGGCTCGCTCGCCACCTATGGGCGGATCAACGCGTTCGGGTTCGTCGAGACCCCGTACCGCAAGGTCACCGAGGGTTTCGTCACGGACGAGGTCCAGTACCTCACCGCCGACGACGAGGACCGCTACGTCATCGCGCAGGCCAACGCTCCTCTCGAGGAGAGCGGCTACTTCAGCGAGGAGCGGGTGCTCGTCCGCGTCAAGGGTGGCGAGGTCGAGCTCGTGCCGCCGACGATGGTCGACTACATGGACGTCTCGCCGCGCCAGATGGTCTCGGTGGCCACGGCCCTGATCCCGTTCCTTGAGCACGACGACGCCAACCGCGCGCTGATGGGCGCCAACATGCAGCGTCAGGCCGTGCCGCTCGTGCGATCCGAGGCCCCGCTCGTCGGGACCGGCATGGAGCGTCGCGCTGCGGTCGACGCCGGTGACGTCATCGTCGCGACCAAGCCGGGTGTGGTGACCGAGGTCTCCGCCGACCTCATCACCGTCGCCAACGACGACGCGACCACCTCGACGCACCGCGTCGCGAAGTTCCGTCGCTCGAACCAGGGCACGTCCTACAACCAGCGTGTGCTGGTCGAGGAGGGTTCCCGTGTCGAGGTCGGCTCGGTGCTCGCCGACGGCCCCGCCACGGACGAGGGCGAGCTCGCGCTCGGCCGCAACCTGCTCGTGGCGTTCATGTCCTGGGAGGGCTTCAACTACGAGGACGCGATCATCCTGTCGCAGCGCCTCGTGCAGGACGACGTCCTGTCCTCGATCCACATCGAGGAGCACGAGGTCGACGCCCGCGACACGAAGCTCGGCCCCGAGGAGATCACCCGGGACATCCCGAACGTCTCCGAGGACGTCCTCGCCGACCTCGACGAGCGCGGCATCATCCGCATCGGCGCCGAGGTCTCGGCCGGCGACATCCTCGTCGGCAAGGTCACGCCCAAGGGTGAGACCGAGCTGACCCCCGAGGAGCGTCTGCTCCGCGCGATCTTCGGTGAGAAGGCGCGTGAGGTCCGCGACACCTCGCTCAAGGTGCCGCACGGCGAGTCCGGCACGGTCACCGAGGTGCGCACGTTCAGCCGCGACGACGGCGACGAGCTCCCTGCCGGCGTCAACGAGCTGGTCCGGGTCTACATCGCCCAGCGCCGCAAGATCAACAGCGGTGACAAGCTCGCCGGTCGCCACGGCAACAAGGGCGTCATCTCCAAGATCCTCCCGGTCGAGGACATGCCGTTCCTTCCCGACGGCACCGCGGTCGACGTCGTGCTCAACCCGCTCGGCGTGCCGGGCCGGATGAACGTCGGTCAGGTGCTCGAGGTCCACCTCGGGTGGATCGCCAAGCAGGGCTGGGACATCGAGTTCGCCGGGACCGACGCGGCATGGCCGGCGGACGTCCCGCCGGCTGCCGTGAAGAGCCCCGCGGGCAACCCCGTCGCCACCCCGGTGTTCGACGGTGTTCCCGAGAACGTCCTCACGGGCCTGCTCACGGTCACGCACCCGAACCGCGACGGCGAGCGGATGGTGAACGGCGACGGCAAGGCCCAGCTGTTCGACGGCCGCTCAGGTGAGCCGTTCCCG
>JBBSAL010000040.1:0-32670 GCA_038252305.1 Actinomycetales bacterium | reverse complement strand
GGTCTGAGCGATGACGAACGACGAGGCCCCCAGCATGTGCAGCGCGACCAGCCAGCCGGGCAGACCCGTCAGGTACTGCACGTAGCCGATGATGCCCTGTGCGAGTGTGACCCCCAGCAGGACCAGCGTGCGTCGCCGGACGACCGCGGGCACCGCGACCGAGCGGCTGAGCAGCGCGAGGAGCGTCAGCAGCACCGCGAGGTAGAGCCAGACCGCCGCCGCGTGGGTGCGCGTGACCAGCATCGGGTCGAGGGCGAACCGGTACGGGGCGTTCTGGTCCCCGGAGTGCGGACCTGTACCGGTCGTCACCGATCCGAGGACGAGCACGAGGGCGGCCAGGGGCACGAGGGACAGGCCAAGACCCCGTAGCGGGCCCGGTACGGCCCATCGCGCGGCGGTGTCGGGCTGGTCGACGCGAAGCAGCAGCTGCGTCGACGCAGCCACGAGGGCCATCGAGATGAGGAAGTGCGAGCCCACGACGGCGGGGTTCAGCTTGCCGAGCACCGCGAGCCCACCGATCACGGCCTGCACCAGGACCCCGACGATCGGCACCAGCGCGAGCACCCGTACGGCGCGACTGCGGCCGGGCCCGAGCAGCACGGCCCAGGCGGTCGCGATGGCGATGACCACCAGCAGTCCGGTCAGGGTCCGGTTGCCGAACTCGATGATCGGGTGCCAGGACATCGCCTCGTGGCGGACCGGGGTGAACTGGCCGGGCTCGCACTGCGGCCAGGTCGAGCAGCCCAGTCCGGACCCGGTGAGACGGACGGCGCCGCCGGTGACGACGATCACGACCTGGGCGACGAGGTTGGCGAGGACCACCCGACGCGCGGCGCGCTGCGAGGGACGGCTGACGGCTCTCAGGAGTGCGTGAACGGACGAGCTGACGGTTCCGAGGAACGCGCGAACGGACGAGGAGGAAGGTGTCGCTGGCACCGTGACACGTTATCCGGTGCGGGCGCTGCTCACGACCAGCGCGTGAACCGCGCCGCACTCAGCCCGAGCACCAGGGACCACCCGATGAGGATGAGGATCGAGGAGAGCGGAGCCGTGCCCGACGAGAGCGCGCCGCGCAGGGCGTCACCGAGTGCGCCCGAGGGGAGCCAGGGTGCGAGTGCGGCCAGGGGACCGGGCAGCAGACGCGCCGGCAGGATGACCGCGCCGCCGACGAGCAGGAGCACCCAGATCAGGTTCGCGAGCGCCAGGACCGCCTCCGCGCGCAGCAGCCCCGCCAGCAGGACCGCCAGGGCGCTGAACGCGAGGGTGCCCACGGCGAGGGCGAGCAACGCCGCAGGGATCCCGCTGGTCACCGGGTGCCAGCCCAGGATCGCGGCGACGACCCCCAGGACCGCCACCTGACCGAGCTCGAGGGCGAGGACGGCGACGGCCTTGCCCAGGACCAGGCCGCCACGACCGAGCGGGGTCGTCGCCAGGAGCCGGAGCACCCCCGCGCGGCGGTCGAAGCCCATCGTGATCGCCTGGGACGTGAAGGCAGTCGACATCACCGCCAGCGCAAGGACGCCGGGTGCGACGACGGCGAGCCGGTTCTCGCTCCCGACGTCGACGAGCGTCATGCGGCTGAGGCCGACCAGGATGAGGACCGGCAGGACGAGCATGAGGAGCAGCTGCTCCCCGTTGCGCAGCGTGGTGCGCAGCTCGAACCCCGCCTGCCCGAGCACGCGGCGGACGACCGGCGCGGGGCGCTGAGCCCCGAGCTCGCCGACGGGCGACGAGACGGGGCGTCGGGTGGTCGCGCTCATCGCAGGCTCCGTCCCGTGAGGTCGAGGAAGACGTCCTCGAGGCTGCGTCGACCGGTGGTCATGGAGGTGAGTGCGACGCCTGTTCCCTGGGCCCAGGCGGTGATCGCGCTCAGGAGCGCCTCAGGATCGGTGCTCGCCACCTCGAGTCGACGATCGCCCGTCACCGCCACTGCCACCGCCGCCGTGGACGAACCGGTGTCGAGGACGGACCGCAGCGCGGCGGCTGCCTCCCCGACGTCGACCCGGTCGGCAAGGCCCACCCTGACGGTCGTCAACGCCCCGGTGAGGCTCTCCACCGATCCCGCTGCGACGACGTGACCCGAGTCGACGACGACGACGTGGTCGGCGAGCTCCTCGGCCTCCGCCATCTGGTGCGTGGTCAGCACGATCGTCGCCCCACCGGTGCGCAGCTCGCTGATCAGCTGCCACACCGCGTGGCGTGCCTGCGGGTCGAGCCCGGCACTCGGCTCGTCGAGGAAGACGACCTCCGGGCGACCGACGACGGCTGTGGCCAGCGCGAGGCGCTGTCGTTCGCCACCGGACAGGCGGCGCACCGTGGTCCGGGCGAACCGGTCGATGCCCAGACGCTCGCCGAGCTCGCCGACGTCGCGTGGCCGGGCGTACATCGAGGCGATGTGCCGTAGCACCTGGCCGGCCGGGGCGCCGGAGGGCAGGCCCCCGTCCTGGAGCATCACGCCGACCCTCGGTCGCAGCAGGCGGGCGTCACGGACCGGGTCCAGGCCGAGGATCCGCACCGTTCCGGCCCCGGGGCTGCGCAGGCCGACGCAGCAGGAGATCGTGCTGGACTTGCCGGCGCCGTTCGGGCCGAGCACCGCGGTGACGGCTCCGGGCTGCGCGGCCAGGCTCAGTCCGTCGACCGCCTGGAGCTGGCCGTAGCGCACGCCGAGCCCGTCGACCTCGACCGTCGGGGTGCTCGACGAGCGGGTGAGCGACGAGAGGGACACGGTCGTGGAGTCTACGTCGCGGACCCCGGTTGGCGGGAACCAATTGAGCAACGGTAGTGTTGCTAATATCGAGGCACCGACGAGGAGGTGGGCATGGCGACGCACGAGGACAAGGAACGCTCGACGCGTGAGCGACTTCTGCGCCTCGTGGTGGAAGCCGGACCGGTCTCCGTCGTCCAGCTCGCTCGGGACCTCGACCTGACGCCCGCCGGCGTGCGACGGCATGTCGCCGCGCTCGAGGAGGAGGGGCAGATCGCCGCGCGCGCGGTCGCGCCGACGATGCCCGCCGGGCGTGGACGCCCGGCCCGACGCTACGTCGCGACCGATCGCGGTCAGGCTGCGCTGCAGAGCACCTATGCGGACATCGCGGAAGAGGCGCTCGCCTTCCTCAGTGAGGCGCTCGGGCCTGATGCCGTCGCAGCCTTCGCCCGGAGCCGGATGGCTGCGATCGAGGGTGAGCTCGCGTCGGTCACCTCGCAGGTCCCCGATCTGCTCCACCGCGTCGACGCGCTCGCCGAGGCGCTGTCCCGCGACGGCTTCGCCTCGTCCGTCCGTCCCGTCCCCGGCGGGGCCGCCGTCCAGCTCTGCCAGGGTCACTGCCCGGTCCAGGACGTCGCGACCCGGTTCCCGGCGCTCTGCGAGGCCGAGGCCCAGATGTTCTCCCGGTTGCTGGGCGTGCACGTCCAGCGGCTGTCCACCCTGGCCGGAGGCGGCCACGTCTGCACGACCCATGTCCCGATCGGCGCCCTCAGCGCCGTCGTCCGAGAACGATCCGATGGTCACCGCGAGGCGGCCGTGGAGGGAGTCCGATGAGCGCACCGACCGAGCCCGTCACCGTCGCCCCGTCGAGCGATGACGAGATCATCGCCTCGATCGGCAGCTACGGCTACGGCTGGCACGACTCCGACGCCGCCGGCATGTCCGCCCAGCGTGGCCTGTCCGAGGCGGTCGTCCGGAACATCTCCGCGCTCAAGAGCGAGCCGCAGTGGATGCTGGACCTGCGGCTGAAGTCGCTGCGGCTCTTCGAGAAGAAGCCGATGCCGAGCTGGGGCGCCGATCTCTCCGGGATCGACTTCGACAACATCAAGTACTTCGTACGCTCCACCGAGAAGCAGGCGACCAGCTGGGACGACCTGCCCGAGGACATCAAGCGCACCTACGACCGCCTGGGCATCCCGGAGGCCGAGAAGCAGCGCCTGGTCAGCGGTGTCGCGGCGCAGTACGAGTCCGAGGTCGTCTACCACCAGATCCGCGAGGACCTCGAGGAGAAGGGTGTCCTGTTCCTCGACACCGACACGGCGCTCCGCGAGCACCCGGAGATCTTCCAGGAGTACTTCGGCACCGTCATCCCGCCGGGGGACAACAAGTTCGCCGCGCTCAACAGCGCCGTCTGGTCGGGCGGCTCGTTCGTCTACGTCCCGCCCGGTGTGCACGTGGACATCCCGCTGCAGGCCTACTTCCGGATCAACACCGAGAACATGGGCCAGTTCGAGCGGACGCTGATCATCGCCGACGAGGGCTCCTACGTGCACTACGTCGAGGGCTGCACCGCCCCGATCTACACGAGCGACTCGCTGCACTCCGCGGTCGTGGAGATCATCGTCAAGAAGAACGCCCGTGTGCGCTACACGACGATCCAGAACTGGTCGACGAACGTCTACAACCTCGTCACCAAGCGCGCGACGGCGGCCGAGGGCGCGACCATGGAATGGGTCGACGGCAACATCGGCTCCAAGGTGACGATGAAGTACCCGGCCATCTACCTGCTCGGCGAGCACGCCCGCGGCGAGACGCTCTCGATCGCGTTCTCCGGGGCGGGCCAGCACCAGGACGCCGGCGCCAAGATGGTCCACGCCGCGCCCCACACCTCCTCGTCCATCGTCTCGAAGTCGGTCGCGCGCGGCGGTGGCAGGACGTCCTACCGTGGCCTGGTCCAGATCCTCGAAGGTGCCGAGCACTCGACCTCCAACGTGCTCTGCGACGCGCTCCTGGTCGACCAGATCTCACGCTCGGACACCTACCCCTACGTCGACGTCCGCGAGGACGACGTCTCGATGGGGCACGAGGCGACGGTCTCTCGCGTGAGCGAGGACCAGCTCTTCTACCTCATGTCCCGTGGCATGAAGGAGACCGAGGCGATGGCGATGATCGTGCGCGGCTTCGTCGAGCCGATCGCCCGGGAGCTGCCGATGGAGTACGCCCTGGAGCTCAACCGGCTCATCGAGCTGCAGATGGAGGGCTCGGTCGGCTGACAGGCCCCCGACATCCGTCCCCGATCCGCGCACCAGCCAGCCCGAGAGGTTCGCAGCACCCCATGACCACTGATCTGTCCGCAGGCCTGACCACGGACCACAGCAAGGCCGTCGTCGACGGCGCCCACAGCCACGGGACCGGGGCTGCGACGCTCGAGTCGAGCCGTGCCGACCGTCGTACCTCCTTCGACCTCGCGGACTTCCCCGTCCCGACCGGGCGTGAGGAGGCGTGGCGGTTCACCCCCGTGGCGAAGGTCGCGCCGCTCTTCGACGCCTCGGGCGAGGGCCTCGGGACGCACGGTGTGCAGGTGACCGTCGTCGAGGCGCCGGAGGTGACGGTCGAGATCGTGGGCCGTGACGATGCGCGGCTCGGCACCGCGGGGCGCCCCGGCGACCGCGCCGCCGCCGCCGCGTGGACCTCCTTCGGCGAGGCGACGGTCGTGACCATCCCCGCACAGGCGGTGGCGTCGAGCGTCACGAGCATCCGGGTGCAGGGCACCGGAGTCGAGAAGGTCGCCTCTGCCCAGCACCTCCTCGTGCACGCCCGTGAGCTGAGTGAGGGCATCGTGGTCATCGACCACGCGGGATCCGCCCTCCTGAGCCAGACGGTCGAGATCGTCGTCGAGGACGGCGCGCACCTGACCGTCGTGAGCATCCAGGACTGGGACGCCGACGCGGTCCACCTGTCGTCGCACCGGATGCGGGTGGGGCGCGACGCGACCCTCAAGCACATCGTCGTCACGCTCGGCGGTGACGTCGTGCGACTCGCCCCGGACGCGGAGTTCACCGCCGAGGGCGGGTCGATCGAAGCTCTCGGGCTCTACTTCGCCGACGCCGGCCAGCACCAGGAGCACCGCCTCTTCATCGACCACGCGGTGCCCTCCTGCCGCTCGCGCGTCACCTACAAGGGCGCGCTCCAGGGCGAGGCGGCGCACACGGTCTGGGTCGGCGACGTGCTGATCCGCGCCGAGGCCGAGGGCACCGACACCTACGAGCTCAACCGCAACCTCGTGCTCTCCGACGGTGCGCGGGCCGACTCGGTGCCGAACCTCGAGATCGAGACCGGGCTCATCGAGGGGGCCGGCCACGCGAGCGCGACCGGTCGCTTCGACGACGAGCAGCTCTTCTACCTGCGGGCGCGCGGCATCCCGGAGGACGAGGCCCGTCGCCTCGTCGTCCACGGGTTCTTCGCCGAGCTGATCCAGAAGATCGGGGTGCCTGAGATCGAGGCGCGCCTCATGTCTGCGATCGAGGACGAGCTCGCCGTGTCCATGGCTGCGGTCCAGGGCATCGTGCCGTGAGCGCCCAGGAAGCCTGCCTCCTGGCGGATCTCGCCCCCGGATCGGCGCTGCGTGTCGAGCTGGCCGGCCCGGCCGGCCCGGTGGAGGTCGCCGTCGTGCGGACCGCCGCCGGTGACGTCCGTGCCGTCTCCGACATCTGCTCGCACGGCCAGGTCTCCCTCTCCGACGGTGACGTCGAGGGCGAGACCATCGAGTGCTGGCTGCACGGTTCCACCTTCGACCTGCGGACCGGCGCACCCCTCGCGCTGCCCGCGATCCGTCCCGTCCCCGTCTACCCCGTGACCCTCGACGGCGAGCGTGTGCTCGTCGACGTCGACGTCCTCTGAGGAGAAGAGCATGTCCACCCTCCAGATCCGCGACCTGCACGTCAGCGTCGAGACCAAGGAAGGCCCCAAGCAGATCCTGCGCGGAGTCGACCTCACGGTGAGCGCCGGCGAGACCCACGCGATCATGGGCCCGAACGGCTCGGGCAAGTCCACCCTCGCGTACTCGCTCGCGGGGCACCCCAAGTACCAGATCACCTCCGGGACCGTCACCCTCGACGGTGCGGACGTGCTGGCGATGACCGTCGACGAGCGTGCCCGGGCGGGCATGTTCCTCGCGATGCAGTACCCCGTCGAGGTCCCCGGCGTGAGCGTGTCGAACTTCCTGCGCACCGCGAAGACGGCGATCGACGGCCAGGCGCCCGCGCTGCGGCACTGGATCAAGGACGTGAAGGTCGCCATGGAGCGGCTGCGGATGGATCCCGAGTTCGCCGAGCGCAACGTCAACGAGGGCTTCTCCGGTGGTGAGAAGAAGCGTCACGAGATCCTGCAGATGGAGCTCCTCGCGCCGAAGATCGCGATCCTCGACGAGACCGACTCCGGTCTGGACGTCGACGCCCTGCGGGTCGTCTCCGAGGGTGTGAACCGTGTCGCGGCGAACGGTGACGTCGGCGTGCTCCTCATCACGCACTACACGCGCATCCTGCGGTACATCAAGCCCGAGTTCGTGCACGTCTTCGTCGACGGCCGGATCGCCGAGGAGGGTGGCCCCGAGCTGGCCGACCGCCTCGAGGCCGAGGGCTACGACCGGTTCCTGGCCTCCGCGTGACCGCTGGACCCGTCGAGACGCTCGGAGGTCGACACGCCCAGGCGGGCGAGGTCGTCGGCCTCCGCGCGTCGTCGTCCCTGACGGCAGCGGAGCTCGCCGCCGTCCGGGCGGACTTCCCCCTGCTCACGCGCACCGTGCGGGGGGACCGGCCGCTGGTCTACCTCGACTCGGCGGCGACGTCGCAGAAGCCTGACGTGGTGATCGACGCCGAGCTGGACTTCTACACGCGGCACAACGCCGCCGTGAACCGGGGTGCCCATCAGCTCGCCGAGGAGGCGACGACGGCGTTCGAGCAGGCGCGCGAGGACGTCGCGGCGTTCGTCGGAGCCGACCCGGACGAGATCGTGTGGACCTCGAACGCGACGGCCGCGCTCAACCTGGTCGCCTATGCGATCGGCAACGCGAGCCTCGGGCGCGGGGGAGCGGCCGCGCGCCGATTCGCACTCGTCCCCGGCGACGAGATCGTCGTGAGCGAGGCCGAGCACCACGCCAACCTCGTGCCCTGGCAGGAGCTGTGCGCCCGCACGGGTGCGACCCTCCGCTGGATCGGGGTCGACGACGACGGCCGCCTCCGGCTCGACGAGCTCGCGACCGTCGTCGGTGCGCGGACGAAGGTCATCGCCGTCTCGCACGCCTCGAACGTCACCGGTGCCGTCACCGACGTGCCGCGCGTGGTCGCGCGGGGCCGTGAGGTGGGCGCGCTCGTCGTCCTCGACATCTGCCAGTCCGTCCCGCACCTGGCCGTCGACCTGCACGGGCTCGGGGTGGACTTCGCCGCCATGTCCGGGCACAAGATGCTCGGACCTACGGGTGTCGGGGCGCTGTACGGGCGGCGCGAGCTGCTCGAGGCGATGCCCCCGGTGACGACGGGTGGGTCGATGGTCGAGGTCGTCACGATGGAGTCCACGACCTATGCCTCGCCGCCCCAGCGCTTCGAGGCCGGCTCGCAGATGGTTGCCCAGGCGGTCGGGATGGCTGCGGCGGCGCGCTACCTCGGCG
This sequence comes from Actinomycetales bacterium, assembly GCA_038252305.1. Lineage (GTDB taxonomy): Bacteria > Actinomycetota > Actinomycetes > Actinomycetales > Cellulomonadaceae > Actinotalea. Next base: position 24,301 of record JBBSAL010000040.1, on the reverse strand, counting down.
AGCTCGGGATGGCCGCGGTCGCGGAGCACGAGGCCGTGATCGGTGCCGCCCTGCTCGATGCCGTGGCCGGCGTTCCCGGGGTTCGTGTCCTCGGTCCGACGGACATGCGTGACCGGCTCGCCGTCGTCGCGTTCACCGTCGAGGGCGTCCACCCGCACGACGTCGGCCAGGTCCTCGACGACCAAGGGATCGCCGTGCGGGTAGGTCACCACTGCGCCCAGCCGCTGCATCGGCGGCTCGGCGTGCCGTCGAGCACTCGCGCCTCGGCGTCCGTCTACACGACGCTCGACGAGGTCGCCGCTTTCGCGGCGGCCCTCGCGACCGTCCGTCCCTTCTTCGGGCTGGGAGGCCAGCAGTGAGCACCGCGATGGAACAGCTGTACCAGCAGCTCATCCTCGAGCACGCCAAGACCCCGCACGGCAAGGGCCTGCAGGAGGGCGGCGCGGGGGAGTCCTTCCAGGTCAACCCCACCTGCGGCGACGAGGTGCGGCTGCGCGTGCACCTGAGGCCCGGTGAGCGGCTCATCGACCACGTGTCGTGGGACGGCTCGGGCTGCTCGATCTCCCAGGCGTCGCTCTCGGTGATGGCCGAGCTCGTCGAGGGCACGACCGTTCCGACGGCCGAGGAGCTCGGTGCCACGTTCCGTCAGCTGATGCACGCCCGCGGCAAGGGCCTCGACGAGGAGTCGGAGGACCGCCTCGGGGACGCCACCGCGTTCACGGGGGTCGCCCAGTACCCCGCCAGGATCAAGTGCGCCCTGCTGGGCTGGGCGGCCCTGCGCGACGCCCTCGCCCAGGCCGGCGCCCTCTCGACCGATGCCGGTACGCCGGCCACTTCCGAGGAGAACTGATGAGCACGAGCCCGACCTCCGTCGCGGACGTCGAGGAGGCCCTGCGCGACGTCATCGATCCCGAGCTGGGGATCAACGTCGTCGACCTCGGCCTCATCTACGGCGTCGTCGTCGACCAGAACAACCACGCCGTCATCGACATGACCCTGACCTCCGCGGCCTGCCCGCTGACCGATGTCATCGAGGACCAGGCGGGCTCGGTCCTGGAGAGCCTCGTCGACGGCTTCCGGATCAACTGGGTGTGGATGCCGCCGTGGGGCCCGGAGAAGATCACCGAGGACGGCAAGGAGCAGCTGCGCGCGCTCGGCTTCAACGTCTGAGCAGCGCGTCCGGCACCGGGCGATCGGCGAAGGACGGTCGCCCTGCCGCGTCGGCGGCCGGGGAGGGGGTCCCGGTGCTCAGAGCGAGGTGGCCGTGAACGTGTCGCAGGCCCCGATGCTGCCCTGCTCGTAGCCGATCGTGAACCAGCGCTCGCGCTGCTCGCTCGAGCCGTGCGTCCAGGAGTCGGGGTTCACCCTGCCGCCCGAGGCGGCCTGGATGTGGTCGTCGCCGACGGCTGCAGCCGCGGCCAGCGCGTTCGTCAGCTCGGCCCTGGTGATCGGCTCCAGGAAGGTCACGCCCGTGTCGGGGTCGACCGTCGTCGCGGCGTGGCCCGCCCAGAGACCGGCGTAGCAGTCGGCCTGCAGCTCGACGCGCACCGAGTCGGACTCGGCCCCGGTGCCCTGACGGTCCGTCCTGTCCATCACGCCGGTGACCTGCTGGACGTGGTGGCCGTACTCGTGCGCAGCGACGTACTCCTCGGCGAGCGGGCCGTCGCCGGCGCCGAACTGGCTCTGGAGCAGGTCGAAGAAGCCGAGGTCGATGTAGATCGTCTGGTCAGGCGGGCAGTAGAACGGGCCCGTCGAGGCCGAGGCCTGGCCGCAGGGCGTGCTGGTCGCCGAGTCGAGGTCGACGATGTCCGGGATCGGCATCCGCGCGCCGAGCTCGCCCTGCCAGAAGGCGTCGAGGGACTGCGCCGTCGCCGAGAGCCGGCAGGCCGGGTCGGTGTTGGCCTCGGCAGCGGTGCAGTCGCCGATCGACGTCTCCTGGACTGCGGGCCGGCCGGCCTGTTGTTGGCTGCTGCCGTCGCCGACCGCGGTGAGCAGCGGGGTGAGGTCGACGCCGAGCACCTGGGAGAGCAGCACGACCGCGAGGGCCACGATGCCGATCCCGCCACCGGCGGCCGCGGCGCCGCGGCCGCGTCTGCGTACCCGGCCACCCTCGAAGCTGCCACCCTCCTGGAACGTCATGCGGACACGGTAGGGCTCGTGCGGACCGAGGGCACGCGCTCCGCGGGAGCTCTCGTCGTCGGTGCTGCGGTCAGTCACCGATCCCGCGGGCCGCGAGCGCGTCGCCGACCATCCGCGCGCGGCCGACGGTGCGGATCGCGAACGGGACGAGGAGCGCACGCGGGGAGCGCTCGAGCCCTCGGGCACGGGCGGCGTCCCGCACCTCGCCGAACAGGTCACCGATCGCCGGGACGGTGCGCAGCATGAGGGCGACGGCCAGCGCGAACCCCTCCGGAGGGAGCCCGATCCGGCGCAGCGGGCGGACGGCCCGGGCGAGCCCGTCGAGCAGGACGTCGGTGGCGGTGGTGGCCGTGACGACGGTCCCGGCCACCACGAGAGCGAGCAGGTCGCCGGAGACCTCCGTGCCGACGGCCCAGCCGCGCTGCCACGTCTGATAGCCGAAGACGATCGCGGCCGTCAGCAGGACGGCGCGCAGGCCGCGGAGCGTGGCGCGCACCGGGAGTCGCGCGACGCCCGCAGCGAGCACGGCGACGCCCAGGCCGGCGAGTGCAGTCCACGGGCCGCGCAGCACGACGACGGCGGCGCCGAAGAGGAGGAGCCCGGCGACCCGAACGGGCAGGGCGGCCCGATGCAGCGGGGTGCTCCCGGGGTGGTAGAGCCCGAGCAGCGAGGGCCCGGCGCTCATCGAGCACCCATGAGCTCGACGTACTGCGCGATCACGATGCCCGGCGGGCCGTCGGCGATCAGGCACCCCTCGTCGATGAGCAGGACACGGTCGGCACGCCGGGCGGCGTCCAGGTCGTGCGTCACGAGGAGCACTTGCGCGTCGACCTCCTCGAGCAGCCTGTCGACCACCCGGCGCCAGCGCAGGTCCAGGAGCGTGGTCGGTTCGTCGCAGACGAGCACCTGCGGCTCGGTGGCCAGCACGCCCGCCAGCGCGAGGAGCTGCTTCTGACCGCCCGACAGCGCGTGCACGGGGGTGCTCGCGTGGTCCGCGAGGCCGATCCGCGCGAGGGCCGCCCGGGCCAGGCGGTCACGCTCGGCGGCGTCGGGCACGGAGCGCCTCAGCGAGAGCGCGACGTCCTCGACGGCGGTCGGCATGACGAGCTGTGCATCCGGGTCGGTGAAGACGAAACCCACCTGCGCACGCACTGCCGCGCCGTGCCGTGCCACGTCGAGGCCGCAGGTGACGACGCTTCCGGTGGTCGCCGGACGCAGGCCGTTGACGAGGCGGGCGAGCGTCGACTTCCCGGAGCCGTTCGCTCCGATGACGGCGACGCGTCGCTCGGACAACGTGCAGGTCACCGCCGAGAGCAGGACGCGGTCGGGACCGCCGGCCGGGTCCGGGACGCTGACGCCCGCTGCGTGGAGCTCGATCACCCAGCAGCGCCCCGACGGACCAGCAGGTCGGGGAAGGCCCGGTGCACGGCGGGCGCGACGATCGCGACGAGGACGACCTTGACCGCGTCGAAGGGGATGAAGGCGGTGTTGATCGCGATGCCCTCGCCCAGGCTCATGCCCAGACGCGCGGCCAGCACCGGGACGCCCGCCGCGTAGACCACGAGGGTGCCGAGCACGCCGGCGACGGCGACCACGGCGGCCGTGGGGACCGGTCGGAACGCCCAGCCGCGGCGTACGGCCTGCTCGACGACCAGTCCCGTGAGCCATGCCGCGACCGGGAACGCGAGGAGGTAGCCGAGCGTCGGCTTGGCGAACGTCGCCGGGCCGCCCGTGGCCTGCGCGAAGACCGGGAGGCCGACGAGGCCGACCGCGAGGTAGAGCAGCACCGCGAGCGCCCCACGGCGCGAGCCGAGCGTCGCTCCGAGCAGGAGCACGGCGAAGGTCTGGAGCGTGATCGGTGCGCCGGAGGGTCCGATCGGGATCGCCACCAAGGAGCAGACGACGAGCAGGGCGGCACCGGTACCGACGAGGGCGAGGTCGGCGGCGCGGAAGCCCTGGCGGGCGACAGGCGCGGAGGCGAGGGACATGGGGTCTCCAGGATCAGATGACGGAGGCGCCAGAGCACCACCGGCGGTCGCGTGCCGGTCCGCCCACGCTAGTCGGTCGTAGGATGGGCGTCGTTTGTGCCCGGCGACCAATCGCCGGGCCCCCTCTCGGAGGAAACCTCAGTGATCACCGCACAGGACGTCGAGCTGCGCGTCGGCGTCCGCGTCCTCATCTCCGGCTCCAGCTTCCGGGTCGGCCCCGGCGACCGGATCGGCCTCGTCGGCCGCAACGGTGCGGGCAAGACGACCCTCACGAAGGCCCTCGCAGGCGAGGGTCAGGTGACCTCCGGCCGGATCGTCCGGTCGGGGGAGATCGGCTACCTGCCTCAGGACCCGCGCACTGGCGACCTCGAGATGCTCAGCCTTGACCGGATCCTTGCCGCCCGGGGGCTGGACGAGATCCTGCGCAAGATGCGAGATGCCGAGGGCGCGATGGCCAGCGCCGACGACGAGACACGCGATGCGGCCATGGATCGCTACCCGCGGCTCGAGGAGCGCTTCACCGCCGCCGGCGGCTACGCGGCCGAGAGCGAGGCGGCCCGGATCTGCGCGAACCTCGGACTGGACGAACGCGTGCTCTCGCAGCCGCTCGGCACGCTCTCCGGTGGCCAACGCCGCCGGGTCGAGCTCGCCCGCATCCTGTTCTCCGGTGCGGACACGCTGCTCCTGGACGAGCCGACCAACCACCTGGACGCCGACTCGATCGCCTGGCTGCGCGACTTCCTCGCGACCTACCCGGGAGGACTGCTGGTCATCTCGCACGACGTCGACCTCGTCCGCACGGTGGTCAACAAGGTCTTCCACCTGGACGCGAACCGCGCCGAGATCGACCAGTACGCGCTCGGCTGGGACGCCTACCTGCTGCAGCGCGAGACGGACGAACGTCGCCGCAAGCGGGAGCGCGCCAACGCCGAGAAGAAGGCCTCGACCCTCATCGCCCAGGCCGACAAGATGCGCGCCAAGGCGACGAAGGCCGTGGCGGCGCAGAACATGGCCCGCCGTGCTCAGCGGCTCCTGGACGGCCTCGAGGGCGCGCGCGTCAGCGACCGCGTCGCGCACCTGCGCTTCCCCGACCCTGCTCCGTGCGGCAAGACACCGCTGACGGCCACCGGTCTGAGCAAGTCCTACGGCTCGCTCGAGGTCTTCACGGACGTCGACCTGGCGATCGACCGCGGCAGCCGCGTGGTCATCCTCGGCCTCAACGGTGCGGGCAAGACCACGCTGCTGCGCCTGCTCGCGGGTGTCGAGGAGGTCGACACCGGTGTGGTCGAGGCCGGGCACTGGCTCAAGATGGGCTACTACGCCCAGGAGCACGAGACGCTCGACCCGACGCTGAGCGTCGTCGACAACCTCCGCCATGCCGCCCCCGACCTCACCGACACGCAGGTGCGCGGGGTGCTCGGCTCGTTCCTCTTCTCCGGGGACGACGCCGACAAGCCGACGCACGTGCTGTCCGGCGGGGAGAAGACCCGCCTCGCGCTCGCCGTCCTGGTGGTCTCCTCGGCGAACGTCCTCCTCCTCGACGAGCCGACGAACAACCTCGACCCGGCCAGCCGCGCCGAGGTGCTCTCGGCGCTGCACGGCTACGCCGGTGCGGTCGTGATGGTGACGCACGACGAGGGCGCCGTCGCAGCGCTCTCGCCGGAACGAGTGGTGCTCTTGCCCGATGGGGACGAAGATCTTTGGAACGACAGCTACGCGGACCTCATCTCGCTCGCGTGACACCGACCGTGGCGACAGCCCCGGTCGCCACGGACTCGCCGGTCGGTCCAGGCCGGCGATCACGGCAGGAGAAGAACCATGAGCTCGAAGATCCCCAAGGGAACACGGGTCACCGGAGACCGTCGCGACGACCTCACCGAGGAGCTCGTCGCTCGCTACACCAGCGGTGCCAGCATCCGGGCGCTCGCGGAGGACGTCGGTCGTTCGTACGGCTTCGTCCACGCCCTCCTCGTCGAAGCGGGAGTCTCGATGCGCAGCCGCGGCGGTGCCACGCGCGGCGCAGCAGCCGAGAAGCTTCGGGCGGAGCTCGCGGCGAGGTCCTGACGGCTCGCGGCCCGGGGTGCTGGTCCAGGCAGGCAGGGCCCGAGAGCGCTGATCAGCGGTCCGCGGCCGACTCCTGGGCGTCGAGGAAGGCGTCCTCCTCCTGCTCTGCCGTCGACCGACGTCCGGAGCGCGCCCGTACCGGCTGGTCCTCCGCGCCGTCCGGCACGTCCTCGCGGCGCAGCAGGATCACCGCGCCGACGAGCGAACCGATCGCGAACACGGCCCACTGGAACGTGTAGGACAGGTGAGGGCCAAGGTCCGTGCTGGGCGGGTTGAGGGCACCGAGGCCCGTTCCCTGGCCGTTCTCGCTGACCACGGCGCCGTAGGCGTCCAGCGTCGTCCCCGGCCAGGGCTGCTCCGCGGCAGCGCGCACCATCGCCGCGTTGATCATCTGGACCTGCCCCGGTGGTGCGCTGCGATCGGTTGCTGCTTCATTCATCCGTAGCTGCGCGACGAGGTCCACGGGGCCGACCGGCAACGCCGCAACGGCCTGCGGCGAGGACGCGTCCGCCGCGACGGGGATCCACCCGCGGTCGACCACCAGGACGGCGCCGGCCAGGCGGCCCGTGTCGATCGCGAACCCCGCGAGCTCGTGGAAGCCCTGCGCACCGCCGACCGGGCGGTTGCGCAGCAGGACGGTCGAACCGGGCAGGTAGTGCCCGGTCGCCTCGACCGACTGCCAGACCTCGTCGGCGGTCACGGGCGTGCCGGGTGCGAGCCGCTCTTCGATCGGTGCGGCAGGAGCGCCGACGTTGCGCTCCACGACGGCGACCGCTGCGCTGACCGTCTGGTAGCGGTGCCACTGCCACAGGCCGGCCGTCGCGCAGCCCGCCGCGACCACGACGGCCACGGCCATCGTCGCGACCCAGCGACGCACCACGTCCCAGCGCATCGTCAGCCGTCGGTCGGTGCGAGATCGGCGATACCGACGGTGTCGCGCCAGAAGCCGCGTACGCGCAGGTGCTCCTCGAGGTGGGGACGGTGGTCGGTGCAGGCGAGCCAGACCTTGCGTCGTTCGGGGGTGTGGATCCGGGGGTTGTTCCAGCGGATCGCCCAGAGGGCGGCCGCTCGGCAGCCCTTCGCGCTGCAGACCATCAGGTCCGTCTGGCTCACCCGTGATCTCCTGTGCGCGTCACCGGCCCGAGTCCGGTCACCGACGGTGACGCCGGGAGGCTCGGCGGCTCCAGGAACGTACCAGGATCCTCGGCGCTCTCCTGGCCCGCGTTGGCCAGCACGACGGCGAGGTAGGGCAGCACGACGGCGCCGACCAGGAGCAGCCACCGCGTCCAGTGATCGATGACGACCGCACCGAGGAAGCAGGCCACCCGGATCGACATCTGGATGAGGTAGCGGTGCATCCGGCGGTCGATGTCCTGCGAGAGCGGCACCTGGGCGGAGGTGATGCGGGCCACCTCGTCCTCGCGCGGCCGTGTCGACAGCCCTTCCGGGCCGCCGTTCCCACCTCGAGAGCGTGTCACCGGCTCAGGCTAACTGCGCTCACGTCTGCCCGCTCTCCGGGCTGCGGTGCGCAGCGCGGGCGCGGTCCGCTACCGTCGGGTCGTCTGTGTGAGCGTCCCCCGACAGGAGTCGTCGTGCCCGAGAGCACCCCCCGTAGCGTCCTGGTGACCGGCGGCAGTCGCGGTATCGGCCGAGCCGTCGTCGAGCGCTTCGTCGCCGCGGGCGACCGGGTCGCCTCGCTCGACCGCTCGGCCCGGGACCTGCCCACCGGCGTGCTGGGCGTCCGGGGTGACGTGACGGACTCCGCGTCGATCGACGCGGCGTTCGCCGAGGTCGAGGCGGAGCACGGTCCCGTCGAGGTCCTCGTGGCCAATGCCGGGATCACCCGGGACCAGCTGATCATGCGGATGAGCGACGAGGAGTTCGACTCGGTCATCGACGTCAACCTCACCGGGGCGTTCCGCTGCGTCCGGCGTGCCTCCAAGGGCATGATCCGCATGCGCCGCGGCCGCATCGTCCTCATCTCCTCCGTCGTCGGTCTGTACGGCGGGCCCGGGCAGGTGAACTACTCGGCCTCGAAGTCGGGTCTCGTCGGGATGGCCCGTTCGCTCACCCGCGAGATCGGCGGGCGGGGGATCACCGCGAACGTCGTCGCGCCGGGCTTCATCGACACCGCGATGACGGCGGCACTGCCGCAGGAGCGTCAGGACGCCTACCGTGCGGCGATCCCTGCCGGCCGGTTCGCTGAGCCCGACGAGGTCGCCGGGGTCGTGCAGTTCCTCGCCTCGGCCGATGCGGCCTACATCTCCGGTGCGGTCATCCCGGTCGACGGCGGCCTCGGGATGGGCCACTGACCCGGTGCCCGGCAGGGCGGTACGGTCGGACCTCGGTGGTCCCGGCCGACATCTCGGTTTCGAGGAAGGAACACGCGTGAGTCTGCTCGACGGCAAGACGGTGCTCGTCACCGGCGTCCTCACGGAGGGCTCGATCGCCTTCCACGTCGCCCGGATCGCCCAGCTCGAGGGAGCGACCGTCATCCTGACGGCCTTCGGCCGGACCGCTCGCCTCACCGCGACCATCGCCAGGCGGTTGCCTCAGGAGCCGGCGATCGTCCAGCTCGACGTCACCGACACCGGCGATCTCGCCGCGCTGCCCGAGCGCCTGCGCGAGCACACCGATCACCTCGACGGCGTGGTGCACTCGATCGGCTTCGCGCCGCAGACGGTCATGGGCGGCAACTTCCTCTCCGCCCCGTGGGAGGACGTCGCGACGGCGATCCACGTCTCGGCGTACTCGCTCAAGGCCCTCGCCGTCGCGGCCCAGCCGCTGCTGGTGCGGGGCTCGTCCGTCGTCGGCCTCACGTTCGACGCGCGTGTCGCCTGGCCCGTCTACGACTGGATGGGAGTGGCGAAGTCGGCCTTCGAGTCCACCTCGCGCTACCTGGCCCGTGACCTCGGTCCGGCCGGCATCCGGGTCAATCTGGTCTCGGCGGGCCCGATCAAGACGACGGCCGCGAAGTCGATCCCCGGCTTCGAGAAGATCGAGTCCGGCTGGTCGGACCGTTCCCCGCTCGGCTGGGACATGACCGACGCCGTCCCGACGGCCAAGGCCGTCGCCGCCCTGCTCTCGGACTGGTTCCCGGCCACCACGGGGGAGATGCTTCACGTCGACGGTGGCGTGCACGCGATGGGTCTGTGAGATGACCGGCGCGCGGCCGGGGGGGCACCGACTCGTCCTGCTGCGGCATGCCAAGGCAGAGGCCCACGGTGGCGTCGCGGACGTGCTGCGTCCGCTCGCGCTGGTCGGGCGACGCCAGAGCGTGGATGTCGGAGCCTGGCTCGCGGTTGCGGGGCTGCTGCCCGAACGGGTGCTCGTCTCCTCGGCCGTCCGGACCCGCCAGACCTGGGAGCTGCTCCGGTCCTCGCTCGGGGACGTCCCAGAGCCCGAGGTCGAGATCTCCGACGATCTCTACGACGCCGGCCCGCGCGACCTCATCGGGCTCGTCGCACACGCTGACGAGCGCATCGCCACGCTGCTCGTGGTCGGCCACGAGCCGACGATGTCGATGACCGGGGCGATGCTCGCGGACCCGCACCCGCCGATCGGTGAGCTGGCCTCGCTGCATGTCGGCCTGCCCACCGCCGGAGCAGCCGTGCTAGAGGTGCCGAGCTGGTCAGAGATCGGGCCGGGCCTGTGCAGACTGCTCGAGGTCTGGCGTCCCGCGCGCTGACCCCTGCTGACGGGCTCCGGCACCCGGTTCCGCCGAACGCCCGCGTCTCAGCCCCGCGAGCTCAGGCCCAGCAGCGGCAACGCGGCGTCGAGCCGGCCGCTGATCGACACGTCCGCCCGTGCGGCGACCACGGGCTTCGCGTTGAACGCGATGCCCAGTCCGGCGGCGTCGAGCATGTCGAGATCGTTGGCGCCGTCGCCGATCGCGACGCAGTCGCTGACGTCGGCACCGTGCAGGGTGGCGAGCTCACGCAGTGCCTCGGCCTTCGCGGCGCGATCGATCACCGGGCCGGTGACCCGTCCCGTGAGGGCCCCGTCCCGCACCTCCAGACGGTTGGCCCGGACGAAGTCGATGCCCAGGCCCGCGGCGAGCGGTTCGACGATCTCTGCGAACCCACCGCTGACGAGCCCGATCGACCAGCCCGCCTGCTGGACGGCCGCGACGAGCTCGGTCGCGCCAGGGTTGAGCCGGACGCCCGCCAGGACCGTGGCCAGCACCTCGCTCGGCAGACCGGCGAGCAGGCGCACCCGCCGGTGCAGCGACTCGGCGAAGTCCACCTCGCCACGCATCGCGGACTCGGTCACCTCGGTCACCTCGGCGAGGACGCCGGCGTGGGCGGCGAGCATCTCGATGACCTCGCCGTCGACCAGCGTCGAGTCGACGTCCATCACCAGGACCCGGGGGCGTGCTGCTGAGCTCACCGGCGCAGGCTAGCCGAACGTCTCAGTCGGAGACGACCATGCCCTTCGGGACGATGGTGACCCCGGACTCCGTCACGGTGAAGCCGCGAGCGAGGTCGTGCTCGCGGTCGAGCCCGATCCGCGCCTGTTGGCCCACCGTGACGTTCTTGTCCACGATCGCGCGGTGGATCTGTGCATGGCGACCGACGGTCACCCCGTCGAGCACGACGGAGTCGCTGACCGACGCCCAGGAGTGCAGGTAGACCCCGGGGGACAGGACCGAGCCCGACACCGTCGCGCCGGAGACGATGACTCCTGGGGAGACCAACGAGTCCGAGGCGTGACCGAGTCGACCGGGGCCGGCGTGCACGAACTTCGACGGGGGCAGCTGCTGGTACCCGGAGAAGAGCGGCCAGCGGTGGTTGTAGAGGTTGAACACGGGGTTGATCGAGATGAGGTCGATGTTGGCGTCGTAGTACGAGTCGAGCGTGCCGACGTCGCGCCAGTAGTCGCGGTCGCGGTCGGTCGAGCCGTCGACGTCGTTCTCGATGAAGTCGTAGAGGCCGGCCGTCCCGCGCTCGACGAAGTACGGGACGATGTCGCCGCCCATGTCGTGCCGTGAGGTCGGGTTCGCCGCGTCGGCGGTCACGGCGGCGACGAGGGCATCGGCATTGGCGACGTAGTTGCCCATCGAGGCCAGGACCTCGTGCGGGGAGTCGGCGAGCCCGACGGGCTCGGTGGGCTTCTCCAGGAACGCCGAGATGCGACGCGGGTCGGCCGGGTCGGCCTCGATCACACCGAACTGGTCGGCCAGCCCGATCGGCTGGCGGATGCCTGCCACCGTGAACTCCGCACCCGACGCGATGTGGGCGTCGACCATCTGCGAGAAGTCCATCCGGTACACGTGGTCCGCGCCGACCACCACGACGATGTCGGGCCTCTCGTCCGTGATGGTGTTGAGGCACTGGAAGATCGCGTCCGCGCTGCCGAGGTACCAGTGCTTGCCGACACGCTGCTGCGCGGGCACGGGGGCCACGTAGTTGCCGAGCAACGGGGACATGCGCCAGGTCTTGGCGACATGGCGGTCGAGGCTGTGCGACTTGTACTGCGTCAGCACCACGATCTGCAGATACCTGGAGTTCACCAGGTTCGACAGCGCGAAGTCGACGAGGCGGTACATCCCGCCGAACGGCACGGCCGGTTTGGCCCGGTCCGCCGTCAAGGGCATCAGACGCTTGCCCTCTCCACCTGCGAGGACGATGGCCAGGACCCGCGGCGCTCCCATGGCCACGACCCTAGCCGCACTTTCCGGGACGCGACATAGGCGGGACGCCCGTGTCGCGCTAGCGTGTCGTTGTGCGAGTCGACCTGCTCACCCGAGAGTTCCCGCCTCACGTGTACGGCGGTGCCGGTGTCCACGTGACCGAGCTGAGCGCCGTCCTTCGGCGTCACATCGACGTCCGGGTCCGATGCTTCGACGGTCCCCGCGAGCAGGAGGACGTGACCGGCTACGCGGATCTCGTCGAGCTCGCGGACGCGAACGCCGCGCTGCGCACCTTCGGTGTCGACCTGCGGATGGCCGGCGACGTCGCCGGCGCCGACCTGGTCCACTCGCACACCTGGTACGCCAACCTCGGCGGTCACCTCGCCGGGCTCCTGCACGGCATCCCGCACGTGATCAGCGCCCACAGCCTCGAGCCGTTGCGGCCGTGGAAGGCTGAGCAGCTGGGTGGCGGGTACGCCCTGTCCGGCTGGGCCGAGGCGACGGCCTACGAGGGTGCGGCAGCGATCATCGCGGTGAGCGCCGGGATGCGCGCCGACATCCTGCGCTGCTACCCGCAGCTCGACCCGGAGAAGGTCAAGGTCGTGCACAACGGGATCGACCTGTCCGGCTGGCGCCGCCCGGTCGGAGACGCGGCGGCGAAGGCCGCCGAGGTGGCCCGTGCCCGCGGGATCGACCCGGACCGCCCCGCCGTCGTCTTCGTCGGGCGGATCACGCGTCAGAAGGGTCTGCCCTACCTGCTGCGTGCCGCCGAGGCGCTCCCGCCGGAGGTCCAGCTCGTGCTGTGCGCGGGTGCCCCGGACACCCCGGAGATCTACGACGAGGTCATGGCCCTCGTCGCGGGCCTGCGCGAGCGCCGCGACGGCGTCGTCTGGATCGAGGACATGCTCCCGCGTGAGGAGCTCGTCGCGGTGCTGTCCTCCTGCACCGTCTTCGCCTGTCCGTCGGTCTACGAGCCGCTCGGCATCGTCAACCTCGAGGCGATGGCCTGCGGGCTGCCCGTCGTCGGTTCGGCGACGGGCGGGATCCCCGAGGTCGTCGACGACGGTGTGACGGGTCTTCTTGTTCCGCTCGAGCAGGTCACTGACGGCACCGGGACACCGGTGCACCCCGACGTGTTCGTGGCGGACCTCACGTCAGCGCTCACGGCGCTGGCGACCGATCCCGAGCGTGCGGCGACGATGGGCACGGCGGCCCGCAAGCGTGTCGAGGACCACTTCGCCTGGGACGCCATCGCCGAGCGGACGCTCGAGGTCTACCGCAGCGTCCTCGCCTGACCCGAGGCCCGGCGCCCTCAGCCGATGGCGCCGAGCGTGGCCGCGACGACTGCGTGGCGGGCGGCCCGGTCGAGCGTCCGCAGGACCTCGCTGCGCCGGTCGGCCTGCCACGAGGTGACGGAGGCGCCGTCGTCGACCGTCGCCAGCGCGACCACCTGGCGCATCCGCAGCGCGTCGGTCAGGACCCGGACCCGGCGCGGTGCCAGACCTGGCGGGAGCGGCTCCGGCCCGCCACCGTCACGTAGTCCCGCCAGTGCGGCCGCCGCCTCCGGTCGCCAACGTGCGAGGTCGAGGTCCACGAGCTCGTCGACGCTGCGTCGCAGCACGTCGCGCAGGTCCTGCTCGGCCTCGGCGAGCGTCCCGACGATCCCGGCGAGGGGCCGGACCTGCGCGACCTCCTGCACGGTCCAGGTGACGGCCGTGCCGAGGTCGTCGTCGGGTCCGAAGCTCGTGATCTCCGGGATGGCCACCCAGGTTCGGGCGGCGGTCCTCAGCAGGGCGCACTCCTCGGCCTCCGCCGCGAGCGCTGCGACCTCCGCAGGGGCGGCGAGGTCCCCCGGGACGGGGAGGAACGAGACGATCTCCCCGGGTACCCGGCGCCAGGCGGCGAAGAGGTCGGCGAGCGTGTCGCCGTCCTCGAGCCCGATGACCTCGTGCGGCTCGTCGTCGCCCTGGACGGCAGCGACCCCGCCGGAGGTCGGGGTCCCCGTCCAGAGCGCGAGCAGCGCCGAGCGGTGGAGCGGGACGTCGTGGTCATGAGGCACGCCGACACGGTACAAGCGCTGGACCGGAGCGCTGGACGGCGCCCGGTGCCGGGTAGGGTCGAGCACCATGGACACCGCTCCCGACCTGGTGCTCGACCTGCAGGACGTCAGCGTCCGACGGGGAGCCACGACGATCCTCGACCATGTCACCTGGACCGTCCGCGAGGGCGAGCGGTGGGTCGTCCTCGGCCGCAACGGAGCGGGCAAGACGACGCTCCTGCAGATCGCCTCGGCGCGGATGCACCCCTCTTCCGGCACCGCCGACGTCCTAGCCGAGCGTCTCGGCCGGGTCGACGTCAACGAGCTGCGGACGCGGATCGGGGTGTCCTCGGCCGCGCTCGCCGATCGCTTCGACCCGAGCGAGCGCGTGGTCGACCTCGTGCTCACGGCTGCCTACGCGATGACGGGCCGCTGGCGCGAGCAGTACGAGGCCCTCGACCACGAGCGGGCGCGCGCCCTGCTCGACGTCTTCGGCGTCGGCGCTCTTGCCGAGCGGACCTGGGGGACCCTGAGCGAGGGGGAGCGCAAGCGCACCCAGATCGCCCGCGCACTGATGACCGATCCCGAGCTGCTCCTGCTCGACGAGCCGGCGGCGGGCCTCGACCTCGGTGGCCGGGAGGAGCTCGTCGCCGCGCTCGCTGAGCTCGCCGCCGACCCTGGATCACCCGTCCTCGTGCTCGTGACCCACCACGTCGAGGAGATCCCGCCGGGGTTCACCCACCTCCTGCTGCTCAAGGCCGGCCGCGTGCATGCCGCCGGCCCGATCGACGAGGTCCTCACGGGGACGACCCTCTCGGAGGCCTTCGACCTCGAGCTCGACGTCGACCGGCACGCCGGGCGCCACGGCGAGAGGTTCGCCGCGCGCGCCGCGCGCGCTGCGCGCTGAGCCCCGTGCCCCGCGGTCGGGCCCCCGTTCTGCCGTGCGCGCCGGCGGGGCGCGACTAGGATCAAGAAGACCGTCGATCTGAGCGAGGGGGAGCCATGACCTGGGCCTGGGCGCTGTGGTTCGGTGTCGCCCTCCTGCTCGCCGTGCTCGAGGTGGTCTCGCTCGATCTCGTCCTCATCATGTTCGCCGTGGGAGCCGTCGTCGGCGCCGTCCTCGCGCTCATGGGCGCAGCCCTCTGGGTGCAGGTCCTGGGCTTCTCTGTCGCCTCCGCCCTGCTGCTCGTGGCGCTGCGGCCCTTCCTGCTCCGGCACCTGCGCGATCGTGTCCCCCTGGTCGAGACGAATGCCGCGGCCCAGGTCGGCAAGGTGGCCGTCGTGGTCGCGGAGGTCTCCGAGCGTGGCGGTCGCGTCAAGCTCTCGGGCGAGGTCTGGACCGCCCGGACGGAGAACGACGAGGTGCTGGCCGTCGGTGCCGAGGCGGAGGTCGTCCGGATCGCGGGGGCGACGGCCGTCGTGACCGCCCTGCACGACGGTGCCGTGCGCGACCACAGGACGCCGGGTTCGCCGACGTCAACCCACTGACCACTGGAGACATGCTCGTGAACAACTCGGATGTCGGCACCATCGTCGGCTACATCCTGCTCGGTCTGCTCGTCCTCTTCGTCGTCGTCACCCTGGTCCGGTCCGTGCGGATCGTGCCGCAGGCGGTCGCGATCATCGTCGAGCGGCTCGGTCGGTACTCGCGCACGCTCGACGCCGGCCTGCACCTGCTCATCCCGTTCGTCGACCGGGTGCGTGCAGGCGTCGACCTGCGCGAGCAGGTCGTCTCCTTCCCGCCGCAGCCGGTGATCACCTCCGACAACCTCGTGGTGAGCATCGACACGGTCATCTACTTCCAGGTCACCGAGCCGCGCTCGGCGGTCTACGAGATCGCCAACTACATCCAGGGCATCGAGCAGCTGACCGTCACGACGCTGCGTAACGTCGTCGGCTCGATGGACCTCGAGCAGACGCTGACCAGCCGCGACCAGATCAACGGCCAGCTGCGCGGCGTGCTCGACGAGGCGACCGGTCGCTGGGGCGTGCGCGTCAACCGCGTCGAGCTCAAGTCGATCGACCCGCCGCAGTCCATCCAGGGCTCGATGGAGCAGCAGATGCGCGCCGAGCGTGACCGCCGCGCGGCGATCCTCACGGCCGAGGGCGTCAAGCAGTCCCAGATCCTCACCGCCGAGGGCGAGAAGCAGTCGGCGATCCTTCGCGCCGAGGGCAACGCCCAGGCCGCGATCCTCAACGCGGAGGGCGAGTCCCGCGCGATCCTGCAGGTCTTCGACGCCATCCACCGCGGCGACGCGGACCCGAAGCTGCTCGCATACCAGTACCTGCAGATGCTGCCGGAGGTGGCGCGCACCCAGTCGAACAAGGTCTGGTTCATCCCGACCGAGTTCACCGCGGCGCTCTCTGCGATCTCGCAGGGGTTCGGCGGTTCGCCGGACGCCGGCCCGATCGCCTTCCGGCCGGCGGGGGACTCCCCGCTCCGCGACGACCTGCCGCCGACCGCGTTGACCGATCCGGCCGAGGCGCTCGCCGAGGCGCGCCGCGAGTCGGCCGCCGCCACCGCGGACGCCACGCGCTCCGGGACGCTCAGCGGTCACCGTCACGACCCCTCGGTCGAGGCGGGTCTGCACGAGGGCGCGCCGAGGCCGGCGACGACCGAGCCCGGCACGGAGCCCCCTGCGCAGCCCGGACCGCCCCCGCCCGCCCAGCACTGAGCGGCCGGCCCGTCGGGGTGTCGGTGGACTGTCGCGGTGCCACCGACCGTAGGGAAGGCGTGAGGGGAAAATAGCGGAGCGAGCACTCACTCCGCAGGCGTAGGATCGCTGATCGTGAGTCACCTGCGACCTGTCCACCCGGACGTCTTCTCGCCGGCCGAGGCCGTGCGGCCGAGGCTGGCGCCCGACGACCGCCGTGCGGCGATCCTCGCCGCGACCGTCCCGCTGCTCCGCGAGCACGGGACGAGCGTCACGACGCGCCAGATCGCCGACGCGGCCGGCGTCGCCGAGGGGACCCTCTTCCGCGTCTTCGACGACAAGGTCGCTCTCCTCGTCGCCGCGATCGCCCGCGCGCTCGACCCCGAACCCGTCGTCGGGGCGATCCGGGCCCTGTCACCCGACCGCCCCCTGGCCGACGTCCTCGTCGCGCTCGTCGACGTCATCGAGGTGCGTGGGCGCGACCTGCGGACGGTTCTTGCCGTCGCCCACGAGCTGGCGCGCACCCAGCACGGGCAGTTCGCCGCCTGCGGTGAGGTGACCGAGCCGGCGCCCGGGACGATGGCGCACGCGGTCCAGGAGCTGCGCAGCCGTCAGCTGCGCACCCCCGAGGAGATCACCGAGGCGATCGCCGAGGTCCTCGTCGCGCACCGTGACGAGCTGCGGATCGAGCCGGCGGTCTGTGCCCGGATCCTGCTCTCGGTCACCACGTCGACCGTGCTCAAGCCCATGAACCCTGATCACCAGCTCACCAGCCGCGCCATCGTCGAGGTCTTCCTCGACGGTGTCCGTGCCCACCCTGCCTCCCCGGAGACCTCATGCTGATGCGTCTGCTGCGCACCACGATGCGCCCCTACCTCGGACCGCTGTCGCTCGTCCTGACCCTCCAGCTGGTCCAGTCGATCGCCAACCTCTTCCTGCCGAGCCTCAACGCCCAGATCATCGACAACGGTGTGGCCAAGGGCGACCTCGGCTACATCCTGCGCACCGGGGGAGTGATGCTGCTCGTGTCCCTCGGTCAGGTCGCCTGCGCGATGATCGCGGTGTACTTCGGGGCGATGGTCGCGATGTCGGTGGGCCGGGACGTGCGTACCCGCGTCTTCGGCAAGGTGCAGGACTTCTCCGCGCGGGAGGTCGGTGCCTTCGGCGCCCCCTCGCTCATCACCCGGACGACCAACGACGTCCAGCAGGTGCAGATGGTCGTCCTGCTGAGCCTGACCCTGCTCGTCGCCGCGCCGGTCACGGCGATCGGCGGCGTGATCATGGCGTTGCGTGAGGACGTGCAGCTCTCCGGTCTGCTGCTGGTCGTCGTCCCGGTGCTCCTTGCGGTGGTCGCTTTCGTCGTCAGCCGGATGCGTCCGCTCTTCAAGCTCATGCAGGTGCGGGTCGACGGGATCAACCGCGTGCTGCGCGAGCAGATCCAGGGCATCCGGGTGATCCGGGCCTTCGTCCGTGACGACATGGAGCGCGAGCGCTTCGCCGACGCGAACGCCGACCTACGGACGGTCGCGATCGGGGTCGGACGCCTGATGGCGATCATGTTCCCCGTCGTGCTCCTCGTGATGAACGTCTCGAGTGTGGCGATCCTGTGGTTCGGCGGGCACCGGATCGACGCCGGATCGATGCAGATCGGTGCCCTGACGGCCTTCCTCAGCTACATCATGCAGATCCTCATGTCGGTGTTGATGGCCACGATGATGTTCATGATCGTGCCGCGGGCCGAGGTCAGTGCCGATCGCATCATGGAGGTCCTCGACACCCCGACCTCCGTCCTCCCTCCCGTCAGCCCGATCACCGAGCTCGTCGGCAGCGGTCGGCTCGAGCTGCGGGACGTCGAGTTCCACTACCCGGGCGCCGAGGCCTCCGTGCTCCAGCGGGTCTCGTTCTCCGCCGAGCCGGGCGAGACGACCGCGATCATCGGGGCCACGGGTTCCGGGAAGACCACCCTGCTCAGCCTCGTCCCGCGGCTCTTCGACGCGACCGGCGGTGCCGTGCTCGTCGACGGTGTCGACATACGCGACCTCGCGCTCGAGACCTTGTGGGGCCGGATCGGGCTGGTCCCGCAGAAGCCCTTCTTGTTCTCCGGCTCGGTCGGCTCGAACCTGCGCTACGGGCGTGAGGACGCCAGCGAGGAGGAGATCTGGCATGCGCTGGAGGTCGCTCAGGCTGCGGACTTCGTCCGGGAGATGGGTGGGCTCGACGCCGAGATCTCCCAGGGTGGCACGAATGTGTCCGGCGGGCAGCGGCAACGACTGGCGATCGCCAGGGCCCTGGTGCGCAAGCCGGAGATCTACCTCTTCGACGACTCCTTCTCGGCCCTGGACTTCGCCACCGATGCTGCGCTGCGCGCCGCGTTGGTCCCGGAGACCCGGGAGTCGACGGTCGTCATCGTCGGCCAGCGGGTCGCCTCGATCCGCAGCGCTGACCGGATCATCGTCCTGGACGACGGGGCGGTGGTCGGCATGGGGACGCACAGCGAGCTGATGGCCGACAACGAGACCTACCGCGAGATCGTCTTGTCGCAGGTGACCGAGAGCGAGGCGGCATGAGCGCGCAGCCGTCAGGGCGGCCCAGCGGTGAGGCGCCCGGTGGCGCGCCCGGCGGCCCCGGTCGCGGCCCGATGGGGCACGGCCCGATGGGGCGGATGGGCATGCCCGCCGCGAAGGCGATGGACTTCCGCGGCTCGTTGCGGCGGGTCCTCGGCCTGATCCGGCCCGAGCGGGCGATCCTCGCCCTCGCCCTCGGGCTCACGGCGGTGAGCGTCGGGCTCAACGTGGTCGGCCCGAAGATCCTCGGCAGCGCGACCAACATCATCTTCCAGGGCGTCGTCGGGAAGATGCTCGCGCAGAACTTCCCCGCCGGCACGACGCAGGATCAGGCCGTCGCGGCGATGCGCGCTGCCGGGCAGACGCAGGTCGCCGACCTGGTCGCCGGGATGAAGAACGTGGTCCTCGGCCAGGGCATCGACTTCTCCGCGCTGCTGCGGATCCTCATGGTCGTGCTCGCCCTCTACGTCGGCGCATCGATCTTCGGCTACCTGCAGGGCTACCTGACGACGGGACTCATCCAGCGCACGATGTACCGCCTGCGTCAGCAGGTCGAGCACAAGCTCGGCCGGCTGCCCCTGCGCTACTTCGACAAGGAGTCTCGCGGCGACATCCTCTCGCGCGTGACCAACGACATCGACAACCTCGGGCAGACCCTGCAGCAGGCACTCAGCCAGCTCATCACCGCGATCCTCACGCTCGTCGGCGTGCTCGGGATGATGTTCTGGATCTCCTGGCAGCTGGCCCTCATCGCCCTGGTGACGATCCCGCTCTCGGGCCTGATCACGATGCGGATCGCCAGGCGTTCGCAGCCGCAGTTCGTCGCGCAGTGGAAGTCGACCGGGACGCTGAACGGGCACATCGAGGAGATGTACACCGGGCACGCGCTGGTGAAGGTCTTCGGTCGTCAGCAGGCGTCGGCCGAGACCTTCAAGGTCGAGAACGACGAGCTCTACGAGGCGTCCTTCAAGGCGCAGTTCATCTCCGGGCTGATCATGCCGTCGATGACCTTCGTCTCGAACCTCAACTACGTGGCGATCGCCGTGATCGGCGGGCTCAAGGTGGCCTCCGGCACGATGAGCCTCGGCGACGTCCAGGCGTTCATCCAGTACTCGCGCCAGTTCACCCAGCCCATCACCCAGGTCGCCTCGATGATGAACCTGCTGCAGTCGGGTGTCGCCTCGGCCGAGCGCGTCTTCGAGCTGCTCGACGCGGCGGAGCAGTCGGCCGAGCCGGCCGACGGGGCCGAGCTGGCCAGGGTCGAGGGGCGGGTCGCCTTCGAGGACGTGTCCTTCCGGTACCTCGAGGACACCCCGCTGATCGAGAGGCTCTCGCTCGTCGCCGAGCCGGGCCAGACGGTCGCTATCGTGGGGCCGACGGGCGCGGGAAAGACGACGCTGGTCAACCTCATCATGCGGTTCTACGAGGTCGACGGCGGCCGGATCACCCTGGACGGGGTGGACACCGCGACGATGAACCGCGAGCACCTGCGGTCCAAGATCGGCATGGTGCTGCAGGACACCTGGCTGTTCGGCGGGACGATCGCCGACAACATCGCCTACGGGCGGCTGGGGGCGACCCGCGAGGAGGTCGAGGCGGCCGCGGCGACGACCTTCGTCGACCGCTTCGTGCGCACGCTGCCTGACGGCTACGAGACCGTGATCGACGACGAGGGCTCGAACGTCAGCACGGGGGAGAAGCAGCTGCTCACCATCGCGCGGGCGTTCCTCGCCGACCCGGCGATCCTCATCCTCGACGAGGCCACCAGCTCGGTGGACACCCGGACCGAGGTGCTCGTCCAGCATGCGATGGCCGCGTTGCGGCACGGGCGGACCTCGTTCGTCATCGCGCACCGTCTGTCCACCATCCGCGATGCGGACGTGATCCTGGTGATGGAGCACGGCAGCATCGTCGAGCAGGGCTCGCACGCGAGCCTGATCGAGGCCGGCGGCGCCTACGCGCGCCTGTACCAGAGCCAGTTCGCGCAGGCGGTGGCGCCCGTCGAGTGATCCTGGGGCAGGGTCTGGCAGGATCGCCCGGTGCACGCGCTCCCGGTCACCGATCCTGCCGACCCTCGCCTGGTCGACTACCTCTCGCTCACCGACGTCGCGCTGCGGCGCCGCGTGGAGCCCGAGCGGGGGCTCTACATCGCCGAGAGCTCGACCGTGCTCGCCCGGGCGCTCGCGGCCGGCCACGTGAGCAGGTCGGTGCTGTGCTCGCCGCGCTGGCTGCCCGACGTCGAGCGGATGCTCGCGTCCACGCCGCACCACGGGGACGTGCCGGTGTACGTCGCAGAGGTCGAGGTGCTCGAGCAGATCACGGGCTTCCACGTGCACCGCGGCGCGCTCGCGGCGATGCAGCGGCCGCTGCTGCCGAGCGTCGAGGAGCTCCTCGCGACCGGTCGTGACGGCGGTCCGGCCCGCCGGGTCGCTGTGCTGGAGGACATCGTCGACCACACCAACGTCGGGGCGGTCTTCCGGAGCGCCGCCGCGCTGGGTGTCGATGCGGTGCTCGTCTCCCCACGGTGCGCCGACCCGCTCTACCGCCGCAGCGTGCGGGTCTCGATGGGGACCGTCTTCCAGGTGCCATGGACGCGGCTCACCTCCTGGCCCGGAGACCTGGACGCCCTGCGCGCGCAGGGTTTCACCGTCGCGGCGCTCGCGCTCTCGGACGACTCGATCTCGCTCGATGAGCTCGTCGCGGCGCCCCCGGAGCGGCTGGCCCTCGTCCTGGGTACCGAGGGCGACGGGCTCTCGCACTCCGCGATCGATGCCGCGGACCTCGTGGTGCGCATCCCGATGTCGGGTGGCGTCGACTCGTTGAACGTCGCCGCCGCCTCGGCCGTCGCGTTCTGGGCGACCCGATCGGCCACGCCCGCAGGGTGACTGCGCGGGCCTCAGGCCTTGCCGAGGCCTTCGACGCCCTCCACCCCGAAGGCGTCGAGCAGCCTGCCGGGCAGCAGGATCTTCGAGTGACGGACCCCGCTGCCCACGACCACCGGCGCGTCGTCGGCGAGGATGTCCGCGTCCACCAGCACGCGCCAGCCGGCGGGCAGGCCGATCGGGGTGATCCCGCCGTAGGCCATCCCCGACTCGGTCACCGCGCGCTCGGTGGACAGGAACGTGGCCTTGCGCACGTCGAGCAGTCGCTTGACGCGGTCGTTGACGTCGGCGCGGGTCGTCGCCCGCACGACGCAGGCCGCCAGCCGTTCTTCGCCGGCACGCTTGCCGATCACCACGACGCAGTTCGCCGAGGCGTGCGGTGAGAGGTCGTAGGCCTCGGTCAGCGCCTGGGTGTCCGCCAGCTCCGGGTCGATCTCGGCCACGACGACCTCGTCCGCAGCGGCGGGGTCGCTCTCGGCGAGGGCCGTGATCGCCGCGAGGGTGGGCGCCGCGAGCAGCTCGGGCCGGGACAGGGCAGGGACACCGACGAGGTTCCCGAGGGACATGGGACGCGCTCCTGGGTGCGGGTCGGGCGGGGCGGGCAGGTCAGCGTTGGAACGTCGGGATGAGCGTGCCCCGCGCGACGGTGTGGAACAGCGCGGTGAACGCCACGGCCGTCGGTGTGGCCTCCTCATGGAGACCGAGGCTCGGGACGTCCAGGGCGTGCACCGCGAAGACGTAGCGGTGCAGGCGGTCTCCGGCCGGCGGCGCGGCACCGGTGTAGCCAGTGCCACCGCCGTCGTGACGTGCCTGCCGCGCGCCGGCGGGGAGTCGGTCGCCGCTGGGGGAGCCGGCACCCTGCGGCAGCCCGTTCAGATCGGGCGGGAGGTCCCAGACGGTCCAGTGCCAGAACCCGGCGGGGGTCGGCGCATCGGGGTCGAAGCAGGAGATCGCGAGGCTCGCGGTGCCCTCGGGAACGCTCGACCAGTGCAGCTCGGGCGAGATGCTCCCGCCGTCGTCGGTGAACTCGTGAGGCATCGGGGCGCCGTCGGTCAGGTCGTCGCTGAGCAGCTCGATGGTGGGGACCGGTGGGAGCTGGCCGTACGGCTCGGGCGGGACGGGCCGGCTGAGATCCATGGTGCTCTCCAGGGTGAGGTGAGGCCTCCATCATGCCGAGCGCAGGCCTCGTCCGCACGACGGTTCGGACTACCGCGTCCTCGGGGAAGCCAGGAGCCGCGGCAGGCGGCGCTCGTCGCTCTGCTGAGGACGTCCACAATGTGAAGAGTCGTGCAACTGGTAAAGTGCTCAGGTCGTCAGATGTCGTGAGGGAGAGCGCTGGTGCCTGAGGTGTACGCGGTCAAGGCCGAGCTCTTCCGCACCCTCGGCCACCCGGCACGGATCCGGATCCTCGAGCTGCTCTCCGAGCGGGACAGGCCGGTGTACGAGATGCTCGCGGCGATCGAGATCGAGCCGTCGAACCTGTCTCAGCAGCTCGCCGTGCTGCGTCGCGCCGGCCTGGTCGCCCAGCGCCGCGAGGGCGCCGAGGTCGTCTACGCCCTGAGCGCCCCTGTGGTGGCCGAGCTCCTGCTCGTCGCCCGTCGCCTCCTCGTCGACCTGCTCGCGGACCAGGAGTCGCTGAGGGCAGAGCTCGAGCCGCACGGGTCGGTGCCGGCCGAGCCTGGTGCCGGCCACGCCTCGGCTCTCGCTCCCTCCGTGCCGCCCGGTGACGACGACCCGGCTCAGGGCCGCACCCCGTGAGCCTCGCGGACCTGGCGCGCCTGGTCGCCCGCACCGGCCGCGTGGCCGAGGCGGCGCCGCAACGGGCCCCGGCGACGACGCCAGAGGACGAGCCCGGTCCCGCACCGGACCCCGAGGTGCTGCGTGCCCTGCGGGGCAGCGCCCAGGTGCGCCACGTGGACGCCGGCTCGTGCAACGGCTGCGAGATCGAGGTCGCAGCTGCCTTCGGGCCGGTCTACGACGTCGAGCGCTACGGTGCCCGTCTGGTCGCCTCCCCGCGCCACGCCGACGTCGTGCTCGTCACCGGTGTCGTCACGCGGAACATGGCCGAGGCGCTCCGACTGACCGTCGCGGCGGTCCCCGAACCGCGGCTGGTGGTCGCACTGGGCGACTGCGCGCGCAACTGCGGTGCGCTGCGGGGAGGCTACGGCGTGGTCGGCGCCGTCGGCGACGTCGTGCCGGTCGACCTCGAGGTCGCCGGATGCCCGCCGGAGCCTGCTGCGATCGTCGAGGCGTTGCGCACGGTGACCGGCCGATGACCGCTGTCGAGGTCGGGCTCGCCCTCCAAGGAGTGCTCGCGCTGGTCGCTGTCGTGGGCGGCCG
>JBBSAL010000039.1:0-33012 GCA_038252305.1 Actinomycetales bacterium | reverse complement strand
TTCATGTCCAGTCCGGAGGCTGTCGCGCTCGTGATCCTGGCCGCGGCCTTCTCCGAAGGCGGTGACCTGTTCATGCTCGACATGGGCGAACCCGTGCGCATCGTCGACCTGGCCCGCCGCATGGTCCGGCTGGCGGGCTTGCGGGTCGGCGACGACATCGAGCTGCGGATCACCGGCCTGCGGCCCGGCGAGAAGCTCCACGAGGAGTTGTCGACGCCGGAGGAGGGCGGTGCCGGGACGGCTCACCCGTCCGTGCTGCGCCTGCGCCCGCGCCCGTTCCATGCCGCCGAGCTGGAGAACGTGCTCGAGCGCCTGTCCAGCCTGACCGCCGACCTCGACGACCAACGCGCGGCCGCGTCCCTGCTCGAGGCTGCCAACCGACAGCCGGCCGCTCAGCTGGTGCCGGCGCAACGATCCATCGACGGCGCCGTCCCGGCGCGGACCGACGCCTCATGACCCAGGGGGAGACGTGGAACCGCTCGACTATGTGAAGGCCGTCGCGGCGAGGTGGCGCATCGTCGTCGCGGTCGTGCTGGCCGCCGTCGTGGCCGCAGCGTGGACCACGCCGGCCTCGCCAGGCCCCGCGTCCCCCGTCGACGGCTACCAGGCCACGGCCACCCTGCTGCGCAGCCCGGCCGACCCCAATCCCAATCCACCGCCGCTGGCGTACGTCACGCTCTTCACGACAGTCGGTGGAGTGCCCGCCCGTGTCGCCAAGACGCTCGGCTACAAGGGTTCGCCGGCAGAACTGGCGAGCACCATCAGCGTCGTCCCAGACGACACGACCGGATCGGTGCAGATCACGGCGGAGGGTCCCGACGGTCGACGGGATGCCCGGGTGGCCAACGCGTTCTCGGCAGAGCTCATCAACACACTGGTCCAGACCGCCCGACGGGCCAGGGAAGACCAGATCGGTCGGCTCTCCGAGCAGCGGACTGCCGCTTGGGCATCCGTGCGGCAGAACAGCGGATCGTCCAACGTCGCGCTGCAGCAGAAGGCCCAGTCGGACGGCGCCCGCTTCGCCGACCTCGACGGGCAGATCCAGGACCTGAAGGCGCAGAACACCCAGCCAGCGCCACCGTTCACGGTTCTCCAGGCGGCGACCCCCGTGCCGGCAGCGGGTGGTGGTGTCCTCAGTGCCCCGCGTGGGCGGGCGGGACGGGTCCTCCTCGGTGGCATGGCCGGCCTGCTCGCCGGCATCGCCCTAGCCCTTCTCGTGGCGCGCGTCGACACCCGGCTGCGGACCCGCGCCGAGGTGGAGGGCGCCTTCGACCTGCCGGTGCTCGCCGACATCCCGCGAGCGTCCCTGCGCGCGCGCCGAGGATTCCGGATCGCTGTGGTGGACAACCCGGGTGGTGCCGTTGCGGACGGCTACCGCTCCCTGCGGTCCACCCTGCTGCTGCTCGATCCGCGTCAACTGATCCCAGGGCGTCCCACAACGACGATTCCCGATGGGCCAAGGGTCGTGCTCGTCACGTCCGCACGGGCCGGCGAGGGCAAGACCACGACGGTCGTCAACCTGGCGGCCGCGATGGCAGAGACCGGGCGGCGCGTGCTGGTCGTCGACTGCGACCTGCGCAACCCCATGGCCTACCGCTACCTGAAGGTCGAGCCCGGGCAGGGCATCACAGACCTGCCCGTCGCTGGTGGCATCGAGCTCAAGGCCCCCACCTGCGTCCCGCAGGTCGACCTCATCCAGGCCGGCACGGGTGCCTTTGCGCACGTCGCCGTCTCGATGGCCCTGCCAGGCATCATCGAAGCCGCTCGCAAGCAGGCCGACGTGATCTTCATCGACGCGCCTCCGCTGCTCGCGGGCGCGGCGATGGAGGCACTGAGCGTCGCCGACTCCGTGCTCCTGGTGTGTCGCTCCGGCCGGACCAGCCGGGACCAGGCACAGCGCGCCCGCGACCTGATCGAACGGGTTGGCGTCCCCACCTATGGCATCGGCTTCGTCGCCAGCGCGGAGTCCGCGCTTTCGCGGATCTTCCCGCTTCCCTCGGAGCGTCGCTCCGGACAGGTCCCGGCGGGCGCGGCGGCAGGCGACACGAGTCCAGTCGACAAAGCAGCCCCGATCGGGCCACCGGGGGCCTCGGCCACGGCTGCCCCGGACGATGCTCGGCCCACCGTCCCGAGTGCACGCAGCTCTGAGGCCGCCCCTCGTCCGTCCTGGGCAGCAGCAGCCGGACCGGCGGACGGTCAGCCCGGGCCGGCCCTCTCTCCGCCGGCCACACCGATGTCGCCATCTCCCGTTGAGCACCTGCCGACGAGCTCGGTCACGACAACTCCCGCGGAGGAACCGGCCCGGGCGGACGTGGTCCGCGCGGAGGTGCACACGCCCGAGGACCCGGCACACGGGCCTGCAGTCGACTCCGCGGACGGGAGCCGGGTCGGTCCACTCACCAAGGCCGGACCGACCGCCGAGACGCAATCCGATGCGCCAGATCCGCCGCCCCAGGAGCCGCTGTCGATCGCGCAGCGAGTGGGACGTGAGCCGGTCTCCGGCCGGGGCACCAGCTACGGCGCGTCGCGAGCACGCGGTCAGGCCACGACATCGCGCAAGTACAACCGCCGAGGGCGACGGTGACCGTCACCATGACCCGGTTCCGGCGTAGGCAGGAAGCCCTCTGGCGACGTGTGCCGGATGGTGTCATCGTGCTGCAGCCGTCAGGGGATCCCGTCTCTGTGACTGGCCCGGGGCGTGCCCTCTGGGACGCCCTTGCCGTCGGCGGTACCCGTACGGAGTTGGCGCGGCGGTTGTCATCGACGTTCGACGTGGAGGAGCACCGGGCCGTTGAGGTCGTCGACGAGGTGTTGGGCCACCTCGTCGACCTGGGCGTCGTCCGCGAGGAACCATGACCGTCGTTCGGCTCGACACCCTGCCCCCCACGGCCGCGGCCGTGGGCGCTCACGGACTGCCTGGATCGGAGCTGGATCCGCCGGGCGAGCCGCTGGCTCCCGCCGACTGGGAGCGGTTGATCGAGGTCGTGCGGTCCGAGCGGCTCAGCGGTCTCCTGGCGGCGGCCGTCACCGCAGGGGCCTGGCCCGTCACCGACGACCAGCACGCCGACGTCGTCGACGCCCACGTCGAGAGCATGGCCGCAGCTCTGCTCCTCGAGCGCCTGGTGATCGACGTTTCGGATGCTTTGACGGAGTCGAGCATTCCTTTCCGCGTGTTGAAGGGCACGGCGCACGCACACTTGGACTTCCCCGACCCGGCCCTGCGCCCCTTCGGGGACGTCGACCTGCTCGTCAGGCCGGAGGCACTGCCGGCGGTCATGGCCCGGCTGGAGCAGCTTGGGTTGACACCTGTCTCGCCGCAGGTCCGCCCCGATTTCGCCCAGCGCTTCGGCAAGAGCTTGGTGCTCCGGACGTCGGGCGGGCTCGAGCTCGATCTGCACCGCACGCTCGTGCCCGGCGCGTACGGCTTCCGCATCCCGATCGAGGACCTGTGGTCGGCGGAGCGCACGTTCGGCGTCGGGGGAAGCACGCTGGCCGCCCTCGGGGATGAGCAACGGCTCCTGCACGCGGCCTACCACTCCGTTATCGGCGGTCGAGCGCGGCGGCTCATGGCGCTGCGGGACCTCGCCGAAATGGCGCTCTACGGCCGGTTCGAGCAGGCGCGGTTGCGCGAGCTCGCCCAGCGCTGGGGCTGCGAGCCGGTGCTGGCGAGCGCCGTCCGGGACGCCTGGTCCACCTACCGCATCTGCGACGTCACGGCGCTGTCCCGTTGGGCAGATCGCTACGAGATACCACACCGCGAGCGTCGGCTCTTGGCTCTTCACGCGACCCCCGAGGTGTCCTACGCCGCCCAGGCGCTCAGCGCCGTCGCCTCGGTGCCGGGCATGCGATCCAAGGCTGCCTTCGTCACCAGCCTCGCCCTCCCGGACCGTGCGTTCCTCCAGGAGCGAGGGACGACCCGAAGCGCGTGGTTGGCTCGCGGGATACGGCGCAGCGTCGCGGCGGCGCGGCAGGTATTCGGGCCGACCTGATGGGAGAGTCGTGGGCGGGGCGAGCCGTCGCCGTCGCCGGCGTCCTCGGCGTCTTCGTCTGGTCCGCCGCGTTGTTCTGGTCGATGGAGCACGCGAGCTACGACCATTGGGGTGCGCTGGTCGTGGTCGGCGCGCTGGTCCTGCTGTCGGTTCCGCTCTACCGCTGGGCGGCGCGCGCCGACGGTCAGCCTGGCGTGCTCTGGCTGCTGTGGATCGCGCTGACGGCGAAGCTGCTCGCCACGGCGGCCCGGTGGTACGTCACGTTCGCGCTGTACGACGGCCAGGGCGACTCGGTCGGCTACCACAACGCCGGCATGCAGATCGCCGACAACCTCCGGTCCGGCACTCTCGTCGTGCCGAAGGAGGGGTTCGTCAGCACGAGATTCGTCGAGCTGGCCACAGGTGTCGTCTACACGGTCACCGGACCCACCCTCATCGGTGGCTTCCTCGTCTTCGCCTGGGCTGCGCTGTGGGGCCAGTGGCTGTTCTACCGCGCCTACCGCATGGCCTTCCCCGACGCCCCCTCCCGGCGCTACGCCGTCCTCGTGCTGCTCTGGCCCTCGCTGCTCTTCTGGCCCTCGTCAGTGGGCAAGGAGTCGTTGATGCTGCTCGCGCTGGGAACGGCGACCTACGGGGCGGCCAGGGTCTACGCCGGTCGCCTGTCCGGCGTCGTCCCGTTGCTCCTCGGCACCGGTCTGGCGTCCGCGGTGCGGCCGCACATGGCCCTGATGATCGGCGCCGCCGTCGCCGCAGGCGTCCTCGTCTACCGGCCCCGACGCCGGACGTCGCTGACCCCGATGATCCGCCTGGGGGCCTTCGGTGCCTGCGCGGTGGGTGTGGCGACGCTCGTCTCCCATGCCACGGACTACTTCGCGACCACACAATTCGACACCTCGTCGTTGGGGTCGGTGGCCACGGAGGCCGCTCGAAGAACCACGACCGGGGGTTCGGAGTTCGATGCCCAGCCGGTCGGTGGTCTGTCGGACATCCCCCGAGCCTTCATGACCGTGCTGTTCCGGCCGTTCCCGTGGGAGGCCCGCAACGCCGTCACGCTGATCGCGGCCGCGGAGTGCCTCCTGCTGATCGCGCTGCTGACCGCATCGTGGCGGCGCCTGCTCCGCGTGCCACGCCTCGCGCTCAGGGTGCCGCTCGTCGTCATCAGCCTGGTCTTCGTGCTGGAGTTCGTCGTCGGCTTCTCCGTGTTCGGCAACTTCGGGATCCTTTCCCGGGAGCGGTCACAAGTGCTGCCGTTCGTGCTGCTGCTCAGCTGCCTCCCGCTGGTGCTCCCGGATCGACGTCACATCCCGTCCCCCGACACTGTCCGGCGCCCCGTGGGCGCCTCGAGAGAAGGTGCCATCTCGTGAATGACAACCTGCCGGCCGTCCTCGGCGGTGATCCGGCCTTCCCCGAAGGGCTTCCGCTCGTCCGGCCCGCAGTGCCGGACGTCGCCGCCGAGCTTGCCGAGGTTCTGGCCAGCGGCCAGCTCACCAACGGTCGCCACGTCCGCGCGCTCGAGGATCTCGTCGCAGAGACCTGCCAGGTCCGGAACGCGGTGGCGGTCAGCTCCTGCACGGCCGGACTCATGCTCGTCTACCGCGTGCTGGGCGCGCAGGGCCGCGTCGTCCTCCCCAGCATGACGTTCGCCGCATCGGCCCACGCCGTCGTGTGGGCCGGAGGATCGCCTGTCTGGGCCGACATCGACCGGAGGACTGGAGGTATCGACCCGCAGAGCGCGGCCGACGCGCTCGACGGTGCGGTTGCCCTGTCGGGCACGCACGTCTACGGGGGACCGTGCGACGTCGCCGCGCTGGAGGACGTCGCAGCCGAAGCGCGGGTACCCCTCGTCCTCGATGCCGCGCATGCGCTCGGCGCGAGTCTGGACGGGCGCCCCGTGGGCGCCTCCGGCAGCGCCGAGGTGTTCAGCCTCAGTCCCACCAAGGTCGCCGTGGCCGGCGAGGGTGGCATCGTCACCACCCAGGACGACAGCCTTGCCGAGGCGCTGCGCATCGGGCGTGATTACGGCAACCCGGGCAACTACGACACCCAGTTCGTCGGCCTCAACGCCCGGATGTCGGAGCTGCACGCCGTCGTCGGTGTCGGCTCCGTGCGCCGTCTGCGCGAGACAGTGGAGCACCGCAACGCGCTGGTCCAAGGGTTCGCCGAGCTGACCTCAGACGTGGCGGGGCTGCGGCTCGTCGACGTGCGAGACGGCTGCCGCTCGACGTGGAAGGACCTGACCGTCGTCGTCGAACCGTCGGTGCTGGGACTGCGCCCCAATCAGGTGGCGGCTGCCCTGCGGGTGGAGGGCGTCGACACGAGGCGCTACTTCGAGCCGCCATGCCACCGGCAGAAGGCATACGCCGACATGCCGCCCGAGCGGGAGCTGGTGGCCACAGACTGGTTCACGGCGCGCGTCCTCACCCTGCCGCTCCACACCGGGATGACGAAGCCGACAATCGCCCGTCTGGCGACCGCCGTCCGCCGGCTCGCCGACTCGGCGGACCGGGTCGGCGTTGCGCTGGAGGAGCAGCGCAGCGCGTGAACAGCGCGATCGTCGAGCGCGACGAACCGGTGGTGAGCTCGCCGCGGGCTTGGACCACGCTGGCGGGATCAGCGCTGGGGACGTTGGTCGAGGTCCGCGTCCACGCTGGCCCGGATGATGCCGGCGCGCTCGCCGAGTTGTTCTCGCCGCTGCTCACGCTGGCACCGACGACGGCTCCCCCGGGCAGAGCGGTGCTGGGGCTCACGGTCGACCGACGCGCTGACGGATGGGGACTGGTCGACGAAGCGGTCACAGACCTGCACGTGACAGTCGACGACGTCGCCGAGGCGGCCCTCGCGGTGATCAACTCCCGCATCGTGGAGGCGGCCCAGCGTCACTGGGTCGTGCTGCATGCAGCGGGAGTCGTCGTGGACGGGCGTACGGTCCTCCTCGTCGCGCCATCAGGTTCGGGGAAGAGCACCCTGGCGGCCGGTCTCGTCGGCGCCGGCGCCGACTACCTGGGCGACGAGGCGGCCGCGATCTCACCCGATGACCTCAGCCTCCACGCTTACCGCAAGCCCCTGGCCTTGAAGGCCGGCTCCCTGACCGCCGTGCGTCGAGCCGCGGCCACCGGCGCCCGACCGGATCGCCGACTCCTCGACCCGTCCAGGATGGGTGTGCGGGTGCCGGAGACAGCGGCTCCTCCCTCGCTCCTGGTCCTCCCCGGCTTTCGGACGGGCGCGACGGGGACCGCCACGGTCGTGCCACCGGCCGAGGCCGTCCTGGCGATCGCCCAGTCGACGTTCGGCTTCGCCGAGCACGGCGAGCGCGACCTGGCCGTGCTGGCCCGCCTGGTGCGTCAGGCACCTGTGGTGGCGCTGTCCTATCGCGATCTGGAGTGGGCGGTGCGGGCCGTCCAGGACCTCGCCGGGAGCACCGTAGAGGTGGCGTAGCCGATCTCCTCCAGACATCGCAGGAGGGATCGTGGCGCCGTCCCTAGGCTGGCAGCAGGTCGGGGTGGGGACCTCTGGAGGGGGACGGGTGACTCTGTACCAGGAGCACGACGAAGGCATCAGTCGTCGACAGCTGCTGCGGCGATCGGCGATCGTTGGCGGATCGCTGATGTGGACGGTTCCGCTCGTGCAGTCGATCCCGAGCACGGCCCTCGCGACCGAGGGCAGCGTGCCCGGCAATGGACGCCGTCCTGTGCCTACGTCCACGTCCCTTCCGAAGCCAGCGAGACGGCCGGAAGCGGCTGTACGTCGCCAAGTGCGGCGACAGCACCGCCAACGCGGGCTCGGAACGGCAGATCGATCGTGACGTGCCACCTCGGCTGTGTCGCTGACGGCGTAGCCGTGGGACCGGGCGTCCCCACGACCAGCGAACACATCTTCGCCTGGCAGAAGTGCCAGGCCTGACAGCAGCACGACGCAAGTCCGGGGGGACGCCTTGAGTGCGCGCACGTTCGACGAGTCGCGCCGGATGCTGGAGCGCTACGAGCGCCTAGTGCCGGGCGCCGCACACACCTATGCCCGCGGCCACGACCAGTACCCCGACGGCATGGCCCCCTTCATCGCCCGGGGCCACGGATGCCGGGTGTGGGACGTCGACGGCAACGAGTACCTCGAATACGGCTCAGGCCTGCGAGCGGTGACACTGGGGCACGGGCATCCGCGCCTGGTCGCCGCCGCTGCAACTGCGATGGCCGCCGGCAGCGGGTTCGTCCGGCCGTCGGCGCTCGAGGTCGAGGTCGCCGAGGAGTTCCTCGAGGCGTTTCCGCGGCTGGACATGGTGAAGTTCGCCAAGAACGGCTCCGACGTCACGACGGCCGCCGTCCGGCTGGCCCGCGCCGCGACCGGGCGCGAGAGTGTCCTCGTCTGCTCCGACCAGCCGTTCTTCTCCACCGACGACTGGTTCATCGGCTCGACGGCCATGCCGGCTGGCGTGCCGGATCCGGTCCGTGAGGCCACGCAAGGGTTCGGCTTCAACGACCTCGCATCGCTGGAGCGGGCGCTGACGGACGCGCCGGGCGGAGCGGCTTGCGTCGTGCTCGAAGCGGCGGGCGCCATCGAGCCGGAGCCGGGCTTCCTCGAGGGCGTCCGAGGGTTGTGCGACCGGTACGGCGCCGTGATGGTGCTCGACGAGATGATCACCGGTTTCCGCTGGCACCGGGGCGGCGCACAGCACGTCTACGGCGTCCAGCCGGACCTGGCGGCCTTCGGGAAGGCACTCGGCAACGGGTTCGCGGTCAGCGCACTCGCCGGTCGACGCGACCTGATGGAGCTGGGCGGCCTGGCTTCGCCACACGAGCGCGTCTTCCTGCTGTCGACGACGCACGGGGCGGAGACCGGCGCGCTGGCCGCGGCTCGGGAGGTCGTGCGCATCTACACCGAGGAGGACGTCACCGGCACGCTGCACCAGCGCGGTCGGCGCCTCGCCGCCGGAGTACGAGCCGAGGTCGATGCGCGCGGTCTGGACGAGTCCTTCCTCGTCCTGGGCCGCGACTGCAACCTCGTCTACGCGACGCTCGACGGGGAGGGTCAGCGCTCGCAGGGATTCCGAACGCTGTTCCTGCAGGAGACCATGAGGCGCGGGCTGCTGGCCCCGTCGTTCGTTCCGAGTGCCGCCCTCAGCGAGGACGACGTGGACCGCACCGTCGCGATCGTTGCCGAGGTGCTCGACGTCTACGCCAAGGCACTGGAGTCGGGGCTCGACGGATTCCTCGACGGACGACCCGTCAAGCCCGTGTTCCGGCCCTACGCCTGAGACGAGAGAACGTGGCGAGAATCCCGCTCATCAGCATCGGCCTTCCCGTCTACAACGGGGCAGCCACCCTCGACCGCGCGCTGCAGTGCCACCTGGCCCAGGACGAGCCGGACCTGGAGATCGTCGTTGTCGACAACGCCTCGACCGATGCCACCGCCAAGATCGCCCTGTCGTACGCCGACGCGGACCAGAGGGTGCGCTACGTGCGCAACGAGCGAAACCTGGGACTGGTCGGCAACTTCGCCCGTGCGCTGCACCTGTCCTCCGGGCCCTACTTCAAGTGGGCGACCCACGACGACTGGATCGACTCGACCTACCTGTCCACGACCCTCGCTGCGCTGCGGGCCACCCCCAACGCGGTGCTCGCCTGCACGGGCGTCGCCGTCCACGACGGAACCGGCCGGGTCGTCGAGCGCTGGCAGCCCGCCGACTGGATGACCGATCCGTCGGCCCTCCGGCGCGGGCACCGGCAGCTGTGGGACCGCGACGAGACGCACCAGATGTTCGGCCTCATCCGCCGCGATCCGCTCGTCCGCATCGGGGGGATGCAGGGCTACCTCGGAGCGGCCCGGGTCATGCTCCTGGAGCTGGCGTTGGCCGGCCCGTTCCTCCAGCTGCCCGGCTGCGCCTACCACTACACCGTCGACGAGTCGGCCCGTGCCGGTCGGAGCTACTCGGTCTACAACGACCCGTCCAACGCCGGGCAGCTTCCCCTGCGCACGTGGCGCCTGACCCGGCACCAGTTGGCGGCCGTGGGCCGGCACGGGCTCCCGCTGCACGAGCGTTCGGCGATGCGTGGCGACGTCCTGCTGCGCGCCGTCGGCCAGGACGGCCGGCGGCTGGCAGCGGAGCTCTACCGCTCCGGGGAGCTGCTGGTACGCGGCCGGCGCGCCGGCACGGGCAGCCCCGACGCACCGGCCCGGTGATGACGGCGGTCAGACCGGCGCGACGACTCCGGCGGCCAGCAGCCGGTCGGCGGCTCGGCGGAGGGCGGGAAACGCCATGCCGGACCGCTCGGCCACCTCGAGCAGCGACACCGTGCCGTCGGAGAGACTGAGCAGCCACAGCATCGCCATCACGTCGTCGGCAGCGCCTGGGCCCCCCACCGTCGGGTAGAGCCCGCGCCGGCCGAGCTGCGGCTCGCCGTAAGGGAACAGGTTGCGGTAGGCGCGGTTGCCCTCGAGCACGTCGAGCAGGTCGAGCACCGCGCCAAGGGCCTCGGCGAGCAGCTCCGGCCGCACGAAGTCGACGTTGTCGGCGGAGGTGTGGTACTCGGGGAACTCGCCATGGGGAGTGCGGGACAGCCGCCCGAAGGGCAGATCGAACCCCGGGGAGTTGTACTGCCGCTCGTCGTAGCCGTAGGGCGAGAACTCCCGCACGTCCCTGCTGCGATGGTTCTCCAGCACGTGCCGCGCCGCCCGGTCGACCGGACGGCGCCCGCGGCGGGTGCACTTGTACACCAGGCCCCCGGGACCGCCGAGGCCGGTGACGACCAGGCCGTGCCGGATCCTGGGCAGCACGTCCGCGTGCTCGGACAGCCACGCGAGCGAGCCGATCGTCCCTGGGACGAAGAGCAGCCGCACGGTGTGCCGGCGCGGCACGTCCCGCAGCAGGCGGCCCAGCCAGGCCGCGACGGCGATGCCGCTGAGGTTGTCGGTGGCGAGTGACGGGTGGCAGACGTGGGTGCTGACCACGATCTCGTCACTGGTCTCACCGGGCAGCACGCACTCGGCGTACGTCAGCGACCCGGACTCGAGGGAGGTGTCGACGACGACGTCGTAGTCGCCGGGAGCCAGCGCGTCGAGCTGCCGCTGGGACAGGCAGAAGCCCCAGTCGCGGGCGTAGTACGAGGTGCGGTAGGGGATCAGGTCCGGCTGGTCGGGGAGCGTGTGCAGGTGCCCGCGCAGCTCGTCGAGGGCCAGCCGCGTGCGCACGGGCACGCTGTAGCTGACCAGGTGCAAGCTCGAGGCGCGGAAGTCGACGACACGACGGCCGGCGGCGTCGGCGACGTAGGCGTCCCGGACGTTCCACTCCGGTGGCACCTCCCAGTCGAACACCGGCGTCCCGCTCGGCACCTCGTGGACGTCGAGGGGAAGCAGCTCACCGACCACGGAGAGCGTCTGGCGCACGCCGTCACCGGTGATGCTGCGGCAGATCGGGAACAGCCTGGTCACCAGCAGGTGCATATCCGTGCCCACGTCGGCTCGCAGCGCCTCGTCGGTGCGGTAGGCATCTGCGAGCGCGGCGACGCTCACCCCGGAGGTCCGTCGAGCAGCGGCCACGACCGGTCGCGATCGCTCATGACCTGTGGCTGCCCCGGCCATCCGATGCCGATGGCCGGATCGTCCCAGCGGACACCGCGCGCGGCCTCGGCCACGAAAGCGGCCGAGATCTGGTAGAAGACCTCGGTCCCGTCGACGAGGGTGAACAGCCCGTGGGCGCAGCCCTGAGGCACGTACAGTGCTCGGCGGTTGTCGGCGGTCAGCTCCACCCCCACCCAGCCACGGTACGTCGGCGACCCGGCGCGCAGGTCGACCGCCACGTCGAGAACCGCGCCGGCGGTGACACGCACCAGCTTGACCTCGGCATGGGGCTCCGCCTGGTAGTGCAGGCCGCGGAGCGTGCCACGGGTCACGTTGTAGGACACGCTGCACTGGCGCACCTGTGGGTCGAGGCCGTGGGCGAGGAACTCCTCAGGGTCCCAGGTGCGCGCGAACAGGCCGCGCTCGTCGCTCGCCGGCTCGGGGTCGACGATGACGACGCCGTCGATCGGCGTCGGGGTGAAGCGCATCTCAGAGCACCAGCTTGCGGCCGTGGAAGCCCTCGGCGAAGCCGGACGGCGCGCGGGCCTCCACACCACGCAGCCGCAGGAGGGCCCACAGCGTGTCCGCCGTGAACCAGTAGCGGCCGCGCTGCGAGGGGAAGCCCTGCAGCACCGCGTCCACCTTGGCTGTGCAGGTTTCGACGTCGAGCGCGACGAAGACGTTCGGGGGCGTGAGGTCGCCCTCGTACTTCGCGATCTCGTACTCCAGCACGAGGGAGTTGCGGAATGTGTTCCAGGTGAGCTCGCCGACCAGTCGGTGGTCCTGGTGCTCGTCGGCCCGCCGGTGGGTCAGCACCAGATCGGGAGAGCACCGCCGGCCGAGCTCGTCGAACCAGCGCTTGACCGCGGCCCCCTCGTAGGGCAGGAACCGTTCGGGGAAGGCTTCGACGTGGACCTGGGCGGACCCGGCCTTGGCGAGGAAACGTGCTGCGCTCGCCTGGGCCTCGGCGGCCCGCTCGCCCTCGGCGCACAGCACGACCCAGGTGACGGCGAGCCCAGGGTAGGTTTCGAGCAGACGCAGCACGGTGCCACCGCAGCCGATCTCGATGTCGTCGCTGTGCGCACCGATGCACAGCAGGTGCTCGAGCCCGTCGGGCGCGAGCCTCAGCACGTCCGTGTCACGAGGTCACCCTGTCACCACATCACCCAGGGTGCCTTGCCGAGGCGCCACATCTCCTCCAGCTGCTCGCGCTCGCGGAAGGTGTCCATCGCCATGAAGAACCCGTCGTACGCGGGGGCGAGCAGCTGGCGCCGCTCGATGAGCCGCCGGAACGGCGCCTCGACCAGCTCGTCACCGGCCTCCATGTGGTCGAAGATCTCCTGCTTGAGCACGAAGTAGCCGCTGTTGATCCACACATCGGTCTGCGACACGTGGTTGATGTCGTGCACGCAGCCGTCCGCGTCGGAGCGCACGACGTGGAAGGTCTGGCTGGGGCGGACCTTGAGGAACGTCGCGACCTTGTCCATGGCGATCGCGTGGTCGACATATGAACGCAGGTCGAGATCGGTCAGTCCGTCGCTGTAGTTGGCCAGGAAGTAGTCGTCGCCGTCGAGGTAGGGCCGGACCGCCTGCAGGCGCTGCCCGATATTGGCCGTCATCCCGGTGTCGACGAAGGTGATGTTCCAGTCGTGCAGGTCGCTGGCCATGAGCTCGACGGACCGCCCACCGCGCAGGACAAAGTCGTTGGAGACCGCCTCGTCGTAGCGGAGGAAGTAGTCCTTCACCACGTCGGCCTTGTAGCCGAGGGCGAGGATGAAGTCCTTGTAGCCGAAGTGGGCGTAGTACTTCATGACGTACCAGAGGATCGGCCGGTAGCCGATCGGCACCATCGGCTTGGGGACGGCATCCGAGTAGTCGCGGATGCGCATGCCCAGGCCACCGCAGAACAGGACGACCTTCATGACAGCACCGCCAGCTCCGGGATCGGGACCACGAACCGGCCACCCCACTGGCGGATGTGGCTCATCTGGTCGACGATCTCGTCGGCGAGATTCCACGGCAGGATGAGCACGTAGTCGGGCTTTGTCTCGTCGATGCGTTCCGGCGGGTGAATCGGGATGCGGGTGCCGGGTGTGTACCTACCGTGCTTGAGCGGGTTGCGGTCGACGGTGTAGGCGAGCAGGTCCGGTCGCACGCCGCAGTAGTTCAGCAAAGTGTTGCCCTTGCCGGGCGCGCCGTAGCCCACCACGGTCCGCCCGGCGTCCTTGGCCTCGATGAGGAACGACAGGAGCCGCCTCCGGCTTCGCTCGACGCGACGTGCGAACGAGGCGTAATGCTCCAGCGACTGCATCCCCGCCTCGTCCTCCCGCTGCAGCAGGTCCTTCGCCCGGCGCGTCACCGGCCGGCTGGCGTCCTCGGCGTGGCGAGCCCAGATCCGCAGCGATCCGCCGTGGGTCGGCAGCTCCTCGACGTCGAACACGGTCATGCCGTGCCGGGCCAAGGCGGCCACGGACGTGGCGAAGGAGAAGTAGGAGAAGTGCTCGTGGTAGATGGTG
Source organism: Actinomycetales bacterium (assembly GCA_038252305.1). Taxonomy (GTDB): domain Bacteria; phylum Actinomycetota; class Actinomycetes; order Actinomycetales; family Cellulomonadaceae; genus Actinotalea. The sequence goes on along the minus strand of JBBSAL010000039.1, from coordinate 18,956 downwards.
TCGTACTGGTTGCTCTCCAGCAGGCGCTGGAGGTGCGGGAACTCGATGGTCACGGTCCCGCCGGGCGCGAGCAGCAGCTTGATGCCGCCGACGAAGTCGTTGAGGTCGGGCACCTGGGCCAGCACGTTGGCCCCGCAGACGAGGTCGGCGCGGATGCCCTCCGCGACGAGCTCGTCGGCGGTGTCCACGCCGAAGAACACCGGACGGGTCGGGACGCCGGCAGCGTTGGCGACCGCGGCGACGTTGCGCGCCGGCTCGATGCCGAGCACTCGGACGCCACGGGCTTGGAAGTACTGAAGAAGGTAGCCGTCGTTGCTGCCGAGCTCGACCACCTGGTTGGCCGGCCCGAGGCCCAGCCGTTCTGTGGCCGCTTCCACGTAGCGCTCGGCGTGGGCGAGCCAACTCGTGGAGTACGACGAGAAGTACGGGTAGTCCTCGGCGAAGATGCCCTCGGGCGTGACGTACTCCTCGACCTGCACGAGGAAGCACTCGCGGCACACGAAGACGTGTAGCGGGTAGAACGGCTCCATCCGGTTGAGCTGGTCGGGGAGCAGGAAGGTCTCGCACAGCGGCGACATGCCGAGGTCCACGACCGTGTCCTGCAGCGCGGCCGAGCAGAGCCGGCATGTGGCGCCGGTCTGTCGCACCGGGAGCTCGGCCGGAGCGTTCCGGACGTCGATGCTCATGCGCCCACCTCCACGGGGACCTCGGACGTCCAGGACAGGTCCGCTCCCATGCGTCCCGCTTGCTGGTGCTCCTGTATGCGCCGCAGTCGCACGAACCGGGAACTGTCCAGGTCGTCTCGCGACAACCAGTGCCGGAGGTAGGCCTCGTGCAACCGCTGGGCGCCGCTCTGGACGGTCCCGGTCAGCTGGAGCGACGGGAAGGCCCGGGCCAGCTTGCCGAAGTCGACGCGGTAGGAGCGCGTGTCGGGGCCTCCGCCGGCGGCGTAGACGACGCGGCTGCCGGGCACTGTCGCGGCCACGATGTCTGCGACCTCGCTGACGCGGTAGTTCTCCCCGTCGCGGCCGACGTTGAAGGCCTGGTCGTGCACGTCCTCCCGCGGAGCCTCGAGGACGGCGGCCACGGTGCGGCAGACGTCGTCGACGTCCACCAGCGGGCGCCACGGCGTGCCGTCAGAGAGCACCAGGACCTGGCCGGTGAGCAGCGCCCTGGCGACGAGGTCGTTGACGACGATGTCGAGACGGAGCCGCGGCGAGGGTCCGTAGACCGTCGCGTTGCGCAGGTAGGTGGGTGAGAAGCCGTCAGCGGCCAGCTCCGCGAGGCCTCGCTCGGCGTGGACCTTGGACTCGCCGTACGGGGTGACGGGGTTGAACGGTGCCGACTCGTCGAGGGCGTCGTCGTTCGCGGCGCGACCATAGAGGCTGCAGGAGGACGCGAAGACGAACCGCGTGACCCCAGCCGCCCGCGCCGCCGCCGCGGCCTGCAGCGTCCCCCGGTGGTTGACCGCGTCGGTCGTGCCGGCGGCGAGGTTGCCGACCGGGTCGTTGGAGATGGCGGCCAGATGGACCACGGCCTCCGCGCCGGCGAAGTCCTCCGGCGTCGCGTCGCGGACATCGCGGGCCACCCCGGGAAGCGACGTCGGCTCGGCGCCCAGTGAGCAACCCTGGTACCAGCCGGCGTCGAAGCCCCTGACCTCGTGCCCGGCTCTGGTCAGGTGCGGCACGAGCACCCGACCGATGTAGCCGTCGCTCCCGGTGACGACGATCCTCATCGCAGCGTTCCCCCCTCGGCCACGGTGCTACGCGGCGCTCTGCCGCGCGCTGGGCTCGTCGACCCGACGCAACCAGGACTCGCGCCAGTACGCGAAGATCTTCCGTCGGCACATCAGCCGGAACGTTCCGGCGCACCAGACGTCCTCGAGAAGCACGCAGTCGCGCAGCTTGAGCATGCGGCCGCTGCGCTCATCGATGATCCGCTCGATGACGTCGAGTACGCGGGCCTGCTTGCCGCAGTACGGCAGCATCTCGCCGCTGAAGCGCAGCCCTCGGACGCTGTCCTTGTCGTCGAGAGTGGCCTCGATCTCAGCCAGCGGCTTGACCTCGACCAGGTCACCAGGTTGGAGGCCGAGCGCCTCCGTGGGCCGCCGGCGCTCACCGGTTGGCGCGTAGAACGGCCATGGCCGCCCGTCGCGGATGCGCAGGCGGCTCGGCAACCGGTGGCTCAGCGCCTGGTACTTGTTGAACAGCACGATGGACGCGCTCGCCATGGCGGTCCACCACCGACCGTTGCCCGCCTTGACGTCGCTCGCCCAGGTACGGACGTCGTACGGGGACACGAAGCAGCTCGCACGGACCACCTCGGTCGCCTGGCAGCGCCAGAGCGGATCGCCGGCGTCGGTGCGCCCCGCGACTTGGGCGGCCGCAAGGGCTGCCGGCACGGCATCCGACCCGGAGGTGGGCTCTGCCGCGGGGCGCGGCCCGTCGGCCGTTGCCGGTTCGAGCCACTCCTCACGCCAGTAGAGCAGGCAACGCGCCTGGCACCCGCCGTGCGCTGAGCCGTCGCAGCGTGCGCCGGCGAGGTGCACGGTGCCCTGCATCCCGCGGGTCGTGCCGCTGTTGCTGATCGTGTCGCAGGTGCGGTTGACGACGGCGTCCACCGGCAGCGTCCGCCCCGCGAAGGACAGCATCTCCGGCATGAACGGCAACCCGTTGACCGAGCCGTCAGGTCCCAGCGTCGCCAGGATGTCCTCGCGCGAACGCACGCGAACGCGGTCGCCGACGCTCGGCGTCGCGGCGCGCACTTCTGCAGCCGTGGTCACAGATTCCCCCTCCGGAACCGTCCGTAACCAGTGTCGGGTGGGCGGCCTCGCGGGGACATACGCATGCTGCGGCAGAATCCCTGGGCCATGGACCCTTCCAGCGACTACGCCGGCTCCGGGGGGCGGCGGCCCGTGCGAGTCCTGTGGCTGGTCAAGGGGCTCGGACAAGGGGGTGCGGAGCAGCTGCTGGTGAACCACGCTCGGGTCGGCGACACCACGGGATTCGCCTATCAGGCGTGGTACGTCGTCCCGTGGAAGGACCAGCTCGTGCCGGCGCTGGAGGCTCGGGGCGTTCGCTGCCGGTGCGTCAGCGGTGGGCGTGCGGGGCGGGCCTGGCCGTTGCGGGTCGCGCGCGGCGTACGCAGCGGTGACTTCGACGTCGTCCACGCCCACTCGCCGCTCATGGCCGTCGTGGCGCGCCTGGCCCGCGTCGGGGTGCCGCGGTCCCGCCGCCCTGCGCTCGTCTCGACGGAGCACAACGTGTGGGAGCGGTACTCGGCCCCGACGCGGTGGCTCAACGCCGTCACGTGCGGCATGGACGACCATCGATGGGCCGTGTCGCGCCCGGTGGCCGAATCCACCCACGGCCGCGCCGCGAAGGTCACCTCCGTCCTGGAGCACGGCATCGTCCTGTCTGAGCTGCAGCCGACGCCGGACGCACGAGGGCGCGTCCGCGCGGAGCTCGGCATCGGACCGGACGCCACCGTGGTGACGACGGTGGCGAACTTCCGTGCGTCGAAGGACTACCCAAACCTGCTGGCAGCGGCGAGGAGCGTGCTGCGCGGCGCTGCTGACGTGCACTTCGTGTCGGTCGGGCAGGGCCCGTTGGAGCCGGAGGTGCGGGCGCTGCGCGACCGGCTCGGGCTGGCAACCCACGTACATCTGCTCGGTCACCGGACGGACGTGACCGACATGCTCGCCGCATCAGACGTCTTCTGCCTCTCGTCGCTCCACGAGGGCCTGCCGGTGGCTCTCATGGAGGCCATGGCGGCGGGGCTTCCCGCCGTCTGCACCACCGTCGGGGGGATCCCAGACGTCGTGCACGAGGGCGTGGAGGGGTGGCTGGTGCCGCCGGGTGACGCCGCCGCCCTGGCGACAGCCATCACGGCGGCGACGTCAGACCCCCAGGCTCGGCAGGCCCGGGGCGCGGCGGCGCAGCGCGCCAGTGCCCGCTTCGACGCGCGCAAGGCCGTCGGGGAGCAGGAGCGGACGTACGTCGAGCTGTCGGCGCGCGCCCCGACCGGCTAGGCGCTGCCCGGCCGGACTGTCGGGCCGCTGACGCCCCGGACCCCGTCGAGGGCCCCACGCAGCCGAAGTCGCACGCGCGTCCAGTCCCGCCGGAGTGCGGCCGCGGCGACGAACTTGGCCGTGCGCACCAGCCACCAGAAGAGCTCCACCGGGGAGCGTCGGCCAAGCGCGATGAGCGCGTGATTGCGGGTCTGGTAATAGCCACGCCACGCCGATGCGGCACCCGAACCGCCCATGAGCAGCGACGTCGTCAACAGGTCTGTGGTGACCCACGTGCACCACCCGTAGTCTCGCGCCCGCAGGCACAGGTCCACGTCCTCCAGCATCATGAACAGGTCCGAGCGCAGGACGCCGATCTCCCGCAACATCGCTGCGGACACCATGGTGGCGGACAGTGTCACGATGTCGGCCCGCACCGCGGCGGCGCCGGCCGGAGTGGGGCCCAGGGGCAGATGGCGACCCACCCATCGGGCACCCAGCACCTGCGGCACGCCGTCCTCGCCGTTCCGAGCACAGGCGAGCATGCCGGTGCGCGGCGGGAGTGCGGCCAGCAGGTCGATCTGGTGCTCGAGCGCTCTAGGAGCAGGGACGTCGTCGTCGTTGAGAACCCAGAGCCAGTCGTGCCCACAGGCGAGCCCGACCTCCATGCCGGCGGCCCAGCCGCCCGCTGCGCCGGAGTTCGAGTCCATCGAGACCACGTGCACGGTGGGGAACTCGGCTCCGAGCATTGCCGCCGTCTCGTCGGTCGAGGCGTTGTCGACGACGACTACCTCGTCCAGGGGACGGCTCTGCGCTTGCAGCGCGGCCATGCTCTCCCGTAGCACGTCCACGCGGTTGTACGTGACCACGACAGCCGCGACCCGCACCGCTCCCCCCTCCCCGCTCACGCTGGGCCTCGCCGGCCCGGACCGACGAAGGACCGGGACGGCCCGTGGCGTCGAACACCCGGCTGCCGGCCCTTGACGGGAGGGGGGTCCGTCGGACCCGGCTCCGAACCCAGGACCACGTCGCCCGGACCGACGAGGCGGTCATCACAGTAGGGGCGCCCGGCCGGGCACGCCTACGACGCTGGCGGCATCCGTAGTACGTGTGTCCGGATGTCTGTCACCGCCCCTGGGCTCCTTCAGGTGGACGAGTCGCCCGCCGCGGAGGACGTCGTCTCGGCGCGCTCAAAGGCGGTCCTCGCAGGCGTGATCGCCCACGCCAGGAGTATCGCTCCGCGGCTCGATGACTAGGGCACATCGACACCAGGGTTCGGCTGCATTCACGGACGGCACAGGAGAGCGATGACCGGAGCCCGGACTAGATGCTGCCCGGCTGGACAGTGACTCCGCTCACTCCCCGGACGCCGTCGACGGCCCCCCGCAGTCGCAGCCGTACCCGCGTCCAGTCCCTTCGAAGCGCCGCAGCTACGACGAACTTCGACGTGCGGACGATCCACCACAAGATCTCAGGGGCGGATCTACGTGAGCGCACGATGAGAGCGTGGTTGCGGGTCTGGTAGTAGGACCGCCACGCTGCCGCCGCGTCCGTGCCTCCACCCATGCCGAGGGCGGTCACGAGGACTTCGGGTGTCGCGTACAACAACCACCCGGCGGAGCGGGCGCGTAGACAGAGATCAAGATCTTCGCACATCATGAAAAGGTCGGCACGCGGGAGGCCGATCTCGTGCGTCATGGCGGCGGACAACAACGTGCCTCCGAAGGTGACGACATCGAGAGCCACCGGTCGCGCCGTTAAGCCTGGATTCGGAACGTCTCGTACCCGGTGATGCCATGTTCCACCGATGGCCCAGGGCCGGCCTTCCTCATCGAGCCGGCCGGAAGCCAGCATCCCGGTCTTGGAGGGGAGGGACCCGAGCGCTTGAAGTAGTACCGCCAGGGCGCCCGGCAGCGGAGTGTCGTCGTCGTTGAGGACCCAGATCCAGTCGTGACCGCTTCGAACGGCGCTCTCGATGCCAGCGGCGAACCCTCCTGCCGCCCCAGTGTTGGTGGGCAGCCGCACCACGGTGACGTCCGGGAAGCTCTGGTCCAGCACGCTAGCGGTGTGATCGGCGGACGCGTTGTCGACGACGATCACCTCGTCAACCGGACGGGACTGGGCCTGTAGCGCCTCGATGCAGGGACGAAGTACCTCGGCTCGGTTGTATGTGACGACGACTGCGGCAACCCGCACTACTCCCCCTCCAAGCTCCACCGACAGACTGAGTCACCGGCCCGGGCCGACGAGAAGGCCCGGGACGGCGCCCACAGCATCGAACGCCACGATCAGCCGGCCCCGACAGGAGGGCTCCGGCAGAGACCGCTCCGACCCGGACCCCGTCGCCCTGACCGACGAACCGGTCCTCACGGTAACGGGGCCCCCGTCCGGGACGCGTACGACGCTGGCGCCAGCCCTGCTACGTGAGCCCGAAGATCCGTTGCAGGGACGCCTACGCTCACCCGATGGACGCCGCAGCCGCGCCGGAGGACGCCGTCTGGGCGCGCTCAGAGGCGGTCCTCGCCGAGGCACTCGACCCGGAGCTCGTGCTGTTCGACCTCGACCGCCGGGACCTCCACCGGCTCAACGCATCAGCAGCCGCGGTGTGGCGAAGCCTCGACGGACGCTCCACGGTCACCGACCTTGCGGCGTCGCTCGCCATGCGCCTGGGCGTGCCGCTGGAGCAAGTGCTCCGGGACACCCTTCCCCTGCTGGAGCGGCTCGCTGACGCGGGGCTCGTCGTGCGCGTGGGCACCGGCTCGGTCAGCTGAGCATGACCTCTCCCCCACTCACCGTAACCGGCTCCTCGGTGAGGCCGGTCGGGGCCGGGCCCCCCGTGCGCGATCCGTCGACGATCGAGAAGGTGCTGCCATGGCACGGGCAGGTGATCGTCGCGCCCTGCACCATCGAGACCGCGCAGCCCTGATGCGGGCAGCGCGTGCTGAACCCCCTGAACTCGCCCTTGGTCGGCTGGGTCACGACGACCGCAGCGGAGGCGAAGATGGTGCCGCTGCCGACCGGGACGTCCGCCGCCTTGCCGAGCACCTCGCCTCCTCCCCCGCCATCGGCGCCCGGCGCAGTCGATTCGGCCCCACCGACGGCCGGCGCCGAACTCGCAGCCGCCACGCCGTCCCCGGAGCTCCCGCAGGCGGCAAGCACCCCACCAGCCCCGATGAGCCCGGCGCCGAGCAGCACGGTGCGGCGGGACGTCGCACGCGCCTCGTCGTCAGGTGCGTGATCGAGGTCGGTCAGGCGTTGGGTCACAGCAGCCTCCGAGGCGGGCAGACGGTGCGGCGTGGGTGGTCTGGTCGTCCGGGCAACGGACGAGGCGGTCGCCTGGTTCGAAACCGCTCAGCCGGTTCGAGCCACCCGGCGGCCCGCGGAGCGCGCGCGGGGACGCCGGGCGGGCGCCTGCACCTGACCGGCCAGGGCGTGGCGGAGGAACGCACCGGTGTGGCTGCCGACCGCGTGAGCCACCTGCTCGGGGGTGCCTTCGGCGACCAGCCGGCCGCCGCCGGTGCCGCCCTCCGGGCCCAGGTCGAGCACCCAGTCGGCGGTCTTGACGACGTCGAGGTTGTGCTCGATCACCACGACCGTGTTGCCCTTGTCGACCAGCCCTTGCAGCACCTCCACGAGCCGGCGCACGTCCTCGAAGTGCAGGCCGGTGGTGGGCTCGTCGAGGACGTAGACGGTGCGGCCGGTGGAGCGCTTCTGCAGCTCGGAGGCGAGCTTGACCCGCTGCGCCTCGCCGCCGGACAGGGTGGGTGCCGGCTGGCCGAGCCGCACGTAGCCGAGCCCGACGTCGACAAGGGTGCGGAGGTGCCGCGCGATGCGTTCGATCGGGGCGAAGAACTCGAGCCCCTCCTCGATCGACATGGCGAGGACCTCCGAGACCGTGCGGGCCTTGTAGTGGACCTCGAGGGTCTCCCGGTTGTAGCGGGCCCCGTGGCACACCTCGCACGGCACGTAGACGTCGGGCAGGAAGTTCATCTCGATCTTGATGGTGCCGTCGCCCTGGCAGTTCTCGCAGCGGCCGCCCTTGACGTTGAAGGAGAAGCGGCCGGGCTGGTAGCCACGGACCTTGGCCTCCTCGGTCTCGGCGAACAACTTGCGGATCGAGTCGAAGACGCCGGTGTAGGTGGCCGGGTTGCTCCGTGGCGTGCGGCCGATCGGCGACTGGTCGACATGGACGACCTTGTCGACTGCGTCGAGCCCCTTGATCCGGGTGTGCCGGCCGGGCACCGCGCGGGCGCCGTGCATCTCGCGGGCCAGGCTCGTGTAGAGGATGTCGTTGACGAGCGTGGACTTGCCGGACCCGCTCACCCCGGTGACGGCGATCAGGCAGCCCAGGGGGAACGACACCGTCACGTCCCGCAGGTTGTGCTCGCGCGCCCCCACGACGGTGAGGGCCTTGCCGCGCTGTGGCGGCCGCCGGACGAGCGGCATCGGGATGCTCCGGCGCCGTGACAGGTAGGCGCCGGTGAGCGAGTGTTCGTCGGCCAGCAGGCCCGCGAGATCGCCGGAGTGGACGATCTGGCCGCCGTGCTCCCCCGCCCCGGGACCAATGTCGACGACCCAGTCGGCGGTGCGGATCGTCTCCTCGTCATGCTCGACCACGATCAGGGTGTTGCCGAGGTCGCGCAGCCGGACGAGCGTCTCGATGAGCCTCCGGTTGTCGCGCTGGTGCAGCCCGATCGAGGGCTCGTCGAGGACGTAGAGCACCCCGACCAAACCGGAGCCGATCTGGGTGGCCAGTCGGATGCGCTGCGCCTCACCGCCGGCGAGGGTCGCCGCGGGACGCTCCAGCGAGAGGTAGTCCAGGCCGACGTCGACGAGGAAGCGCAGCCGCTCGTTGACCTCCTTGAGCACCCGGGCCGCGATCTGCGCGTCGCGGTCGCTGAGCTCGAGCCGGGCGAGCAGATCCGCGCACTCGCCGATCGGCAGGCCGGCCACCTCCGCGATCGACCGGCCGCCGACGGTGACCGCCAGCGACACCGGCTTGAGCCGCGACCCGCGGCAGGCCGGGCAGGGCACCTCGCGCATGAAGCCCTCGAAGCGCTCCCGGCTGGTGTCGGACTCCGCCTCCGCGTGGCGACGCTCGATGTAGGGCACGACGCCCTCGAACGCGGTGTAGTAGGCGCGCTCGCGGCCGTAGCGGTTGCGGTAGCGGACGTGCACCTGGCTGCCGTGGCCGTGCAACAGCGCCTTCTGCGCAGTCGTGGGAAGCCGCTCCCACGGCACGTCGGTGCGGAAGCCGAGGGTCTCGGCGAGGGCGTTGACGAGCCGTCCGAAGTAGTCGGCGGTGTGCGCCGAGCTCCACGGCGAGAGCGCGCCATCGTCCAGGCTGCGCGCCGGGTCGGGCACCACCAGCTCGGGGTCGACCTCCCGGCGCGTGCCGAGGCCGGTGCACTCCGGGCAGGCGCCGAACGGGGAGTTGAACGAGAACGAACGCGGCTCGAGCTCCTCGAAGGAGATGTCGTCGTCGGGACAGTAGAGGTGCTCGGAGAACGAGCGCTCCCGCTCCGCGTCGTCGTCGGGTAGGTCGACGAGATCCAGCGTCACGAGGCCGCCAGACAGCCGCAGCGCGGTCTCGACGGAGTCGGTGAGCCGCCGCTTGGCCGAGGCCTTGACGGTGAGCCGGTCGACGACGACCTCGACGGTGTGCTTCTCCTGCTTCTTCAGCGGCGGCACCTCGGTCAGCGGGTGCACCTGCCCGTCGACCCGCGCCCGTGCGTAGCCCTGGGCGGCGAGAGAGCGGAACAGGTCGGCGTACTCGCCCTTGCGAGCCCGCACCACCGGCGCCAGCACCTGGAAGCGGGTGCCCTCGTCGAGCTCTAGGACCCGGTCGACGATCGTCTGCGGTGACTGGCGGCCGATCGGGCGGCCGCAGGCCGGGCAGTGCGGCTGGCCGATGCGCGCGTAGAGCAGCCGCAGGTAGTCGTAGACCTCGGTGATCGTGCCAACCGTCGAGCGCGGGTTGCGGCTGGTCGCCTTCTGGTCGATCGACACCGCCGGCGACAGGCCCTCGATGAAGTCGACGTCCGGCTTGTCCAGCTGGCCCAGGAACTGCCGAGCGTAGGCGGACAATGACTCTACGTAGCGGCGCTGTCCCTCGGCGAAGATCGTGTCGAAGGCCAGGCTGGACTTGCCCGAGCCGGAAAGCCCGGTGAAGACGATCAGCGCGTCGCGCGGCAGGTCGAGCGAGACGTCCTTGAGGTTGTGTTCGCGCGCGCCACGGACGATGAGGCGGTCGGCCACTGGGCTCCAGTCTTGCACGCGGGCAGGGCGGCGCCGAGTCCCTTGTCGTCCGGGGCCGGCGTGCCCATGCTAGGTGGCCCCACCGACAGGTATTCTCCCCGGCCGCGAGAACGCTGGAGGCGACCCAGCGCTGTCTCGTACCAGGCGGCGCAGTTCCGCTTCGTCCGTCACGTACTCGTCGGGGTCGTACGCCTCGCTGCACAGGACGAGCAGGGCGCTGTTGGGTTCGAGGTAGGTCTGCGTCGCCCACGTGAGCGGCGGCACGTGAAAGCCATGCGCGTCATCCTCCAGGAGGGTGAGACCGGCCCCTGCGCGGCCCCAGGTCTCCACTACGAGCCTTCCGGACAGGCACACCAGCAGCTGCTCGCAGCTCCGGTGAGCGTGGTGGCCTCGTACCTCGCCGGCCGGGACGCCGTGAACGAGGAAGACGCGCCTGACCTCGAATGGCAGGCCGACGCCCAGCTCTCCGACGACCAGCCGACCGCGCGGCTGGTCGTGCACTCCCAGTCCGAGGAGGCGCGGACGGGGCACGGTCGTCGGGGGCCGGTTGGCAGCTGGCGCCCTGGTCATGCGGCCTGCCGGGGGCGCCGGTTGTCGAGCAGCCACCTCGCGGTGCCCGCACGCCGGCCCCAGAAGAGCGCCGCCTTGGCCAAGTCGCCACGGCTTCGGGTCGCCAGCACCAGCCGGGTACCACCGGCGAGCCCGGTGACTCGTGGACGGAGAGCCTCCACCGCTGCGTCGTCGGGGTACGTCGAGCGTAGGTGCTCGTAGAGCACCGCCCCGGCCATGGCGTAGGCGCGACCCTGCCGGTAGTTCTCCCGCACTCCCGACCGGAGGCGGTAGTGGACTACCGCTTCCGGCACGAACGCCCAGCGGCATCCGCGGCGATGGAGCAGGTAGCCGAGGCCAACGTCCTCGGCTCCTCTGCGCGTGACCTGCGGGAACCCGCCGACCTCGGCAAAGACGTCGGCCCGGACGCCAAGCGCGCAGCCATAGGACCAGGTGAACGGCGACCTCGCAAGCCCACGCTCCTGGATCATCGGGCCTCGCGCCCGCCGAGCCGCCGGCGGGTTGCCGGACGTGTCCATGCGGGCGCCCACCGCCTCGGCGTGCATCAGCGCCTCCGTCATCGTGCGGACGTACCCTGGCGACACGCGGTCGTCCTGGTCCAGGAAGAGCAACACGTCCGCACTCGCCGCGGCAGCGCCGGCGTTGCGAGCGGGTCCGATACCGGGTTCAGGTGCGTCGACCAGGCGCAAGTCCAGGCCCAGCCGATCGGCCACGTTGCGGGCGAGGTGCGGAGTTCCGTCGCTCGATCCGTTGTCTGCCACGACCACCTCGAAGGCGGCGACGTCTTGCTGCGCAAGTGACCTCAGTTGCGCCGCGAGCGTCTGCACGCCGTCGTAGGTCGGGATGACGACAGTCGCGATCGGCCTCACCGGTGTCATGGCTCCCCCTCCACGCGTTTGTTCGGAGCCGCGCGTCAGCGCAGCACCCCGGCTGGAGTCCGCACTTCGGGCGCGGTCAGATCGCGGACCACACGACCCTCGTGCAGCGTCAGCACGTGGTCGCACAAGGCGAGAGTGGTTTCGCGGTGGGCGATGACCACGATCAGAAGGCGCCTGACGGTCCGGAGGCGCCGCAACGTGTCGTGCACGACGCGCTCGGTGGTCGGGTCCAGCGCGCTCGTCGGCTCGTCCAGCACGATGACGGCGGGACTCCTCACGAGCGCCCGTGCGAGCCCCACCCGCTGCACCTGCCCCCCCGAAAGATCCCGCTGACCGGTGCCGATCGGAGTTTCCAGTCCGTCCGGCAAGGATTCGAGGAGATCGGCGAGCCCGGCGTCCAGAACGGCTCGCTCGACGTCGGAGTCGGACAACCGCTCGTCGAGGAAGGTGACGTTGTCCCGCAAGCTGCCGTGGATCAGATGCGGCTGCTGAGGAACGTGGCTGAACTTTGAGAACCACGCTTGCTCCGACACCGTTCCAGCCGGTCGTCCATCGACGAGCAGTTGTCCCACAATCGGCTCGCGAAGCCGGAGCAGGATCTGCGCCAGGGTCGACTTGCCGCCGCCCGAGGGGCCGACTACACCCACCATGCTGCCGACCGGCAGCCGCAAGTCTACGTCGACCAGCGCGGGCCGCCCCTGGTCGGGATAGGTGTACGAGACCCCGCGGAGCTCCACCTCGTCCACACTGTCGAGCTGTTCCGTACCGTTCGCCCGCGAGGGCGCTGGGGCGGCGAGCGACCCGTACAGGATGTCGAGTGCCGGCGATGTTTCCGAGACGACCTGGAGCGAGCTCTGGACGGCCTGGCCGTACTGCACGCTGCGCAGCAGGAGTAGGCCGACCGCGGCCAGCGTGGCGAGCCCGCCGCCGTCGGAGCCACCGAGCAGCAGAACGACGAGGAGTAGACCGGCGATGACCAGCAGTCCGCCGTACTGGTAGACCAAGGGGGTCGCTGCGGCCAGCGCAGCGGTGCGCTCGCGCAGCGCCTGCAGCGGTGTCGACAGTGCCTCCATGCGGGCCTCGACTGCGGGCCAGGCGCTGAAGACCCTGAGATCCGAGGCCTGCTGGACGACGTCAGTGAGCTCCTCGCCGTAGCGGTACTCCACCTCGTTGAGCGAGCGACTCGCGACCCTGGTCGCCCTGCGAAGCGGCACGATGACGAGTGCCAACACCGCACCCATCGCGCCAATGACCAAGGCGCCGAGCGGGTCGACGAGGATCGAGACAGTGACGAAGACGGCCACCATCGCGGACGCACGCAGCCAGTTGGTGAGTGCGTTGAATTGGCGCACCGCTTGCTGGGCCAGCCGCAGCCGTCCTTGGAGGCCCCCGGCACGCTGGCGGGCCTGGTAATCCCAGTCCGCGCGCGCGAAGTCGAGGAACACGCCATCGCGCGCCATTCGGTCGACGGCAGCCGCCGCCCGCGACTGCGTCATCACGAAGACACCCGACACGGCGGCCGCCGCCACGATCGAGAATGCCGTCGCGGCAAGTGCAGTGCCGATCCCGACCTGGAGCCGAAGCCCCGCGAAGTCGATCATGACCCGATGTTGCCCCGACCCCAGCGACCCGGCGACGACAGCAATCAGGACGAACACCATCGACTCGAGCTGCGCGGCAACGACGGAGACGACGCCCAGCCGCGCCATGACGCGGTGCTGTCCGGGTTGTTGCGCCAGCGCATGCTTGAGCACCGACGCCCCCCTCGAGCCGACGTGCTGGACGACCACGACGCTACCCAGGCGCACAGCGGGCGGGGATCCCTCGTGCGCACTACGGGACGTACGCCTGCGTGACGACTCGACGTCTCCACACGCCACGTACCGCGACCGTCACGATGCTGCGGAGGTTGGCTGGATGCGCCGGCGCGCTCCGCCAAGCACGACCGAGCGCCCGAAGACCGTCGACTCGGGCTCCGCGGAGGAATCGGGACCGTGCGATGATTCGCCATTGAATCGCCGCGATGTCGGGGCTCCTCTCGAACGCCTGCGGATGCTGCTCGAGCAACCGCAAGGCGGCAGCCTCGCGGGCGGGCATGGTCCTCAGGTCTCGGCCGGAGTCGGCGGGTGTGTAACGCATCAAGACAGCGCTCGTGCGTCGAATTTCGTCGGTTGCGCATCCGAGCACCCGCGCGAGCCGAAGGCACAACTCCGTGTGCTCGGCGTAGGTCAGCGCCTCGTCGAAGCCGCCCACATGCTCCATCAGGTCCTTGCGGACCACAAAGTTCCCCGGCATCAGGCCAATCCCTCGCGCCCCCCCGCTAGGGTCGATCCCACCTGCCGGGCAGCTCACCCAACGGCCTGCCACACGGTAAAGGGCGCTGGCGAGGACGAGCCTGACGCCTGGCTCGGCGATGAGCGGCCGAACTGCGTCGTACCACCCCTCCAGGAGGACATCGTCACTATCGAGAAAGAGGAGCCAATCCGCACGGGCATGAGCAACCCCAGTGTTGCGCGCCCGACAAACACCACCAGGCGCCTGGCAGACGACCTGGACTCGGGTGTCCGCGACTTCACGAGCCGCCGCGTCGCTGCCGTCCATCGACCCGTCGTCGACCACGACCACCTCCACCGGCGCACCCAGGGGCAGTGCCGACCTGACCGCACGCCCGATGAGGTCGCGGCGATCGCGAACGGGGATGACGACCGAGACGAGTGGTCTGGGTGGGGGCATCAAGACGTTCACCATCGATCCGGATCCACTCGTCGTCCGGTGCGACCGGTCCAGCCGTCGACGCACGCCCGCAGGTGAAGGCCGAGGACTCGACCGGGCGAGCCGCGTTCCGTCGCAGCGCGGACAAGACCCCGTGCAAGGCCGGCGCGCAGAGTGACCCGCACCGCGGCCCGTCGCAGACCCATCCCGCGGAGAATGAGGATGAGGTTGCGGACGCTGTAGTAGTCACGCCATGTCACCCGAGGCGACCGCCTCGGGACCTTCCCCAGCCGTCCGTAGCGGTCCCGCAGCCGCCTCCAGGCATCGCCGTCGGCGTACAGGGTGTGGCCTGCACGCCCAAGCTGCAACCCGAGCTCGAGGTCATCGAAGCCGAAGAAGAGCTCACTGCGAGGACCGCCTACCTGTCGCAGCACGCCCGCGCTGTAAAGGGGGAAGGAATCCCCTCCTATGTAGTCCACCGACAGCGTGCCGTGCAGAGCTGCATCGGGGGGGCGGAGGAGGCGGCCGCGTCGACGGTCCAGCCGTGACCCCACCAGGCCAACAGCACCAGTCCTGGCGTCCACCGTGCTGCAGTCCAGCGCCAGTGCGAGGAGCCCTTCCACGACTTGGGGGTCTTCCTGCGGATTGTCGTCGTCGAGGAAGAGGATCCAGTCGTCGTCGGAGGCTTCCGCCAGGACTCGTTCAACGCCTCTCGCCAGGCCCCCAGCCGGACCGAGGTTTGCTCCAGTCGGCAGGTAGTCCAGCGGGAGTCCGGCGGAAGCCTGCTCCACCACCGCGCGGGCCTCGTCTTCGAGCCCATTGTCAACGACGACCACGCTGCGAAGGCGGACCGTTTGGGCGGTCAACGACGCCAGCATCCGCGCGAGGTCCGTGGGTCGGCGGTAGGTCACGACCACGCCGTGGACGGATGGAACGACAGCAGAGTCCTCCGATTGGCCCACGGTCCCCCCTGCGTGCCTCGCGCGGCCTAGACTCCAGACTGTAACCATCGGAAGCACGCTGCGCATACGGGAATCGCAGGAGCGTGTCTCTGACAGTGCCCTTCCCGCGGCCACGAGCCAGGAGCTCCACTGGTCCAACACGTGCGCGTCCTCCAACTCATCGACAGCCTCGCGCCGGCAGGCGCCGAGCGCTCGCTCGTCGCGCTCGCGCCGCACCTGCTCGCGCGCGGCGTCGACCTGCACGTCGCCGTCCTGGTCGAACGCGAGGGCGACCTGAGGCCGCAGCTGGCCGAGGCCGACGTCCCGGTGCGCTCGATGGCCTCCCCCGGCGCGGGCCGGCGGGCCTGGTACGCGCGCACGGCCCGGCTCGTCGCGCAGCTGCGGCCGGATGTTGTTCATACGACCGTCTTCGAGGCCGACCTCGCCGGACGGCTGGCCGCCGCCCGGCACCGCGTGCCCTGTGTATCCAGCCTGGTCAACACCGCGTACGGCCGTGAGGAGTCAACGGGGCTACGCCGCTCCCGGGTCCTGCTCGCCCAGGCAGCCGACATCGCCACCGGTCGACTCGTGACGCGCTGGCACGCGGTGACGCGGCACGTCGCCGAGGTCATGGGCCGCCGGCTTCGCATCCCCGCAGACGGCATCGAGGTCATCCCGCGCGGCCGCGACCCAGAGGTGCTCGGCCGCCGGACCCAGGAGCGCCGCCGTGGCACCCGCGAGCGCCTCGGTCTGGCCGACGACGTCCCCGTGGTGCTCGCGGTAGGCCGCCTTGAACGGCAGAAGGGCCTCGACGTCCTGCTCCGCGCCCTGCCACCCCTGCTCACGGAACGGCCGACGCTGCGGCTGCTCGTCGCCGGCCGCGACGGCGCCGCCTCCGCAGACCTGGCCGCCCTGCGCGAGTCGCTCGGGCTGACCGAGACGGTGACTTTCCTCGGGATGCGTGACGACGTCGCCGACCTCATGGTCGCCGCCGACGTCCTGGCCTTCCCGAGCCGCTGGGAGGGTGCCGCCGGCACGCTGCTGGAGGCGATGGCCCTCGAGCTGCCGGTCGTCACCAGCGACCTGCCGACGCTGCGCGAGACGGTCGACGAGCGGATCGCACTGCTCGTGCCGCCGCAGGACACCGACCGGCTGACCGGGGCGCTCGCCGACGTCCTGGACGACCGGTCACCGGCCGCCGACCGCGCGACTGTGGCCAGGGCCCGCTTCGAGGCCGACTTCACGGTGGCGGCTGCGGCCGACCGTACGGTCGATCTCTACCGCCGCGTGGCCGCCACCGGCCGCCGTCGCTGATCTCGCCAGCCGATCCCGCACCAGCGGCGCTACGCCGAACGGGCCATGCGCGGGCGCTGCCCCGCCACCTAACGTCAATGCGGCGGAGCCGGCCGCACGGTCGACCGCATCCGCTCCTGGGGGGGACATGCGCTACGTCGTCACCGGCTCGGCCGGGTTCATCGGGGCGCACCTGAGCGCCAGGCTGCTCGCCGACGGGCACGACGTGCTCGGCATCGACGCCTTCACCGACTACTACGACCCGGCGATCAAGCGGGCGCGGGTCGAGCGGCTGGCGGCACGCTCTCGCTACCGCCACGTGGCCGCCGACCTGGCCGCCGCCGATATGGGGCCGCTGCTCGCCGGAGCCGATGCGGTGCTGCACCTGGCGGGGCAACCGGGCGTACGCCTGTCCTGGGCAGACGGCTTCGACGTCTACCTGCGCCGCAACGTCTTCGCGACCCAGCGGATCCTCGAGACGGTGCTGCGCTCGTCGACGCCGGCCAAGGTCGTCGTGGCCTCGTCGTCTTCGGTCTACGGCAACGCCCCTGCGTACCCGACCACCGAGTCGTCGCCGACCCGTCCGTTCAGCCCGTACGGCGTCACCAAGCTCGCCATGGAGCACCTGTGCTGGTCCTACGTCGAGAACTGGGGCCTCGACGTCGTCGGCCTCCGCTACTTCACCGTGTACGGCCCCGGGCAGCGGCCCGACATGGCCCTGCACCGCTTCATCCGACGCGCGCTCGCCGGTGAGGAGCTGGAGGTCTTCGGCGACGGTGAGCAGCGGCGGGACTTCACCTACGTCGCCGACGTCGTCGCCGCCACCATCTCCGCGGGGCAGCGGGAGGTCCCACGGGGCAGCGTCCTCAACGTCTCCGGCGGCGCTCAGGCGACCGTCAACGAGCTGCTCGACCTCGTCGGCCTGCACACCGGGCGCACCCCAAGAGTCGTGCACCGGCCCGCGCAGGCCGGCGACGTGCGCGAGACCGGTGGCAGCACGGCCCTGGCGGGCGAGCTGCTCGGCTGGGCGCCGCAGACCTCGCTCTCCGACGGCGTCGCCGCCCAGGTGCAGGACCTCGTCGTGGGCATCTCGCTCGGCCGTCAGCGGCGGGCCGCCGACGTGGCGGCGACGGCGGGTGCCGCGGGCGGCTGACCGCCCCGGCGCACCCGTGTCCGGGGTCGGCGCTAGGTTGCCTGCGTCCGGTCATCCCGACGCCGGGAGGCGCCGTGCCCAGCCCGCCGCCCGACCCGCTCGCCGACCTGGAGGCGGTGCGCGCGGCCACCGAACGCCTGCTCCGCACCGTCGAGGCGATGGACCCGGCTCAGCGTTCGCTGCCCAGCCTGTGCGCCGACTGGTCACGGGCTGACGTGGTCGCCCACCTCACCCGCAACGCCGACTCGTTGCTCAACCTGCTCGTCTGGGCCCGCACCGGCGAGGAGACGCCGGGGTACGCCAGCGCCGAGGCCCGCGCCGAGGGCATCCGCACCTCCGCCGCGCTGTCCGCCGAGCAGGCGGCGCTCGAGCTGCGCGAGGCCAGCGTCCGCCTGCAGTCCGCCGGCGAGACGCTCCCGACCGAAGCCTGGGACGCTCCCGTCGTGCTCGTCGTCGCCGGGTCCGGCCGGGAGACTGTGGCCCGCGCCGTGCCGTGGCAGCGACACAAGGAGGTCGAGATCCACCACGTCGACCTCGACCTCGACTACACCCCGGCCCACTGGCCGGCCGACTTCACCGAGCGCATGCTCGAGGAGGCGGTGACGTCGATGTCGGCGCGGCCGGGGGTCGCCGGCTTCACCGTGCGCAGCAGCGACACCGGCGAGGAGGCCCGCGTCGGCGGCGGCTCCACGCTGGTGTCCGGACCGTCCGCGGCGCTCGTCGCGTGGTTGCTGGGCCGCTCGAGTGGCGACGGCCTCCACGTCGAGGGCGGCGACCTGCCGGCGCTGCCGGCCTGGGGCTAGCCGATCAGGACCCCACCGGCCAGTACTCCACCTCGAGCCCGTCCATCGGGAAGTCCTTCGGGTTCGCGGTGACCAGTGCCGCGCCGTGGACGAACGCCGTAGCGGCCAGCAGGCAGTCGGCCTGCCACAGCGTCACGCCGCGGGCGGCGAAGTCCCTGCGCCAGCCCCCGGCCAACCAGCCAGCCCGCCCGTCGACGGGCAGCACCTCCAGCCCGGTGATGAAGGGGACGCCCATCAACGTCGCGCTCGTCGCGTCGGAGTCGTACACGGACACCTCCGGTACGCCCGGCACCCCCTACTACTATCGCGTTGCGGCAGTCGACACCAGCACGAACGAGA
>JBBSAL010000038.1:0-33018 GCA_038252305.1 Actinomycetales bacterium | reverse complement strand
TGGGCTCGGCTCGACGCGGTCGTACCGGTGGAACGTCAGGTTCCCGTCGCGCCAGTAGATCTCCCACAGCCCCGTGGTCTTCATGCAGCGCAGGCGTGCGATCGGGAACCGCGTCCACTCCGGCCCGAAGTCCTCGCGCCACGGCGGCCGGGTCTCCACGATCGTCAGGTGCCGTGCCGTGCCGTGGCGCGACGTCGACCTCGACGCGGAGCTCGTCGTGCAGGTGCTCGGTCGCGGTCCGGATCCGGTCGGTGACGTCGGTGTCCTTCAATGCGGCGAGCAGGTCGAGCAGGGCAGACTGGTCCATGGCCATCGTGCGATGTCCTTCCGTGTGTTCCCTAGTCCGGTCTCACCGACCATCGCACGATGGCCTTCTCCGTCGCGGTGACCACGACGAACAAGATCGAGAACTACACCACCCCAGGGGACGGCACCCCGTCCGCACGCGGGGCGGCGGGTCGTGGGTGGTCTGTCCCGTCCGCGTCGGCCGCAGGTCGCGGACTGTTTCGGGCGTGAAAACTCTGCGTTCAGGCTCTTGCCGTACCGAAACGCTCCACTTATGGTCATTGGACTAGCCCATTAGCCATTGGAGTAACAGTGCTGGACGAGGTGGCTCTGGACGCCGCAATCGCCCGAGGCGCGGAGCGGGCCTTCGCGTTCCTCGAGCGTTTGGTGGCGGCACCGAGCACTGTGGGTCATGAGTCAGGTGCCCTCGAGGTGTTCGCCGGCGAGCTCGCGGGCCTGGGCTTCGCGACGCTCGAGGTGCCGCTCTCGCCGCAGATCGGTGCGGACCCGCGGGCGGGAGTCGTGCAGCAGGTGCCTGGGCCTCGTGTCTCGGTCGTCGCCACGACAGGACCGGAGTCCGGGCGTTCACTGCTGCTGCACGGGCACATCGACGTGGTCCCGGCCGAGACCCCGGGCCGGTGGTCCTCGCCGCCCTTCGTGCCGCGTCGAGACGGCGAGCTGCTCTACGGGCGCGGTGCCGGGGACATGAAGGGTGGCTTCGCTATGGGCGTCCTCGCGCTGCGTGCGCTGCTCGAGGTACACCCGGACGCCATCACCGGGCCACTGTCCTTCCTCGCCGCGATCGAGGAGGAGTGCACCGGGAACGGCACGCTGTCTGCCGCGATCGCCGGCGTCCTCGCCGACTCTGTCGTGGTGCTCGAACCGACCGGGCTGGACCTGCTCGTCGGTGGCGTCGGGATCCTGTGGTGCGACATCGAGGTGGACGGACTCTCCACCCACGCGGAGTCGGCCCACCAGGCGATCAACCCGGTGGACCTGCTGATCCGGCTTGTCGTCGGGCTCAGGTCATGGGCGGCGGGTCTCTGCGACAGCCACCCGGATCCCGCGCTGGCCGAGGTGACGAGCCCCTACAACCTCAACCTGGGCGAGATGCGCGCGGGGGACTGGCCGTCGAGCGTGCCGACCACGGCCACCGTCCGCCTGCGGGTCGGGTTCCCGCGGTCCTGGTCGCCGGACGACGCCGAGCGCGAGATCCGGAACGAGATCGCAGCGATCGTCGAGGCGGACGGGGGCTTCCCGACGGTACCGAGGACTCGGCTCAGCGGGTTCCGCGCGTCGGGCTACTGGCTGGACCCCGAACACCCGCTCGCCCGGGGCGTGGCCCGTGCCCACGAGGATGCGCACGGCACCGAGCCCGTGGCGTACTCCCTCGGCAGCACCACCGATGCGCGGATCTATGTCAACGACTTCGACACCCCGGCTCTGTGCTACGGCCCGAAGGCCCACAACATCCACGGGATCGACGAGTCGGTGGACCTGAGCAGCATCGTTGCCGGTGCCCGCACGCTGGCCCGGTTCATCTACGCCTACTACGCGCACGGTGCGCGGACGCAGCCATGAGGACACCAACCAGTCCCCTGGACATCGACCCGTTCGGAGAGCTCGACCGCAACGTGTCCGAGCCGTTGGGCGCCCGCGTGGTGACCCGCAACGTCGCCGACCAGATCGTCGACCGGCTCGTGACGGCTGTCGCGCTCGGCGTGTACGTGCCCGGCCAGAAGCTTCCGACCGAGCGAGAGCTGTCGGAGATGCTCGGGGTGTCCCGCACCGGGGTGCGTGAGGCACTGCACCGGATGGCGGAGGCGGGCTACCTCGAGGTGCGTCGCGGGCGGAACGGCGGATCATTCGTCCTGTCCGGCTGGGGGCCAGGATCAGCGACGATGATCGGTCGGCACCTGCTCCCGAACTGGGAGCGATTCGAGGCGCTGTTCGACGCGCGTCGGCTGATCGAGCCACTCATCGCGCGCACCGCGGCGGAGCGCCGGACACGCGCGGACGTCCGAAAGATCCGGGAGGCCCTCGTCCAGTACACCGAGGCCGGAGACCGGGAGGCCTCTCGCGCCGCGGACGAGCTGCTGCACCGCAGCGTCGGTGAAGCGACCCACAACCCGGTGCTGGTGAGCCTGTCCACCCAGATCCGGTCCCGGGTCAGCCTCAACCTCGGTGCCGAGCCGTACACCGAACAGGTCCGGCGCACAGCTGCCCACCAGCACGAGGAGCTCACGGACGCCATCGATGCGGGCGACGCCGATCTCGCGGCTGCGATCGCCGCGGAGCACTTCGTGCTCACCGAGAGGCTCATCCGTGACCTCGTGCGCCGGGTGCGCCAGGAGGGTGGGTCGACATGAGTCCGCGGATCCGGTTCGTCATCCACCGACTGCTCCTGACGGTGCCCGTCATGCTCGCGATGAGCTTCTTCGTGTTCCTCGTCATCCGACTTGTCCCCGGCGATCCGGTGCGCACCATGCTCGGGTTCCGTGCCACCGAGGAGAATGTCGCTCAGATCCGTGAGCAGCTCGGGCTGAACGCGCCTCTGCTCAACCAGTACGTGAGCTCGCTCGGCGGGATGCTGCACGGCGACTTCGGCACCGACTTCATCAGCAAGGCCCCCTTGAGCGAACTGCTGGCCCAGCGGGTCCCGGTGACCCTCGAGCTGACGCTGCTCGCGATGACGCTGGCTGTGGTCGTGGGGGTGCCGCTGGGCGTCAAGGCCGCCACCGG
Organism: Actinomycetales bacterium; assembly: GCA_038252305.1. Lineage (GTDB taxonomy): Bacteria > Actinomycetota > Actinomycetes > Actinomycetales > Cellulomonadaceae > Actinotalea. The sequence continues at coordinate 29,991 of JBBSAL010000038.1, read as the reverse complement.
GTCGCGCTTGGCTCGTCGCTTCACCGACGGGTTCGTGGTGGCCGGGGTGAGCATCCCGGACTTCTGGCTCGGGATCATGCTCGTCCTGCTCTTCGCCGGCACCCTCACCGTGCTGCCTCCGTCGGGCTACGTGCCGTTCACCGAGGACCCGCTGCAGAACCTGCGCTACATGGCGCTGCCCGTGGTGACGCTGGCCGTCGGGGAGGCCGCCTACATCCTGCGGACCACGCGGGGCGCGATGGAGTCGGTGATGGCGCAACCATTCATCGGCTTCCTGCACGCCAAGGGCGTCTCCCCGCAGCGCATCGTGCATCGCCACGCCTTGCGCAACGCCGCCGGCCCGATCATCACCGTGATCGGCATCCAGTTCGGGGTGCTGCTGGGCGGCGCGATCGTGATCGAGACCCTGTTCGCCCTGCCCGGCGTCGGACGGCTGCTGGTCACCGCGATCAACCAGCGCAACTACCCCGTGGTTCAGGCCGGCGTGCTCGTGGTCGCCGCACTGTTCATCCTGGTGTCACTGATCACCGACCTCATCATCGGCTGGGTCGACCCGCGGGTCGCGGACAGGCAGGCGTCATGAGCGCCGTCGCCACCACGTCCGCCCGTCGCAGGCGGTTGCAGCTGCACGGACCCACGCTGATCGGGGTGGTCGTCCTGGTCGCGCTGGTCCTCGTCGCGCTGCTGGCGCCGTGGCTCGCTCCGCACGACCCGGAGTCGGTCGACTCCAGCCAGATCCTCAAGCCCCCGAGCGGAGCGGCCCTGTTCGGCACCGACTCACTCGGTCGCGACGTGTTCAGCCGCGTGCTCTTTGCCCTGCGCGTCAGCCTGACCGTCGCGGTCAGCTCGGTGGCGCTGTCGGCTGCCGTCGCCGTTCCCCTGGGCGCGTTGGCCGGCTACTTCGGCGGTTGGGTCGACACGGTGATCTCCCGTCCGCTGGACATGCTGCTGGTCCTGCCCGCACTGCTCCTGGCGATCACCCTCATCGCGATCATCGGCCCCGGAAGTGCCGTGGCGGCACTGGCCATCGCGCTGATCTATCTGCCGATCCTCGCGAGGGTGATGCGAGGCAGCACTCTCACGGTGGCTCGACTGGGTTACGTGGAAGGGGCGACCGCCCGTGGCGCCGGCCATGTGCGTGTACTCGCCGGACACGTGGTGCCGAACTCGGTGGGACCGGTGGTCGTTCAGGTATCGATCCTGGCGGGATTCGCCCTGCAGATCGAGGCCGCGCTCAGCTTCCTCGGGCTCGGCACGCAGCCGCCGACGCCGTCACTCGGGCTGATGCTCGCCGATGGTCGCGGCGTGCTGTCGCAGGCACCCTGGGTGGAGATCTTCCCCGGGCTCACCCTGGCCCTGGCCGTGCTCAGCTTCATCCTCATCGGCGATGGCCTGCGCCACCGCCTCGACCCGCAGGGGGTCGTCCGATGACCGCGCCGGCCCTGACCATCACAGATCTGCGGGTCGGCTTCGATGTCCGCGGTGCCGTGCTCTCCGCTGTCGATGGCGTCTCCTTGACCGTCGAACCCGGACAGATCGTCGGGCTCGTCGGGGAGAGTGGCTGTGGCAAGTCGACCCTGGCCAACGCGGTGATGGGCCTGCTTCCCGCTCAGGCACACGCGACCGGGTCGGTGCAGCTGGACGACGAGCAGGTGCTCGGCGCCGAGCCGGGCCGGCTGCGCGAGCTGCGGGGCGACCGCATCGCGATGATCTTCCAGGACCCGTCCACGAGCCTCGACCCGACCTTCTCGATCGGCGAGCAGGTCGCCGAGACGATCCGCGCCCATCGGCACGTCTCCAGGGCTCAGGCCAGGGCACGGGCTGTCGAGCTCCTCGGTCAGGTGGGCATACCCGATCCAGCAGCCCGTTTCTCCGATCCACCACACCGCTTCTCCGGAGGGATGCGGCAGCGCGTGGTCATCGCCGCGGCCCTGGCCAACGACCCGTCCGTGCTGATCGCCGACGAGCCGACCACCGCCCTCGATGTCACCATCCAGGCGCAGATCCTGCGGTTGATCGCCACGCTGTGCCGGGAGCACGGCACCGCCGTGCTGCTGATCACCCATGACCTTGGTGTTGTCGCCCAGGTCTGTGACCGTGTCGGCGTGATGTACGCCGGGCAGCTGGTCGAGGAGGCCCCTGTCGCGGAGCTCTTCGCCGCCCCCCAGCACCCCTACACACGGGCGCTGCTCGCCGCGCTGCCCAGCGCGGACGCCAAACCGGGCCGGCTCGTGGTGATCCCTGGCCAGGTGCCCGACCTGTCGGGGGAGCTGCCGGGCTGCCGTTTCCTGGACCGGTGCGATCGCGCTCGGGCCGAGTGCGTCACGCGCCCGCAGCCGGTGACCATCGGCGCGACGACGGTCTCGTGCTGGGACGTCGAAGCTTCCCTGCACGGCGAGGTCGAGCGATGAGCCCGCTGCTCCGTGTCGACGGGCTGGTGAAGACCTTCCCCGTCCAGTCGGGGCTGTTCGGCAAGCGCACGGTGTCTGCCGTGGCAGGCGTCTCCTTGGAGGTGGACCGCGGTGAGGTGCTCGGCCTTGTCGGCGAGTCCGGGAGTGGCAAGACCACACTGGCGCGCTGCGTCCTCGGGCTCACGCCGATCGACGCGGGCCAGATCGTCTTCGACGGCGTCGACGTGGCCTCGTTGCGAGGTCGGCAGCGCACCGAGTTCCGTCGCCGGGTGCAGCCGGTCTTCCAGGACCCCTTCGCCAGCCTCGATCCCCGGTGGACCGTCGGCCGGAGCGTCCGCGAGGCGCTGGACGCCTTCCGGATCGGGACACCGAGTGATCGCGACAATCGGGTCGCGGAGCTGCTCGACCGGGTCGGACTGCGCCCCGAGAATGCCGACCGGTATCCCCGGCAGCTGTCAGGTGGGCAGCGGCAACGTGTGGGCATCGCGGCGGCGCTGGCCAGCGGCCCGGACCTGATCGTCGCCGACGAGCCGGTGTCGGCCCTCGACGTCAGCGTCCAGGCCCAGGTGCTCAACCTGTTCGCGGACCTGCAGTCCGATCTCGGCCTCGCCGTGCTGTTCGTCGCGCACGATCTCGCGGTCGTGGAGCACATCAGCCAGCGGGTCGCCGTGATGTACCTCGGGCACATCGCGGAGGTCGGGGAGGCATCGACGCTGTTCCGCGAGTCGCGCCACCCCTACACCCGGGCCCTGATGGACGCCATCCCGTACCCGGACCCCGCTCGCCGACTGGAGCACACCCCGCTCCAGGGGGAGATCCCCAGCCCGCTCGACCCCCCCAGCGGGTGCCGCTTCCATACCCGCTGCCCACTTGCTGAGAGCACCTGCCGCACCCAACAGCCCGAGCTCCAGTCGCTGAGCCCGAGCCACCAGGTGGCCTGCTGGGTCACCGCCCCGCCGCCCGCCGTGACGACCGCCACCCGTCAGCACTGACAAGGAGACCGCCGTGCCCACCGCTCATGTCAACGGAATCGACCTCAACTACCAGCTCGAGGGGGAGGGCCCCGAGACGATCGTCTTGATCAACGGGCTGGCCGACGCACTCGAGTCGTGGGACTTCCAAGTCCCGGCCCTGCTCGATGCTGGTCTGCGCGTGCTGCGCTTCGACAATCGCGGCATCGGCGCGAGCGACGCTCCCGCCGGGCCCTACACGTCACGGATGCTGGCCGACGACGCCAAGGCGCTCGTCGACCACCTGGGACTGACCGACTTCCACCTCATGGGTGTGTCGATGGGCGGGATGATCGCCCAGGAGTACGCCCTGGCGTACGGCTCCGACCTCCGATCCGTCACCCTGGCCTGCACCTACGCGGCACCCGGGCCGTTCTGCTCGCGCATGTTCTCGATGTGGGGTGACCTCGCCCCGGCGCTGGGTGTCCCGTTCGTCATGCGCGACGTCACCCTGTGGGCCTTCACCGTCCCGTTCTTCTCCGAACGTCCCGACGAGGCGACGGAGTTCGAGGAGGCGATGGCCGCGCTGGAGATGCCGGTCGAGGCGTACCTGTCCCAGCTCAGCGCCATTCAGACCCACGACACCACGGAGCGGCTCGCCGGGCTCACCGTCCCCACCCTCGTCCTGGCTGGCGAGGTCGACACCCTCATCCCCACCAGCCTCTCCCGCGAGCTGCACAAGCTTGTTCCCGGCTCCACGTGGGCGACCGTGCCGGGCGGCCACGCCTGCATCTGGGAGTTCCCGGAGCCCTTCAACAGCACGCTCATCGACTTCGTCCGCACCCACTCACACTGACACCCCTCAGGAGACGACATGACCGACACCCTCGGCGGCAAGCTATCGCGCCGTGACCTGCTTCGTCGTACCGGTCTCATCGGACTGGTGATCGCAGTGGGCTCCACGTTCCTCGCCGCATGCACCCCCAGCTCCAGCAGCACGTCCGCATCCGGATCCGCGGCCAGCGCCCCGATCGCGGGCGGCGTCCTCAAGGCAGCCCTCACCGGTGAGCCCGACAGTCTCGACCCGGCCGTCTCGTCCATCTACACCGGCGCCCAGGTCTACGACAACATCTTCAGCAAGCTTCTGACGATCGGTCCCGACGGTGCGTTCGTCGGTCAGCTGGCTAGCAAGTGGACGGCCACAGACGAGACCACCTGGACCTTCGACCTCCTCGACGACGTCTACTTCCACAACGGCGAGAAGTTCACCAGCGCCGACGTGAAGTACACCTTCGAGCGGATCCTCGACCCGGCGACCGGCAGCGCCTACGCCGGCCTCTACACGCCGATCTCCTCGATCGAGACGCCGAGCCCGACCCAGGTCGTGTTCAAGCTGGCGACCCCGTTCGGTCCGTTCCTGACGAACCTCGCCAACAACGGAGAGATCGTCAACCAGAAGGCGATCGAGTCCGGCGACCCGGCGCGCAACCCGGTGGGCACCGGCCCGTTCCAGTTCGTCGAGTGGACACAGGGCGACCACATCACCCTGAAGAAGTTCGACAAGTACTTCGAGAGCGGCCGTCCGCTCGTCGACGAGGTCGACTTCCGGTTCCTCCTGGTTGACCAGGGGCGCGTCGACGCCCTGTCCTCGGGCGAGATCAACTGGGCCGACGCGATTCCCCTGCAGCAGATCGCGAGCCTGAAGGACGACCCCCGCTTCACCTACGTCACGAGCCCGGTCGCCGGGATCCCCGACTTCCTGGCGCTCAACACCGCGAAGGCCCCGTTCGACAAGGTCGAGGTCCGCCAGGCCGTCGCGTGGGCGCTCAACCGCAACGACATCCGGGACCTCGCCTACATGGGCAGCGGCGAGGTCGGCAACCAGGAGGTTCCCAGCGGTTCCACCTGGTTCGACGGCACCGACCCGTACTCCTCGGGCCCCGACATCGCCAAGGCCAAGGCGCTGCTCGCCAAGGCCGGCTACCCGGACGGTCTCACCGTGGAGTACCTCGGACTGCCCCAGTACCCCGAGCTCCTCAAGACCGGGGAGGTCGTGCGCGACCAGCTCAAGGCCATCGGCATCACGATGAACATCAAGCAGGTCGACGTGTCCGTCTGGTTCGACGCGTTCTCCCAGGGCGACTACCAGATCACCAGCGCCTACCAGGAGCGCACCCTCGACCCGGACAACTTCTACTCCCTGGTCATCAAGTCCGGCGGCCCCATCAACACCACCGCCTACTCAAACCCGACCGTCGATGCGCTCATCGAGAAGGCCGCGGTGTCGACCGACGAGGCCGCACGGCAGCAGCTCTACACGCAGATCCGCGACACGGTTCGAAATGAGGCGCCGATCATCTTCGTGCACTACGAGACGATCAACTACCTCATGCAGAAGAAGGTCACCGGCAGTGTCGTGACCCCGACCCTCGAGCTCAACCTCAAGGACGTCGGCTTCACCTCCTGACCCCCAGACCTGGTGGGGATCGGTACACCCCCTGGCTGATCCCCACCAGCCTCTTCGGTCCGGCCATGGCGCGTGCGTGCCATGGCCGGACCGTTCTTGCTGCGGCGCAGACGACGAGCGCTCGGTACTCGGAGCGGTCCTGCCGATCGTCGACCCGGCTCGCGTGATCAAGGACCTCGTGGACGCCGTGGCCGGCCTCGGCCCGCTCCAGCGCTACCTCGAGGACGACTCCGTCGAGGAGATCTGGGTCAAGGCGCCCGAGTAGGTCTTCGTCGCCCGCGCCGGCAGCGTCGAGCTGACCACGACGATCCTCACGGAGAATCGTGTGCGCGACCTCGTCGAACGGATGCTCAAGCTCTCCGGTCGACGGCCGGACCACTCGAGCCCCTTTGTCGATGCGACGCTTCCCGGCGGCGAGCGCCTGCACGGGATGATCCCGGACGTCACGCGGGAGCAGTCACTCGTCCTGTCGAACAACGCGGCCACGGGTGGCACCTGCTTCGGTGACTCCGGGGGCCCGAACTTCGTGGCAACCAGCATGGTCATTGCCGGAGTCACCTCGTTCGGACTCAACGGCTCCTGCGGGGGGACTAGCGGTGTCTTCCGCGTCGACCGTCCTGCGGTGCTCGACTTCATCCACCAGTGCATGCCGTAGGCCGAAGGGAACGTCGACAGGTGGGGCCGGCATTCAGCCGGCCCCACCTGCGCGTGTGCAGACGTCGGCGAGATCCTGGAGTTCCCGATCGCTCTGCTCGGGCTGCGGCAGATCGAGGCCAAGGCGGTGTTTGGTCCTCGTCCGGGCGGGGTTCATGGTCTCGGACGCAGTCTGCATGATCATCGCCGGCTCGATCCAGACCCCGCAGAACCGCGCACTCCGACCAACGCCAAAGGGCCCGTCACCCGCGAACTCGCAGGTCACGGGCCCTTCGTCACGCGGAGGATGGGGGATTCGAACCCCCGAGGGTGTTACCCCAACACGCTTTCCAAGTCGTTCGAGGGGGTGGGGGTGGGGTGCAGCTCGGGTGTTTGTGCAGGTCAGAAGCATTGGACGGACGGAGCTGGGCGAGAGCGGACGGGTGGACTTGGGCCCGGACTGCTACCGAGACTGCTACCGGCGCGCGTCCGTCAGAGGTGGTACGCGGCGTTGGCCTCCCGACGGCCCCACCTCCGCCATCCAGGTTGTGGGATCAGAACCGTCAGGCAGCCGTTGTAGCCAGTCTCGCGCCGACTGCTCCCGTCCGCGAGTGTGGCCGTCACCTCCGAGCGTCCGAGCCCGTGCGTCTCGACAACCCGACCAGCGACGACGGCGGCGATCAGTTCTCGCGCCAGAGCCGTGTCGTCCTCGGTGTAGTCGAGCTCCCACCTGCCTCCTTGCCGGCCGATCTCGACGAGGATCCACTGCTCCGCGATCACCGTGATCCCGCGCGCGCCTGGCTGCGTAGGGGTGACCTCGAAGCCCTCAATCCGACCTTCGACCCGCCCGTCGTCGAAGCGAAAGCGCGAAATCGATGCCGAGTCGCCGACGAGAGATCGGGTGTAGTCCTCGAGCTGCTGGAGCACTTCAGACGTCGCGCCGTCCGCTGTCTCCGCATCAGTACGCGTTTCAGTACCCGGCCTGGAGCCGAGGACGGCCTCGGCCACGTCGAACCATCGCGGCTCCCCGAACGACCTGGTTGCCTGGCAGACGATGCTCGTGTGGCGCGCGCCTTCGCGTGGGGTGAATCGCAGGCCCCACGCCGTCGGTTCGACCTCGACGACGTCGGCGCGTGCCAGGTCGAACCGACGCAGAGGGCCCCTCAGTGTCACGGTGTCGGCTGACACGGCGATGTAGGGCCGGAACGCGATCGACCAGATTGCCAGGGCGAGGACAACGAGGAATGCCCAGCCGAGCGGCACCTCGGACGGGTTCATCTCGCCGAGGCGGACGAAGTGGATTGTCGAGAACTGCTGGGCGAGCAGACCGAGCCACGCTGCCACGGCGGCAAGGCGGATCCACGTGCGCACGCGCCACCGCCGTTCCACAGGCGCACCTCCCGCCAAGATCCCGCGATTCAGACGTCGCGACCGTAGCCGAAGACGTGCAGGCTGACGACGTCGATTTCGCGTCGGGGGTCGCCGAAGAACGAGCCGAGGCGGGTCAGGACCCGGTTGTAGGGGTGCTCGCGGGCGACGCCGGCTTCGTTCCAGTTGGCGTTGGGCACGACGAGGAACAGGTGCTGGGCGTCGGTGGCGATGTGGGTCTTCCAGAGGTCCTTGAGGTCGTGGTTGTTGGTGGTGGTGCCGCCGCGCTCGACCTCGGCGATGATCCCGCGGCCGGGGCCGAGGGAGTAGACGAAGTCGGGTCGGGCGTGGGTGACGAACCCGTCCTGCGGGGTCAGGACGACCTCTTCGCGGAAGCCCAGGTGTTCGCGGAGCATCGTCGCGACGATCGACTGCACGGCGCTGGACTGGGCGCGGTGGATGTGGACCAGGTCGATGGTCGGGGACTCAGCGGCGAGGTGGGCTGCGAGCTCGTCGGCGAGCTCGTCGACGCGGCTGAGCTCGGCGCTCTCGGCGGTGTCCAGCTCGCTGCGCACGAAGCGCGCGTGCCGGAGGTCCATGGCCGCGAGCTTCGCAGCTGCGTTCCGGAGAAGCTAGGGCCGATCAGGGCACCTGGGCGGCGGCGTCGAGCGGACTTGCCGCCACCCTCACCCGCGCCTAGCCCCGCGGAAGGCCCCGCCACCTGCGAACTCGCGGGTCACGGGGCCTTCAAGCGCAGCGGATGGGGGATTCCGCGAGTCACAAATTCCTTGAGCTCCGACCTTCGAAGGGTGAGAGTCGCTAGCTTCTAGGTCATGTGGGACGCGGATCTGGATGGCCGCCTTCGCCGCGAGGTGATGGCGTGGCTGACGGTGCGCACGCATGACGGCGCGCAGCCCATCAGCACCGAAGAGCTCACTGACTTCACCTTCGACGGCGAACCCTTCCGGCTTATGGATGCCCAGGGCGGCATCTGGAAGCCAGCTGTCCTGCAGTCCGCGCTGAGCATGAGGACGGTGTACCGCCGGCCGGGCAAGGCCCGTCCGTATGACGATCGCGCCGGCGCAGACGGGCTTGTGCGCTACAAGTGGAGGGGAGACGACGGCCAACACTGGACGAACCGCGCCCTCAGGTCCGCGATGACCGAGGAGGTCCCGCTCGTCTGGTACTTCGGGGTGGGCGACGCCCTCTGGGTTCCTGTGTTCCCGGTGTTCGTACTCGACGAAGAGCCCCTGGACCAGCAGTTCGTAGTCGATCCCGACGTCGGTCGAGGACTGGTGGCCCCGGGATCCCAGGTCGAAGAGCACCTCAGGCGCTATGTCCTGACCCAGACCCGGCGCCGGCTGCACCAGCCGGTCTTCCGCGCCACCGTGCTCCGCGCCTACGACACGCGGTGTGCCGTCTGCGCACTAGCGCATCGTGAGCTCCTCGATGCGGCACACATCGCCCCGGACTCAAGCCCTGGCGGTATCGCGTCAGTGCGCAACGGGCTCGCGCTTTGCAAGCTCCACCACTCCGCCTTCGACGCGAACCTCCTGGGGATCAGTCCGGACCTCAAGGTCGCGATTCGCGCCGACCTACTGGCCGAGATCGACGGGCCGACGCTTCGACACGGCCTCCAGGAACGGCACGGTGAGCGGCTCCGGGTCGTTCCACACGTGCGAGCTGAGCGCCCAGACCCCGAGCGCCTCGAGGAACGCTTCGCGGCCTTCCTCGCCGCACCGGAAGCAAGCTGACGGCACAGACTCTTCTTGCACCACGTTCCAGTCAGCGGGCTCCGCGCGCACCGCGGCTCTCTCGCGGGGCGCGTCAGCCCGACGAATCGCGAGAGCTCGGGCGCTCTGATTCGTCCTCGAGGCCGTTGTCCGGGGCGTGCTCGATCTGGGTGACCTGCGGGCTGAGCGGCGGGAAGCCGGTCGACGTGGAACCGAGCGCGCGGATGACGTTGTCGTTGATGCGGGCTGCAGTTCCGCGACGGCGAGCGGCGCCTAGTCGATGGCGTATCTTCGCTGCAGGACGCACGCCGAGCTTGACGCCGCGGCACCGGCGGGCAGGGAGGCACGAGCGATGTACGAGTTCCCTTCGCCCGACGAGGGTGTGGCCAGCATCTCGGATGCCGCCCACGGACCGGCCGCCGTCACCTGTGTGGACTTTTGCGCCGGGCAGATCCTTGCGCAGGATGTCGCCGACCTCGTGGATTTCCTCGGCCATCACCGCCCGGACTGGTCGGAGACGAGGTGGATCGACGTCGCCGGCCTGTCGGACATGGACGTGATCGGCGCCCTTGCTGACAAGTACGAGCTGCACCAGCTCGCGATCGAGGACCTCCTCAGCCGGACGCAGCGGCCGAAGATCGATTCCTATGGTGGCGAGGGCAGCGGCCTCAACGCGAGGCTCTTCATCTCGGCGCGCGCCCTGCAGGTCCGCGAGGGCCGGCTGCGCAGTGAGCAGGTCTCGGTCTTTCTCGGCCACACGACGGTGCTGACCTTCGAGGAGGCGCGCAGCCCCCTGTGGGACCACGTCCGTGAGCGCATCAACGCCACGGGTTCGCGTCTGCGTTTGAACGACGCGAGCTTCCTCGTGTACGCGCTGCTTGACGCCGTCGTCGATGCCTGCCTCCCGATCATCGAGCACTTCGACGATCAACTGGACCAGCTCGAGATCGTCGTGGTCGACAGCGACGACCGCGCCATCCTCTTCGCGATCCAGGACATCAAGCGTCAGCTGTCGCTTTTGCGCTCGAGCGTCTGGCCCCTGCGCGAGGTGGTGGCCGCGCTTCAGCGCGACCCGCATGAGTGCATGAGCGAGACCACGAAGGTCTACCTGCGTGACCTGTACGACCACATCGTGCAGGTCATCGAGATCATCGAGACCTACCGTGAGCGCGCGAATGACCTGACCGAGTCGTACCGGTCCGCTGTGTCGTTCCGCATGAACGAGGTCATGAAGGTCCTGACGGTGATCGGCACCATCTTCATCCCGCTGACCTTCCTCGCCGGCGTCTACGGCATGAACTTCCACACCTTCCCCGAGCTCGGCATGGCGTGGGGGTACCCCGCCTTCTGGGTGGTCTGCGCGGGCGTCGTCACCGTGATGGTCGTCATCTTCCGCCGCCGGCACTGGCTGTAGCTCCGGAGACGGCGGGCTTGTGCCGGTGCGGGCGAGGTGTTGGAGCGCCTCACGCGACCATCGATGCTGGATGCGTAGTGAAGGGCCGCGTCGGACCTGACGTGCACAGGCGTAGTGCCCTGGTCCGTTGATCGGCGGCAGTCGATCCAGGATGGCGCGGGCATCGGCGTTGATGAGGGGTTCTGCGGTGAGGGCGTGAGCGCCGATCGCGATGGTCACGGTGCGCAGTGGCCGCAGGGTCCGCACGAGAGCTTCTTGAGGCTGACCTGCGTGGCGTCTTGGAGGCCCAACCGCGCGCAGATCCGAAGATCATGATTCGGCGCCCTCGGCGCCCTCGGCGCCCTCGGCGCCCTCGGCGTCGATCGCAGTCGCCGTCGTCGACGACACCCGTCGCCCACTAAGTGACCGTCGTCAGCTCCGCGTCCATGCCTGACGCGTCCACCGCCCTCTCTGCCTGCCCATCTTCGTCACCCCGCTGACCTGCGCACCTGCCGCGTCAGGCAAACCGCCGGCACCCAGTTCTGCTTCAGCGGCGCGTCTTCTCGCCCACGCCGCACCCAAGTCAGGTGAAGCAGGAACTCGCCGGCCGCGGAGGTGAATACGGGTGGACCCCTCATGTTGGTCGTCTTCACGCACCCCTTTAGGTATGGGCGCGTGCGCAGTCCCTGGCCTCTCTACTGCAGGAGCGGTCGCAGGCAGGCGGCGGCCAGCAGGTCCGGCAGGTCCCGGAGGGGAGGTGTCTCGCTCGTGATGTCGATGCACAAGCTCGGCGCGTGCGACGGGTACGCGTACCTCACGCGTCAGGTCGCCGCGGGCGACGTCGGCCTGGACAGGAGCGACTCGCTCGTCGCCTACTACGAGGCCACCGGCAACCCGCCCGGGCGGTGGAGCGGTACCGGGCTCGCCGGTCTCGGGCACGACCCGATCGGGCGGGTCGCCCCGGGCGCGGTGGTCACCGAGGAGGCGATGGCCGCGGTCTTCCGCGACGGCCACGACCCGGTCACCGGCGAGCCGCTCGGCCGGCAGTACGCCGGGCAGCTCGGTCGTCCGGTGGTCGGTTACGACCTGACGTTCACCGTCCCCAAGTCCGCCTCCGTGCTGTGGGCCCTGGGCGACGACGCCACCCGCGCCGCCGTGCACGCCGCCCACCACGCCGCCGTCGCCCAGACCCTCGCGTTCGTCGAGGAGAAGGTCGTGCGCACCCGCGTCGGGCACGCAGGCTGCCGCCAGGTGCGCACCCGAGGGATGATCGCGGCCGCCTTCGATCACTGGGACAGCCGCGCCGGCGACCCGAACCTGCACGCCCACGTCGTGGTCGCGAACAAGGTCCAGGGGCCCGACGGGCTGTGGCGGTCCCTGGACGGCAAGACAGTCCACGCCGCCGCGGTCACGGTCTCCGAGCTGTACGACGTGCTCCTGGCCGACGACCTCGCACGGCGCCTGCCGGTCGGGCTGTCCCTGCGCGACCGCGGCCCGCGCCGCAACCAGGCGTTCGAGATCGACGGCATCGACGACGCCGTTCTTGCTCACTTCTCCTCGCGCTCGGAGCAGATCCATTGCGCCGAGGCCGAGTGGGCGGCGCAGTTCCAGGCCGATCGCGGCCGCGAACCGACCCGAGTCGAGACCACCAAGGCGCGGCAGCACCTGACGCGGGTGACTCGTCCGCCCAAGGTGGTCCGCCCCCTACGGGACCTGCTGACCGACTGGGCCAACCGCGCCCGCGCCCTGACCGGTCGGGAACCGCAGGACCTGGCCGCGCGAACCCTGTCAGGCGCCTACGGCCGGCCTCTGCACGCGCACGACGTCGGGCCCGAGGTCCGCGAGGCGATCGTCGCCCAAGTGGTGCAGGACGTCTCGACCAGGCGGTCGGTGTGGACCGACTGGAACGTCGGGAGCGAGGCGCTGCGTGCCTCGAAGCTCCTGCGGATGGCCTCCCCGCAGGAGCGACTGCGCCTGACGAGTGCGATCACCGACCAGGTCCAGGCGGCGTGCGTGCAGCTGGACGACACGCGCGAGCCCGAGCGCCGCCGGGTCGGCGAGAGGCTGTTCACCTCCACCGAGCTCCTCGCCGCCGAGAGGGTTCTCATCGACGCGGCCGAGACCACGGGCTTCCCGTTCATCAGCAGGCGCTGGTTGGGCGACGCCGAGCAGCAGAGCGCCGACGTCGGCCGGTCACTGGTGGCCGATCAGACCGCCGCCATCCGGGCCATCCTGACCTCGGAGCACCTGCTCGACGCGCTCGTCGGGCCAGCAGGATCAGGCAAGACCACGACCCTCAAGGCGCTGACCACGATCTGGCAGCGTTACGTTGGTCCCGTCGTCGCGCTGGCGCCCTCGGCCACGGCCGCGCACGCCCTGAGCGCGTCCCTGGGTGTGCCGTGCGAGACGACGGCGAAGTGGCTGCACGAGTCCACCGGCGACGGAGCGCGCGCTCGCGGGGTCGCGTTCGACGACGCCGTCCAGGCCCTGGAACAGGGCACCAGCGCCGACTGGGACCGGGAGCGTCGCCGCGCGATCGGCCTCCAGGCCGAGCAGGGTCGGTGGGCGATGAGGCCCGGGCAGATGGTCATCGTCGACGAGGCCTCGCTGGCCGACACCCGGACCCTCGCGGCGCTCGTCTCCCAGGCCCGGGATGCCGAGGCCAAGGTGCTGCTCGTCGGCGACCACCTGCAACGCGGATCGGTCGACGCCGGTGGCGGGTTCGCGATGCTCGCGCGCCGCGGCCCGACCGCCGAGCTCACGTCGCTGTTCCGGTTCAGCCGGCCGTGGGAGGCGCGGGCCAGCCTGGAGCTGCGCCGCGCCCACCCGGCGGCCCTGGACGCCTACGGGGCACACGGCGCGTTCACCGGTGGCAGCCGTGAGGAGATGCTCTACGCCGCCCTCGACGGCTTCACGGCCGCCCAGGACGAGGGCCAGGTCGCCGTCCTGCAGGCCGCCGACAGCCGTACCGTGCGCGACCTCAACCGCCTCGCTCGCGCCCACGGCGTGCAGTCGGGGACCGTGGAGCGCGCCGGGATCGAGCTGCGCGACGGCCTGACCGCCGGGATCGGCGACAGGGTCGTGACCCGCCACAACGACCGCCGCCTGCGCACGGTGGACGGGTTCGTGCGCAACGGCGCGCTGTGGGACGTCGTCGCGATCGAGCGCGACGGGGCGCTGCGCGTCCTCCCGGCGGGTGAGCCCGGGCGCCGCGACGACCACGGCGCTACGGTCCGTCTCCCGCACGTCTACGTCACCGATCACGTCGAGCTCGGCTACGCGACGACCACCGCTCGCTCCCAGGGCATGACGGTCGACCAGTCCCACACCATCGCCGGGCCCGGCATGGCCCGCGAGGACCTCTACGTCGCGATGAGCCGCGGTCGGCACCTCAACCGCACCTACGTGGTCACCGAACCCGTGGGCGACGACTGTCTTCCCGGCCATGTCCAGTCGCCGCCCTCCACCCGCGACGTCCTCGACCGGATCCTGGCGACCAGCCACGCCGAGCGGAGCGCCACCGAGACCTGGCCCGACTACCACCCGGACGCCCCGGCCCCGGTCAGGCCACTGCACGAGCCCTACCGGTTCGGGCTGCCCGATCCACAGGGTCTTGACCGGTCGCCCTCTCCACAGTTCTCCCGACCCATTTCGCCCTCCCCGCCGACACCTGCACGCGATGGACCTGTGCTCGGCATCTGAGCCGCATCACCCGCATCGAAATCAGCACCCAGGAAGGATCACCATGAGCCAGAACCCCGAGCACGACGAGACCCCGCGCCTCATGCTCACCGTCCCCGAGGCCGCCCGCCGCCTGTCGATCGGCCGCTCCTACGTCTACCAGCTGATGCTTCTGGGCGAGCTGGAGACCGTCCACCTGGGCAGGCTGCGCCGCGTGCCGGCCGACTGCCTGGTCGAGTACGTCGACCGGCTGCGCCGCGAGCAGAACCACGACCCCGACGAACCTGTCGGTGAGTGATGGGCACCCGCGCCGCCAACAACCGGTCCTCGGTGTTCCAGAGCACCGACGGCCGCTGGTACGGCTTCGTCACGATGGGCACCAGGCCCGACGGCTCCTCGGACCGGCGCAAGCGCAGCGGCGCCACCCAGGCCGAGGTCGCCCAGAAGGTTCGCGTCCTGGAGCGGCAGCGCGACGAGGCCGCGAAGGTACCCGCCGGCCGATCGCCGCGTCTGGCCGACTGGCTCGAGGACTGGCTCACCGCCTCGGCCCTGCGCGTGCGCCCGAACTCGCTGTACGGCTACACCACCGACGTGCGCGCGCACATCGTCCCGACGATCGGCAAGCACCGGCTCACCGACCTCGAGCCCGAGCACATCGAGTACCTCTACACCGCGCTGCTGGCCAAGGGCCTGAACGTCGGGACGGTCC
The DNA here is from genome assembly GCA_038252305.1 of Actinomycetales bacterium. Taxonomy (GTDB): domain Bacteria; phylum Actinomycetota; class Actinomycetes; order Actinomycetales; family Cellulomonadaceae; genus Actinotalea. Next base: position 14,646 of record JBBSAL010000038.1, on the reverse strand, counting down.
ACCACGTGCGCACGACGCTCAACAAGGCACTCAACGACGCCGTCCGCCGCCGCCGCATCCCGCGCAACCCCGTCGCCCTGGCCCACACGCCCCGCTACGACGCCCCGGAGATCGACCCCTGACGGTCGCCGAGGCGCGCACACTGATGGCCGCGGCCGACGACGAGCCCAACGGCGTCGCCTTCATGCTCGCGATCTCCCTCGGCCTGCGGCGCGGTGAGGTGCTCGGGCTGTCCTGGGCCGACGTCGATCTGGAGCTGGGGCGGCTGCGCGTGCGTCAGCAGCTGGAGCGCCGCCGGTACCGCCACGGTTGCGAGGATCCGACCCGGTGCGACGAGAGGCCCTCGAAGTGCCCGAAGCGCCGCGACGGCGGGCTCGTGCTGGCGGAGCCGAAGACGAGGCAGAGCAGGCGGACCTTGCCGATGCCGCGCCCGATGGTCGACGCGCTGCGCCGTCACCGCCGGGCCCAGCGCAAGGCCCGGATCTATGCGGGCTCGGAGTGGCAAGAGTCCGGCCTGGTCTTCACCACCGTCACCGGCTGCCCGATCGACCCAGGCGCCCACTCCGTGCACTGGGTCAAGTTCCTCGAGGGCGCGGGTGTCCGGCCTGCGCGGCTCCACGACGCCCGCCACACCGCTGCGACGCTGCTGCTTGTCCAAGGGGTTGACCAGCGAGTCGTCATGGACATGCTCGGCTGGACCTCACCGACGATGACGGCTCGCTACCAGCACGTGGTGCCGGAGCTCGTCGAGGAGGCGAACCGGAGGATGAGCGAGCTGTTGTGGGGTTCGACCTGAGGCCTCCCCGGAGGGAGAGAAGCCAGTGCCCCGCCGGTCACTGTGAGATTGCGGCGGCGCACTGGCAGGTTGTAGGGCAACCCAGACTCGAAGCCGGGCTACAGGCCCGTCTGACTGACTCCGTACTCTGCCTGCTCGGCGGTGAAGCCCTCGTAGCGGAGCTGCTTGACCAGGCCGGAGCGCGAGAACGAGGTGTATTCGAGGTAGCTCTTGGCGGACTTCGCCGCCTGCTCGTTCCAGTCGACACTCACGCGGTCGACACCCCAGGTCGCATCTGATGTGGAGAAACCCTCGTACGCAAGCTGCTTGATGAGGCCGGAGCGCGAAAAGGCGGTGTAGTCGAGGTAGCTCGCAGCCGACCTGAGTGCGTTCTGCTGGGAGACAGTCCCGCGAGCGGCCTCCTCGGCGGCGGCAGCAGCAGCGGCCTCGGCAGCGGCACTGGCCTCCGCGGCGGCGGTAGCGGCCTCTGCAGCGGCGGCAGCCTCCGCGGCGGCGGCCTCGGCAGCGGCCGCATCAGCGACTTCCTGGTCGGACAGACGCATGGTCAGGGTGACCGTGCTGCCACTCTTGACCTCGGTACCAGGAGCAGGGTCCTGGGAGTCGACGGTGCTGCCCTCTCCGACGAAAGCGACATCGAATTGGAATCCATCCAGCATCGATTTTGCGGAGTCCTTGGTGACCCCGGTGACATCGATGACGGAAACCGACTTCGGTTCGGGAGTCGAAGTCGAGGAAGGGGATGCGCTGGCGGTGGGGGTCTCTGCTGCCGGGACGGGCGCATCTGCAGGGCTCGCGAAGGCGGCGCCTACGACGGTCAGTACCAGGCCGCCGGCGAGTACTCCGGTGGCGAGGCGACGTCGCATCGGCCCGAGCCACGAGCGTCGGCGAAGGATCGCCCAGAGCCCGGTGACCATGAGGTAGAGGCCGGCGAAGACCAAGACGCCGCTGAGCCCAGATGTCAGGCCGAGCAATGCGAACAGGCCGAGCCCGACGAACCCGATCTGCTTGGCGACGCCAGAGGCCCGTGGCGGCGCTTCGGGGTCGGTTGGCGGCACGGTCTGGTCGTCGGCGCTCGTCATTGCATCCCCCTTTTCGCACGCAAAGAAATCGCGCGCTCTCCATCAGAGCACAGCGGGTCGGAGGGTCTGGTCGATTCCGAGGGTGAAGACCGCGAAGGTTGTCACCCAAGGTCGCGTATCGGGCCCCCGCGCTGTCCAGCCCGTCACGTCGGGCGGCGGGTACGACGGCGGTTTGGTGCTTGCGGAGTCAAAGACGAGGCAGAGCAGGCAGACACTGTCCGCGCTGCAACACGATGCCCGCCCGACCCCGGTGACGTTGCTGCGCGGCCAGGGCGTCGACCAACGCTTGGTGATGAACACGCTCGGTGGGACATCCGCGGCGATGCGGGCCCGCTGCCAGCATGTCGTGCCCGAGCTCGTCGAGGAGGCGATCCGCCGGATGAGCGAGCTGCTGTGGGGGACGGGAGCCGCTGCGTTGGTGCGGACGCGTCGTGCGAAGTGGGAGCGGAGACCTGGTGACTAGAGGTAGTCGCCGTCGTCCTCTTCGAGGAGGGAGCACAGCGTCTCAGGCGGGAGCATCGTGGAGAACACGATCTGGCCCTCGGACGGTGCAATGCCGAGCACCGGCCCTGGTTCGACTCCCCAGTCGTCCTTCGGCACACCTGGGATCGCGTCGAGGAGGACGGCAACCAACTTGTGGTCGTAGTACCCCTCTGCGGTGATCGCCAGGTAGCTCTCGCCGTCTGTGCTGCGAACAAGAGCACCGATGACGTGGTGCCCGACGGTGACGGTCCAAAGCTTGCCGTCATGGGCCGACCTGACCACGGCTTGCCGCACGAGTCTCTTCATCGCGGTGACGGCAAGTGCGGTGCTCTCAGCCGACCACCGTCGGTAGTCGGTTTCTCCCGGGAGCAGGCCATCGGTGCTGACACCGCCGGTGCCCTTGCCCTCACGCTGGCACTCAGCCGTCAGGCGTGCATAGAAGTCCTTGCTCGGGGTGTCCTGCTGGCGTCGGCCCGCCGCAACGAGCCACCAACCTCGCGCGGGTACCTCGTACGCGTCCGGCGAGTCCAGATCCCCTGCCGCGCCGCGCTCATCGTGGGTCTTGACCTTGAACCACACTCGGTCGGTCAGGCTGAGAACCCGCTCGGCGCCGCCGGCGCCGACCTCCTCTGGGAGGTCTTGGGCCTTCCTGATCAACGGCTGGTCGAACTGGTCGAGCGCTTGGTCCAGTCGCGGGAAGCCGAGCCCCAAGTCCCGAAGGGCACGGAGCGTTGGCCTCACAGAAAATGCCACCGGGCGACCGTATCGCAGCACTCGGACAGGGTTGCGATACGGTCACCCGGCGTTGCTAGGAGTCAAGTCCTCCGAGGTCATCGATCTCAGACGAACTCAGGCCGGTGAGCAGCGAGACGGCGGACTTCGTGGAGCCGTCAAGGGTGCGGAGGGCCTCGAGAACGCCGGACTGGATAAGTTCGCGGTGGGCTTCGACGTACTCGCGGACGGCCGCGTCCACGACGTCCTTCTTCGAGCGCTGCAAGAAGTGGGCGGCGTGGGAGATGAGCTGGTCGGTCTCGGCGTCGACCTTGATAGGCGCGGTCACGGTGGCCATGCGTCCTCCTGGGTTGGTACCAAAGTACCCAAGGTTGCTTAGAGTGACAAGAGCGCAAACCTACCCCGTCGTCGTCAACCGGGTGAACTGGTCGCCTCCGGCGACGCAGCCGGGCGGCCGCTGCGCAACGGCGCGAGGTGGGTGCACGACTGCTACCACAACTGCTACCACGCCCCTCAGCGCCGTCTACCCCCACCAAAGTCGAAGGGCCCGTCACCTGCGAACTCGCAGGTCACGGGCCCTTCGTCACGCGGAGGATGGGGGATTCGAACCCCCGAGGGTGTTACCCCAACACGCTTTCCAAGCGTGCGCCATAGGCCACTAGGCGAATCCTCCCGGCCGGACGAGGATACCGGAGGTCGGGCCGTTGGCCGAACGACCGTCTCGACAGCCCGACTCACAGTCGACCGACGAGCCGCTGAGCTCACGGAGCCGCGTCAGCCGCGCTGCTCCGCCACGCTGTTTCCGCCGTCGACGACGATCAGCTGCCCGGTGACGTAGGAGGCGCCCGGCGAGGCCAGCCAGGCGATCGCCGAGGCGACCTCGTCCGCGGTCCCGCTCCGCCCGAGGGGCACCCCCGCACCCTGGTGCGCCTCGTCCTCGGTCTGCGAGCCCGTCGCGATCCACCCCGGTGCCACCGCGTTGGCCGTGATCCCCGCCAACGCCTCGTCGACCGCGAGCGCCTTGGTGAGCCCGACCAGCCCGGCCTTCGCCGCGGCGTAGGCGACGTCGCCCCTGGCCGCCATCGTCGGACCGGTCACGCTGGAGACGGTGATGATCCGGCCCCAGCCGGTGGCCCTCATCTGAGGAACGAGGGCGCGGGTCAGCAGGAACGCCGTGGTGAGGTTGATCGCGAGGCTCTGGTGCCAGTCGGCGACCGGCATCGTGACGTCGCCGCTGATCATCCCGGGGTCGCCGACGGCAACCATCCCGGCGTTGTTGACGAGGATGTCCGGCGTGATCCGGGCGGCGGCGAGCTCCTCGAGGAGCCGGTCGACGCCGGCTTCCGTCTCGAGCCGGGCGACGTGCCCCCAGGCGACGATCCCCTCAGACGCGAGCTCCGCGACCCGTTCGGCGACGCGGTCGGTGGTCGCGGTCAGCACCACGGCCGCGCCGAGGCGCCCGAGCGCCGCGGCGGTCGCGAAACCGATGCCCGTCGGGCTCCCCGCCCCGCTGACGAGGGCGACGTGGCCGGTCAGGTCCCAGGCTGCGGGCAGGCTCATGGCTGCACGTTAGCCCGGTGCGTCGCCCCGTCACTCACTTCCCCAGCACCCCGTCCACCGCCGTCGCCACCCGCGGAGCCAGCGTCCGCGAGAACGTCGCGGTCATGTGCCCGTGGTCGAAGTAGACGATGACCCCGCCGATCACTGCATGGCAGCTCGCCTGGTCGCACAGAAGGTCGGTCAGGTCGAGCACGCCGACCTTCCCCGACCGGTCTGCCTCGGCGGCGAGCGCGAGCGGGTCGACCTCGAGGCCAGTCGACCGTGGGACCGCGCAGCCGCGCGCCCCGTCGGGCGACGTCGCGACGCAGTCCGGGACGCTGCCGCCCATGTTCGGGGTGTCGCGGATCACGAGCACGCGGGACCCGGCGGCGGTGAAGCCGTCGATCGTCCGCGCGTACGCGGCCTGGGCGACGGTGTCCTGGTCAGCCTTGCTCACCCCGGCGAGCGGCTGGTCGGTGCGCGAGGACGCGACCACGAGGTCGTACCCCCCGGCCTCGACCTGGCGCTCCATCCAGGCCGTCCACGTCGAGCAGCCCGTCGACGACGCGGGGTTCGGGTAGCTCAGCGGCACGTCCACCGGGTAGCAGACGGACGTCAGGAAGGTCGTGATCCGCCAGCCGCGCGCTGCGGCGACCTGCTCCAGCGCCGGGAACCACTGGCCCGCATGGGAGTTGCCGACCAGGGCGATGCTGACCGCCGCGTCGCTCGGGCCGTAGGTGCAGGTCGTCCGGGTGGCGTAGGGCTGGTCGTTCCAGCAGTGGTCGGCGTAGAGCTGGGGCTTGTCGGTCGCGGCGAAGGCCGGCGGGGTCCACAGGACGTCGGCCCAGGCGGCGCAGTCCGCGCCGCTCAGCTCGGCTGCGGCGCCGAAGCAGTCCGGGTGGGCAGCCGCCGCACGGGCGACTGCCGCGGCCTCGCCGCGCTCGCGGGCCGAGGCCATCCCCTGCAGGGCCAGCCCGGCCCCGACGCCCGTCGCCGTGCAGAGCAGGAGCACCCCCGCGGTCGCCGCCGCCGAGCGGATCAGCCGCGGCGAGCGCCGCACCGGGTCCTCGACGAAGCGCTTGGTCAGCATCGCGAGCCCGATCGAGGCGACCACGATCCCGACCCGGTCGAACCAGACGAGATCGCGATGGAGCGCGAACGGCACCAGCACGATCAGCGGCCAGTGCCACAGGTAGGTCGAGTACGACACGTCGCCGAGCACCTGGGCGGGGCGCCAGCCGAGCAGGCGGCCGACGACGCCCCGCTCCGACGCCGCGGCGAGCAGGACGAGGCCCGTGCCGAGCGTCGGCAGCAGCGCCCACGCCCCGGGGAACGCCGTCGTCTGGTCGAAGCCGACCACGGCAGCGAGCACCGCCAGCAGCCCGACGGCGGCGAGGGGCGTCCGCGCCCGCGCCCGCACCGCCAGCACCGGCTCCACCAGCGCGACCGCCCCGCCGAGGGCGAGCTCCCACAGCCTCGTCGTCGTCACGTAGTACGCGGCTGCCGGGTTCACCGAGGTGAGGTGGACGGACCACGCGAGCGAGGAGAGCAGCACGGCGCCCAGGACGAGGGCGAGGACGCTGCGCGGGCCGTCGACGGTGCGCGACCCGGGCCGGCGAGCCGCACGCCGGGAGGCCCACCACAGGCCGAGCAGCGTCGCCCCGCCGACGAGCAGCGGCCACACCAGGTAGTACTGCTCCTCGACCGACAGCGACCAGTAGTGGCGAAGCGCGGTCGCCGCGCCGGTGGACGCGAGGTAGTCCGTCGCGGTCCGGGCCAGCGCCCAGTTCTGCACGTAGAGCGCCGAGGCGACGGCCTCGACGCCCGTCGTGCGCAGCAGGGTGGACGGCAGCACGAGCGACGACGCACCGACGGTGGCCGCGACCACCAGAGCCGAGGCGGGCAGGAGCCGGCGCACGCGCCGCCCCCAGAACCGGCCGACGCCGCTCCAGGTGGTCGGGGGCTCGCGCAGCAGGTGGGCGGTGATGAGGTAGCCGGAGATGACGAGGAAGACGTCGACCCCGACGTAGCCTCCCGTCAGGCGCCCCGGCCACAGGTGGTAGAGGAGCACCGAACCGACCGCGAGGGCGCGCAGGCCCTGGATGTCGGCGCGGACACCGCTGCCGTGGGCCGTCCCGCCCGCTCCTGGTCCCGCCACCGGGACAGTATGGCGACCGATACTCACAGGACGCCGTCAGCCATCGCGCCTATCGTCGGTGCATGACCTTTCCCATACGTATCGGTGTCCAGATCCAGCCCCAGCACGCCGACTACGGCCAGATCCGCGACGCGGTCCGTCGCGCGGAGGACGCCGGGGTCGACGTGATCTTCAACTGGGACCACTTCTTCCCGCTCTACGGCGAGCCGGACGGCAAGCACTTCGAGTGCTGGACGATGCTCGGCGCCTGGGCGGAGCAGACGAGCCGCGTCGAGATCGGCGCGCTGGTCACCTGCAACAGCTACCGCAACCCCGAGCTCCTTGCGGACATGGCCCGCACCGTCGACCACATCAGCGGCGGCCGGCTGATCCTCGGCATCGGCGCCGGCTGGTTCGAGAAGGACTACGACCAGTTCGGCTACGAGTTCGGCACGGCCGGCTCGCGCATCGCCGACCTCGCACAGGCCATGCCGCGGATCGCCGCGCGTCTGGCGGCGGGCAACCCGGCGCCCACCCGGAAGATCCCGGTGCTCATCGGTGGCGGCGGCGAGCGCAAGACGCTGCGTGTGGTCGCCGAGCACGCCGACGCCTGGCACTCCTTCGGCGACCTGGAGACCCTGACGCGCAAGAGCGCGATCCTCGACGAGCACGGCGCAGCGGTCGGGCGGGACACCTCGACGCTCATCGAGCGCTCGGTCGGCGTCTCCGCTCCGCCGGAGGAGGTCGGCGCCGCACTCGTCGCCGCGGGCGTCAGCCTGTTCACGATCGGGCTCAACGGACCGGACTACGACCTGGAGCTCGTCGAGAAGTGGGTCGCCTGGCGCGACGCGCAGGGCTGAGCCCCGCGCGGGACCGGGCTCCGCGCGGTCCCGGCTCAGTGGGTCGGCCTCGCGCGCTCGTTCCAGCCGAGCATCGCGGGCCGCTCGTGCTCGAACCCCAGGGTGCCGAGCGCCCCGGCGGCGACGACGAATGCGGCGCCGTCCGCCGGGGCCAGCTCGAGCCATGCTGCGGTCAGCACCCGCAGCAGGTGCCCGTGCGCGACCAGGACCACGTCGCCCCCGTCGGCCAGCACCGGGCGGACCCGGTCGAGGACAGCTCGCGCGCGGGCGGTGACGTCCTCGAGCGTCTCGCCGGGAGTGGCACCTGGCGGGACCCCGTCGGAGAAGAGCGACCAGGGCCGGCCGAGCCTGTCCGTGATCTGCTCGGTCGTCAGCCCCTCGAAGCCGCCGTAGTCCCACTCGCTCAGGTCCTCGTCGACGATCGCGGGTGGTCCCGACTCGTGCCGGTCGAGCAGGGCCAGCCGGGCGGTCTCCCGGGCGCGCACGAGCGGGCTCGTCACCACGAGGGCCGGTGCGCCGACGGCGGCGAACCGTGCGGCGAGGAGCTGCCCCAGATCGGCGGCCTGCGCCCGGCCGCGAGGCGTCAGCGGCAGATCAGTGAGCCCGGTGTGGCGACCGGCTGCGCTCCACTCGGTCTCGCCATGACGGACGACGAGCAGCTCAGCCACGGCGCTCCGACGGCGTCGTAGGCAGCACGTGCTGCCTCGGGGTCAGACCGGGTTCGCCCATCGGTGCACCTCACCGCTCGCCATGACGAGCATCCCGCTCGTCCCATGGAGAGTGTGGACCCACTCGACCGCCGACGCCCCACGGGCGACTGCCGTCGTCGCCAGGACGTCGGCCCAGAGCAGCGACGGGCCGATGACGGTCGCCGAGAGGACGCCCGCGGCAGCGAGCCCGGTCCGCGGGTCGAGGATGTGCGGCCCGCGTGAGGCGCTGCCCGAGGTCGCCACGGCACCGTCGCTCACGGGGATCCGGGCGAGCACCTGGGTCTGGTCGCGGGGGTCCTCGATGCCGATCACCCAGGGCTCGCCGTCGGGCGCGGGTCGCAGCTGCAGGTCGCCGCCCGCGCCGAAGGCGTACCCGAGTCCAGGGGCGAACGCGTCGAGGCGTCGCGCGGCCCAGCTGACGCCCCAGGTCTTCACGAGTCCGGTCGGGTCGAACACCCCTGGCCGGCCGGGGGCCGCGTTCCAGGCGTCGAACCAGCCGTCGGTGCGCTCCAGCGCCGTCTGGCACAGCGCCTCGACCTGGCGCACCTTGCTGCTCGCGTCCTCCAGGGTCAGCTCGCCGCGCTGGATCCGGCAGATCTGGGAGTCCTCGCGGTAGGTGCTGAAGATCGCGTCGACCTCGCGCAGATCGTCCATCGTGGCCTCGACCGCCGCGGCCACCTCCGCCGAGCGGGCCACCGGACCTCGCACATGGACGGAGATCGGCATGCCCATGATCTGCTCGACCCAGGCTCGCTGGGTCGAGCCGATGGCCCCCGCGCCGGCGGGTGGGCCCGCCTCGAGCGTCGGAGCGCTCACAGCCCGGCCTGGTCGATCGCGCTCTGCAGGGAGCCGATGTACCCGTTGCTGGTGTAGGTCGCGCCGCTGACCATCTGGATCGACGCGTTGCTCGCCGAGACCACCTCGGAGTTGAGGATCGGGATCGCGTAGCCGTTGATCTGCACGTCGAGGCCGCTGCGCTTCGGGAAGACGACGGCGTTCGCGGCGGTGACCTTCCCGCCAGCGACGGTGATCTGCACCTGCACCGGACCGTACGGGGTCTGGACCGTGCTCCCCGTGAACGTCCCGGACTTCGCCGCGGGGGCCGCGGGTGCGGCGGCCTGCGCGCCGCTCGACGTCGTGCCGCCGGTCCCGCCTGCTGTCGTGTTGGAGGTCGTCGTGCCTGGAACGATCGGGGCCGCCGCGGCGACGCCCCGGTTCAGGCTCGTCGGCCAGGAGAAGAGGAGCACGAGGCCCGTCAGGGTCGAGCCGATCGCGATGACGATTCGTCGCATGGTCGTTACCTCACCAGGAGAAGCGCTCGACGTGGAGCGCAGTGTGCGGAAGGCCGGCGGCGCGCAGGTCTGCGCTGACCACCTCGGCCCAGGGGGCGGCGCCACAGACGAACACGTCGCTGGTGGCGAGATCGGGGATCAGGCGCCCGACGGCGTCCGGTCCGGAGACGTGCCCGAGCTTCTGCGGGAGCCAGGCGGTGCCGACCGCGCTGCGCGGCCCGACGAGGTCGATCACCTGGATCGCGCCGATCGAGACCAGGTGGTCGACGTCGGCCTGCATCGAGACGTCCTTGCTGCTGCGTAGGCGCCGGATCAGCAGCGTCGTGCCGGCGCGACCGGCCAGGACGGACTCCTGTGCCAGAGCGATCAGCGGGGCGAGGCCGAGACCGGAGCCGATGAGGACCAGGCTCGGTCGCGTGCGCACCTCGGGCCGCAGTCGGCCGTAGGGGCCCTCGACGAACACCCGGGTGCCGACGGGCATCCGTGCCATCCGGCGACCGTCGTCGCCCTTGACCCCGACGGTCACCCGCAGGGCGTGGGTGGTCGGCGCGGCCGAGAGCGAGATCGGGTGGCCGCGGGTCCAGCCGGCGCCCGTGAGGAAGCGCCAGACGAAGAACTGCCCTGCGCTCACCTCGAGCTCGTCCAGGTGCGGCCCACTGACCGTGATGCTCACGGCTCCGTGGCCGTCCGGCTCGACGGCCGTCACCCGCAGGTTCTGCCGCATCGAGGTGCGCAGCGGGACGAGCACGCGGTAGACGACCACCGCGAGCGCGACGAGGCCGTACAGGCCCCACCAGTAGACGGTCGCAGCGGTCGACGCGAGGAAGTCGGTCCCGGTCCAGAGCTGGTGCGGCAGGGCCAGGCCGGCGCCGAGGTAGGCGTACAGGTGCAGCAGGTGCCAGGACTCGTAGCGCAGCTTGCGCCGCGCGAAGCGCATCGAGGTGACCGAGACCATGCCGATCGCGACGGTCCCGGCCAGGGCGATGAGCATGCCCGGCGCGGTCAGGGTCAGGTTCCAGAACTCGCTCAGCACCGCGCTGTGGGCCAGCAGGGCGTAGCCGATGGTGATGGTCACCAGGTGCACGAGGATGAGGTTCATCGAGCTGAAGCCCACCCAGCGGTGCCAGCGGGCCAGGCGGTCCTGGCCGATCGAGCGCTCGATGAACGGCACCCGGGCCATCGCGAGCACCTGGAGCAGGAGCAGGTCGGAGCCGACCAGGCCGCTGAGCCGCCCGATCGAGCTGAGCGAGGGGGCGGGTCCGGCCACCAGGGCCTGCACTCCGCCTCGCTGCACCCACAGGGCGACGACGACGAGCATCGTTCCCCAGACGGTGAGCCCGACCGCGTCGGTCCACCAGCGCCGCAGCGTCGGTGGCCGCAGGCGCAGCGGTGCTCCGGAGCGGGCCGCGCGGCCGGGAGGCGTCGGGCCGGTCATTCGGCGGCCGCCGGCGGGGGCACCTGCGCGTCTGCCGCTGTCCGTCCCGCGGGGCGGAAACGTCGGCGGCGCCGTGGTGGTGGTCGTCGGGTTCATGCGACCACCGTGACGGCCCAACCTGGGAGCCGTCTGAGAAATCACCTTGAGTCTTCTGCGATCTGCACATTGCATGCGTCACAGGTGTGCAGGCAGGGGGCCCGCGTCCGCGCCGCGAGACGCCGTCGTCTCTGCGTTAGGCTTGACACCGACCCCTCGTGCGGCGTCATCTCGCTGAACCCCCCCAGGGCCGGAAGGCAGCAAGGGCAGGCGGGCTCTGACGGGTGTGCGGGGGGTCCTTTCACTCCCGGGCGTCGCGCGGGTCAGAATGTGCCCGTGAGTGCGCTCCTGACGGCCGGTCTGCTCGGCGTGCTGGCCGGGCTCGGCATCGCGATGCCGCTCGGCGCGATCGCCACCCTCCTGCTGCGCACCGGGATCACCTCCGGCGCCCGGGTCGCGGGCGCCGGAGCGCTGGGCGTCGCGATGGTCGACGTGGGCTACGCCTCGCTCGCCGTCCTGGCCGGTGCCGGTGTCACCGCGGTGATCGGCGGGCACGAGCGTGCGGTGCGGCTGGTCGGGGCGGCCGTCCTCGCCTGGATCGCTCTGCGCGGGCTGTGGCGCGCGCGTCGCTCGAGGTCGACGGACGGGGTGCTCCCGACCGACGCCGGGGCGGGTGCTGCCGCGACGTTCGCGCGCTTCGCCGGACTGACCGTCCTCAACCCCGTCACGGCGATCTACTTCGCCGTCCTCATCGCCGGGTTCGGTGCGCGGCTCGGTGCCGGCGTCGGGCACCGGATCGCGTTCGTCGTCGGGGTCGGCCTCGCCTCCGCCGGCTGGCAGCTCGGCCTGGCGGCCGTCGGTGCTCTGCTCGGACGCGGGGTCGGCGCGCGCACGAGGCGGTGGATCGGCGTCTCGGGTGACGTCGTGGTGCTCGCGCTCGCGGTCGCCCTCGCGGTCACCTGACCGGCTGGCGCAGGATCGTGCGCATCCGCTCCGGCGCGGACCGCCGGGGGTCGCTGAGGTAGACCTCGTGGTGGGCGCCGCGCCGCTCGAGCCCGAGCTCCGCGATGGCCGCGTGGAGGCCCGCGATCGTCGGTGCCTCCTCGGCGTAGGGCCCGTGGTGCATCACCTGGACCGCGTCACCCTCCTCGAGCACCTCGAACCGCAGCAGCTCGCCCGCGGGCGCGCGCTGCTTCCGGGTGGCTCGGGCGAGCGCCTCGGCGACCGTCTCGGCGGTGACGACGGCCGGCTGCGCGATCATCATCCGCCAGCGCCACTCCTGCCTCCGGCCGCCGACGAACGCCGTCAGGTCGTCCGCCCACCACAGTCCCTCGAGCGGCATGACGGTCCACACCTCACCGCCGGCCTCCTTGACCAGCGCCCAGGTGCCGTAGCTCACGGCGTAGAGCGTCGCGACGGCGTCGGCATACGCGGGAGAGTCGTTCGGGTCCCCGATGCCGTCGACAGCGACGTACCCCAGCGGGGGCACCTTCAGGCGAGCAGGGGAGTCGGGGGCGCGGTAGAGCGCCGGGTGCTGCCGACGCAGGTCGTTGACCGCCGTCATCAGGTCCGTGGTGTCTCGTCGGCGACGATCGGGAGGCAGACCTCGGTGACCCACTCGGCCGGGGCGCGCCCGCTTGCCGGGCCGACGACGTAGACGTTCGTCATCTCTCCGCCGAAGCGGTAGCCGTGGGTCTCGACCCAGCGGGCGACCTCCTCGACCATGTGCGACATCCGGTCGTACGAGCCGTAGAGCGTGCCGGCCGCGACCTGCATCGTGGGAAGGTTCAGGCAGTGCACGTCGGCGGTTCCCGGGAACGGCTCGCTGACGGTGACCTGCACCTCGACGTCGACGCCCGGCTCCCGCGGGTCGTGGTCGTGGAAGACGGAGTAGGACGGCTCACCGTGCGCCATCACCGCCCCGACCGTCGGCAGGTGGGACATCAGGCGTTCCCAGAGCCGGCCCTCGTCGGAGAAGTGCGGGATGACGTCCCGGACGCTTGCGACCGTGCGGGCTGGAAGGGTGCGAACCTCGATCTCGGTCATCTCGGACTCCCTCGTCGGATCTGAACCGGAGCCGCCGCCGGGCGCAGCACGCGCAGGTCGCTGCGCCCCTTGCGGAGACCCACACCTCCACTGTGGCACCGCTCCGCCCCGGGCGCAGGCCGTCTAGTCTCGTGCCGTGAGCCAAGCCCTGTATCGCCGCTACCGGCCGGAGACCTTCACCGAGGTCATCGGCCAGGAGCACGTCACCGAGCCGCTCATGCAGGCGCTGCGCGCGGGCAAGATCACGCACGCCTACCTCTTCTCCGGGCCACGGGGCTGCGGGAAGACGACCTCGGCCCGGATCCTCGCGCGGTGCCTCAACTGCGCGCAGGGCCCGACGCCCACGCCGTGCGGCGAGTGCGACTCCTGCCGTGAGCTGGGCCGGGGCGGTCCGGGCTCGCTCGACGTCGTCGAGATCGACGCCGCGAGCCACAACGGTGTCGACGACGCGCGTGACCTGCGCGAGCGTGCGGCGTACGCCCCGGCCAGGGACCGCTACAAGATCTTCATCCTCGACGAGGCGCACATGGTGACCCCCCAGGGGTTCAACGCGCTGCTCAAGATCGTCGAGGAGCCGCCGCCGCACGTGAAGTTCGTCTTCGCCACGACAGAGCCGGACAAGGTCATCGGGACCATCCGCTCGCGCACGCACCACTACCCGTTCCGCCTCGTCGCGCCGGACACCCTGGCGCCGTACCTCGAGGAGATGTGCAACGCCGAGGGCGTGCCGGTCGGCTCGGGCGTGCTGCCGCTCGTCGTCCGCGCCGGGGGTGGCTCCGTGCGCGACTCGCTCTCCGTGCTCGACCAGCTCATCGCGGGTGCCGGGGCCGAGGGGCTCGACTACGAGCGCGCGGTCGCCCTCCTCGGGTACACCCACGCCGCACTCCTCGACGACATCGTCGACGCGATCGCCGCGCGCGACGGAGCCAGCGCCTTCCGAGTCGTCGACCGCGTCATCTCCTCGGGCCACGAGCCTCGTCGGTTCGTCGAGGACGTCCTGGAGCGGCTGCGCGACCTCATCGTCATCGCCGCCTCCGGTGGGGCGGCTCAGGCCGTCCTGCGCGATCTCCCCGCCGACCAGCTCGAGCGGATGCGCGTCCAGGCCAGGACCCTCGGCCCGGCCGAGCTGTCGCGCGCGGCGGACCTGACCAATTCCGCGCTGGGTGAGATGACCGGTGCGACCTCGCCCCGTCTGCACCACGAGCTGCTGGCGGCACGGCTGCTGCTGCCGGCCGTCGACGACTCGGGTGTCGTCGCGCGCCTCGAGCGCATGGACCGCGTCGTCGACGGTGCGCCGGCCGCCGCCCGGCCCGCAGCCGCGACGGTGGCCGCACCCGCACCCGCACCCGCACCCGCACCCGCACCCGCACCCGCCGCCGCTGCCGCGCCTGGCGCCGCTCCCGTCGCCTCCCCGCTCACGGCGAGGCCCGTGCGTGCGGCCGACGACGCACCCGCGCGCGCCGCCGCGCCCGCCCCGGCCGCCCTCACGCCCGCCCCGGCG
>JBBSAL010000037.1:0-33611 GCA_038252305.1 Actinomycetales bacterium | reverse complement strand
CGACGTCGTAGCTCTTCGGTCGCCCGGGTCGCGCCTCCCGGGGCGCGCCCCGGTCGGCGGCTTGCAGGTTCATGACCATGAAGGAGGCAGCTGTGACGCAACCGGTGCGGGTGGGTATCGCAGGTCTGGGGTTCGGGGCCGAGTTCATCCCGATCTATCGCGACCAACCCGATGCAGTGATGTCGGCGATCTGTCAGCGCACCGAGGAGTCCCTGGAGCGCATCGGTGACGCGTTCGGCATCGAGCGGCGCTTCACGAGCTTCGAGGACCTGATCGCCGATCCGGAGATCGACGCCGTCCACATCAACACGCCGATCCCGAACCACGCCGAGCAGTCGATCGCGGCGCTGAGGGCGGGCAAGCACGTCGCCTGCACGGTGCCGATGGCCACGAGCCTCGAGGAGTGCCGCGCGATCGTCGACGCGTCCCGGGAGTCGGGCAAGAACTACATGATGATGGAGACGACCGTCTTCTCCCGTGAGTTCCTCTACGTCCAGGACATGGTGCGTGCCGGGACGATCGGGCGGCTGCAGTTCCTGCGTGGGGCGCACCAGCAGGAGATGGCGGGCTGGCCGGGCTACTGGGAGGGCCTGCCTCCGATGCACTATGCGACCCACGCGATCAGCCCGCTGCTGGCGCTGGCCGGCGGCGCCCTCGCCGAGTACGTGGTGTGCCTCGGCTCCGGGCGCATCTCCCCGGAGCTGACGGCGAAGTACGGCTCTCCCTTCGCCGTCGAGAGCGCCCTGGTCAAGGTGAGCGACTCCGACCTCAGCGCGGAGATCACCCGGTCTCTCTTCGAGACCGCGCGGGAGTACGTGGAGAGCTTCTCCGTCTACGGCGACCGGACCTCCTTCGAGTGGGAGCAGGTCCACGGCAGCGGCCCGGTGCTCTTCACGGGCGAGGCCGCCGAGCACGTCGAGGTGCCCGACTTCGCGCACCTGCTGCCCGAGCCGATCCAGCGCTACACGACCAAGGGCGTCTACGACGAGGAGCACGCGCACCTGTCGTTCCAGCAGGGCAGCGGGCACGGCGGCTCGCACCCCCACCTCGCCCACGAGTTCATCCGCAGCATCGTCGAGGAGCGCCCGTCGCTCGTGGACGCGGTGACGGCGGCGAACTGGACGTCGGTCGGCATCTGCGCCCACGAGTCGGCCATGGCCGGTGGCGCGCGCGTCGACCTGCCCGTCCTGGGCCGGGACGGGGCGGCGCGATGACCGTCTGGCCGATCGCCGCAAGCACCTTCATCTGGCACTCACCGCTGAGCACCCAGATCCTCGAGGCGCGCCTTCCTCAGCTCGCTGCGTGGGGATTCGACGCCGTCGAGCTCCCGCTCGACCAGGTCGGTGACTGGGACGTGGAGCGCGTCGGTGCTCTCCTGGCGGAGCTCGGCCTGGGTTCCGTCGTCTGCACGGTGTTCTCGCCCGGGCGTGAGCTGGCCGCGGCGCCGGCCGACACCCAGGAGCGAACCCTGGACTACGTGCGCTCGGCGATCGACGTCGCCGCCGCACAGGGCAGCGGGCTGGTGATCGGTCCCACGTACTGCTCGGTCGGACGCGCGTGGCGGCTCGACGCCGACGATCGTCGGCGGCTCAACGCCGAGCTGCGGGACAGCTACCTGCGGCTCATCGACCACGCAGGCCCGCTCGGCGTCAGGCTCGCTCTCGAGCCGCTGAACCGCTACGAGACGAGCGTGTTCAACACCACCGAACAGGTGCTCGACGTGATCGGCGACCTCGACCCCGACGTCATCGGGCTCGGCCTCGACACCTATCACATGAACATCGAGGAGCGGACGTTCGCCGGGGCCCTGCGCCTGGCCGGCGACCGACTCCTGCACCTGCAGGTGTGCGGGACCGATCGCGGGGCGCCCGGGGGGGACCACACGCCCTGGGACGAGGTCTTCACGACGCTCGAGGAGATCGGCTACGCCGGGATGCTCGGGATCGAGTCGTTCACCGCAGAGAACGAGTCGATGGCCAAGGCTGCGTCGATCTGGCGTCCGCTCGCCACGTCCCAGGACGCGCTCGCGATCGAGGGGCTGGCCTTCCTGCGGCAGGCGACCCGGGTCGACTGAGCCCGGCCCGACGCACCCGTCCGAGACCGATCGAGGAGCCGCCATGTCCCGCCGCCCGCCCGGGCTGAGCCCGGTCGCACCGTCCTCTGGCTTCTTCCGCCCCGTCCCGGCAGGCGAGGTTCACCTGACCGGCGGCTTCTGGCAGACCCGCCAGCAGCTGACGACCGCGAGGTTGCTCGATCACTGCGACACCTGGATCGAGCGGATGGGCTGGTACGACGCGTTCCGGGTCGCGGCGGGCCAGGGGGAGGGCAAGGAGCTGAAGGGCAAGCTCTTCACCGACGCCGACGTGTACAAGCTGCTCGAGGCGTTCGCCTGGGAGGTCGCGCAGCGCCCCGACCCGGTGCGTGAGGCCCGCCTCGCCGAGCTCTCGAGCCTGGTCGCGGCGGCGCAGGAGGACGACGGGTACCTCAACACCTTCTTCGGCCCGCGAGGCCGCGACCGCCGGTACGGCGACCTGGCAGACGGCCACGAGCTCTACTGCGCCGGGCATCTCCTGCAGGCGGCCGTGGCCCGGATGCGGGCCGGCGTCCAGGATGCGCTGACCAGCACTGCCCTCCGGCTGGCCGACCGCATCTGCGAGGACTTCGGGCCAGAGGGGCTGTCGGGCTCCGACGGGCACCCGGAGATCGAGGTCGGTCTGATGGAGCTCTACCGCGCCACCGGTGAGGTGCGTTACCTGGACCAGGCACGGCGGTTCGTCGAGCAGCGCGGTCACGGAACCTTCGGGCATCACGCGATCGGTGACGAGTACTACCTCGACGACCTCCCCGTGCGCGAGGCGACGGTCCTGCGCGGTCACGTCGTCCGCGCGATGTACCTCACCGCCGGCGCGGTCGACCTCGCGGTCGAGACCGGCGACGAGGAACTCCTGGGGGCGCTCGTCACCCAGTGGGAGAACACCTGGGCCCGACGGACGTACCTCACCGGTGGCATGGGGTCCCACCACCTGGGGGAGTCCTTCGGCAAGGACTTCGAGCTCCCACCGGACCGCGCGTACTGCGAGACCTGCGGTGCGGTCGGTGCTGTCATGGTCGCCTGGCGGCTGCTCCTCGCCACGGGCGAGGCGCACTACGGCGACGCGATCGAGCGGCTCCTCTACAACATGGTCGCGACGTCGCCGAACGCCGCGGGGGACCGGTTCTTCTACGTCAACCCGCTGCTGGTCCGGGAGCCGGGGATCGCCACGGCCGAGGGAGAGGCGCCCTTCCGCAAGGACACGCTCCGCGCGAGCTGGTTCTGGGTCGCCTGCTGCCCGACGAACGTCGTCCGGTTGCTCGCGAGCCTCAGCGGGTACGTCGCCGCGGTGCACGAGGACACCCTGACCGTCCATCAGCACGTGACCGGCGAGATCCTCACCACCCTTCCGGACGGTCGTGAGGTCGGGCTCGATGTCGTCACGGACTATCCGTGGGACGGGACGGTCACGGCACGGGTGACGCGCGCGGCCGGGCGGTGGACCCTGAGGTTCCGGGTGCCGGGATGGGCGGCCGGTGCGAGTCTCGAGGTCGGCGGTGAGATCACTGCCGTCGAGCCCGGGTACGCAACGGCGACCCGGAAGTGGTCGGTCGGGGACGTGGTGGTCCTCCGGTTGCCGGTCGAGGCGCGGCTCCTGCACGCCGACGCGCGTGTCGATGCGCTGCGCGGGACCGCTGCCGTCCAGCGTGGCCCGCTCGTGTACTGCGCGGAGTCCGTGGTCGGCGCGCAGGAGTCCGTTGACCTGGACCGCTTCCGCCTCGACGAACGTGCACCTCTCGACTCGGTCGCTGTCGACGGGCCGAGCGACGCGGCCGCTGCCGTCAGGGTGAGCGGTGTGGTCGTCCCGGCCGAGGTCGATCGCCGGTGGCCCTACGCGGGGTCGGTACCTGTCGGGTCGCAGGAGCAGGCGGCGTTGCCCCGGGCGGACGTCGACCTGGTGCCCTACTACTCATGGTCCCATCGCGGTCCGTCGACGATGCGGGTCTGGATCCCGGTGCAGGAGCCGTGACGAGCGCAGGGATGGCCGCAGGGCCCGCGCCGGGTGTCGGTCAGGACGTCGGGGCGGTGTGCACCGCCGTGGCGTCGAGGAACTCGACGTCCACCGACTCGATGTGCGCGAGTCGCTCTGCGAGGAACTCGTGCATGTGGGGGTACGCCTCATGAGCCTCGAACGCCGACCGGTCGCGGTACAGCTCGTAGAAGACCCGCTGGAGCGGTTGGTCGGCGACGGTGTGCACCGCGTACACGTAGGTGCCGGGCTCCGAGGCTGCGATCGCCTCGAGGGTGCGCGACGTGAGGGCGTCGAAAGCCTCTTCGTGACCGGGACGAAGGATGTGGCGCACTACCAGGGCCAGGCCGTTCATCGGACCTCCGAAGTCGCTCCCGCTCGAACTCCTCAACACTAGCGTCGGTGGTGGGGCCGTCCGTCGGGAACCGTCGGGGCCGTCCAGGAAAGGTTGGTCTGATGCGCGACACGATCGAGCTCGAGCTCGAGGTCATCGACGAGCGATTCGGCGCGGTGGGTGGTGACGCGCGCGTCGAGCGCCTCTACTCCGGCGGCCGCTGGCTCGAGGGGCCCGCTTACGTGCCGGCCGGGCGATACCTGGTGTTCAGCGACATCCCCAACGACCGGATCATGCGGTGGGACGAGACGACCGGAGCCGTCGGGGTCCTGCGGGACGGCGCCGGCTACGCGAACGGCCGCACCCTCGATCGCGCGGGCCGCCTCGTCACCTGCGAGCACGGTCTGCGGCGCGTGACGCGCACGGAGCACGACGGGTCGATCTCGGTGGTCGCCGACCGGCTGGCGGACGATCGGCGGTTCAACAGCCCGAACGACGTGGTCGAGCACTCGGACGGGTCCCTCTGGTTCACCGACCCCACCTACGGCATCGACAGCGACTACGAGGGGTACCGCGCGACGAGCGAGACGGACGGGTGTCATGTGTACCGGGTGGGCCCCGTCGACGGAACGGTGCGGCGGGTGGCCGACGACTTCGACATGCCGAACGGGCTGGCCTTCTCCGCCGACGAACAGGTGCTCTACGTCGTGGACTCCGGCAGGCGTCACCTACGGCGCTTCGATGTCGCCGATGACGGTTCGCTCGAGGGCGGTGCCGTGATCTCCGAGTGCGACGCCGGCACGTACGACGGCCTGCGGATCGACGACGACGGCCGCCTGTGGGTCGCGGCCCACGACGGTCTGCACTGCCTCGACGCGGACGGCGCCCTGCTGGGCAAGCTGCACCTTCCCGAGGTCACCTCGAACCTGGCCTTCGGGGGTCCGCGGGGCAACGACCTCTTCATCACGGCGACCACGTCGGTCTACGCCGCGCGGCTGAACGTCAGCGGGGCCCGGTACGCCGGCCGGACGCGACGAACCTGATCACGGACGACACGTTCGCCGCGGGCCCAGGGCGTCGACGATCCCGCTTCGCCGTGCCGTCGTGCGGATGGACGCAGGGTGCTGGTCGGCCGGCTCAGGCCCCGAGCGCAGTGGAGCCGCGGACGACGAGTCGGCAGGGCAGGGTCTCGACACCCGTGCTCGTGGTGCCGTTGATCGCCTCGATGAGGAGCTGACCCGATCGTCGGCCGAGCATCTCGAAGTTCATGTCGACGCTGGTCAACGGCGGCCGGGCGCCGGCCGTCATCACGGCCCAGTTGTCGAAGCCCATGACGGCGACCTTGGTCGGTACGTCGATGCCACGATCGCGCAGGATGGCGAGGGCACCCCGGGCGATCTGGTCGCTCCCGCACAAAATGGCGTCGAGATCGGGTTGCTGGTCGAGCAGCGTGTGGGTGGCCGCCCGCCCCCACGCCTCTGACCAGGTGCCGAACCGGACGCTGTCGCCGATCAGCTCGAGCCCGGCGGCGGCGAGGGCGGCCAGGGCTCCCTTGGCGCGGTCCTGAGCGGCGGCGTAGCGGATCTCACCGCTGATGTGCGCGATCCGGCGCCGGCCGGTGGCGACGAGGTGCTCGATGGCCAGGGCTCCGGCGTTGTAGTTGTCCGGGACCACCGACATGTCGTGCGGGTCGGTCGACGGCGCGTAGGCGTAGACCACCGGGATCGGAAGCTCGCCGAGCGTGGTCCGGGGATCGGTGTTGCTGCCCACCACGATGAGGCCGTCCACCCGCCGGCCGAGGAGGGCCTTGAGGTGATACTGCTCGCGGATCGGGTCCTCGCGGGCGTCGCACAGCAGGATGGACATCTTCCCCGCGCCGAACGCGTCCTCGGCTCCGACGAGGATCGGCAGGCTGAAGCGACCGTCGAGGTCGTTCGTCAGCAGCCCTACCGTTCCCGTCTGGCCGCTCAGGATCGACTGGGCGAGCGAGTTGGGCGTGAACGACACCCGTTCGGCGGCCTCGAGCACCCGTCGCCGCGTGTCCGGGTGGACGTTCGCACGGTTGTTCAGGGCCTTGGACGCCGTGGCGGTCGAGACGCCGGCGAGGATCGCGACGTCCCGCAAGGTCGCCGTCCGTGGTCTGCTCGATGCCCCTTCGACCTTCACCACAGTGCTCCCTCGTGCGTGGGCCCCGGAGCGTGCCGCGCGTTCCGCCGGCAGTGCGATGAGGGGACGAAACCGTTTGCTGTGCAAGCATCGACCGAGTCGCAGTCCTGCGCAAGTCCCGGCGGGGTGCGGCACGTCGTGCTGCCTCTAGGTCACGCAGCTGCGTCTCGGACACGCCGCGGCGTTCATCGGCGACCGGACGGGTTGCTCCCGGCCGTCAGCTCTGCTGCCCCATCGACCACATCGCCCATTGCGTCGTCCGCAGGCGGCGGGGCTGCTGGAGCACCGTGACGATGGCGAACGCCACGTCCTGCGGCCTCAGGTAGTCCTCCATGACGGGGTCGCCCGCCGTGCGTCCGGCGCCGATCGCGAACTCCGTCTCGACGGCGGCGGGGCACACCGCGGTGACGCGGACGCCCTTCTCGCGCAGCTCCCGGTCGAGCCCACCTGCGAGCCCGACCTGGGCGAACTTCGTGCCGGCGTAGACGGCCTCGTCGGCCCCGCTGCGGAAGCCGGCGACGCTGGCCACGATGACGACGTCCCCGCCGCCTGTCGTGCGGAGCATCTCGGGGAGCGCCGCGCGGATGGTCCACACGGTCCCGGCGAAGTTGGTCTCCATCATCTCGGCGACCTGCGCGTCGGAGTGGTCGAGGATCCCGCCGTACAGGCCGATCCCGGCGTTCGGCACGACCGAGTCGAGGCGGCCCCAGCGCTCGATCGCCGCGGCCACCAGCCGGGCGTTGTCCGCCGGACGGGAGACGTCGCAGACGACGCCGACGGCGCGGTCGGCTCCCAGCTCGGCGACCAGGGCATCGAGTCGCTCCGACCGACGGCCCCCGATGGCGACCTTGGCGCCTGCCTCGACGAGCAGCCGTGCGGTGGCCGCGCCGATCCCGGCGGTGGCTCCGGTGATCGCCACGACTGTGTCATGAAGGGAACGCGTTTCGGCGGGCATGACTGCTCCTCTGCAATGGGCCTGACGTGGTGATATGCGTCTACGTGAATGACTGCGGGACTCGACGTCGGCGCGCATCTGTTATCCAGCAATCTATCGGTTTCTCCCGTCGTTGTGCAGAACGTCTCAGAGCCGGGCGCCCCGGGCCTCCACCCGTCGCGTGCTCCCGTGGGCAGGCAACCCCCGTCGCACTCGCCGCCCGAAGATCCGCAGTGAATACTGAGGGAGCCGGCGCCCCTGGCGGCTAGCCTCGGTCGCGGCGGGCGCGTGGTCGCCGCGCGCGGCGTTCGGCCGGAGAGGACCCATGATCGAGACGGACGGCACCACTCGCGGTCGGCGCGCCCGCGTGGCGACGCGCATGGTCGCTGCCGCCTCGGCCGTCGTGCTGCTCGGCGTCCGGAGCAGGCATGAGCTGCGCGGTCTCGGCGGCCTCTGACCTCGACGGGGCGTGAGCGGTGCAGGCCGGCCCCTCCCGGGGGATCAGCCCTGCTGGAGGGTCCGGATGATGTACTCGAGCTGTTCGGCCGTGAACGTCCCCGGGTGGCGGACGAGCACCGTCCCGTCCGGCCCGATGATCGCCGTGAACGGCAGGCCGGGGATCCGGTAGGTGCCGGCGGCGGTGCCGTTCGCGTCGGCCACCAGGCGATAGGTCACGCCGCTCTGGTGCGCGAACGCGAGGGCGTGGCCCGACGTGTCGGCGACATCGACCCCGAGGAACGTGACCGAGCTGCCGAGCGCCTGGTGGGCCTTCTCCAGGTCGGGCATCTCCTGGACGCACGCGCTGCAGGTGCTGGCCCAGAAGTTCACGACCGTGTACGAGCCGTGCGTCCCCGCGAGCGACACCTGGTCGGACGGCTTGCCGAGCTCGGGGAGCGTGAGCTCCGGTGCGGGCGCATGGAGCGTCGCCGTGCCGTTCGTGCCGCTCTCGGTGGCTCCGGTCACGGGGGTGCGTGATGCCGCGGGCAGCAGGTCCATCGCCGTCTGTGCCATCGCGTGGCCGAACAGCGCAGTGTTCGCGGACGCGGTGCCGAACTGACCGATCGACACCTCCCGCCCGGTCGGGTCGATGAAGAAGAGCTCGACGCCGTGCGTCACGTCATGGGTCGTCGGGTCGACGGACTCCGAGACGTGATAGCTGTCGGCGACCTGGGCGAGCTGGGACGCCGTGCCGGTCGCGAAGGCCCAGTTGTCGGCGCCGCCCAGCCCGTGGCCGTCCGTCCACGACGCGACGTCGGCGACGGCGGTGTGCAGCGGGTTCGCGTTGACCGAGAGGAACACGACGTCCTTCGCCGCCGCGCCGAGGTCCGCGTTCGCAGTGGTGACGTCCTGCGCCAGCAGGGTGCACAGGTCCGTGCACTCGTCGTCGTTGAACGACAGCACGACGGCCTTCCCGCGCAGCTGAGCGACGGACGCCGGGCGACCGTGCTGGTCGGTCAGGGTGAAGTCCGGGGCCATCAGCGCAGGTGGCGGCACGACGGCGAGCTGGAGGAGGTCGGCGGCGGCCGCGTCGGCACCCGACCCGCCGCCCGACCCGCTCGCCGCCGACGGGTGCGACAGCCCGGTCGCCACGATCGCGCCCAGAGCCACGGCGAGCGCAAGGCCCGTGCTCGCCCACACGAACGCCATGCCACGTCCGCGCGGACGTGGGGCAAGGGGTGGTGTCTCGCTCATGCGTCGGGGGCGCCCTTCTGGTCGGGGGTGAGGGTGGACGAGTCCGGTGCCGTGAGAGAGCGCCGGACGACGGCGACGAAGGCTCCCAGCACGATCACGCCCAGCACGACGGCCGAGCGGACGGGGTCGGCGTCGACGGCCGCGGTGAGCCCGGCCTGCAGGTGGCCGACCGCAGCGGTCAGGGGAGAGCCGGTGGTCGGGTCGCGCAGGTCGCTCACCCAGTAGTAGACGAGGTAGGCGCCCGAGGTCGTCAGGACGAGACCCGAGAGGGTCGGCAGCATGCGCGAGGCCGCGCGGACGCGTCGCAGCGCCGTCGCACCGGCCATCGTCGTGACGACGGCTGCAGCGGTGACGAACAACCCCATCCCCAGGGCGTAGGCGAGGAAGGTCGAGAGTCCCGCCCAGGCTCCCCGGCGGGTGAACGAGCTGCCGACGGCCGCGAGGAACAGGGGGAGGGAACAGCTGAGGGAACCGATCGCATACGCCGCTCCGTAGACGATCATGGCGAGTGCGGAGCGGCCAGGCCTGACCCGCGGCGCCGGCAGGCGAAGGCTCGGCCCTCGGCCCGCGAGCGTGCCGACGCCCGCGGCCGTCATCCCGAGGGCGACGGCCACCATGACCCACGGGAGCCATGCGCCGACCAGCTGGACCCCGCTCTCCACCAGGAGGCCGAGGCCGCCGAAGACCGCGACGAAGCCGGCGCTCACACCGGCGCCGGAGAGCAGGCTCCGGGCGATCCGCACGCCGTCGGGACCCGGCGCACTCCCGGTGAACAGCGCCAGGTACGCCGGCAGCATGGGCAGGCCGCACGGGTTCACGGCGGCGACGAGCCCGAGCGAGAAGGCGTACAGGACGAGACCTGTCCCGGGCGAGGCGGGCGTCACGCCGCCGGACCCGCGTCGGTGCCCGGCGCACGACCGCTGCGCCACGTCACCGCCGTGCCCCGGTTCACTGCAGCGTCCCGTCGGCGCGGGCGAGTGCCTGCAGGTAGGTGTTGTAGTCGGTGAGTGCGGAGTCGTCGCCGCGGGCCTGGCGGCGATCCGCGGCCCGGGTGCTGCGTTCCACTGAGCGCTGCCACGTCACGACGAGCGCCCCGAGGACCAGGAGTGTCGGGATCTCGGTGAAACCCCACGCGATGCCGCCGCCGACCGCCTGGTCCGCGAGGGGGACGAGGTGCCAGCCGGGCATGGGCATCGCGTAGAAGTGCACGAGCAGGGTGCTGGACATCATGACTGCCACACCGAAGAACGCGTGGAAGGGTGCGGTCGCGGCGATCTCCAGGACCGGGACCATGGGGCCCGGCAGCGACCGCGGCCCGCGGTGCGTGGTCCGCGGGTTCGGGTCGACCCCCAGGATCCCCCAGAAGTAGAGGAAGCCGACGATCAGGAAGTGCACGAGCATCAGGTTGTGACCCCACCAGGTGCTCATCAGCTCGTCGAAGACCGGCGTGTAGTAGAGGCCGTACAGGCTCATGATGAACAGCACGAACGTCACTCCCGGGTTCGTCAGCGCCGTGAGCACCCGTGAGTGCAGGAGCCGCAGGACGCCGCGTCGGACCCGGCCGCGTCGACCGGCACCGGTGGGCAACGCACGCAGGAGCAGGGTGATCGGCGCGCCGAGGACGAGGAAGACCGGTGTGAGCATGTTGAGCACCATGTGCTGTGCCATGTGCACGCTGAACAGCTCCATGCCGTAGCCGTCGATCCCGGTGGCCGTCACCAGAGCGAGGGTGGCCACGCCGACGAGCCACCAGGCGGTGCGGTGGGCCGGCCACCGCACACCGCGGCGCTTGAGCACGACGACGCCCCCCACGTACAGGGCGAGCAGGACGAGGGCGATCACCGGCAGGATCGGGATCGGCTGGGGGTGCCATGCCATGAGGCGCTCGAGCGTCGGCGGCCGGCTCGGCATCCACATCGGGCCGCTCATCGCCATCGGTCCGCCGGACGGCGCCGGCGGCATCGCCGTCTGCCAGGGCACGTTCACACCCCCGGGACGAGCAGCAGGTCCGCGGCAGGCTCACCCGCGGCGCGCGCGAACAGCTCGAAGCCGGCGCGGACGGTGTCCTGCTCCGCGGCCGTGAGCTGCCCGAGCACCGCAGAGATCTCCCGCCGGCGTGCGGCGGTGACATCGGCGAGCACGCGGGAGCCGTGCTCCGTCGGCGAGACGATCACCTCGCGCCGGTCGAGCGTTCCCGGGGCGCGGGACAGCAGGTCGGTGACGATCATCCGGTCGACCAGGCGAGTGACGCTCGACTGGTTCGTCCCGAGGTGCTCGGCGAGCTCGCCGGCCCGCATCGGCCCGAGGTTCGTCAGGACCACCAGTGCGCGCAGCTGCGGCACCGTGACGATGTCGGTCACGGGTGCCAGCGAGCGGGCGATGACGCCGACGAGCGCACGCGACGCCGTCATCGTGGCGGTCACGACCTCGGGTCGCGCGGGGGAGGCGAGTACGGCGTCCACGTCGTCGCGACCGGCGTGGCGGTCGGTCTTCAGGGGGGTGGGCGGCATGCTTGCGATGCTACATATGTTGTATGGGAGCACCGTCCAGGGAGGCGACCAGCCCTCCGGCGGCGTGGTCCACCGTGCCGGGCTAGGGTCGATCGCACACCCTCCCCGGAAGGAACAGACATGCCTACCATTGCCATCGTCGGAGCAGGACCGGGCCTCGGGGCCGCGGTCGCACGCCGGTTCGGCGCCGAGGGCTTCTCGATCGCCCTCGTCTCGCGGGACCAGGCGAAGCTGGACGGGCTGGCGGCCCGGCTCCAGGACGGCGGCGTGACCGCCCGCGGCTATGCGGCGGATGTCCGCGACCCAGCCGCGCTCGAGGCCGCCCTCGTGCGCGCCGCTGCCGAGCTGGGACCCATCACCGTGCTGCAGTACAGCCCGCTGCCCTCGCGGGACTACCTCAAGCCGGTGCTCGACCTGACCCCGGAGCTCGCGCTGGAGGCGCTGCGGTTCTCGGCCCTGGGGCTCATCCACGCGGTGCGATCCGTGCTTCCCGCGATGCGGGCGGCGGGCGACGGCAGCATCGTCCTGATCAACGGCGGCACGTCGGTGAAGGCGCGCAGCGGCTTCGCGGGCACGTCGATCGCGTTCCCTGCCGAGAGCGCCTACGGCGAGATGCTCCACGACGCGCTCGAGGACGAGGGCGTCCGCGTGGTCCAGCTCGTGATCCCGGGCGGCATCCCGAAGCTCCAGCTCGAGAACGGTATCGACGACGTGGCCGAGCGCATCTGGGAGCTGCACGGCTCCCGCGGCCCGTTCCGGACGATGCTCATCCCGCTGGAGGAGGGCCGGGAGTAGCGCGACTGCCGGCGCGAGGCCTGGGCTCAGGCCTCAGTGCCAGGGTGGCCCGGCCCTCCTCGTGGCGGGACGAGGCGACCCGAGTGCAGCTCGAGCACCCGGTCAGCCCGCTCGGCGATCATCGGGTCGTGCGTCGTGACCACCGCGACCGCGCGGCGGCTCCGCACCGAGGCGATCAGCACGTCCATCACGGCGATCGCGGTCTCGGAGTCGAGCTGCGCGGTCGGCTCGTCGGCCAGCAGCAGGTCCGGGCGGGAGATCAGGGCGCGGGCCACAGCCACGCGCTGCTGCTGTCCGCCGGAGAGCTCCTCGGGTCGCTGGCGGGCGTGCGGGGCCAGACCCACGGCATCCAGGGCGGCAGCCACCTGCTCGGCGCGCTCGGCAGCTCCCGTCCCGCGCAGGCGCAGGGGGACCTCGATGTTCTCCGCGGCCGGGCCGGCCCTCGCCGGCACTCGCAGCACCCACCGGTGGCATCTTGCCGGCCAGCGGCTCGACCTGAGCGGCGAGCCCGGGCTCCGCGGCGACCACGGCCTCGGTCGCACCCACCGTGAGCTCCGTCGAGCGTGCGCTGCGTTGCACCGCCACCAGGGTCGCGCTCACCAAGGCGGCGAGCAGACCCACCAGGGCGAGCATGCCTGCTTGTGCGCGCGCACGGCGGGCGAGCAGGCGGACGGGGCCAACGAGCACTCCCGACCCCCTGGCATCAGGCCCGCGCGCCGTGGTTCTGGCGGCACGGGTCCGTCCGCCACAATCGATGACGTGCACACCCTCCTCCTCGACCTCGACGGCACCCTGACCGACCCTTTCGACGGGATCTCGCGCTCGCTCGACCACGCGATGGCCCGGCTCGGGCTGGCCCCGCTGACCGATGCGCAGCGTCGCGCCTGCATCGGCCCTCCCCTCCAGGAGTCCTTCCCGCGCCTCGGGGTCCCGGAAGGCCGGGTCGACGAGGCGATCGCCCTCTACCGCGAGTACTTCAGCGACCGCGGGCTGTTCGAGAACAGGGTCTACGACGGTGTCCCCGAGGCGCTGGCAGCCCTGCGGTCGCACGGCCTGCGGCTGGCGGTGGCGACCTCCAAGCCGGAGCCGTTCGCAGTGCAGGTCATGGAGCACTTCGGCCTCGACGCCTTCGTCGACCATGTCTCGGGCTCGACCCTCGACGGCTCGGTCGGCACGAAGGCCGCGGTCATCTCCCTGGCGCTGGGCGTGCTCGGCAGGCCCGACCCGCAGGACGTGACGATGGTGGGTGACCGCGCCCACGACGTGCACGGTGCGGCCGAGCACGGCATCCGGTGTCTCGGCGTGCGCTGGGGCTACGCGGAGCCCGGGGAGCTGGAGGACGCCGGAGCCCATGCCGTCGCCGAGCGGCCGTCGGACCTGGTGGCACTGCTCGGCTGAGGGCGCCCCCGACCTCCGGACCACGGACCCCCTCGCCGGTGGTGTGGAATAGCCGGGTGGCGACCACGAGGACGATGACAGCGGCACGGCTCCACGGCGTCCGGGACATCCGTCTCGCCCAGGAGCCGGCTCCCACCCCCGGACCGGGGACGAGTCTGATCCGCGTCACCGCCGTCGGCCTGTGCGGCTCCGACCTGCACTGGTTCGCCGACGGCGGCATCGGGGACGCAGGGCTGTCCCGGCCCCTGGTGCTCGGTCACGAGATCGCCGGGGTGGTGGAGCAGGGGCCGCTCGCCGGCACCCGGGTCGCGGCCGATCCCGCATGGCCGTGCGGGTCCTGCGACCAGTGCCTCGCCGGGAACCGGAACCTGTGCCCGACGGTGCGCTTCGCCGGGCACGGTGCGAACGACGGCGGCCTGCGTGAGCTCATGGCCTGGCCGGACCACCTCCTGCATCCGCTGCCCGACTCCCTCAGCGACGCCGACGGGGCGATGCTCGAGCCGCTCGGCGTCGCGCTGCACGCGATGGACCTGGGCCGCCCGCGGCCGGGGGAGTGCATCGTGGTCGTCGGTTGCGGGCCCATCGGGCTGTGCGCCGTCCAGGTGGCGCGGGCTGCGGGCGCCGACCGCGTGATCGCCGTCGAGCCGCTCGCGCACCGGCGAGAGCTGGCCGCCCGCCTGGGCGCCGACGTCGTCCTGGAGCCCGGCCCGCACGTCGGCGCCGCGGTGCTCGACGCGACCGACGGGCGCGGTGCCGGACTGGTGATCGAGGTCGCCGGTAACGATGCGGCCGTCGACGTGAGCATCGAGTGCGCCCGGCCCGGCGGGGTCGTCGTGCTCGTCGGGATCCCCGACGACGACACCACGACCTTCCGCGCGTCCGTGGCCCGCCGCAAGGGACTCACCCTCAAGCTCACCCGACGGATGAAGGAGATGTACCCGCGCACGACGCGACTGGTCGATCGCGGGGTGGTGGACGTCCGTTCGCTGGTCAGCCACGCCTTCCCGCTCGCCCAGGCGGCCGAGGCCTTCGCCGTCGCGCAGGCGCGGAGCGGGCTGAAGGTGATCCTCACGCCGTCCGCCGTCGACGCCGAAGGCACATCCGGCAGCGCGCCGGCCGCGACCGGTCCCGTCACCGCGAGCGGCGCGGCGCTGTGATCCCCGATCTCGTCGTCGCCGTCGACTGCTCGACCACGGCGGTCAAGGCCGTCGTCCTCGGCCCGGCGCAGGAGGTGCTCGCGGAGGCCTCCGCCCCGCTGGCCACCTCCCAGCCGCGCCCGTTGTGGCACGAGCAGGACGCCGGCGAGTGGTGGACGGGAACCCGCACCGCGATCGCCGCGGCGGTCGCCCAGGTCGATCCCGCCCGGATCGGCGCGATCTGCCTCACCCATCAGCGCGAGACCTTCGTCTGCCTGGACGAGGCCGGCGGGCCGCTCCGCCCGGCGATCCTGTGGGTCGATGCGCGCGCGCACGAGGAGATCGCCTCGCTCGGCACCACCGAGGTGCATCGGGTGTCGGGCAAGCCCGCCGACACGACGCCGGCGATCTACAAGCTCGCCTGGCTCAGCAGGCACGAGCCGCAGGTGACGGCGACGGCCGCGCGGATCGGCGACGTGCAGGCGTACCTGGCGTGGCGGATGACCGGCTCCTGGGCCACCAGCCGCGCCTCGGCGGACACCCTGGGGCTCCTGGACCTCGCCCGCGGCGACTGGTCGCCAGAGCTCCTCGCGCTGGCCGGGGTCAGCCGCGAGCAGCTGCCGGTGCTCGTCCCTGCGGGCCACCCCCTGGGCGAGCTCACGGCAGCCGCCGCCGGCGAGCTGGGACTGCCGGGCCCGGTGACGCTGGTCGCGGGCATCGGCGACGGCCAGTCGGCCGGTCTCGCCCTCGGTGCTGCCGAGCCCGGTGTCGCCTACCTCAACCTGGGCACGTCGATGGTGCTCGGCGTGCGGGCGGACGGCTACGTCTGGGACCGCGCGTTCCGCACCCTCGACGGCATGGTGCCCGGCACGTTCACCCTCGAGACCGTCCTCAACGCCGCCGCCTACCTGGCCGCGTGGTTCCGGCGTGAGCTCGGAACCGGTGCGGCCGACGACGCGACCGAGATCGCCCTGCTGGAGGAGGCCGCCGCGCTGGTCCCCGCCGGCTGCGAGGGGTTGCTGACGCTGCCCTACTGGAATGCCGCGCAGACCCCGTACTGGGACCCGCTCGCCCGGGGCGCCCTCGTCGGGCTGCACGGTGCGCACACCCGGGCCCACCTGTACCGCTCGATCCTCGAGGGCGTCGCCCTGGAGCTGCGGCTGCACCTCGCAGGCATCGAGGCGGTGACGGGCTCACCGATCGTGACGCTGCGCGCCGTGGGCGGTGGCGCTCGCAGCACCCTGTGGGCGCGGATCGTGGCCGACGTCACGCAGCGGACCGTCGTGGTCTGCTCCGCAGGCGAGGCGAGCGCCGCCGGCTCGGGGATCCTTGCCCGCGCCTGGCTCCAGGGTCGCCCCGAGAGCCCCCGATGGGTGGTCCCGGCGGGCACGGAGGTGGATCCGGACCCAGCCCTCGCCGAGCGCTACGCGCAGGTCTTCGCGGTCTACCGCGGCCTGTACCCGGCGCTGCGGGACTCGTTCGCCGGGGCGTTGATGGTCGCGCAGCGGGGGAGTGCCTGAGCCGGCGATGCCGCGGCCCGACAGCCCCGCGCTCAGTCGGCGCGAGGCACCGGGGGGAGCAGCGACACCACACCCTCGGCGAAGACGACGTACCCGTTGCGGCCGCGCTCCTTCGCCGCGTACATCCCTGCGTCCGCGTTCCGCAGGATCGTCGTCGCGTCAACGCTCGCGTCGTCGGCCGAGGCCGCGCCGACGCTCGCGGTGAGACGGAGCGTCCCGGCGGTGGTCTGGTACGGCTCGGCAAGGGTGGCCACGATCCGCCGGGCGATCTCGTCGACCCGTCTGCGGTCGACCAGGGGGTCGCACAGGACGACGAACTCGTCCCCGCCGAGCCGCGCGACCGTGTCCTGGTTCCGGGTGATCCTCAGCAGGCGCCGCGCCACCTCGACGAGCACCTGGTCGCCCGCCTCGTGGCCGTGCGTGTCGTTGACGGCCTTGAAGCCGTCGAGGTCGACGAAGAACACCGTCAGGCGGTTCGGGTAGCGCTCCATCCGCACGAGGGCCTGGGTCAGGCGATCGGTCAGCAGGTGCCGGTTCGCGAGGCTCGTGAGGGAGTCGTGCGTGGCCCGGTGGACCAGGGCCTGCTCCGCGCGTTTGCCCTCGGTGACGTCGCGGGTCGAGCTGAGCACGCCGACGACGGCCCCCGTCGCGTCACGGTTCGCCGAGAAGGACGTGTGGAACCACCGCTCGGGACCGCCCCGTACGGTCTGCGCAGGGATCTCGATGACGCCCGGCTCGCCCGTCTCGAGGACCCGGCACAGGGCCGACTCCCAGACGCGCAGGTCCTCGGCCGGCATGCCCAGCTCGCGATCGGTCCGGCCGATGATCTCGTCGAGGGTGGAGTGCCGCAGCGCGAGGCCGGCGGGGTTGACGTACTGGTAGCGCAGGTTCGTGTCGTGCTTGGCGATCGCGTCGGGCGAGCCGTCGAGCACGTCCCGCAGCTGTGCCTCGACGAGGACGAGCTCCAGGTGGGCCTCGGCCGACTCCTCGGCCATCCGCGTGATCTGCTCCCCGGCCACCGCCCACGGCGTCACGTCGCGTGACCAGCCGAAGGTGCCGATGATCGTGCCGTCGGCGTCGCGCAGGGGGAACTTGCTCGTCTCGACCAGGGTGCCGGGCCGGTCCGCGAGTCGGTCGAACTCCCGCTTGTCGAGCATCGGCACGCCGGTGGCGATGATGCGCTGCTCGTCGGCGAGGAGCTCGGTCGCGTGGGCCTCGTCCGTCAGGTCGAAGTCCGTCAGCCCGATCATCTGCTCGGGTGTCCGCCCGGCGAGCTGGGCGCAGCCCTCGCTCACTCGCAGGAACCTGCCGTGCAGGTCCTTGAAGAAGAAGGCCGTCCCGTCCTGCGTGGCGAGGAGGTTGGCCGTGCACAGTGCATCGACGTCCGGCGGCACGATCATGCCCCGGTCGGGGGTCACGTCCTGGAAACGAGTCACCTCAGGTACATCGTCATCGCCGGCGAAGACCTGAGCCGTCCGGCGATCGATTCCGCCACGGGTCGTCACTTGTCGGGGGCCGTCGGGGCGCTCCCGCACGCCTCCGCCTGCACGCCCGTGTCGATAACGATTTCCATCAGTCCTGCCTGCGCGGACGCTCCGATCCGATCCGAGGCATCTCGGAGCCCGAAGCGATCCGGGTCACAGTTTGGATAACGCTATCGATAACGATTGACATCGGGCAGTGAGGCTGGAAAAGTCCGGGGCGTCCCCAGTCGACGACGACGAGGAGCTTGACGATCACGACAGCGGAGGTGCCCCCCGACAGGAGCTCTCCGCAACGGCTGTACCGCTCCCGACGACGTGGGCCCGGCAGAAGCGCCGGTGCCGCGCACCAGGAGGTCTGACGGAGCGGGCCTCACCCCCACCGACCAGTGACTGCCAGTCGCGGACGTCGGGCTCCCTGCGCAGGGGGCACTCGCACGATTCTCTGCTCAACGAAGAGGACGGAACTCATGAAGATCAGGAAGACGATGGCGGTGTCCGCCGCGCTCATGCTGAGTGCCGCGGGCCTCACCGCCTGTGGTGGCGGCAGCACGACCGGCACCAGCTCGAGCGCCGGCTCATCCGCCAGCGCCGACGCCCCCGTGACGATGACCTTCTGGCACAACGCGACCACCGGTCCCGGGAAGGCGTTCTGGGAGTCCACGGTCGCTGACTTCGAGAAGGCCAACCCGAACGTCACGATCACCATCCAGGCCATCCAGAACGAGGACATGGACGGCAAGCTCCAGACCGCCCTCAACTCGGGTGACGCCCCGAGCATCTTCATGCAGCGCGGTGGCGGCAAGATGCAGGCCATGGTCGACGCCGGTCAGCTGATGGACATCACCGACGCCATCTCGGCCGACACGCACAAGCTCATCCCGGCGGGCACCTTCGGTGCCGACTCGATCGGCGACAAGATCTACGCGATGCCGCAGTCGATCCTCCCCGGCGGATTCTTCTACAGCAAGGACCTGTTCGCGGCGGCCGGCATCACCAGCACGCCCACGACGATCGCCGAGCTGAGCGACGCGGTGACCAAGCTCAAGGCCTCGGGGGTCGCCCCGATCGCCGTCGGTGCCAAGGACGCGTGGCCGGCCGCGCACTGGTACTACTTCTTCGCCATCCGCGAGTGCACCTCGGACACGATCACCACGTCCGCGGCCACCAAGGACTTCAGCGCTCCGTGCTGGCTGAAGGCCGGCCAGGACCTGCAGGCCTTCGCCGCCACGAAGCCGTTCAACGACGGGTTCCTGACGACCTCCGCCCAGCAGGGTGCCGGCAGCTCCGCCGGACTGGTCGCCAACCACCAGGCAGCCATGGAGCTCATGGGTGCCTGGGACCCGGGAGTCATCGCCTCCCTCACCCCTGACCAGAAGCCCCTTCCGGACCTGGCATGGTTCCCGTTCCCCGAGGTTCCCGGTGGCGCCGGTGCTCCCGGCTCGATGATGGGTGGTGTCGACGGGTACTCCTGCTCGGCCACGGCCCCGAAGCCGGCGTGCACGGACTTCCTCAACTACATCGCCTCGACCCCGGTGCAGGAGAACTACTACAAGGCGTTCAACGCCCCGCCGGTCAACACCGAGGCGCAGGCGACGGTGACCGAGCCGTACCTGCAGGCCATCCTCAAGGCCGTCAACTCCGCGCCGTACGTCTCTCAGTGGCTCGACACGGTGCTCGGCTCGAACGTCGGCAACGCACTGAACATCGGCGTGGTCAACATGCTCGCCGGCCAGGGTGACCCGGCCAGCATCATCAAGGCCGTCTCCGACGCAGCGGCCAAGGAGTAACAGGTACTCCGATGACTGATTCCACTCGCGAGAGCTCGTCCGAGAGCTCGCCTGTGAATCTCTCGACGGCCGGGAGCAGCGCAGCAGCTGCGCTGCTCCCGGCCGGGCCACGCCAGCGTCGACGCGGTATCGGCTGGCCGGCTCGTCTGGAGATCGCAGTGCTCTCGGGCCCGGCCCTGATCATGTTCTTCACCTTCGTGATCTTCCCCGTCGTGATGGCCGCCTACTACGGCTTCTTCAGCTGGAAGGGCTACGGCCCGCCCAAGGACTTCGTCGGTCTGAAGAACTACCTCACGATCCTCAAGGACCCCACGTTCCACGACGCCCTGCGGCACAACGCCACGATCGTCGTGCTGTCCCTGCTCCTGCAGGGTCCCGTGGCGATCCTCTTCGCACTGCTGCTCAACAAGAAGATGCGCGGGCAGTCCGTCATCCGGGTGCTGATCTTCGTCCCCTACGTGATCTCCGAGGTCATCGTCGGCACGGGCTGGAGCCTGCTCGTCTCGACCACCGGCGCCCTGAACGCGTTCCTCAAGAGCGTCGGGCTGGGCTGGCTGGCCCACGACTGGCTCGCCGACCCGAAGATCGCCATCTGGACGTTGATGGTGATCATCACCTGGAAGTACATCGGCTTCGCCGTGATCCTGCTCATGGCAGGCCTCCAGTCCATCCCCGAGGAGCTCTACGAGGCTGCCGCGATCGACGGCGCCTCGTACTGGCAGATCCAGCGACGCATCGCGCTCCCGCTGCTTGGCCCGACGATCCGCATCTGGGCGTTCTTGTCGATCATCGGATCACTCCAGCTGTTCGACCTCGTCTACATCATCTGGGGCCAGTACGTGGCCGCGACCGCGGGGACCTCGACCATGGCGACCTACATGGTGGCGAACGGGCGGACCTCGGGGAACTACGGCTTCGGCAACGCGGTCGCCGTGCTCCTCTTCCTCATCACCCTCGTGGTCGCGCTGTTCTACCAGCGCTTCGTCCTGCGCCGCGACACCGCTGGTGCCCTGACCGGGAGCAAGAAATGAGCACACTCATGACGGACGTCGAGGAGGAGGTGACGCTCCGGCGCACTCCCAAACGGCCGTGGGGGAGCCCCGTCGTCTACCTCGTCGCGCTCGTGCTCGTCTCGGCGATGCTCGCCCCGGTGGTCTACATCATCTTCGGCGGCTTCCGGACGAACTCCCAGATCACGGTCAGCCCGGCCGGGCTGCCGCACCCCTGGGTCGTCGAGAACTACCTCAACGTCCTGCGAGGAGGGGTCTTCTGGCAAGAGGTGGGCAACTCGACCTTCGTCGCGGTGCTCACCACGATCGGCACCGTCGCTCTCGGGCTGGCGGCGAGCTTCGTCCTCGCCCGGTACCGGTTCAACGGCCGGGCCATCATGTACTCGCTGTTCGCCGCCGGTCTGATGTTCCCGATGACCGTCGCGATCACGCCGCTGTACCTGATGATCCGGTCGCTCGGCCTGGTGAACTCGCTCTGGGGGATCATCCTTCCGCAGATCGGGTTCGGGCTGCCGACCACGATCATCATCCTGGTGCCCTTCCTGCGGGCCATCCCGGACGAGATCGAGGAGGCAGCGTCGATCGACGGCTGCAGCCGGCTCGGCTTCTTCTGGCGGATGGTGATGCCGCTGTCGATCCCCGGTGTGATCACCACAGGGATCCTGGTGTTCATCGGCAGCTGGAACAGCTACATCCTCCCGCTGTTCATCCTCAACGATGCCGCCAACTTCACCCTGCCGCTCGGTGTGCAGGCGTTCGCCTCGCAGTACTCGGTCGACACGGCCAAGGTGCTCGCCTTCACGTCGCTGTCGATGATTCCCGCCCTGGTGTTCTTCAGCCTGTTCGAGCGGCGCATCGTCGGTGGACTCACCGGAGCGGTCAAGGGCTGAGCCCAGTCCACGACGGACGCCCTGGTGGCGTGCCCCGGTCCTCCGGGGGCGCCACCGGGTCACCCGCGGCCATCAGGACCCCCCATACATCCAGCATCAGAGTCGAAGGAGACTGGTCCCGTGGCCGTCGTTCCTGCCATGCCCGAGGTGTCCGAGCGGGTGCGTGCGCTGCACGCCCGCATGACGCTCGAGGAGAAGCTCGCCCAGATCGTCGGCTACTGGGTCGATCAGGGCGGTGAGGTCGTCGCCCCCATGCAGGGGGAGATGGCCACGATCTCCGGCGTCCTGGAAGAGGTGACCGAGCACGGCATCGGCCACCTGACCCGGGTGTACGGGACCCGTCCCGTCGATCCGATCGAGCGGGCCGCCTGGCTGTGGAACGAGCAGCGCCGCCTGCAGAAGGAGACCCGGCTCGGCATCCCCGCCCTCGTGCACGAGGAGTGCCTGACGGGCCTGGCCGCCTGGCAGGCAGCGACCTTCCCCACCCCGCTCGCCTGGGGTGCGGCATTCGACCCGGAGCTCGTCGAGGAGATGGGCGCCCTGATCGGCCAGTCCATGCGCGAGCTCGGCATCCACCAGGGCCTCGCACCCGTGCTCGACGTGATCCGTGACCCGCGGTGGGGCCGCGTCGACGAGTGCATCGCCGAGGACCCGTACCTCGTCGGGACCGTCGGCACCGCCTACGTGCAGGGGCTGCAGTCGGCGGGCGTGCACGCGACGCTCAAGCACTTCGTCGGCTACTCGGGCTCGCAGGCCGGGCGCAACCACGCACCGGTCTCGATCGGCCCCCGTGAGCTCGCCGACACCCTGCTCCTGCCGTTCGAGATGGCCGTGCTCGACGGTCACGCGCGATCGGTGATGAACTCCTACGCCGCCGTGGACGGAGTGCCGATGGGGGCGAACGCCGAGATCCTCACGGGGCTGCTGCGCGAGCGGTGGGGCTTCGACGGTGTGGTGGTGGCCGACTACTTCGCCGTCGCCTTCCTCCAGCTCATGCACGGCATCGCCCGGGACACGGGCGAGGCCGCCGCGCTCGCGCTCGCCGCCGGGATCGACGTCGAGCTGCCCAGCGGCGACGCCTACCTGGAGCCGCTCGCCGAGCGCGTGCGCGCCGGACTGTTCGACGAGGCGTACATCGACCGGGCGGTGCTCCGCGCGCTCGCCCAGAAGGAGGAGCTCGGGCTGCTCGACGCCACCTTCGACGAGCCGCCGACGCAGATCGACCTGGACTCCCCGGCGCACCGCGACGTCGCGCGCCGGCTGGCCGAGGAGTCGGTCGTCCTGCTGACCAACGACGGCACGCTCCCGCTCGCCGGGGCCGGTCGTCCGGCACCGGCACGGGTGGCCGTCATCGGCCCGAACGCGCAGCGACCCGAGGCGCTCATGGGCTGCTACTCCTTCGTCAACCACGTGCTCGCGCACCACCCGGGGATGGAGCTCGGCTTCGAGATCCCGAGCGTGCTGCAGGCACTGCGGGGGGAGCTGGCCGGGAGCCAGGTCGACTTCGCCGAGGGCTGCACCGTCGAGGGCGAGGACCGGTCGGGTCTCGCCGCGGCGGTCGAGCTCGCCTCTCGCTCGGACGTCGCCGTGCTCGTCGTCGGCGACCAGGCAGGGCTCTTCGGCCGCGGGACGGTCGGCGAGGGCAACGACACCGAGTCCCTCGCCCTGCCGGGCGTGCAGCGGGAGCTCGTCGAGGCGGTCATGGCCACCGGCACCCCGGTCGTCATGGTGATGCTCACCGGGCGTCCCTACGCGATCGGCTGGGCGGTCGAGGGGCCGTCGACCCCGGCCGCCGTCATCCAGTCGTTCTTCCCGGGTGAGGAGGGCGGCACGGCGTTCGCCGGCATCCTGTCCGGCCGGGTCAACCCCTCGGGTCGGCTCTCGGTGACGATGCCTCGGTCGGCGGGCGCGCAGCCGTACTCCTACCTGCGGCCGATCCTCGGCGGGCCGTCCGAGGTGACGAGCACGGACAGCACCCCGGTGCTGCCGTTCGGCCACGGGCTGTCCTACACGAGCTTCGCGCGGACCGCGCTGGTCGCGGACGCCGAGGTCGCCGCGGGCGGCACGTTCAACGTCGAGGTGACCGTCACGAACACCGGTGAGCTCGCCGGCTCCGACGTCGTCCAGCTCTACGCCCGCGACCTCGTCGCCACCGTCAACCGTCCGGTCGCCCAGCTGCTCGGCTACCGCCGGCTCACGCTGGAGCCCGGGGAGTCGACCACGGTGCGCTTCAGCGTCCCGACGACGCGGCTGGCCTTCTCGGACCGCTCGATGGTGCGGGTCGTCGAGCCGGGTGAGGTCGCGCTCTGGGTGGGTCCGTCGTGCGAGGCCAAGGAGGCGACGGCGACCGTCACCGTCCTCGGCCCCGTGCACGAGGTGAGCATCGCGGACCCGCGCATGGTGACGAGCGAGATCTCGTCGCTCGTCCCCTGACCCGTCTGTGGCTCGGGGTCGCCTGACCTGCCCGTCCGCCGGAAGGAAGTCCCTGAGTGTCGAGCACCGCGCGCGCGACCGTCGTCGTCAACGTCGACCTTCCTGGCCCGGTGATCAGCCGTCACCTGTACGGACACTTCGCCGAGCACCTCGGCCGGTGCGTCTACGGCGGGTTCTGGGTGGGGGAGGACTCCGCGACCCCGAACATCGGGGGGATCCGTCTCGACGTGGTCGAGGCGCTGCGCGAGCTGAGCATCCCGAACCTGCGCTGGCCAGGGGGCTGCTTCGCGGACGAGTACCACTGGCGCGACGGCATCGGTCCGCGCGCGGACCGGCCGCGCATGGTCAACACGCACTGGGGCGACGTCGAGGAGAGCAACCACTTCGGCAGCCATGAGTTCATGGCCCTGTGCGAGCTGCTCGGCGCCGAGCCCTATGTCGCGGGCAACGTCGGATCGGGGACCGTGCGCGAGATGAGCGAGTGGGTGGAGTACCTCACGCGCTCGGGGACCTCCCCGATGGTCGAGCTCCGCCGGTCGAACGGTCGCGAGGAGCCGTGGCGCGTGCCCTTCTGGGGAGTGGGCAACGAGACCTGGGGCTGCGGCGGTCGGATGCGCGCGGAGACCAACGCCGACCTCGCTCGGCAGTACGCCACCTACTGCCGCGACCACGGCGACAACGTGCTGTACCGGGTCGCCGCAGGTGCCTCCGACGCCGACTACGGCTGGACCGAGGCCTTGATGAAGGCAGTCGCCGACCTCGCGGACGGCGCTTTCCCGGTCCTGCCGTTCCAGGGCGTCTCCGTGCACCACTACACGATCGGCGGGACCTGGACGGACAAGGGCAGCGCGACCCGGTTCGGCGAGAGCGACTACTGGCGCACGATCGTCGCGGCCCAGGGCATCGAGCCGATCCTGCGCACGCACATCGCGGTGATGGACCGTTACGACCCGGAGGGCAAGGTCGGTCTCGTCCTGGACGAGTGGGGCACCTGGTGGGACGTCGAGCCGGGGACGAACCCCGGCTTCCTGTTCCAGCAGAACACCATGCGGGATGCGCTCGTCGCCTCGCTGCACCTCGACGTGTTCCACCGGCTCGCCGGGCGTCTGACGATGGCCAACATCGCCCAGACGGTCAACGTGCTCCAGGCGATGCTGCTCACGGACGAGGAGACGGGTGCGCTGGTGCGGACCCCGACCTTCCACGTCTTCGAGATGAACAAGGTCCACCACGACGCCGTCGCCGCGCCGGTCCACGTGCGTGCGCCGGGCCTCGTCCGGGAGGAGGAGGGACGCCCCGTCCCGACCCTCTCGGCCTCGGCGAGCGTCTCCGACGGCCGATGCCATGTGTCGCTGTCGAACCTCGACCTGGACCAGGAGGTCGTCGTCGACCTCGACCTGCGCGGCGGTCAGGTGGCGGAGGCGAGCGCCCGGATCCTCGCACCGCCGGCCGTGCAGTCCTTCAACAGCGCGCAGCAGCCGGACGCCGTCAGCCCGCGGGAGGTCGATCTGGTGCGCACCGCGACCGGTGCGCGCCTCACGCTGCCGCCCCATTCCTTCGCCGTCGTGAGGGTCGTCCTTCGCGACGGCGGCGTCGTCGAGATCTCCGATGGAGGACAGTCATGAGTGCAGGGCCCGTCGTCGTCCCCGCCACCCCCCAGGGCCCGTTGCCCTCCGCCTGGCGCGAGTGTGTCGGGACCGGGCGGCTCGACCTCGGGCTGCGCGCCGACTACCTCGACTCGCTCGCCCGGGTGCAGCGGGAGATCGGCTTCCGCTACCTGCGCGGGCACGGTCTCCTCTCCAAGCAGATGGGCGTCTACCGCACCGAGGGGGTCGACGGCACGACCCACGTCCGGTACTCCTTCACCTACCTCGACCAGGTCTTCGACCGGCTGCCGGCGCTCGGGATCCGCCCGTTCCTCGAGCTCGGGTTCATGCCGCCACAGCTCGCCTCCGGCGAGCAGACGATCTTCTGGTGGGAGGGCAACGTCACCCCGCCGGCGGACATGGCCGAGTGGGTCGCGCTCGTCCAGGCCGTGCTGCGTCACTTCATCGACCGCTACGGGATCGAGGAGGTGCGGCGCTGGCCGGTCGAGGTCTGGAACGAGCCGAACCTCACCTTCTTCTGGAAGGACGCCGACCAGGAGGCCTACTTCCGGCTGTACGAGGCGACGGCCCGCGCGGTCAAGGAGGTCGACCCGCTGCTCCAGGTCGGCGGGCCGGCGACCTCGCCGGGTGCCGAGTCCTGGTGGGCACCCTTCGCCGAGTACGTGACCCGCCACGACGTGCCGATCGACTTCGTCAGCACGCACGCCTACGCGACGCGCGAGGCGCAGGTCATCCCGTTCGCCACGTACCAGGAGCTCAAGACCCCTGCGGACCTGCTCGACCAGTTCGGCCGGGCCCGGGAGTACCTGGCGCAGACGGCGCTGGCCGGCCTCCCGGTGCACATCACGGAGTTCAACACCTCCTACCGCCCGGACAACCCGATCCACGACACCGCGTACAACGCGGCGTACCTGGCGCCGGTGCTCGCGGGTGGCGGCGAGGCGGCGGACTCGTTCTCCTACTGGACCTTCTGCGACGTCTTCGAGGAGACGAACGTCCCGACGACCTTCTTCCACGGCGGCTTCGGGCTGCTCACGCACCGGCAGATCGCCAAGCCGACCTACCACCTGTACACGTTCATGGCGCGGATGGGTTCCCAGGTCCTGGCCCGTGGCGAGGACCACCTCGTCTGCACGGACGAGTCTGGTCGCGTGACGGTGCTCGCCTGGCAGCCCGTCGGCGGCTCGGACGCCCCGCCGGCGCCGGAGCGCCACGAGGTCCACCTCTCGCTCCCGGTGAGCGCCGCCGGCGACGGCGTGCTCGTCCAGCGCGAGAGGGTCAACGAGAGGGACGGCAACGCCTTCACCGCCTGGCGTGAGCTCGGCAGGCCGATGTCGCCGACCGAGCGCGAGCTGGAGGTCCTGCGGCGCGCGGAGCGTCCTGCGTTCGAGCACTCCCGCGCGACGGTGGTGGACGGCAGGGTGGACCTGCACCTGGAGCTCAGTCGCCACGAGGTGACGTTCGTCGAGCTCACCCCGGTGCGTGAGACCCGCCACGACGGTCTCGACGACCGCCGCCTGCTCGGTGGCTACGACGAGAGCTTGTTGCTGCCGCACGAGAAGTAGTCCGCCGGGTCCCGCCCGCCGCCC
Source organism: Actinomycetales bacterium (assembly GCA_038252305.1). GTDB lineage: Bacteria > Actinomycetota > Actinomycetes > Actinomycetales > Cellulomonadaceae > Actinotalea. Next base: position 6,265 of record JBBSAL010000037.1, on the reverse strand, counting down.
GACCGATCGACCGATCGACCCGGAAGGTTCCGCAGTGTTCGACTCCTCCAGTCCCTTCGACCGGACGATCGAGGTCCCCGCCGCACGCGCGGTGATCGATCGCTACCTGCCCGGCTACGTCGCCTCGCCCCAGGGGCAGCAGCTGGGGGACCTGGCTCTCGGGCTCGTGGCCCTGCGCGTGCCCGCCCTGCGCGACGACCCGCAGCGGCTCGACCGGTTCTGGGCCGAGCTCGCGGCGGTGCCGGACGACTCGCCGCCGCCGGTCTACCCCGAGGCGATCGAGCCCGACCCGGCCTACGAGCCGGAGAGCGTCGCGCGCGGCTCGGCCACGCTGACCCTTCCCGCGCCGACCCCGCGCTGGGGTGTCGTCGAGCTCGTGCTCGCGGGGCCCTCGCACGGCAACCCCTTCGTCGACGTCGACCTGTGGGCCGAGTTCACCCTCGGCCGTCGGACCATCCGCTCGGGCGGCTTCTACGACGGTGGCGGGACGTACCGCATCCGGATGCTCGCCGAGCAGGAGGGTGCCTGGGCCTTCACCACGGGCTCGACCGCCCGTTCGCTCGACGGCCTGCGCGGCGAGGTCACGGTCGTGTCACCCGCCGCGGGCACGCACGGTCCGGTCCGCGTGGACGGCTTCCACTTCGCCTACTCCGACGGCACCCGCTACACGCCGTGGGGGACCACCGCCTACGCCTGGACTCACCAGAGCGAGGCGCTGCAGGAGTCGACCCTCGCCACCCTCGCGGACGCCCCGTTCACGAAGATGCGGATGTGCCTGCTGCCCAAGTCCTACCTGTTCAACACCGACGAGCCGGAGCGGCTGCCCTTCGTCCGCACCGAGGACGGGTTCGACGCCACGCGGTTCGACGTTGAGTCCTTCACGCGGCTCGAGGCCCGGATCCAGCAGCTTGCCGCGCTCGGGATCGAGGCGGACCTCATCCTCTTCCACCCGTACGACCGGTGGGGCTTCGTCGACATGGGCCCGGCGATCGACGACCGCCTGGTGCGGTACACGGTCCGCCGCCTCGCCGCGTTCGCGAACGTCTGGTGGTCGCTGTCCAACGAGTTCGATCTGATCCCGACGAAGAAGCTCCCCGACTGGGAGCGCCTCGCCTCGGTGATCGCCGCCGAGGACCCGCACGGGCACCTGCTCGGCAACCACAACTGCGTGACCTTCTTCGACAACTCCCGGCCGTGGATCACGCACTCCTCGCTGCAGCGGATCGACGTGTACCGGACGGCGGAGAACACCGATTCCTGGCGCGAGCGCTGGGGAAAGCCCGTGGTGATCGACGAGATCGGCTACGAGGGCGACCTCGAGCACGGCTGGGGGAACCTCACGCCGCAGGAGCTGCTGCGCCGCTGCTGGGAGGGCGCCGTCCGCGGCGGCTACGTCGGCCACGGGGAGACCTTCGTCAACGACCGCGAGGAGCTGTGGTGGTCCAAGGGTGGCGAGCTCGTCGGCGCGACCCCGGAGCGGATCGGCTTCCTCGCGCGGATCGTCGCCGAGGCCCCGGCGGGCGTGCTCGACCCCTGCGCGAGCGACTGGGACCTGCCATGGGGCGGCGTCGAGGGCGAGTACCTCGTGGGGTACTTCGGCTTCTGCGCCCCGCGCTACCGCAACGTGCGGCTGCCCGACGGCGAGTTCCGGGTGGACGTGATCGACACCTGGGACATGACCGTCGAGCCGCTGCCCGGTACCCACCGTGAGCAGGTCGAGGTGCCGATGCCGGCGCGGCCGTACCTGGCGATCCGGCTGGTGCGCGTGGACCGGGGTGTCAAGGAGGCTTGACATCAAGCGAAGTGACAAGCATCCTTGACACATGAGGAACGAGATCCGCCGACTCCGTGAGGAGCGCAGCCTGTCCCAGGCGGGACTCGGTGCCGAGCTCGGGGTCTCTCGGCAGACCGTCAACTCCCTGGAGACCGGGAAGTACGACCCCTCGCTCCCGTTGGCCTTCGCCGTCGCCCGCTACTTCGGGCTGCAGATCGAGGAGATCTTCCATGTCGACCCATGACCGCGCCTCTGTCCTCTCCTTCCCCTGGCTCTTGCGGATCATCGCCGTGGTCGTGGTGACCGGCGCCCTGGCCCTGGTGGTGGGCCTCGCCGGGCACGGGGACGCAGCGGCCGGCATCGTGACCGGCGGGCTGGTCGTCGCGGTGCTGGCAGGGATCGGGCGGTGGCGCAGCGTGCGGGTCGCAGACCGGACGGGGTCGGCCGCCAGGATCGCTGCCGGTCGCGCCGACGAGCGGGATCTCCGGGTGCGTCAGGCGACGTTCGCCGCTGTCGGCAAGGTCGCTCTCGGTGTGAGCGCGCTGGCGAGCGCGGCGACGTTCCTCGGCGTGGATGCGACCGCCGTCCTGCGTGGCATCCCGTTCGTCCTGGTCGTCCTGGTCGTCACGGTCGTCGTGGCGTACCTGGTCGTCGACCGTCGCTCCTGAGGCCACCGAGCCTGTGGCCCGTCGATCCGTGGAGGCTGTCGACAGCGGGGCGCCGGAAGTCTCCGGCGCCCCGCCGCTCGCTCAGCCGCCGAAGGCGACCAGGTGCTTCTCGCTCCCCGCGAGCAGCTGCGCGTACACGTGCTGGACGTCCTCGGCCGTGACGCCGTCTGCTGCCTTGTCGAGTGCGGAGATGTCGTCGATCTCCACGGCACGCCCGGCGGCCATCGCCTCGTCGATCGAGGTCATGCCCTGGGCGAGCAGCTTGTCGTACATCGCGGTCAGCCCCGCATCGACGAACTCCCCGGCGGCCAGGCCGACGGTCGGGTCATCGATCCCGTAGGTGTCCAGCAGGGTGCGGACCGCGTCCAGGTGGCGCTGCTCCGCCGTGGTGATCTGGGTGAACGGCCGGACGCCGTACTCGGCGCCCAGCGCCGCGTACAGGTCACGGGCGAGCTTCTCCTCCTGGACCATGAAGACCAGGTCGGCCCGCTGGGCGTCGGTCAGCTCGCCGGAGGCGTAGGCCGTCTGGTCGTGGGTGCCAGCGCTCGCGGCAGGTCCGCGGCCGGGGTTCTGGCCGGCAGGTCCGCCGCCGCGAGCGGCGGTTCCGCTGCCCTGGTCCGCGCCGTTGCGTGCGCTCGAGCCGTTCGGTGCGCCGGTCCGGGCCTGGGCACCCGGCCGGCTCCCGTCGGGCGAGGCCGTGCACGTGGGCGACGGGGTCGTCGCTGCACGCTCGGTCGCGGCGGCGCCTCCCGCGATGAGGCTGAGGGCGAGCACGCCCGTGCCGATGGTGGTCACTGCAAGACGTCGCTTCATGATCTTCTCCTTCGATGGTGGCCAGGACTGCCGTGTGTCTTCGTGGTCCTCACGATCTCGGGGCGCTGCGCAGTCCGCGCGCAGCCGGTGTGGAGACGGGATGGAGATCGGCCGGGATCCGCCGCGATGCCCCGGCGGCCGGGCAGGATGGGCGCATGCCCACCGTCCTCGTGGTCGAAGACGACCGCGACATCCGTGACGTCCTGCGTCGCTACCTCGAGCGCGCCGACCTCTCGGTGCTCACGACGGCCAGCGGCAGCGAGGCACTGCGCCTGCTCGAGGTCGGTCAGGTGGATCTCGTCCTGCTCGACCTCGGCCTGCCGGACATCGACGGGATCGACGTCCTCATCGCCGCGCGGGCGGCCGAGCCGCCCGTCCCGGTCATCGTCCTCAGCGCGCGCAGCACGGTCCCGGACCGCATCCACGGGCTCACGCTCGGTGCCGACGACTACGTCACCAAGCCCTTCAGTCCCGCCGAGGTCGTGCTGCGGGTCTCCACGGTGCTGGGCAGGGGCGCGACGCGGCCGCAGGAGCCGAGCGTGCCGAGCTTCGGGGGTGGTCGTCTGCGGATCGATGCCGCCGCTCACCTGTCGTCGCTCGACGACACCGCGCTCGACCTCACTCCCACGGAGTGGGGCGTGCTGGAGGCGCTCGCCGGCGCGCCGGGGCGGGTCTTCTCGCGCTACGAGCTCGTGAACCGCGTGCGCGGCTACGAGTTCAGCGGCTACGAGCGCAGCATCGACTCGCACGTGAAGAACCTGCGCCGCAAGCTCGGGCCCGACGGCGCGGCGATCGTCACGACGGTGATCGGCGTCGGGTACCGGCTCGGGTGGACGCGCGATGGATGAGCCCGTGGTCCCCGCGACCTCCTCGTCCCTCGGTCCGTTGGGGCGCCGGCTGATCCTGGCCTTCTCGGTGGTGAGCCTGGTGACGGTGAGCCTGCTGGCCGCCGCCGCCTATCAGGCGGTCGGTCGCGGGTTGATCGCGGCGCGGGACGCAGGGCTCGCCGGCGTCGCGGCCGAGGTCGGGACGGCCGCCGCGACCTCGTACCGGGCCGCCGGTGGCTGGGGCGCCGCCGATCTGAGCGGACCCCTCGCTCTCGCCGAGGATGCCGGTGCCCGCGCGACCGTCCGCGACGTGGCGGGCACCGTGGTCGCGGGCTCCTCCGTGGGTCGCGGCCCGGGTGCCGGTGCCGGTGCCGGGGCGGGGGCAGTGGTGGACGTCGTCGTGGACGCGAGGGTGGTCGGCTCGGTCGAGGTCGCCTATCCCGCCGGGCAGGGGGCTGGTCTCGCTGCGCGCGCGGAGGCGCGTGGGCGTGACATCGCGTGGGCCTGGATCGTCGGCGCGGCGGTGCTCGCGCTCGCGATCGCCGTGCTCGCGGGGTGGGCCGTGACGCGGTGGCTCATCGCGCCGCTGACGGCGCTCACCGCGATCGCCCGCTCCTTCGCCCACGGTGACCGGACCGCCCGCGCGGCCGAGCTCGGGGCCGGCGAGCTCGGTGACCTCGCGCGCGGGTTCAACGAGGCTGCGGACTCGATGGAGCGCTCGGCGCAGGCGCGCCGCCAGATGGCCGCCGATGTCGCCCACGAGCTGCGCACCCCGCTCACTGCGCTCACCGCTGGTCTCGAGGAGCTGCGCGACGGGCTCGAGGACGCCGACACCGCCGCGCTCTCGCGACTGCACGACCAGTCGCTCCGGCTGGGCCGGGTCGTGGCCGACCTCGGCATCCTGGCGAGCCTCGACGACCTGCCGTCGTCGGAGCCGGGCCGCACCGACCTCGCGCAGATCGTGCGCGCCGAGCTGGCCGCGAGGTCACCGGAGCTCAGGGCTGCCGGCGTCGAGATCCGCACCGTGGACCTGGCGCCCGCCGTCGTGCTGGCCGATACCGGCCGGATCCATCAGGTGGTGGGCAACGTGCTGGCGAACTGCGCCCGGCACTGCCGGCCCGGTGACCACGTCGACGTCAGCCTGAGCCGGGAAGGCGCAGATGCGGTCCTCCGGGTCGCCGACGACGGCCCCGGGATCCCCGCCGCGGACCTCCCGCACGTGTTCGACCGCTACTGGCGTGGTGCCGATGCCCGCGTGAGCGGATCCGGGCTCGGCCTCGCGGTGGTCCGGGAGATCGTGACGGCCCACCGGGGCGGGGTGGCCGTCACCTCGACGGGCGGGACCACGGTGACGATCCATCTGCCGGAGGTCGTTGCCTGAGGCGTTCGGGCGCTCAGGCGCTCTCCGCCTCGGTCACCGCATCCTGCGAGGTCACCTGCACGTCCGCGCGACTGACGGTCAGCCAGCCGACGAGGGCGACGATGGCGAGCGCGAGCACCAGGCTGACCGGCCCGTCGCCCCAGCCGAGCCCACCGCGCCCGACCGACTTGCCGGTCCAGTCGGCGAAGGAGGCACCGAGCGGCCTGGTCAGGACGTACGCGACCCAGAACGCCAGGATTGGGTTCCAGCGCCAGAACCGGAAGCCGATCCCCGGCACCACGAGCGCGACGGCGAAGGCGAGCAGCGCGCCGAGGTAGCCGAGGTGGAACGTGATGGCCGCGAGGTCGCCCACCGCCGTCCCGGTGGCGAACGTCGCCATCACCGCAGCCCAGTAGAAGAGCTCGCGGCGCCAGGTGTCGATGGTGTGCACCGACAGGGTGCCCTCGACCCGGTGCCAGGACCAGAACACCGCGGCGAGCGTGATCGCGCACGCCAGGCTCACGACGGCGTAGGAGAGCCCGAGGACGACGTGCACGACGTCGGCCGCCATCGTGCCGAAGACTCCGACCATGACCACCGTGAGCCAGTACGCCCAGGCGAGGTAGTGCCCGCGGGTGAGCTGGACGGCGAGCGCGACGACGAAGGCGCCGAACCCGATCGTCACCGCCAGGACGGGGTCGATCGTGACGACCAGGTAGTCCGACGTCGACTCCCCGAGGGCGGTCGACAGGCCCTTGATCACCCAGAAGGCGAGGGTGATCTGGGGGACGCGAAGGGCGGCGACCCTGGCGCGGCGCAGGGG
>JBBSAL010000036.1:0-34310 GCA_038252305.1 Actinomycetales bacterium | reverse complement strand
TCTGCCGCGTTGAGGGCGGGGACGCTCGCCCGATCATGGCCGCTGTCCGGCATGGCGGCATGATCTAGCCGTGTGCGAGCAGCCGCCCCAAGATCGAAGCAGCAAGGGCGATGGCACCAGCAGCCCACCACCAGTTCCGAGGCCGATTCGTCGAGGGCTTCGCACTCTCACGGACCTGTCCTCGCGCTTCAGGGCGCCGCGTCGCGCTTGATCTCACGAACCCCCCGATTGTCGGGGACCCGGTGGGTGGGTGCAGCCGTGGACGCCACCCGTGTGTTCGTGCTCGGCCCAGGAGGGTCCCCCTGCTGCCGTCATGAGCGTGACGTGCCGGTGGCTACTGCTCCGCCGATGACGTGGTGGACGAGGTGGGCGATGGCCGCGTACTCGTGCCGGTTGCGGGCGGTCGCTGAGAGCAGCAACGCCGTGACCGGGTCGGCGCCCGAGACGCGGTTTTGGTGTGCTGGCGCGTCGCCCCCGGCAGGCGTGTAGTCGATGCGTGGGTGCGGGAACGTCCCGGGGCCACCACGACGCCAGCGCGCGCGTGGCTCGTCGGCGGCGACGATGGTCGGGACGACGCGCAGTGCGGTGATGTTGTCGAGTACGGCCGAGTAGAGCTCGTGCTCGCCGAGTGCCATTAGCAGATCGAGCACGACAGTGGCCAGGTAGCTGGCGTGGCGGGGCCCGGGCCCCTCGAAGGTGAGCGCGCCGCCGAGAAGCCGGGCCGCGGTGTCCTCGCCGTCTTCGTCGAGGCTGCCCAGCCCGAGACCGGCGAGCTTGACATCGTGGCGGTCGATGACCCATCGGGCGACCGCACGTAGGTACTCGCGCGCGCCCGCCGGGGTGGCTCGGTGAAGCACCACGGCGGCTGGGATGAGTGAGACCGCGAAGTGGTCCGACGGTGGGCGCCGTGCCCCGGGATGCGACTGGCACAGCGATTCGACCGCGTGTGCTGCACGCGCGCTTGTTGCGGGGTCCGTGGTCGAGAGAGCGACCAGGCTGAAGAGTTCAGTCAGGCGGCAGACCATCGCCGGATACGTGACGATCGCCATCAGGTCGGCAGCGGGCCGGGCGAGGTCGTGAGGGTCATCGAGAAGTGGCTCGACCTGGTTCAGGAGTGCCACGACGTAGGTCTCGAAGAGTTCGAGCGCGACGGTCGCGGCCTTGCCGTCCGATCCTTGGCCTGGGGGGCGCCACGCGGCACGGAGCAGGTGCAGTGCGAGAAGGGCAGCGAGGTCGAGCCGGTGGGCTTCACGCAGCGCAGCACACAGCACCGCGGTCTCCAGGCACGCCCTTCGAGCCGTCGCGCCGTCGTCTGCCGCCGCCCATGTGCGGGTGTGGCGTTCCAGGGCCGGCTCGCTGACAGTTCGTCGTTGGATCGCGAGGGCGAGATCCAGCAGGCCGCCGGACATTGCAGAGCCGGCGAGACCCAGCGACGGGTCGTCGTTCATCCAGCCCGCGAGCTTGTCCCGGTCCCAGACGTCGAAGACGTCGATGCCGCGGCTCTTCTGCCGCAGCCCCCATTGTTGCGCGTCGGACGACGCGGACCCCTTGAGGCGCCCCGTCGTCACGAGCATGACCGCACGCGGCAGCGTCGCGTCGAAGCCGGGGTGTGCGATGTCGTTGTACCCGCACTCCTCCAGTTGGGGTCGCACGGCACGCCACTCCGCAGCACCGAGGTCGCCGCCCTTGGACTGGATCGCGTACTGCCGATGGACTCCGTCCGGGTCCATCTTCTTCGCAATGACGTCCTTGCCAAACTCGAACGGCCCGTGGAGGAAGTGGATGTCGGTGAAGCCGCGGGCGGACAGGATCGCTAGGAGAGGCGCGTCGAGCTCCCGCTCGGTTAGCGTCTCAAGGAAGGTCTGGACGACGTTGCGAAGCACGGTGCTCCTCTCGCTTGCGCTCGATGATCTCGGCCTTCCGGCGTTCCTGCTCCGGTGTTAGCGACGCCCCCTCCAACTTGGCCGCGACGTCCGGGTGCATCACCAGCATTGGCATGACCGGGTTGTCGCTCTCGTCGAAGGTGATCTCGAGCCGCTCGAGCGACTCGATGAGAACCTCTCCGAAGTCGCGCTCGCCTGCGTAAACCGTCTGGCCGTACTCGTCGCTGACGTCGCTGATGTGGCCGAATATCCCCCGCACGAACTGCCCACCCCTCTCGTCGGCCACCTCGAAGAGCCGCGCGAGAGTCGCGGGGACGTCGAACCTCAGGACCTCGTCCAGGTCGAGCGTCATGGGGACCTGCACGTGGATCGGCCGGTACAAGGACGTCGTCAGGCCAGCGTCCGTGTCGGCGAGGTCCGCTTCGGACGGCAGGTCGGACGCCTTCTCGTGCCGGATCTCACCGAGCAGCGGATGCAATGCCACAGACCAGACCTCCAGAACGTGGTTGACCCAGCGCGCAGCCCCTTCGGCGAACTCGTCGGGTATGGCCCACAGTTCCGGGCGTGGTGCGCCTTCGTCGGAACCCGCGCCTGCAGCCTCGTGAGCGGCTCCGTTGTCGCGCTCATCATGAGTCATGCCGCAACTCTCCCAGAACAGTTCTCGGAGAGATGCTGCATCCCTGGCAGCGCCAAGACCCCTGCGCGACGGTACGCGCGCAGGCTCGGGGTGTCTGAACTGCCCCGAGTCTGATGCCGCTCTCGGTAGACGAAAGGATGGCGACCTGCCCGACTGAGGTGTCACGGTCGCGCCTGTGCCCAGGGTCCTCGCTAGCCTGTGCCCGCCCTGACCTGCGACCATGCATCGAGGCCGGTCAACGAGTTACCCGAAGACCCCACAGCAGGTTGGGGAGTCCCCCAGCCTCGACGAGAGCCGGGGACCTCAGGGTTCCCGGCTCTTCGCCGTTCCGGCTGGAGCGACGAGGCGGAGGCCGCATCCCCACCACCGTCCGGTGCAGCCCCCGATGCGCACGGCGCCTGACTCCCCGCGCCCGGCCTCACCGGGCCTTCTCGAGGCAAGGCCATGCCGTGGCTCGCGGGGCCGACGTAGTGTGTGATCGCGTCGCGAGGCTCATCGGGGACCTCACGCGCGCGAGTCGAGCCGCTGGTCGTCACCGTGGCCCGAGTCCCAGAGGTGGCCCTCGCCGAGCGAGCTTGCTCGTGACCGGCCTGTCGTCTCAGATCTCGCCGCTCGCCATACCGAGCACATAGGTCTGGATGGCGAGCACTGCGGCGCCACGGCACCACTTCCGGGTGTCGGCGAGATGGACGATGACGTCGACGGGGGAGGCGCGGCGGTCTCGGTCGGCGCGGATCCCGTCGTTCACGGCGTCGCGCGCGACCTCGGCGAGTCGAGCGCCTTCCCCGCCGATCAGGACTCGCTCGGCAAGTGTGAGGTTGGCGACGGCGGCGATCAGCCTGCCGAGCCCTCGGCCCGCCTGATCGACGATCATGCGTGCGGCGGGGTCCCCGGCGTCGGCGAGATCGAGGCTCGCGTCGTAGTCGACCGTCTTGTCCAGGGCTTCGGAGAGCTGGCGAGCGATGGACGGCATGGCCAGCATGCTCTGCGCGCAACCCCGGTGGCCGTCGGGGCACAAGGGGCCAAGAGGGTCCAGGGGCCAGTGGCCGACGAGTCCGACGCCGGAGTCCGGTCCGAGCACGATCTGGTCGTGGATGACGGTCCCGTATCCGATGGCCGCGCCGAGGGTGAGGACCGCGAACCGGTCCAGTCCTTGTCCCGCGCCGAACCAGTGCTCGAACTCGGTGAGCGCGGTGAGGTCGTTCTCGACGACGGTGGGAAGGCCGGCGCGTTCCTCGACGAGGGTGCCGAGCGGGACGTCGACCCAGTCGAGGAACGGTGCTCGTGCAACGACGTTCGAGGCGACGACGAGGCCGCCGAGGCCGATGCCGAGGGCGGTGACCGACGGTACGGCGTCGGCCAGCTGGCGTGTCAACGAGGCGAGCGTCTCCGCGACGGCAATCGGGTCGCGGGACGTCAGTGGTGCGTCGGCCTCCGCGGCGACCTCGGAGCGTAGGTTCGTGGCAACGCCGAAGGCCCGGTCCCCGGTGAGCTTGATCCCGACGAAGTGGTGGGACTCCGCGACGATGTCGAGCGGTCGCGAGCCGCGCCCGACCCGGCCGGTGGGCTGCTCGTCGGCCTCGGCGAGCAGACCGGACTCGAGAAGGGGCGTGCTGAGCCTGGTCAGGGAGCCCTGTGAGAGGTCGAGGCGTCGTGCGACCTCGGATCGCGAGAGCGGCCCGTGCCTCAGGATCTCGAGCGCGACTGCGCGGGAGGCGCCGCTCTTGGGCGGCCAGGGTGGTGGCGTCACATGCACTGGGTCGGACCTCCTCGTCGTTGCTCGGCAAGGATGCCAGTCACGTTGCTTCCGGTCAAGAAGCAACGACGGCCCTCATTGCTCTCTGCAGGGGCTGTTGACGCTCGATTGCTTTTGGAGTAGAAGTAGTCCGACGGCAATGAGCGAACCTCCGATCGCGCTGCGTGCCGGACACCATCAACGAACGGAGTTACGCAATGAAGCGTTCCTTGGCCGCACTGACCGTGACAGCACTCGCGGCAGCGACGATCACCCTGGCTGGTTGCTCGGGTTCGACCTCCACTCCAGAAGCCTCCGGTTCCAGCACCGCCGCGACGGCGGCACCGGTCACGCTCACGATGTGGGGCACCTACGGCAACGGTGGCAACACCTCCCAGACCGACGTCCTCGACAAGACACTCATCCCCTCGTTCGAGGCGTCTCACCCGGGCATCACGGTGAACTACGTGGACATCCCCTACGACTCCCTGAAGCAGAAGCTCACCACCGGGGCCGCCGGCGGCGAGCTGCCCGACCTGGTCCGCTCGGACATCGGCTGGGTCGCCCAGTTCGCCTCGCTCGGGGTGCTCGCCCCGCTCGACGAGAAGATGACCGACTTCTCGACGTTCGCGGACGCGACCTACCCCGGCTCGCTCGCGACCAACGCGTGGGGCGGTCACTACTACGGGCTCCCGCTGGACACCAACACCCGCGTGCTCGTCACGAGCCAGGCGGCGCTCGACGCCGCAGGGATGAGCAAGCCACCGGCGACGTTCGACGACGTCAAGGCGATGGCCGCGGCCCTGAAGGGCAAGAACATCGCCGTCTTCGCGGATGGGGGCCTGCAGGGCTGGAACATCCTCCCGTGGATCTGGTCCGGCGGCGGCGACATCACCGACGCGAAGCTCACGACCTCGAGCGGCTACCTCGACGGCGCCAAGAGCGTCGCAGCGGTGCAGATGCTCGTGGACCTGTACAAGGACGGTGCCATCCCGAACCTCATCACCGGCAACTCCGGTGCGACCTCGACGTCGGACGGCCTTCCCACCGGGCAGTACGCCACGATCCTGGACGGCCCCTGGATGCGTGACATCTGGGCCGGGCAGTACCCGGACTTCAAGCCGATCTACGCGCCCGTCCCCGCGGGTGCGGGTGGGTCCGTCTCGGTCGTCGGCGGTGAGGACATCGTCATCCCGTCGACCACGAAGAACATGGACGCGGCAACCGAGTTCCTCCGGTTCACCCAGAGCGAGGAGTTCCAGCTCGCGATGGCCAAGGTCGGCCAGATGCCCGTCGTGGAGACGGCCGGCACCAAGGCCGCCGAGGTCGATCCCTTCTACGCACCGTTCGCGACGCAGCTCGCCACCGCCAAGCCGCGCCTGGCGATCCCGCAGTCGTCGGAGGTGGACTCGATCCTGTCCACCGAGCTCACTCCTGCGTTCGAAGGGACCACGACGGTCCAGGACGCCCTGACGAGTGCCGCGAAGCAGATCGACGCGTTGCTGACGAGCAAGTGACCCGATGATCCACAGCACCCAGCCCGTGGTCGTGCGTACGGCGGAGCACCGCTCCGTCGCACGCACGGCCCGGCGCCGGCGCACCGTCCACCGGGCCACGCCCTACCTGTTCCTCGCGCCGGCCCTGCTGCTCTTCGTCGGGCTGGTCGTCTACCCGATGACCCGCGCGTTCCAGATGAGCTTCTACGACTGGAAGGTGCTCGCCGGGGCGACGAGCACCTTCATCGGCCTGGACAACTACAGCCACGCGATGGGCGACCCGGTCTTCTGGCGCGGACTGGCCAACAGCGGCGTCTACATGGCCATCTCGGTGCCGCCGCAGATAGCCATCGGGCTGGCGATCGCGATGCTGCTCAAGGCCAAGAGTCCGTCGCAGCCGGTCTATCGCGTGCTCTTCTACCTGCCGGTCGTCACGAGCTGGGTCGTCGTCTCGCTCCTGTTCAAGTACCTGTTCTCCGACAGGGGACTGATCAACTGGGCCCTGGCGGACCTGCTGCACCTCGGTGACGGCACGACGTCCTGGCTCTCGGGCAGATGGACGGGCCTCATCGCGATCGGCGCACTCGGGGTCTGGAAGGGGATCGGCTGGTCGATGATGATCTTCCTCGCCGCGCTCCAGGGGGTGCCGGAGTCGCTCGAGGAGGCGGCGGTCATGGACGGCGCCAACCGGTGGCAGCGGTTCCGTGTGGTGACGGTCCCGGCGATCCGTCCGGCCCTCGTGTTCGTGGTCGTGATGCTCGTGATCGGCGGGTTCAACGTCTTCACCTCGGTGCTCCTCATGACCGGCGGGGGTCCAGGAGGTCAGACCGAGGTGCTCCTGACGTACATGTACCGGCAGGCCTTCACCAACCTCGACTTCGGGTACGGCTCGGCGATCGCCGTGCTGCTCACGGTGATCGTCTTCGTCCTGTCCCTGGTCCAGATGCGGATGTTCCGCGACAACGATGCGGAGGACAAGTGAGCGCCTTCCAGCGCACGCGCCCCGCGTCGGCGGTCCTGCGCCACGTCTTGCTGAGCGTCGGCGCCCTGGTCATGCTCACGCCGTTCGTGTACATGGTCTCGACCTCGTTCAAGAGCCAGGCCTACGTCCTGACGATCCCGCCCCAGTTCATCCCGAACCCGGCGACGATCGAGAACTACGTCCAGGTCCTGACCACCCAGAACTTCGCGGCGTACTTCATGAACTCCGTCGTCGTCGCGACCACCTCGACGGTCATCTCGGTGCTGGTCAGCTCGATGATGGCCTACGCGTTCGCGCGGTTCCGCTTTCCGGGCCGCGAGCTGCTGTTCCGCGTGGTCCTGGTGGGCCTGATGGTCCCCGCGATGATGCTGATCATCCCGCAGTTCATCCTGGCCAAGCAGCTCGGCCTGATCGACTCCCTGCAGGGCCTGGTCGTCTTCTACGTGGCCGCATCGATCTCCCTCAACACCTTCCTGCTGCGAGGGTTCTTCGCGTCGATCCCGGGCGAGCTCGATGACGCCATGCAGGTCGATGGGGCCAACGCCTGGACCCGCTACTGGCGGCTCGTCATGCCACTGTCCACGCCCGCGCTCGCGACCACGACCATCTTCACGTTCCTCGCGACCTGGGATGAGTTCGCCTGGGCACTGACGATCATCAACGACCCGGCCAAGCGCACGCTGCCGCTCGCGATCCAGCTGTTCCAGGGGCAGAACGCCACCCAGTGGGGCCTCGTCTTCGCCGCGTCCGTCGTCGCGGTGCTCCCGGTGATCGTGGTCTTCCTCGTGTTCCAGAAGTACTTCGTCCAGGGCCTCACCAGTGGGGCCGTGAAGGGATGACCATGACCGAGAGGTTCCTCCGGCGCGAGAGCGAGGCAGCCGGACACGTCGTCGAGCTGCTGCCCACCCGCGCCGTCTTCGGGCCCACCGACCATGTGCGGATCGAGGTGCGCGGTGCGACCGGTGCGGGCAGCCTGAGCCTGTGGTCGCTCGGCGAGCACGTCGCGACACTTCCTGTCAGTGGCGCGGGCGACGTCGACCTGGGGGTGCTGCCCGCTGGTACCTACGGGGTCGAGCTCGCGCTGGTGCGCGCCCCCGACGCGCCCCCGGTGCGTACCGCCGTCGAGGTCACCGCCGACGACCGCGCGCGGCTGCGCTACGGGTTCGTCGCGGACTACGCCCCTGTCCGGGACGTCTCGGCCGTGACTGACCTGGTCCGCAGGCTGCACCTGACCGGGGTGCAGCTCTACGACTGGGCTTACCGGCATGCCGACCTCGTCGGCGGGGGAGAGGACTACTCCGATGCTCTTGGCCGGCCCGTGTCCATGGCGACGGTGCGGCGTCTGGTCGGCGCCCTCAGGGCGGTGGGCTCACGGTCGATCGGCTATGCGGCGGTGTACGGCGTGGGCAACACCGAGTGGCCGCGCTGGAAGCACGCCGCACTGCTGACTCCGAGCGGAGAGCCCTACGCCCTCGCCGACTTCCTGGCGCTCGTCGACCCGGCGGAGGAGTCGTGGCTCGCGCACTTCACCGACGACCTCGTTGCGGCCGTCGACGCGGTGGGTCTCGACGGATTCCACCTGGACCAGTACGGCTACCCGAAGCGTGCCCTGCGCGCGGACGGCACCGAGGTCGACGTCGCGGAGTCCTTCGCTGCCCTCGTCGAGGCCGTTCGTCGACGGCTTCCGGACAGTCACCTGGTCTTCAACAACGTCAACGACTTCCCGACCTGGCGCACGGGCACGACCCCGCAGGACGCGGTGTACATCGAGGTCTGGGAGCCGCACCTGACGCTCGGCTCGCTCGCAGACGTGGTCACCCGCGCCAGGGCGGTCGGTGCGGGCAAGCCCGTGGTGATCGCCGCCTACCAGCACGTCTACGACACCGCATCAGTGCAGGAGTCGGATCTCGCGACCGCCTTCACGATGGCCACGCTGTTCTCCCACGGCGCGACGCAGCTGCTCGCCGGTGACGGCGACCGGATCCTCGTCGACCCGTACTACGTCCGCAACCACGTCATGAAGGCGTCGACCAGGGTGCTCCTCACACGCTGGTACGACTTCCTGGTCGAACACGACGCTCTGCTCGTCGACCCCGCCGTGGTCGACGTGACGGGCGCGTACGCCGGTTCCTACAACGATGACGTCGACGTCTCCTATGCCCAGGCCGCGATCGGCGGAACGGCTCAGGCCGGCACGGTCTGGCGCCGGGTCACGCGTGCTGGAGACGCTCTGGTCGTGCACCTGGTGAACCTTGTCGGCCAGAGCGACGCCCTGTGGGACGGCCCCCGCCGGGAGGTCGTCGACGTCGGCGACGGCACCCTGAGGGTGCGACGCACGGGGCCAAGGCTGCCACGGGTACGTGTGGCGGACCCGGACACGACGCCTCGACTCCGCGCCGTGCCGGTCGTGGCCGACGGCGACCACGCCATCGCGCAGCTGCCGGCACCGCACGTCTGGCAGGTCGTCGTGATCGACGACGGAGCCCACTCATGATGCGCACGGACGCGCCCGACTGGTGGCGCGACGCGGTGGTCTACCAGGTCTACCCACGGAGCTTCGCGGACTCGGACGGCGACGGCATCGGCGACATTCGCGGTGTGATCGACCATCTCGACCACCTCGAGGACCTCGGCGTCGACGCCCTGTGGCTCTCTCCGGTCTACGCCTCCCCGCAGGCGGACAACGGCTACGACATCAGCGACTACCAAGCGATCGATCCGACCTTCGGCACGATCAACGACGTCGACGAGCTCATCGCCCAGGCCCATCGCCGCGGCATCCGACTGATCATGGATGTGGTCGTCAACCACACCTCCGACGAGCACCCGTGGTTCATCGAGTCCTCGTCCGGTCCGGACAGTCCTAAGCGCGACTGGTACTGGTGGCGCCCACCACGGCCCGGCACCACCATCGGGGAGCCGGGTGCCGAGCCGACCAACTGGGCATCGTTCTTCTCCGGGCCGACCTGGACGCCAGACCCGGCGTCCGGCGAGTACTACCTCCATCTCTTCTCGCCACGTCAGCCTGACCTGAACTGGGAGAACCCGGAGGTCCGGCAGGCGGTCTACGCGATGATGAGGTGGTGGGTCGACCGCGGGGTGGACGGCTTCCGGATGGATGTGGTCAATCTTCTCTCGAAGGACCCCGCGCTGCCCGACGGTGAGGTCGGACCGGGGGAGACCTTCGGGAACGGTTTCCCGTACTTCGGCTACGGACCGCGGATCCACGAGTTCCTGCGCGAGATGCGCGCGGAGGTCGTGACCGACCGGGACGCGCCGTTCGTGATCATCGGCGAGACGCCCGGAGTCACTGTCGAGCAGGCACGGCTCTACACGGATCCCAGCCGTGGCGAGCTCGACATGGTCTTCCAGTTCGAGCACATGGGCGTCGACCAGGGGCCGGCAGGGAAGTGGGACGTGCAGCCGCTCGACGTCCGTGCGCTCAAGCGGTCTCTCCAGCGATGGCAGGACGGACTCGCTGCCTCCGGCTGGAACAGCCTCTACTGGGGCAACCACGACCAGCCTCGCCCGGTCTCCCGATTCGGCGACGACGACCAGTTCTGGCGTGAGTCCGCGACCGCGCTGGCGACGGTCCTGCACCTGCAGCGGGGAACCCCCTTCGTCTACCAAGGTGAAGAGATCGGCATGCGCAACCATGCGTTCGCCTCGATCGGCGACTTCACCGACATCGAGTCGACCAACCACTACCGGAGCGCCATCGCCCGCGGAGAGTCCCCCGATGCCGTGCTCGACGCGCTGCGCCGGATGAGCCGGGACAACGCCAGGACGCCCTTCCAGTGGGACGCCGGACCCGCCGCGGGGTTCACCACGGGCACACCCTGGATGGCGCTCAACAGCGACCACCGCGACGTCAACGTTCACGCTGAGCGCGGGGTCAAGGGCTCGGTGCTCGAGCACTACCGCAGCCTCATCGCTCTCCGGCACTCCGAACGCGTCGTGGTCCATGGTGACTTCACCATGCTGCTGCCGGACCATGGCGCGATCTTCGCGTTCCGCCGGAGCCTGCCCGACGTCGAGATGCTGGTCGTCGCCAACCTCTCGGGCCAGACGCACGAGATCACGATCGACGACGCGGTCCCCGAGGCGGACCACGTCGTCTCGTGGCGGGAAGCGGACGTCGTCGTCACGAATCAGCTGGGTGACGACGACCGCGTCGTCGGAGCCGAGTGGCTCGACCCGCTGCGCCTGGTCGTGAGTCCCTGGGCGGCCTTCGCGCTTCGTCGGCCGCTGGGTGCGTCACCCCAAGACACGCCATAGGACCCATCGTGTCGGGAACCAGGAGCTGGCTGGTGTGAGCCGGGCTCTCCGCAGCCGGGCAGGTGGTGGCCGTCGGCCGGCACGGGCTACCGCGTCACCCCGAAGATCTGGCGCACCCGGGCGACCCGCTCGGGCGAGAGCTCCCGCTCCCCGTCGATCTCGCGGACGAGCGCCGTCATGCGCGCCGAGTACTCCAGCCGTTCCATCCCGAGGTAGGCCGTCATGAGGTCGGTGCCCCAGGTCAGCGCGCCGTGGTGCTCGAGGAGGCATCCGTGGTGGGTGCGGATGAACGGTGCGATCGAGTCGGGGACCTCCATCGTCGAGGGCGCGCCGTAGGGCGCCAGGGGCACCTCGGGCATCATGACGATCGTCTCGGGCATCATGAGACCGGTCAGTGCCTCGCCCTTGATCGCGAACGCGGTGGCGTAGGGCGGATGGGCGTGCACCACGGCGCCGACCCGGTCGTCGAGCTGGTAGGCGCGCAGGTGCATCTGCACCTCGGAGGACGGCGCCCGCCCGGCGCCGTCACGCAGCACGCTGCCGTCGAGTGCGACGACCGGGAGCATGGACGGGGTCATGAACCCCTTGCTCACCCCGGTGGGAGTGCACAGCACCGAGCCGTCGGGCAGCCGGACGGACACGTTGCCGTCGTTGGCCGCCACGTACCCGCGCTCCCACATGGCCCGACCGATCCGGCACATCTCCACGCGGAGCTCCTGCTCGGAGCCTGTCAGGTGAGTGCTCCCGGTCGTCGCACTCATCGGCTCAGTCCTCCGCCCCGCCGGAGAGGTCCGCGTACATCTGGGTCGCCTCGGCGGCCGACGCACCGCCGTGCACCACTGCGCGGACGGCCTGGACCATCGCGATCGGGTCGCGACGCTGGAAGATGTTCCGGCCCATGTCGACACCCGCCGCACCCTGGTCGATGGCGAGCCAGGCCATCGTGAGCGCCTCGCCGACCGGCAGCTTCTTGCCGCCGGCCATGACCACCGGAACCGGGCACGCCGCCGTGACGTGCGCGAAGTCCTCCTCGCAGTAGTAGGTCTTGACGATCTGCGCGCCGAGCTCGGCGATGATGCGCGTCGCCAGGCCGAGGTACCGGGCGTCGCGCACCATCTCGCGCCCGACAGCGGTCACCCCGACCACGGGGATGCCCGTCGCGAGACCGGCGTCGACCAGCTGGGTCAGGTTGTGCACCGACTGCGTCTCGTGCTCCCCGCCGATGAAGACCTGGACGGCCATCGCGGCCGCGTCGATCCGCACGGCATCGTTCACGTCCATCGCCACGCGCTCGTTCGAGAGCTCCTTGAGGATCGACGGACCACCCGAGGCGCGCAGCACCAGGGCGTTGTCGGACCCGGCAGGGATGACCGAGCGGAAGATCCCGCGGGTGGCCATGAGGGCGTCGGCGTACGGGGAGAGCGGAACGATCGACAGGTCGATCCGCTCCAGGCCGCTCGTCGGGCCCTGGAAGTAGCCGTGGTCGAAGGCGAGCATCACCGTGTGGCCGTCGTCCTTGAAGATGCGGGCCAGGCGGTGCCGCATGCCGAAGTCGAGCTGGTCGCTCCCCTTCACTGCGGAGCCGGGGACGGTCTGCGGGCGGTCGAGCCCGTAGTCCTTGCCGGCGACGGTGCTGTCGAGGTCAGCCATGGTGTTCTCCTCCTGCGCCGGTCCGTCCCGGCGCGTGGGTGGGTGGGATCAGGAAAAGGTCGGAACGGGCTCGCCCGGCGACCACGGGATGGTGACCGTGTCGCCGGGGCTCTGCGGGGACTTGATGAAGACGCAGCGGAACGGCTCGTCGGAGTCGTTGACGAGGTAGTGCATCTCGCCCGGCTCGCAGCGGTGGACGAGATCAGGGGTCATGTCGTAGCGCGTGGTCGCGTCGACCCAGAGGCTCGCGCGTCCTTCCACGACCACGAACGACTCGTCGCAGTGCTCGTGCAGGTGGTTGGGCATGGATCCGCCCGGCTCGAGCCGCAGGACGCCGATGTCGCTGCTCGATCCCTGGATGAGGTAGGCGGGTCCCGACGTGCCGTTGCGGTAGTCGGGGTCCGCCATCGATCCGGTGTGCATGGTCGTCCTTTCGTCGTCGGGCTGGAGGTCAGATGACGCGTTCGTTGCCGCCGTCGATCGGGACCTGCGCTCCGGTGGTGCACCGGAACGTGTCGTCGGCCATCGCGCGGACCATGTGTGCGACGTCGACGCTGGTCACCTCGGCGCGCAGCAGGTTGCGGCGCTTGTAGTCCGCCACGCTCATCCCGTAGTGCTCCGCGCGGGCGGCGAGCAGCTCAGGGGTCCACAGACCGGTGTCGAAGACGGCGTCGGGGTGCACGAGGTTGACCCGGATGCCCTCGGCGGCCCACTCGAGGGCCGCGACGCGCGAGAGCTGGGTGACGGCGGCCTTGGAGGAGGA
This sequence comes from Actinomycetales bacterium, assembly GCA_038252305.1. Taxonomy (GTDB): domain Bacteria; phylum Actinomycetota; class Actinomycetes; order Actinomycetales; family Cellulomonadaceae; genus Actinotalea. The sequence continues at coordinate 20,886 of JBBSAL010000036.1, read as the reverse complement.
GTACGCCGCGGCACCCGGTCCGGGGGCCGGCACGTTCTTCGAGGCGATGACGACCACGCGCCCACCGCGCGGGGCGGCGGCGAGCAGGGGGTGCGCGAGCCCGTAGAGGTGGGCGACCGAGTCGACGTTGACGGACATGACCTTGCGCCAGGTGCTCATCGGCATCTCGCCGAGGTGCTGCGCGCCGGGGAAGATCCCGGCCGCCACCACGAGGACGTCGAGACCGCCGAAGGCCTCCACGCCGGCGGCGACGGCGGCGGCCACGTCGTCGTCGTTCGTGACGTCGACCTGCAGCCCGAGCCAGTCGGGGGAGTCGAAGGTCAGGGACACCTCGGCGGACAGGTCCCAGCCGACGACGCTCGCCCCGCAGGCGAGCAGCTCGGCAGCACAGGCCCGGCCGATCCCCGAGGCGGCGCCGGTGACGAGAGCGACGGTCCCGGCGAGCGAGCCCCGTGGAGCCGCCCGGTGCAGCTTGTCCTGCTGCAGCGACCAGTACTCCAGGTCGAAGACGTGCTCGGGCTCGAGGGCGACGTACCCGCCCAGACGCTCGGCGTCGACGATCGTGGCCAGCGTGTGCCGGTAGAGGTCCTCGGCGATCGCGGCCTCCCGAGCGGACCGACCGACGGTCAGCAGCCCCAGCTGCTCGTCGAGGATCACCCTGGGGGCCGGGTCGAGCATGGTCAGCGCCTCACCGCGTCGCGCCTCGAACGCCCGGAAGTACTCCTCGTAGCGCAGCGCGTAGGCCTCGACGTCCGTGCCGACGCAGGGGGTGCGCTTGGTCCAGATGACGTGGTCGGGGGTCAAGGGGCCGAGGTCGATCGACTCCCGCAGGACCGGGTCGGCCAGCACGCGCCGGGCCGTCTCGTCGTCCGTGCGGTGCAGCACGACCGGTGCGCCCACCAGTGCGCTGATCCTGCTCCGGAGCTGCGCGAGGTCGACGGGATCGACGGGCGCCGCCGGAGGCGCGGTCGGGAGGTCGCGCAAGGGTGCCGATGCCAGGCGGCTCTCGGCCGCGGCGATGAGGGAGCGGTGGCGGTCGAGGGCCTGGGCCGGGGTGTCGCCCACGGCGAAGATCCCGTGGTGGAGCACGACGAGGCCCTCGGTGCCGGCATGAGCCTGCTCCGCCCATGCGTGCAGGCAGGCCGCGGCGAGGTCGGGACCCGGCATCGCGTACTCCACGACGACGACCCGGTCGCCGAACACGGCCCGCACCAGTCCCGCTCCGTCGGCGGTGTTCGTCAGCGCGAGGATCACGTCGGCATGCGAGTGGAGCACGGCCGCCTGGGGCAGGAGCGCGTGCACGAGGGTCTCCACCGAGGGATCGGGCGCCTCGGCGTCGAGAAGGGCGCATCGCAGCTCGTTGCGCAGCTGCCGGTCGGTCATCCGGGTCGGCGGGAGCAGCTCGCGCAGCCGGTCGAGGCGGAGCGGGGCGAAGCCGTCCTCGTCGATGGTCGCCATGTCGTGCCCGCTGCCCTTGACGAGAAGGACGGCGCACTCCGCTCCGGTGACGTCCGTCATCGCGGTCTTGAGCGAGCTGTTCCCTCCGCCGTGGAGGACGAGCCGGGGATCGGAACCGATCTCCCTGGACGCCTGCACGAGGGCGTCGAGACCTGCGGGGGAGCTCGCGGCACGTTCGACCATGACACACCTCTCTGACAACTCGCGTCGAGTTGTCAGACAACCTAGCAGGGTTACGGGCAGGGCAAAAGGGTCGAGGACCCTGCCGGGTGGACGCGGTCGATCAGCCGCGGCGGACGATCGAGAAGGCGTACCGACCCTCGATGAAGTACGTCCTGGAGTAGAGGACCAGGCGGTCGTCGTCGTCGAAGTGCCGCTGCACGAGGAGCACGAAGAGGTTGTGCGTCGCGGCCTCGGGTCCCCAGCCGACATGGTTGGACGTCACGGCGTGGATCTCGGCGAGACCGTGGTCCGGCTGCACGCCCAGCCGGGTGCGGAAGAACTCGAAGATCGAGCCCTGCAGCTCGGAGGGATCGACGTCCGGTGGAAGCAGATCGAGCGGCATGAGGTCGTAGGAGTACGCGACGACCTCGCCGTCGGCGAGGATCGTCCTGCGCAGCTCGAGCGCCTCCGTATCGCCCGCAACACCCATCTGAGCAGCCTCTTCAGGAAGCACGTGGCGCACGGTACGGCTCGCGTAGACCATGCTCGGCTCGCGTCCCGTCGCGCGGATCGACGCGGTGATCGAGTCCATCCGCTCGAGGCCGGCGCGGATGGCGGGCCGGTCGGTGACGAACGTGCCGACGCCGTGCTGGGTGCGGACCTGCCCGAGGGCCTCGAGCTCGCGGAGGGCTGCCCGGACGGTTGGCCGGGAGACGCCGAACTGCACGGCCAGCTCGGTCTCGGTGGGCAGTCGTGATCCGGCCGGGTGGTCGCCGGCGGCCAGCTGGCTCCGCAGGTCGGCGGCGACCCGGGACACCAGGGTTCCCTTGCGTGCCATCGCCCCTCCTCAGTTCTCGCGTCCTGCCAGGTGACCGGCTCGGCCGTCTGATGGGCGTCACAGTACAGGCGTGCGACACCGACGTGGGGATTCATCTTCCTCAAGTTGATTGACAACAGCGGGCGCCGGATCTACCGTTCCCACCAGGTTGTCGGACAACGCGGTTCGAGAGGCACGTCATGGTGGTGGCAGTGGAGTGGCGGGACGCCCCCGGGGCGATCCGGTTGATCGACCAGACCGTTCTCCCCGATCGCGAGGAGTACCTCGAGATCGTCACGGTGGACGCCCTGGTCGACGCCATCGAGCGGCTGGCCGTCCGTGGTGCTCCCGCGCTCGGTGCCGTCGGGGCCCTGGGTGTCGTGGTCGCGATGACGCAGGCGAGCCGCGAGGGCTGGTCGGCGCAGGTCCTCGCAGCACAGGTCGATCGCATCCGTGACGCTCGTCCCACGGCCGTCAACCTCGCCTGGGGAGTGGACCGGGTGCGCCCGCTCATGGCTCAGGGGCCGGCCGAGGTCCTCGCGCAGGCTCATCGCCTGATCACCGAGGACACGGCGGCCAACCGTCATCTCGCCCGGCTGGGTGCCGACTGGATCCAGGAGCGCACCGGCAAGGACCGGGTGCGTGTCGTCACCCACTGCAACACGGGCGCCCTGGCCACGACGGCCTGGGGCACGGCCTACGGGATCATCCACGAGCTCCACGAGCGCTCGCGGCTCGGTCTCGTGTACGCGGACGAGACCCGCCCGCTCCTCCAGGGTGCACGGCTGACCAGCTGGGAGCTCACCCAGGACGGGATCGACCACGTCGTCGAGGTCGACGGCGCGGCCTCGAGCACGATCCTTCGCGGCCTCGTCGATGTCGCGATCATCGGCGCCGACCGGATCACGGCCAACGGCGACACCGCCAACAAGGTCGGCTCGGTCGCCCTCGCCCTGGCGTGTGCTCGGGCCGGCATCCCGTTCGTCGTCGCAGCACCCTTCTCGACCGTCGACCTCTCGACCGCAACGGGCGACGAGATCGTCATCGAGGAACGCGGCTCCGAGGAGGTCCTGACCCTCGCCGGTCGCCGTACCGCACCGCCGCAGGCCAAGGGCTTCAACCCGGCCTTCGACGTCACGCCGAACGACCTCATCAGCGCCATCGTCACCGAGCTCGGCGTCGTCGAGCCCGCACGTCATCCCCACCCCCGTCTTCTCGCGTCGATCGCGGGCTGACGACACGCAGCAGTGTCGCTGCACAATGGAGAGGAAAACCATGAGGAACACGAAGATCCTGATGGCCGGTATCGCCGGGGCGACCTTGCTGCTGGCGGCCTGCAGTCAGGGAGGAACGGCCGACTCGTCGAGCTCGGCTCCGACTACGGACAAGGCGACGGTCGCCGCGACGACTGCGGACGCGCCTGCCCCGTTCGACAAGCCCGGTGTGAAGATCGCGATCGTCCAGCAGAGCGGCCAGGGCGACTACTTCCAGCAGTACCTCAACGGGACGAAGCAGCAGGCGGCGGCTCTCGGGGTCGACCTCACCGTCTACGACGCCCAGGGTGACAACGCCACCCAGGCGACGCAGCTGGAGCAGGCGATCGCCTCCGGCGTCGCGGGCATCGTCGTGCGGCACGGCTTCCCCGACACGCTCTGCCCCGGGGTCAACGACGCGATCAGCAAGGGCATCCCCGTCGTGATCTACGACGTCGAGATCCAGAAGTGCGCGCCGGACGCGATCCAGACCCAGCAGTCCGACGCCGTCATGGCGAGCCTCGTGCTCGACAAGATGCTCGCGGACGTCGGCCAGGGCGCCGACGTCGGCTACGTCAACGTCCTGGGCATCGCGCCCCTCGACCGCCGTCATGTCGTGTGGAACCAGTACGTGGCCGACAACTCCTGGACGCAGAAGTTCCAGACGGGGTCGTTCACCAACTCGACCGCCACCGACTCGGCACCGATGGTCGCCTCCGCCGTTCAGGCCAACCCGTCGATCAAGGCGATCTACGCCCCGTACGACGAGTTCACCAAGGGGACCCTCTCTGCGCTCGAGCAGATCGGGCGTACCGACGTCCTGGTCTACGGCGCCGACATCTCGGCCGCGGACATCGAGCTCATGCGGGCCGACGGGAGCCAGTGGGTCGCCACCGGCGCCACCGACCCGAACGCGATCGGGGCAGCCGTGCTGCGGACGCTCTTCCTCCACATGACCAACGAGCTGAAGACCACGACGGTCGACTTCCCGCCGATCCTCGTCACGCAGGACTTCCTGCGGGAGAAGAACATCCAGAACATGGATGACCTGCGTGCAGCCGAGCCGTCTCTCAACATCAGCGACGTCTCCTCGGCAGACTGGATCCCGGTCGTCACCTTCTGAGGCCAACGCCTGTGGTGGGCGGGTCGTCAGGCCCGCCCACCACAGGAGCCATCGTCCGCTCGACCACCCGTCCCCCCCCGGAGGAGCGACCACCGTGAGTCCCGGAACACCCGAGCCAGGCGCCGCGCCGCAGGGCGCCCGTCCCGGTGCCGGCGCGCAGTCCGCGCCGGTGCTGGAGCTGAACGGCATCACGATGTCGTTCGGCAGCAACCAGGTTCTCAAGGGCGTCACCGTCGACCTGTACGCAGGCCGGGTGACGGCGCTGCTCGGCGCGAACGGCGCCGGGAAGTCGACGCTCATCAAGGTGCTCTCCGGGGTGTACCCCGACCACGGCGGCGAGGTCATCGTGGCGGGTGCGCCCGCCACGATGGACTCCCCGATGGCGGCGGCCCGCCACGGGGTGCAGACGGTGCACCAGCGGATCGACGAGAGCATCGTCCCCGGCCTGACGGTCGCCGAGAACCTCGTCTTCGAGGAGGTCGTCCGTGGTGAGGTCCCCCGCGTGCGCTCCTTGCGCAAGCTCCTTCCGCGCGCTCGGGAGATCGCCGCGACCCTCGGGCTCGACTGGTCCGACGCGGTGCTGACGAAGGACGTCTTCGAGCTCGGGATCGCCGACAGCCAGATGCTGCTCCTGGCTCGCGCGCTCAGCCAGCGTCCTCGGGTCCTCGTCCTCGACGAGCCGACCTCCACGCTCTCCACGAGCGAGGTCGACCGCCTGTTCGCCCTGGTGCGACGCCTGTGCGACGAGGGAGTGGCCGTGCTGTACGTCACCCACCGCCTCAGTGAGGTGCGCGAGCTGGCGACGGACCTGGTCGTCCTGCGGGACGGCCGGATCCGCTCGAGCCAGCACACACCGTTCGACATGCCGGCCGCGGTCCGGTCGATGCTCGGCGACTCCGTCGTCGAGAGCGGGCACCGGCTCACCGAGCAGCGCGGCGACAAGGTCGCGCTCCAGCTGCGCGGGGTGCAGCTGCTGCGGCGGTCCGACCCGGTGGACCTCGACCTGCGGTACGGCGAGGTGACCGGCATCGTCGGGCTCATCGGCGCAGGCAAGTCCGAGCTCGCGCGGGGCGTCTTCGGCGCGGACCGGCTCCGCGCCGGTCAGATGCAGCTCGACGGGCACGCGTACGCCCCACGGCACACGAAGGACGCCGTCGGCAAGGGCATCTACCTCGTACCGGAGGACCGCGCGGCCGAGGCGATGCTTCCGGGGTGGTCGCTCGCCTGGACCGCCACTCTCCCGTTCCTGCGCGGCGTCAGCCGCTCTGGCCTCCTGAGTCGCGGGAAGGAGCAGGAGGTCGGTACGGCCGTCCTCTCCGACTTCGCGATCGTGGCGACCGGTCCCGACCAGGCGGTCGACTCGCTGTCCGGCGGGAACCAGCAGAAGGTCGTCGTCGGCCGGTGGATGCACGCCGGGCCGCGCGTCCTGCTCCTGGACGAGCCCTTCCGGGGGGTCGACATCGGAGCGCGCGGCGACATCTCGCAGCGGGCGCGTGACCTTGCGGCCGCCGGCGCCTGCGTCGTCGTCCTGTCCAGCGACGTCGAGGAGATCCGTGAGGTCGCGGACCGGATCCTCGTCATGGTCGAGGGCACCCTGCGCCTCGACGCCTACACGACCGAGATCGACAACGACGCAATCGTCACGAGCATGTCGGAGGTGGCTTAGGTGCCAGCAGCAATGGACGGACCGACGACGGCGATGCGGATCCAGGACGCCGTGGTCAAGTACGGCTTCATCGCCGTCACGGTGATCCTGTTCGTCTACTTCGCCGCGACCGAGCCGGCGTTCGCCACGTCCCAGTCGATGTTCTCCATGCTCAAGTTCGCCTCGGTGACGGCGATCCTCGGGCTCGGCGTCATGTTCACGATGGTGGTCGGCGGGCTCGACCTCTCGATCGGCTCCACGGCAGGGCTCGCCGTCCAGCTCGCGGCGATGACGATGGTGTTCTACAACCTCACCGGCGTCACCGCCGTCGTCATGGTGCTCGTCGGCGGACTGTGCGTCGGCCTGCTCAACGCGTTCCTCATCGTGGTGTGCAAGATCCCGGACCTCCTCGCGACCCTCGGGGTGATGTTCGTCATCCAGGGCGCCAAGCTGATCCCGGTGAGCGGGCAGTCGGTCTCCAGCGGCATGGTGCTCAGGGACGGCTCCGTCGCCCCCGGTCACTTCACGGCGGACTTCCTGAAGATCGACCGTGGCTCCGTCGGTCCGGTGCCGCTGCCCGTGGTGATCATGCTCGTGCTGGTCATCCTCTCCTGGTTCGTGCTGAGCCGGACGACGGCCGGACGGCTGATGTACGCGGTGGGAGCGAATCCCGAGGCCGCACGTCTTGCCGGTGTCCGGGTGGGTCTCTACCGCGGGCTGGCCTATGTCATCTCCGCGCTGTTCGCCTCGGTCGGCGGCCTGATCCTGGTCTCCCGGATCGGGCAGGGTGACGTCAACGCCGGTTCCTCGAGCCTGCTCGAGGCCGTCGCGGTGGCTCTCGTCGGCACGTCGGTGCTCGGTCTGGCCAAGCCCAACGCCTGGGGCACCCTGCTGGGCGCTCTTCTCGTCGGCATCGTGCTCACCGGTCTGACGATGAAGGGCCTGCAGTACTACCACCAGGACACGGCGAAGGGTCTCGTCCTCATCGTCGCCCTGCTCTTCTCCTTCACCATCTCCCGTCGCAAGGTTCGCTACACGCCGGCGACCTGAGCCCGACCCGACCTACTGCGAGGTGCCCATCGTGACCGCCAGCTACGAGTTCCTCACGGCCGAGACCGTGCCGGCCTACCTGGCCGCCGTGCCGGCCCTGAGCGCACGGGTCGACGTCGGCCGCCTCGCCACGGTCAGCGAGATCGGTGACGGGAACCTCAACCTCGTGTTCCTCGTCCACGACCAGGACGGCCGCGGGGTCGTGCTCAAGCAGTCGCTCCCGTACGTGCGGATGGTCGGCGAGGGCTGGCCGATGACCCCGGATCGGGAGCAGCACGAGGTCGACTCGTTGCGCGCCCATCACGCGCTCGTCCCCGAGCTCGTCGTCGAGGTGCTGCACCACGACGTCGCACGGCACATCATCGGTATGGAGGACCTCTCGGACCACAAGGTCTGGCGGCACGCCCTCAACGAGGGTGCCGTGCACGACGGCGCTGCTGCGGCCGTCGGCACCTACATCGGGGCGGTGGCGTTCGGGACCTCTGCCCTGGCGCTCGAGCGGCTCGAGCTCGCTGACGCCCAGCTCCGCGCGATCAACCCCGAGCTGTGCCAGATCACCGAGGACCTGGTGTTCTCCGAGCCGTCGGTCGACCTCGGCCGGAACTCGGTGCTGCCGGCGAACGCGGCAGATGCTGCAGAGCTCGCCGCGGACGAGGAGTTCGTCGCGGCGATGGGGCGGGCCAAGTGGGCGTTCATGACGCACGGCGAGGCCCTGGTCCACGGTGACCTGCACACCGGATCGGTGATGGTTCGCGCGGAGCCCGGCTCCACGCGGTGCGCCTCGGTGAAGGTCTTCGACTCGGAGTTCGCGTTCTACGGGCCGGTGGCCTTCGACCTGGGCGCGACCTGGGCGAACTTCGTCTTCGCCGCGGCACGGGCCTACGCCCTGGGCGACCCCGACCGGGCGCGCTGGGCGCTGGGCCTGGTCGGTGAGACCTGGTCGGCCTTCGAGGCGGAGTACCGCAGGCGCTGGCCGGACCGGCTCGACGCCCGGGTGTGGCGCGAGGAGTTCCTCGAGGGACGGATCGCTGCCTGGCAGCGCGAGGCGTGGCTCTTCGCCGCTGCCAAGATGTCGAGGCGGATCGTCGGAGCGGCGAAGGTGAAGGACGTGGAGACCCTTCCGGAGGCGTTGCGGGAGGGCGCGGCCCGTGGTGTCCTCCACGCGGCGCGGCAGGCCGTCAGGGTCGGCGAGGACACGAGCCCTGACGCCTTCGTGCGGATGGTCGCGGAGCAGCTCGAGCGTCATCGCACGTCGGGTGCCTGAGGTGCTCAAGGGGCTCGACCCGCTGCTCACGCCGGAGCTGCTCCGCCTCCTCGCGGAGATGGGGCACGGCGACGTGCTCGCCGTCGTCGACCGGAACTACCCCGCCTACGCCGCGGGCGCGCCGGTCGTCGACCTCCCCGGCGCCGACCTCGTCCCGGTGCTCACCGCGATCCTGTCGATCCTGCCGGTCGACGCCTTCGCCGAGCCGGCTGCGTGGCACATGCTCCAGGACGACGGGAGCGCGGGACCGGCCGTCGCGGACGTGCAGACGACCCTCGACGCCGCGGAGGCTCGCTCGGTGCCCTTCGTCGGCATGGCACGTGCGGACTTCTACCTCGCGGCGCGACTCACGCGTGTCGTGGTGCGGACCTCGGAGCATCGTCCCTATGCCTGCGTGCTGATCACCAAGGGTGTCGTGCAGGACGCAGACGGCTCCGCCTCCCGGTGAGGGAGGACGGCCAGCCGCCCTCGTCGGGTGCCGTGACCTCGTCCGTGACCAGGGTGCGAGTTGACCCGTGTCCGTCTTGACCTGCGACCATGCGTCCAGGCAGGCCAACGTGTTGTCCTGGACGCCACAGCGAGGGAACACCCACGGTCCTGCGATCCCGCGGACCGGGGCCGTTCTCGTCGTCCGACCGGAGGAGCAGCGATGTCCCGGGTGCTCGACGCCCTGCTGCCGCCGCGACTCGGGCGAGGCTTCCGCTGGCTGCTGGCGTCCTCGTGGACGAGCAACCTGGGCGACGGCATCGCACTCGCGGCCGGTCCGCTGCTCGTCGCCTCGCTGACCGACGACGCCCGGCTCATCGCGCTGGCCGCAACCGTCCAGTGGCTCCCCCCGCTCGTCTTCGGCCTGCTCGCCGGGGTGCTGGCCGACCGCCACGACCGCAAGACGATCGTCGTCGGCGTCGACCTGGCGCGGGCTGCCGTCCTCGCGGTGCTGGTCGTCGTGATCCTCACCGGGCACGTGAGCATCGCCGTGGTCCTCGTCGCGCTCTTCGTCGTCGCGACGGCCGAGGTCTTCGCCGACAGCTCCTCGCAGACGATGCTGCCGAACCTCGTCGCCAGGGACGACATCGCGATCGCGAACGCGCGCCTGTCGACGGGGTTCATCACCGTGAACCAGCTCGCCGGCCCGCCGCTCGGAGCCGCACTCTTCGCGGTGGGGTGGGCGTTCCCGTTCAGCGTGCAGGCGCTCGCCGTCGCTCTGGGCGCCGTGCTCATGTCCCGGGTCGTCGTGCAGCGACACACCCGGACCGGGATGCCGAAGCGGCTGCGGCACGACGTCGCGGACGGCTTCCGCTGGGTGCGGCACCACGCCGCCGTGCGGACGCTCGTGCTGACGATCCTGGTCTTCAACGTCACCTTCGGTGCCGCCTGGTCGGTGCTCGTGATCTACACCAGGGACCAGCTCGGTCTCGGCCCCGTGGGCTTCGGGCTCGTGACGACGGTCTCCGCCGCCGGCGGGCTGCTCGGCACGACGCTCTACGGCTGGCTCACGCGCCGGATCAGCCTCGGGGGGCTGATGCGCATCGGCCTGATCCTGGAGACGCTCACGCATCTGGCGCTCGCGCTGACCACGAGCCCGTGGGTCGCCCTGCCGGTCTTCTTCGTCTTCGGGGTGCACGCCTTCGTCTGGGGGGCGACCTCCACGACGGTGCGCCAGCGCGCGGTCCCGACCGCGCTCCAGGGGCGCGTCGGCAGCGTGAACCTCGTGGGCGTCTTCGGTGGGCTGGTGATCGGGTCCGGCCTGGGTGGGTTGCTCGCGCAGCGGTGGGGGGTCACCGCACCGTTCTGGTTCGCCTTCGTCGGGTCGGCCGTCTTCGTCGTGCTGCTGTGGCGTCAGATGGCGCACATCGCGCACGACGAGCCGATCGTCACCACCGACTGACGAGTCTCACCAGGGCTGGATGCCTCGCTGGGCGCGGAACGCCGTGATGGTGCCGGTCGCGCTCCAGGCGTGCCGGCCGAGCACGGGCTCGACGAGGCCGCGGGTCGGGGCGGGTCGCGCGGCGCGGTGCGGGAGGCGCAGCCGGGCGGCGTGGCTCGACGGGAGGATCGGGGTGTGGCGGTGAACTGCCATGGTCTGGCTTCCTGCTCGGGCGCCGGGGATGGTGGCGCGGGTCCTCACCACGCGGGAGCAGGGTGTCGCTCCCTTGCGGCTATCACCAGTCTGTCGGCATCCGCAGGGTGCCGGGTGAGACCTAGGACCCCAGGTCAGCGGGCGTTCACCCGCGCAGACCAACCGGAGCCCATGCGCACTCCTCAGCCCCGTCAAGGGCCCGTCAAGGCGCGGCCTCCGACGCGTCAGCCTGTCGTCGGCGCGGTGCCGTCCCAGCCGCGCGGCCCGAGCTCCGGCACGCGCCGCTGGTAGGAGCCGGCGAAGAGCGGCGAGGATATGAGGAAGTCGGCCGTGGCGAGGTTCGTGGCGGTCGGGACGTTCCAGACGGTGCTCAGCCGGAGCAGGGCCTTGACGTCGGGGTCGTGCGGCTGCGCCTCGAGCGGGTCCCAGAAGAAGATCAGCGTGTCGAGGACGCCCTCGGCGATCTTCGCACCGACCTGCTGGTCGCCGCCGATCGGTCCCGACAGGAAGCGGTGCACCGTGAACCCGAGCTCGTACTCGAGCATGGTGCCCGTCGTCCCGGTGGCGTAGAGCTGGTGCTCGGCGAGCGTCGCGCGGTTGTGCTCGGCCCAGCGCAGCAGCTCGACCTTCATGTTGTCGTGGGCGACGAGGGCGATGTGCCGGCGCAGGGCTGCGGTCTCTGTCATGCCACGACGGTCGCAGAGGTCGGCGACGGACGCCAGGGGTCAGGCCGGGTTGACGGCCCGCGCGGTCTCGAGCGCCTCCGAGAGGCACCGTAGGTACACGTCGGAGACGTCCACCGGCTGGAAGCCGCAGGCCTCGACGGTGGCCGGTTCGCGGCGCTCGTGGGCGAGCACCGCGGCGAGCGCGAGGCCGACGTCGCCGGCGAGCTCCAGGACGGCGTCGGACACGACCGGCGAGACACCGACGGCCGCCAGGACCACCTCGGCGGGCACGCCGAGCTCGTCGATGAGGGCCGAGAGCATCCCCGCGGTGTACGCCGCCGGGTCGCCGCCGAGCGCCTCGACGCACAGCGCGCGCGCCAGGATGTGCCACAACGAGTCCATCGCACCGGCGCGGGCGTCCAGGGCGAGCGCGGTGACCAGGACGGTCACCTCGCGCACCCCGAGCAGCACCACGGCCTGACGCACGGTGTCGACCTTGTTGCGGAGCGCGAAGGCGCCGGAGTTGGTCAGGTGCAGCACGCGCAGCGTGAGCACCGGGTCGGTGTCGATCACGGCGGCCACCCGGGCCATCGTGACATCGGGCTGGTGCAGCAGGTGCAGGGCGGCGAGGCACTGGAGCTGTCCGGGCCGGAGCACCTTGTGCTCGCGGCTCATGTCGGCCGCGCGTTCGACCGCGCCGCCGCGCAGTGCGTCGACACCGGCGCTCGCGCACCGCTCGAGGGTCGCTCGGTCGCGCACCCCGACCCCGAGGACCTTCGCCCCGGCGGCGTGGGCACGCGCGACGATCGCATCGAGCTCGATGTCGGGCGCGGACACGTCGATCACGACGAAGCCGACCGTGGGCAGGAGGGCGTCCTGCTCGGCCGTCCCGGTGTAGCCGGCCAGCGCGAGCGAGGCCCCGAGCTGGACGAGAGCGTTGGCGCGCTCCTCGGCTCCCGGGCTCCGCTCGAAGCCGATCGGCAGGTCGAGGACGAGGCGTCCGGCCACGGCACCCTCGGGGAAGTGGCCCTCGAGCATCCTGGGGGTGGCCGGCAGGAAGACGTGACGGTCGGCCACCAGGCGCGGCAGGTCGAGCTCGAGGTAGTGGCGGTGCAGCTCGGCGGCCAGCTCGGGCGCGCCCGAGGCGAGGGCCTCGACCGCGTCGGTGACGGGGCCCGTGGGCAGGTCGATGGAGACGGTCACGGTGTAGCCGATGACCCGCTCGTCGATGTCGATCACACTCTCGCGATGGACGCTCGACCGCAGGGTCGGCGCCTCGGCGGCGGTGGACGTCGTGGCGGCGGTCATCTGCGCTCCTCGGACGGCGACGTCCCCGCTCCGGACGGTGGGCCGTCGGCTCGATCGACGCGCGGCGCTCGGGTTCGAGGCTGGGGGATCTGGGCGACGGGGGTCGCGACGGGGTCCTGCCGGGTCCGCGTCGCGCGTTCGGCCAGGGCCGACTGCGTCGTCATGGCGGTGGTCGCACCCTGGACGTAGGCGTCGTACACCGTGGCGGCGTCGTAGCCGTGGCGCGCCACGAGGGCCGGGTCGTCGGCGAGATAGCCGAGCAGGGCCCCGAGGGCTGAGCCGAGCCGGCCGCTCTGCTCGGTCACCGCGCGCTCGACGAGGGGTGAGACACCGACCGTCTCGAGCACGGCGGCGGCGGGCAGCCCGTACAGGTCGATGAGGCCGGAGAGCAGACCGACGGTGTAGCCGCGCCGGTCCTGGGCCAGGCGCTCGCAGCTCAGGGCCCGGGCGAGGATCCGCCAGAGCTGGGGAACGGCGTCGAGGGCGTCGTCGGTGACTCGTTCGACGAGTGCGGCCAGGCGCGAGCGGTCGAGCACCCCGAGCGCCTGGACGACGGTGTCCAGCTCCTCGCCGGGCCGGACGTCGGAGTTCGCGCTCGCGAGGAGGTGAAGGGTCACGGCGGGATCGGTCTCGATCAGCCGGCCGATGATGTCGAGCTCGAGGTCCGTCTGCGCGAGGAGCTCGGCCAGCAGGGTGACGGTCGCCCGCGAGGCGCGGAGCCGGACCGCCGGCGCGCCGAGGCTCGTCGTGGGGCCGGTGGCCTCGGTCTGGGTGGTGCTCATCGTCCCTCCGCCCGTGTGGGGTCTCGTGCTGTCAGATCGGTCGACGGTGCCCGGAGATGACGAAAGTCGTCCGGTGAGTTCAGGCGGCGAGGAACTCCGCGCGCAGCGGCCACTCGTCCGAGTCGAGGACCACCTGGAGGGCCGAGCCCGTTCCCGTGTTGATGACGATCGGTGCGAGCAGGTTCGCCGTGGGTGCGTTGCCCTCCCCGCCGGGGTGGACGACGACGAGCACGAAGGGCGCGTCGTCGCCGAGCCCGAGGGCCAGCCGGCTCTCCGCGTCGATCCGCGGAGCGTACTGGGGGAAGTAGACCTGCGGCGGGACGAGGAAGAGCCGGATGTCCGGGTGCTCGACCGAGCGCATCGCGAAGAGCAGACCGTCCTCGTCGAGCTGGTGCAGCCCGTAGGTACGCAGGTCCAGCATCCCGGGGGGTGCCTGGACGAACTCGATCTCGGGAACCACGGGTCGCTCCGTCTCCACGCCGTCGGCAGCGTGCACCATGACGCTCATCGCAGGTAGTCCATGAGGGTGGGCTGCAGCACTCGGGCGGTGGCGCCCAAGGCTCCCTTGTACGCGACCTCCTGGCTCTGCAGGTCGACGATCGTCGCCGTGAGGTCGACGTCCTCGATCCCGGAGATGCCGACCTGGAGGTCCTGGAGCTTCTGACTGATCACGCCCTGCGCGTCGGTCATCCGGTTGGTGCGCGCACCGACACCGGAGAGCTCGCCGAGCATCGCGTTGATCTTGTCGTCGATCTGTGTCAGCCGGGGACCGGTGCTCGTGCCGGCGCGGACGTCGGCGGCGATCGAGTCGAGCAGGGCGAACACCGAGGAGCTGCCGTTGCCGAAGACGGCGGAGCCGTCGGCGTCGGCGCGCACGGTCGTGTCCGGTGCGATGCGCCGGTCGAGCGAGTCCCCGGGCGTCCCGGTCCAGGTGTAGCCGGGACCGAAGGCGGCCGAGGCGCTCGAGCTCGCCGCGAAGACGTTGCGCCCCTGGTAGGAGCTGTTCGCCGTCGTGAGCAGACCGTCGCGGACGGACTCGATCTGGGTGGCGATCGCCTCTCGGCCGGCGGCGTTGAGCGCGCCCGAGCCGGCCTGCACCGTGAGGTCGCGTGCCTGCCGCAGCTGGGTGACGGCGCTCTGCATCGCGGTGTCCGAGGTGCTGAGCCAGCCGAGCCCGTCGTCGATGTTGCGTGAGTACTGGCCGGTGGCCCGCTGCTCGGAGCGCAGGCTGAGGGCGGTGGAGATGCCGCTCGGGTCGTCGGAGGGCTTGGTGATGCGCTTGCCGCTCGACATCTGCTGCTGGAGCGTCGACATCTTGGTGAGGTTGAGCTGCAGGTTCGCGAGCGTGGAGCGCTGCAAGGTCTGCTGGGTGACTCTGCTGATCATGGCTACCTCCCCACGGTCCCGGTCCGGTTGATCAAGGTGTCGAGCATCTCGTCCATCGTCGTGAGCACTCGTGCTGCCCCCTGGTAGGCCCGCTGGTAGGCGAGCATGTTCGTCGACTCCTGATCCAGATCGACGCTCGCACCGGAGAGTTGAAGGTTCTCGGCCGTCGAACGTGTCGAGTCCAGGACGGTCGAGCGCTGGGTCGCGGCGGAGGTCCGCACCCCGAGGTCGACGACGAAGGACCGGTAGAGGGCATCGGGCCCACCGGGGGCCGTCGAGAGCTGGGAGAGCTTGTCGGCCCAGGAGCCGTCGAGTGCGCCCTTGGCCGGGTCGCCCGCCGCGATGTCGCTCGGGTTGGTGATCGCCACCTGCAGACCCGTCGCTGCGGGCACACCCGCCGCGAAGGAGAAGAAGTCGAGACCGGTCGCGCCCGGGCTGCCGAGCCCCTGGCCACCCTGGTGCACCGGGTTGACGGTCGTGGCGATCTTCGTGGCGAGGTCGTTCCACATCGCGGCGGTCGAGGCGACGGCGCCGGTGGGGGACAGGTCGACGAGGTTCGAGGCCATCGAGCCGCCCTCGAGCGTCAGCGGGTTCCCGGAGCGGCTCCAGGTCAGCCGGACCGGGTCGGCACTGCTTGCGGGGGGCTGCCCCGTTCCGGTCGCCATCGTCGAGCCGCCGAGGAGGGTGACCTGCTCGGCGCGGTTGCCGGTGACGAGCGTGTTGCCTCCGACGAGGACGTCCACCGACCCGTCGTCGCGCTGCTGCGTGGTGGCGCCGGCGAGGCCGGCCAGGGAGGTGACGAGCAGGTCGCGCTTGTCCATGAGCTCGTTGGCGTTGCCGCCCGAGACGGTGATCGCGCGGATCTGGCCGTTGAGGTCGGCGATCGACTGCGCGGTCGTGTTGAGCTGCGTGACGTTAGCCTCGGTGGTCGTGCGCAGCTGGCTCCACTGCGTGTCGACGGCGCGGTAGCCCGCGGTGATCTTGCTCGTCAGGGCGGCGGCGTCTCCGAGCAGCACGGTCCGAGCGGCCGAGCTGTCGGGCGCGTTCGCCACGTTCTGCCAGTCGGCCCAGAAGGTCTGCAGGTTGGACGCGACGCCGAGGTCCGACGGCTCGGTGAAGCTCGTCTCGAGCTGGGACAGCGTCTGCGCCTGGGCGGACTGGAACGAGGAGCTGCTCGTCGCGCTGCGCACGCGGGCGTCGAGGAACGCGTCTCCCATCCGGGTGATCCCCGTGACGCGGGTGCCGTTCCCTGCGGTCAGGCCGGTGGAGAACATGGTCGGCATCGAGGCCGACTCGATCGAGGTGGTCTCGGCGCGCTGGCGCGTGTAGCCGACGGTGTTGGCGTTCGCGATGTTCTGCCCGGCGACGTCCAGCGACTGCCGCTGCGCGATCAGCGAGGACAGCGCGGTGGTGATGCCGGAGAAGGTGCTCATCGCCGACTCACAGCGCCCGGTCGACGAGCTGTGCGGTCTCGAAGGAGGTCGAGGACCCCTGCGGGCCATAGGTGTCGACGGTGTCCTGGAGGGAGAGCAGCGTCTCGCGTGTGGCGCGGTAGGACGAGGAGAGCAGGTCCCGGTTGCCCTGGGCCAGGCTCTGGATCTCGTCGGTGAGGTCGACGAAGGCGGCGTGGTGCTCCAGGAGGATGTCGCCCCAGGGCGCAGGTGCGGCGCCGGCGAGGTTGCGCAGGCTGCAGCCCGCCTCGAGCCGCAGGTCACGAGCGGCCTCCTCGGCCTCGACGGAACGGCCGAGCTCTGCGGTGCGGATCTGGTCGAGCACCTGCTCGACCTCGCGCGTCGCGTGGCCCAGCCACCGGGTGCGCCCGCTGGACAGGATCAGCTGCTCCTCCTCGAGCTTGAACAGCAGGAGCTCGAGGAGCCGTCGCTCGCGCCACAGCACCCCGGAGAGCTCGTTCAGGCCCATCGGACTCACCCTTCGTCGGTGTGGTGCCGTGCCCAGCGCACCAGTTCTTGACTCCTGATCGGCAGGCCCTCGCGGCTCGTAAAGGTTTCTGATGAGGAGTCTCGACACGGATGGCCTAGCGACGCGCTCATGGCACCTGTGACCTGCGCCACAGGTGACAAGTCGGACCCGGGATGATCTGTCCGGATTCCGAATCGGACACTTCGCCTCAGGTCCGACAGGCGGGGCGCGGTTCTCGTCACCCGGCCGGGGGACGGGCTATCGGGTTCACCTCAGGGCTTTCTCAAGTCGCCGAAGAGCTGCCCCGAAACACCAGTCGTGAACGCCACCGAGAACCCCACGAACGCGCTGGTCGTCGAGAACATGCCTCTCGTCGGCTACCACGTCAACGCGATGCTCGGCCGGGTGCCGTCCTACGTCTCCCGGTCCGACCTCGTGTCGGCCGGCGCGCTGGCGCTGGTCCGCGCCGCCCGCGGCTACGACGAGACCACCGGCGTTCCCTTCGCCCGCTACGCCTCGCTGCGCATCAAGGGTGCGCTCATCGACGAGCTGCGCGGGATGGACTGGGTCTCCCGTGGCGCCCGTCGCCGGGCCCGTCAGGTCACCGAGGTGGCCGACCAGCTGACCGGCGACCTGGGTCGCGCCCCGAGCCGGGACGAGCTCGCCAGCGCGATGGGTGTCGGCGTCGAGGAGATCGACCTCGCCCGCTCGGCCGCCGAGGTGCGCGTCCTGAGCATCGACGGCTACGACGGCACGATCGCCGAGACCGTGGTCTCCACCGGCATCAGCCCGGAGGAGAGCCTGCTCGCCGACGAGCGCCTGACCTTCCTGCGGGCGGGAGTCTCCTCCCTTCCCGAGCGGCTGCGCTTCGTCGTCGAGGAGCTCTTCTTCCACGACCGTGCCGTCGCCGACCTGGCCGAGGAGATGGGTGTCACGCAGTCGCGGATCAGCCAGCTCCGGACCGAGGCGCTCGGCCTGCTCAAGGACGGCATGAACGCCAGCCTCGACCCGGACCTGGTCCCTGCGGCCGACCGTCCCGAGGGTGTCGCCGAGCGTCGTCGCCGTGCCTACTTCGCCGAGGTGGCCGCCCGTGCCGCCGCCGGGGCCGGAGCCGGGGCGCTCGCCTCCGTGCCCAGCCAGCGCTCCGTGTCGTCGGTCGACTCGTACGACTCCGTCGACACCTTCGACGCAGCCGCCTGCTGACCGTGGCGAAGCGGAAGCCGGTGCACCACCGGCCCGTGAGCCCGGACCGACAGGTCCCTGTGCAGGCGCGCGGTCGGGCCACGATCAGCGCCGTGCTCATCGTCAAGGACGAGGAGGACGTCCTCGAGTCCTGCCTCGAGTCGGTCTCCTGGGCGGACGAGATCGTCGTCTACGACACGGGGTCGAGCGACTCCACCCGCGCGATCGCCGCGCGATTCACCGATCTCGTCGTCGAGGGCTACTGGGACGACGACTTCGGTGGTGCACGGAACCGGGCCCTGGAGCATGCGACAGGGGAGTGGGTCCTCAGCATCGATGCCGACGAGGTGTTCGTCGGTGAGCCGTCTGCGCTGCGCGCGCGGCTCGGGGTCGGGGGGGTGGCGCGGCACGTCCTCACGGTGCGTTCGGCGCGGCCGGTCGACCTCGGCCCCGCTGCGGAGTCGATCGCCGTCCGGGTGTTCCGTCGACGTGAGTGCCACTGGGTGGGACGTCTGCACGAGCAGGTCGTCATCCGACCGGGTCGGCGGACCAATGCCCTCTTCGCGTCCGTCCCGGACGTCCAGCTCCTGCACTCGGGCTACCGGCAGGACGTCGTGGACGCCAAGGACAAGGCCGGACGCAACGTCAGGCTCGCCGAACGGGAGCTCGCCGCCGCTCTGGCCGCAGGACGGACGGACAACCTCACCGTGCTGCGGGTCAACCTCGCGCGGTCCTTCGTCATCGCCGGCCGCGTCCGGGAGGCGCTCGACCTGGCGGAGGAGATCGCGTCCTGCGGCGACCCCGCCCCGCTCGTCGTCGTGGAGCTGGCCGGGACGATGAGCTGGTTGGCGCATGTCAACGGTGACCACGCGGGGTCCGAACGCTGGCTCGACCGCTGGCTCGCCGCGACCGACCATCCCGCGTGGGCGCACGCGCGTCGCGCCGAGTTCTCCGCCGAGCGTGGGGACGCCCCCGCTGTGCTCGAGGCGGTCGCGCACGTCCCGACCTCGACTCTCAACGACTTCGGGCAACGTCTGGAGCGACTCGACCTCTCCCGTATCGAGAGCTGGGCGTTGCACACTCTCGGCCGCCACGACGATGCCGTGGACCTCGTGCTCGCAGCTGCACGCTCCGGTCGCACCCCGAGCACCCCGGAGGTGCTCGTCGCGACCTTCGAGGCCGCCGGTCGTCCCCTCGAGGAGCTCCTCCCTCTGCTGTCAGCCGAGTCCTGGTCGGGGCTCGCCGTCCTGGCCGGGCACAGCTCGTCTCCCTCCGGTCTCGTGCTCTTGCGCCAGATGCGCCGGCACCGTCCCGAGGACGTCACCGTGCTCACCTGTGCCGCGGCATGGGGCACCCGGATGACCGTCGAGGAGGCCCTGGACTGGTCGACCTCGATCCGGGCCGTCGGCCTCGCTGAGCTCTGCCCGCTGCGCGCGCTCGCGACCTGCGCCGAGCGCGATCCCCGTGAGCGCGTGCTCGCGGCTGCCGTGGCCTTCACCGCCTTCACCGACGCGCAGGCGCTCCCGGCCCTCGAAGGAGCGCTGGCTCAGGTCCTGCCCGAGCACGAGGCGGAGCTCGCAGAGCTCGTCGAATCGGTCGCACCCGGCCTGCTGACGCCCTCGGCATGAGCCGTTCGGGTGAGCCGGGAGCACGAGGGAAGAAGATCCCGCGAATTCCTTAACAGCCACCGACGCCGACCGATCAGTCCAGTGCTCGCCCATGGAAGGGCGGCAGTCATCCGGCCCAATTCAAGGAGGAGTTCATCATGGGTCTCTCGGTCAACACGAACATCGCGGCACTCAACGCGTACCGCAACCTGAACACCACGCAGGGCCAGATGGAGAAGTCGCTGCAGAAGCTCTCGTCCGGCTTCCGCATCAACACCGCTGCGGACGACGCAGCCGGCCTGGCCATCTCCGAGGGCATGCGCTCGCAGATCGGCGGCATCAAGGTCGGCGTCCGCAACGCCCAGGACGGCATCTCGGTCGCGCAGACCGCTGAAGGTGCGCTGAACGAGACCACCTCGATCCTGCAGCGCATGCGTGACCTCACCGTCCAGGCCGGTAACACGGGTTCGCTCACGAGCGACGCCGCGGCGAACATCCAGACGGAGATCGACAAGCTGGGGACCACCCTGGACAGCATCTCCGACAAGACGGCGTTCAACGGGCAGAAGCTCCTCGACGGGAACTACTCCGGCAAGACCTTCCAGGTCGGTGCCAACGCCGGCGAGACGGTCTCCATCACCATCGGCGACATGAGCGCGACGACGGGTCTCTCGCTCGGCACCAACCTCGTCTCGCTGTCGGGTGCCTACACCACCACCGACATCGGCACCAACCTGAACGCCATCGACGCCGCGATCAAGAAGGTCTCCACGGAGCGCGCCAACCTCGGTGCCACGTCCAACCAGTTCGACCACGTCATCAACAACGCGAACGTCGCGCTGGAGAACGTGACCGCTTCGGAGAGCCGCATCCGCGACACCGACATGGCCTCGGAGATGGTCAACTACACCCGCAGCTCGATCCTGTCCCAGGCCGGCACCGCGATGCTCGCCCAGGCCAAGTCGATCCCCCAGGGTGTGCTGCAGCTCCTGCGCTGACCCTGACCCCGACCGGCGCGTGAGCGCCACCGGGTCATAGCTCGACCCGGTGGTGGGTGAATCCGTCTCCGTCGTTGCCCATGATCGTCCTCCTCGAGCGCGGCCGGTCCTGCCGGTTCCACGGTAGTTTCCATGCAGACGGAATGTATATAACATACAAACACCATGTACGTCAAGCCCCGGGGG
>JBBSAL010000035.1:0-35392 GCA_038252305.1 Actinomycetales bacterium | reverse complement strand
CACAGCCTGCTCGCGGAACTCCGGGGAGAACTTCTTCGGAGCCATCCAGATCACCTCCATCGAATCCCAAGGCATTCTACCTTTGGGGGCGGTGGTCCGAGATCAATCCCTCACTTCACAGGATGAGTCGCGAACGCGAAGACGAACACCAGTGGCATGACGACGAAGGCCAACCCAGTGCCGACCCTCGCAACCTCGGCCGCGCTCATGTTTGCGTCCCTTCCGCGGGGCCGATCAGAGGCCAATCGAGCAGACGCATAGACCTAGTCGATGGCCGAGCCCACGATGGTGACCGTGTAAGCGAGCTCGAGTACCCGCTCACACCTCGAGTCTCGTCACGGCGTGAAACAGACGTCAGAGTCCAAAGTCCCCCAGCGTCATGCTGCGCCGCTGCTCATGCGAGCCGTCTTGCTGCAGCGCCCTACGTCTCCGCGGGGACGTCCTACTCGGACGACGGGTAGCGGTTGCCAAGGGGTACTCGGCACGCTGAGGGCGCCGTCGGTTCGATTCGACGTCATTGAAGAGCTTGGACGGCGCACCATCGGGACCCAGCAAGAGCGAGAGGGGTCGCCCGGTCATGCCGCTGAGCGCGCGGGGGCTGACGCTCATTTGGCGGCGGTTGTCCGTCGCTAAATGAGGGTCAGGTTCCGGCGACGTCCCGTGCTGTGTCGACCATGCGCGTCGCCCAGTCGACTGCTTTCGTCGCGTCCGTGCGGCTGATCGGTGCGGCCTGGTATTGCGCCGTCGTCTTTAGTCCGAGCAACCGCCTGAAGGTGGACTCGAGGGTCTTGCCGGCCGGGCCTGCGGCGGCGAGTTCCGGCACGGCTGCGCGGTGGTCGTCGGACTTGCCGGTGCGGCCCGTGAGCCGCAGGCAGATCGCGTCCTTGGCATTGATGCCGGCGAGAACCGCGGAGGACGCTGCGGCGGTGAAGAGTTCCCGCTCGAGCTCGAGCGTGGCCGCGTCGAGGAACTCGCGGGCCTTGCGCAGGTGGCTGAGTGCGTCGTCGCGGGCACCCATGTCAGGCCGCCTCGGGTGCGGGGACGAGCGCCAGCGATCCGACCACGGCCCGGCCGTCGCGGCGGATGTCGCCGAGCAGGCGTTCGCCGGTCGCGGCCATGGACCGGAGCTCCTTGGGTGAGCGGTCGAGGACCTCGCACGGGTTGCCGGTCCAGCGCGTCACGCCGAAAGCAAGATCGGTCAGGTTGCGGTTCCAGTCGGGGTCGTCATCAGCCACGTTCGGCGGACGAACGACGAGCAGGTCGATGTCGCTGGTGGTGTCGCCGTCGCCCCGGGCCGCCGAGCCGTAGACGACGATCGCTTCGGGCACGTGGACCCAGCCGGCCGCGTGTCGGGCGATCCGGTCCCACAGTCGGGCGCGCAGGGTAGCCAGATCCTCGACGGCTCCCGCAGCGAGGTGCTCGCGGTTCAGTGCGAAGAGCATCGCGGACCCCGCGGGGATGCGATCCACGAGTCCCGCCGCGACCAGGTCGTTGAGGATACTTGCCACTCGAGGCTGGGATACCCGGGGGTCGGTGAGCTCGGCGATCTTGCGGCCGGTGAGCGGGGTGGTGGTCGACGCGAGGACGGCCAGGACCGGGCCGTGGGCGGAGGGCACCACGTCCGCCATGGGATGCGAGACGTCCATCGCCATCCTTTGCGATAAATGAAGGCTTCGTGTGATAACTAGAGTACTCACGCGATCAGCTTTCCGTCGAGGCTCTGGCGCCCATCACGGCGTCGAGTCGCTCGGCGATCCGCCGCTGGGCGTCGTCCGCGGCGTGCTGGTAGTGCAGGGCCGCTCTCGGTGTGGAGTGCCCGGCGCGCTGCATGAGCTCGGGCAGCGTGGCGTCGGTCAGGGCGACGAGGGTCATCGCCGAGTGGCGTAGACCATGCCAGGCGAGGTCGTCGCGGCCGATCGCGCGGCGGGCTCGGGCGAACATCATGGTGCGACTACCGCCGGTGAGCGGCCGGCCGGTGCCGGTGCCGAAGACGAGCGCGTCGCGGCCGGCCGGAGTGAACCGGACCATGTGGTCGGCGAGCGCCTCCACGGCGGCCGTCGGCAGCGCGACGGTCCGGACGCCGGCCCGGGACTTGGTCGAGGAGAACCGGCCGCCACCGGTGCCCGGCCGCGACAACGACTGCTCGACTCGCACGGTCCTGGCGGCGAGGTCGACGTGCTTGCGCTGGAGGGCGAAGAGCTCGCCCGCGCGCAGGCCGCTGAGGAACGAGACGACGACCGCGGCTTGGTAGCGCTCGGGCATCGCGTCGGCCAGCGCCCACAGCTCGTCGGGCGTCAGCACGCGGCGC
Organism: Actinomycetales bacterium; assembly: GCA_038252305.1. Lineage (GTDB taxonomy): Bacteria > Actinomycetota > Actinomycetes > Actinomycetales > Cellulomonadaceae > Actinotalea. The sequence continues at coordinate 33,084 of JBBSAL010000035.1, read as the reverse complement.
TCGGTGCGGTGCCGGGAGTCGCACTGGCTCGCCCCCTTGATCGCGCACGGGTTCGCCGAGATGAGCCCGTCGGAGACGGCCTGGGCCATGCCGGTGTGCAGCAGGCGGTAGGCCTGGGCGGCTTCGGTGTGGCCCAGGTTCGGGCGACCGGCGCGGGCGTCAGGCACGACGCCGCCCGTCGCCTCGAGCCACGCCTCGCGCAGCTCGGCCGGGATGCGCCCGGTCGACGCGACGACACGCCCGTTCTCCACAGCCCAGGCGCGGGTCGCCGCGTTGACCCGCTTCGGAGTCGACGACGCCCGCTGCCAGCGCTCACCAGCCCGCCGACCCGCCTCGGCCAGCACGGCCGCGTCCCACTCGCGTACCGCGGCCGGCATCACCGACGCCAGAGACTGCTCCCCGAGTCGAACCACCCGCGGCCGCGAACCACCCACCACCGCCACGTCGGCGTCGATCCACCGCTCCAGCAAGCGCCGGTACAACGCCCCCGTGCTCGGCGCCAGGTCGCCTCTCGTGTCGATCCACCCCCGGAACCATTCCCCGAGTGGCTGGTCCCCCAACCGAGGGTCGTGCCACACACCACGCGCCATCCGGGAGACCTCGTGGGCGAGAGCCTGGTCGGCCTCGGCCTTCGTCGGGTAGGTCCCCAAGGTCCGCATCGCCCCGTCGGGCCCCGTGTACCTGGCCTGCCACCGGCCCGAGGGCAGCTTGCGCACGGCTCCGGACGCATGGCGGTGTCGGCGGGAGGTGGTCGAAGTGGTCATGATCAGGACCTCATCCTTATGGCACGTTATGGCACGAGCCGACCAGAACAAGGTTCTCAGGGAGGTCCGACAGAGGCTCGAAATGCCTCTGACCTGCGGAAACGACGGAGCGGGTGACGGGAATCGAACCCGCGCTATCAGCTTGGGAAGCTGAAGTTCTGCCACTGAACTACACCCGCGAACGCGGCCGGGGCCGACGTGCGGCCACGATCATACCTGGCGTCAGGACTCCGCGAGATCCGCCTGGTCGGGGTGCCGTCGCACGTAGGCGGCGACGAACCCGCACACCGGCACGACGGTGAGTCCGCGCTCACGGACGTCGGCGAGCGCCTCGCGGACCAGGAACGACCCGAGCCCGCTCCCGCCGGAGTCCTTGGAGATCTCGGTGTGCGTGAACAGGACCTTGCCCTCGTCCAGGGTGAACTCGGCCTCGCCGACCTCGCGGTCGTCGAGCCTCAGGACGTAGCGCGAGGTGGCGTCGTCGCGGACGACCGTGCGGGTGGCCTCGTCGGGCATGGTGGAGGGCTTGTTCATGGGACGAGAGTAGGCGGGAGCGCGTCCGTGCGCGTCCACGCGGGACTGGTCCGGGCTCTCGCCAAGGGTGAGGATGACCTTGCGGGCGGGACCCGCGGCAGTCGAGCGCAGGAGGAACCGATGGGCACCTTCACCGACCCGGCGACGGCAGCCCAGCGCGGGATCGAGCGGCGCGGACCGCAGGGGCTCGAGATCGTGAGCCCGCGCGCCGTGCCGCTCGGTGGGCTGCGTGCGATGTCCGTCCGGCGGACGCTCCCGCAGCGCGGCCGCTCACTCATCGGCGCCTGGTGCTTCGCCGACCACTACGGGCCGGACGATGTCGCGGTGACCGGCGGGATGGTCGTCCCGCCGCACCCGCACACCGGGTTGCAGACGGTGAGCTGGCTGTTCACCGGGGAGGTCGAGCACCGCGACAGCCTCGGCACCCACGCGATGGTCCGGCCGGGCGAGCTCAACCTCATGACGGCGGGACGAGGGATCGCCCACTCGGAGGTCTCGACCTTGGCGACGACCGTCCTGCACGGGGTCCAGCTGTGGACGGCACTTCCCGCTCGTGCGCGGGGGACGGCGCCGGCGTTCGACCACTACGCGCCGCCGCCGGTCGAGCTGCCGGGCGGGTTGCTGCGCGTCTTCCTCGGGACCCTCGCCGGCTCGACCTCGCCGGTCGCCACCGCCACTCCGCTGCTCGGCGCGGAGCTCCTGCTGGACGGCGCCCTGACGCTGCCCGTCGACCCGGTCTTCGAGCACGGGGTACTCGTCGACGCCGGCCCGGTCGAGGTCGACGGCGTGGCCGTCGAGCGCGGTGAGCTCGCGTACCTCCCGCCCGGTGCCGAGCGGTTGACCCTGCGGTCCCTCGCCCAGGAGGGCTCGGCCCGGGTGGTGCTGCTCGGCGGCCCGCCCTTCGGTGAGCCGGTCGTCATGTGGTGGAACTTCCTCGGCGGCTCCCATGACGAGATCACCGCCGCCCGCGCCGACTGGCAGGCCGAGCTCGCCCCCGGGAGGACGGACCCCGCCGCCGAAGGGGAGCCGGACGACGGGCTGCGGTTCGGCGAGGTGCCGGGATACCCAGGGGCGGCGCTGCCGGCGCCGGAGCTGCCGGGCACGCGCCTGCTGCCCCGCGCGTGAGCGCCGACCTCGGCACGGGGAGCGCGCTGCCGTGACCCTGGTCCCGCGGCCTCTGCGCGGATACCGACGCGACTGGTGGACGGGCGACGTCATGGCCGGCCTCACCCTTGCCGCCGTCGCGATCCCTGAGGTGATGGGCTACACCTCGATCATCCGCACCCCGGTCGTCACCGGGCTCTACACGATCCTGCTGCCGACGGTGCTCTTCGCCCTGATCGGCTCCTCGCGGCTCCTCGTCGTGGGCGCCGACTCCGCGACGGCCGCCGTCGTCGCCGCCGGGCTGACGGGGCTCGCGGTGGTCGGCGTGGCCCCCGGGACGCAGGAGTGGCTCGCCTGGTGCAGCCTGATCGCCCTGGTCTGCGGTGGGCTGCTGCTGCTCGCGCGCCTGCTCCGGCTGGGCTTCCTCGGTGACTTCCTCAGCTCCTCGGTGCTGATCGGCTTCCTCACCGGCGTCGGGATCCAGGTGCTCACCGGTCAGGTGCCGGCCCTGCTCGGCGTGAGCGGCACCTCGGGCTCGTGGTTCGCCCAGCAGTGGGGAGTGCTCATCGCTCTGCCGCGCACCAGCCTCGCGACCCTCGCGGTGGGGGTGGGCGCCCTCGCGCTGATCCTCGGCTTCCGCCGCTTCGCCCCGCGCGTCCCGGGCACGATCGTCGCGGTGGCCCTGGCGATCGTCGCGGCCCGCGTGCTCGACCTCGGTGCGCACGGGGTCGAGCTCGTCGGGTCGGTCAGCGGCGGGCTGCCACGGCTCGGCCTGCCGCGGGGCGTGACCTGGGCCGACGTGCCGACGGTGCTCGGGATCGCCGTGTCCTGCGCCGTCCTCGTCCTCGCGCAGAGCGCCGCCACCTCGCGCAGCTTCGCGCTGAGGCACGGCCGCAAGGTCGACATCGACCAGGACCTGCTCGGCCTGTCGCTCGCGAACCTTGCAGCCGGGCTCTCGGGGACCTTCGTCGTCAACGGCAGCCCGACCAAGACCGAGGTCCTCGACAGGCAGAAGGGCCGCACCCAGGTCGCCAACCTCACGATGTCGGCCGTCGTCCTGCTCGTCCTGCTCGTCGCCACCGGGGTCCTGGCGTTGATGCCGAAGGCTTCGCTCGCGGCGATCGTCTTCCTCATCGGCGTCGGGCTGATCGACGTGCGCGGGCTGCGCAACCTCTGGGCGCGGCGGCGCAGCGAGTTCGTCATCGCCTGTGCCACGGCCGCCGCGGTCGTGGGGGTCGGGGTGGAGCAGGGGATCGTGCTCGCAGTGGTCCTGTCCGTGCTCGAGCTGGTCAGGCGGCAGTACCGCCCGAAGAACTTCGTGGTCAGCGTGGACGAGGGCGGCCAGCCCGTCTACCGGCCGGCGGCGCCCGGGCTGCAGAGCCTGCCGGGTCTCGTCGTGTTCCGGTACGACGCCGATCTCTTCTACGCCAACGCCCACCGCTTCGCCGACGACGTCGAGGGCGTGGTCCAGGCGGCCCCCGACCCGGTGCGTCTGCTGGTCCTGGACTGCTCGTCGATCGTCGACGCCGACTACTCCGCGAGCCTCGCCCTCGACGGGCTGATCGACTTCGTCCACGCGCACGAGGCGCACTTCGGCATCACCCGTGCCGATCCGGGGCTGCTCGCCTCGCTCGCGACCTACGGCCTGCTCGACAAGTTCGGGCGCGACCACGTCTTCGGGAACCTCGGCGACGTGTTCGCCGCCTACCGCAAGGACCCGAGCCGGTACCGGGGGCCCGCCGCGACGGCGTGATCCCTCAGACGACCTCGGCCCGGTGCCACTCCCACGCCGTCGCCAGTGCGCCCAGCAGCCCGACCGGGACGCTCAGCGCGAGCTGGACCCAAGAGACGCCCGCCGCCGCCTGCGCCCCGCCCATCCCCGACCACATCCCGGGGGCGGCGTACGGGAACCAGGCCCCGGCTCCGAGCACCGTGACGACCTGGGTGAGGACGACGACGCCGAGCAGGGCGGAGATGCCGGGCAGATAGCCGCGCAGGACGCTGGACACCCAGCCCAGCGGCAGCGTGAGCAGCACCGTGAGACCGCCGACGACCATCACCCGTCCGAGCCCGGCCAGTGCACCCGCGTCCGGGGCGCCCAGCCCGAGCGCGAGTCCGAGCGGGAGGCAGACGGCGATGGCCAGGAGGCACAGCCCGAGGCCCCAGCCGGTCAGCACGGCCATCCGCGCTGCGGCGATCCGCCACCGCGGCGTCGGCAGCGCGAACAGTGCCCCGAAGGTGCGGTCGGCGTGCTCACGCCCGAGGGTCCAGCAGACGACGACGCCGACGGCGAGGAGCACGGCCACCGACTCCAGCTGCGCGACGAGCCCGAGGTAGGACTCCCACCCGGTGCCGACGAGCATCGGCTTCACCTTCATGGCGAGCATGCTCGACCCGTCGCTGCGCGCGACGCCGAGGAACGCGGCGGCCAGCACCGGAACGCCGATCGCGAGGAGGGTCCCGGCGACCCGGGCCGGCGTCGAGCGGCGCAGGGTGAGGACGGCGAGGGCGGTGGCGGCGCCGGTCATCGGGACTCCTCGTCCGCTGCGTAGACCATCGCGAAGAATGCGCGTTCGAGGTCGGCGCCCGCCGGGTCGAGCGAGCCCACCACGCGCCCGCGGTGCAGGACGGTGATGCGGTCGGCGATCCGCGCCAGCTCGTCGAGGTGGTGACTGGAGACCAGGATCCCCGCGCCGCCGACCGCGAGCCCGGTCAGGTGCTCGCGGACCAGCACCACTCCGGCGGGGTCGAGCCCGTTCGCGGGCTCGTCGAGGACGAGGACCCGGGGAGCGTGCACGACGGCGCAGGCCAGGCCCAGGCGCTGCCGGTTGCCGAGCGAGAGCGTCCCGGCGCGGCGGTCGGCCCAGTGGTCGAGGGCGAGCGCGGTGATGACCGTCCCGGCGGCGGCGCGCGCGTCGTCCGGAGGCAGGCCGCGCAGGCGCGCGGCGATCCGGACGGTCTCGGTCACCGTGAGCTCTGCGTAGCCGAACGGCGCCTCGACGAGGTGCCCGACGCCAGCCCAGTCGGCAGGGCCTGCGCGACGCACGTCGACGGCGGACGGCTCAGCCGGACCGGAGGCCCCGGCGGTGGCCCCCACAGGACCGGAGCACAGCAGCGCCCGCCCTGCGCCGGGGGCGAGCATCCCGAGCAGCAGGCGCATGAGCGTCGTCTTGCCCGCGCCGTTCAGCCCGACGAGCGCGTGGACCTCTCCGGCCGCGACGCGGAGGTCCACTCCGTCGACGGCGCGCTCCTGCCCGAAGTGACGGACGAGGCCCTCGGCGCGGAGCAGGACGGTGCCGGTGGTCACGAGGGCGTTCATCGCGCGGTCCCGTCGGCCGGGGCCAGCTGTGCCATGGCCTGGGCGATGCGGTCGCCGAGCGGTTGGCCACCGTCATCGGAGCCCCAGTCGAACAGCGCGGCGGTGAGCGCGCCGAGCACGGCACCAGCGGCGACCCGTGCGGTGAGCCGGTCGGTCCCGTCGGCGAGCAGTGCCTCGACCAGGGCGTCCTCGGTGCGGCGGTTGTTCTCCAGGGCAGCGGCCCGCAGCCCCGGATGGGCGACGACGAGGGCGAGCCGGGCGCGGGTCTCGGACTCCCCGGGCTCGGGAAGCGCGGCCCACGCGGCGAGCAGGGCGCGCCGGACACGCTCGAGCGGCGGCAGGTCGCTCGGCTGGGCGTGCACGGCCTCGGCGAGCACCGGGTCGTACGGGTCGTCGAGGAGGACGGACTCCTTGGTGGCGAAGTGCCGGAAGAAGGTCATGTGCGAGACGTCCGCCCCCGCAGCGATCTCGGCGACGGTGGTCCCGTCGAAGCCCTGGCGGGAGATCAGGTCGAGGGCGACGGTCTGGAGGCGGGCCCGCGTGCGCTCGGAGCGACGGTTCATCCGAGTAATGTTAGTCAATAACATTCGCGAGGACCACCCCTGGACGCCGTCGCGCTGGACGATGCTCCCGCTGCGGCACGCGGCCCGCTAGCGTGACCTCGTGCTGCTCTCCGACCGTGACATCCGTGCCGAGCTCGACTCCGGACGCATCGAGCTGAACCCCTACGAGCCGGTGATGATCCAGCCGTCGAGCATCGACGTGCGGCTCGACCGGTTCTTCCGGCTGTTCGACAACCACAAGTACGCGGTGATCGACCCGGCGCAGGACCAGCCCGACCTCACGCGCCTCGTCGAGCCGGAGGGCGACGAGCCCTTCGTGCTGCACCCCGGCGAGTTCGTCCTCGGCTCCACCTACGAGTCGGTGACGCTGCCGGACGACGTCGCGGCGCGCCTGGAGGGCAAGTCCTCGCTCGGACGCCTCGGCCTGCTCACGCACTCGACCGCGGGGTTCATCGACCCGGGCTTCACCGGTCACGTGACGCTCGAGCTCTCCAACGTCGCGACGCTGCCGATCAAGCTGTGGCCCGGGATGAAGATCGGCCAGATGTGCTTCTTCCGGCTGTCGTCTCCCGCGGAGGCGCCCTACGGCTCCGGTGCCTCCGGCTCGCGGTACCAGGGTCAGCGCGGACCGACGGCCTCGCGGTCCTTCCAGAACTTCCACCGCACGCAGGTCTGAGCCGGCGGATCGCCGCGTAGCACGGCCGCAACACGACCGACCTAGGCTCGCAGCATGGCAGGCCACCTCTTCGACCCCGCGCAGGCCGAGACCGCCCATCTGCTCGCCCTTGCGGCCGACGTCCCGGTCGAGGAGATCGAGGTTCTCGCGGCGAGCCGATTCGTGGCCGCCGCCTGGGAGGACCCGAGCGCCGTCCTCGCCGCGCGGCAGGGCCGCACCAAGGGCCAGCCGCCCGCCGTGCTCCGGCTCTCTCGGCACAGCGCCTTGCGCGGCCCCTTCGTGCTCGACCGGTCCACGTCGGCCGGACTCGGTCTGCCGAGCGCCGCCGGCCTGGTCTGGGTCGTGCAGACGCCGGTGGAACGCGGCGAGGCGCCGTGGCCCGGTACCGGCGACCGCGACGGGCTCGCTCGCGCCTTCCCCGACGGGCTGCCGGTCCGCGAGGAGGGTCGGGTGCTGTCGTGGCTCGTCGCGGCCGCGCGCCGGCTCGGCGGCGCGGTGCGCATCGCTCCCGGGACGACGGGTGCCGCGTGCGTCCTCGTCCCGGATCCGGCGTCCGCTGTGGACCTCACCGTCTGGTCGGACATCTGGCTCGAGCCCGAGGCCGCGCTCGCCGTGGTCCGGCAGGCCGTGCCACGCGCCCGCCACGACGTCGGGACGCCGTGGCAGGGGCCGCCGGCCGGCACCGGGTCCATCCCGGTCCTCGGTGCGGAGGACCTCGACCCACGCGAGCGGGCGGCCCTGCACGCCGCTGCGGAGGAGCGGGACCTGGCGGTCCTCGCGAACCCGGCCCCGCGCAGTGCGTTCGGCCTGCTCGCCGATCTCGACATCGACGGGATGCTCGCGGTCCAGGTCTCCGGTGAGACGGAGATCCCTCAGGCGCTCGCGGGCGTCCCCTGGGCCAGCGGCGGGGCCGTGGCCTACCGGGTGACCTGGGAGCCGGAGGACCTCGCCGAGCTGGAGGCGGAGCGCCCGTCGATGGCGTACCGCGTGGCTCGCGGTCGTGCCGCGCCGCTGGTCGACGCCGTGGCCAGGGCGCTGCACGCGGCGGTCGCCGGGGAGATCACCGACCAGATGGGCTTCATCGTGGATCCGGCCGACCTCTGAGGGCCGGCCCGGTCGACGCGGTTCCCGCGCTCAGTCCCTCGGACGCACCGCGTCGAGGAGCACCTGCGCGACGTCGACGACCGCAGGTCCGCCCTCGCCCGGCTGGGACGCGACCCCGTCGGTGAGCATCACCGTGCAGAACGGGCAGCCGGTCGCGATGACGTCGGCCCCCGTGGCGACGGCCTCGGCCGCGCGCTCGGTGCCGATGCGGGTGCCCGTCGTCTCCTCCATCCAGACCCTCGCCCCGCCGCCGCCGCAGCAGAAGGAGCGCTCCTGGTTGCGCGGCATCTCGGTGACGCGTGCGCCGCTGGCCCGCAGCAGCTCGCGCGGTGGGGAGTAGACCTCGTTGTGCCGGCCCAGGTAGCAGGGGTCGTGATAGGTGACCGTGCCCGACGAGAGCCCGGTGGCGCCGTCGGTGCCCGAGGCCCGCTCGGCCTCCGGCACCGGGACGAGCCGCCGGTCCGCGACGAGCTGTTCGAGCAGCTCGGTGTGATGCAGCACCTCGTACTCGCCACCCAGCTGCGGGTACTCGCGGCGCAGGGTGTTGAAGCAGTGCGCGCAGGTGACGACGATCCGCCGGACCTTCGCCTCGGTGAAGGTCTCGATGTTCGTCTTGGCGAGCATCTGGAAGAGCGCCTCGTTGCCCGCCCGGCGCGCCGGGTCACCGGTGCAGGTCTCGCCGTCGCCCAGCACCGCGAAGCTCACGCCCGCATGGTGCATGAGCTCGGCGACCGCACGCGTGGTGCGCTTGGCGTTGTCGTCGTACGCCCCCGCGCAGCCCACCCAGAAGAGGTAGTCGACAGCGCTCGCGTCCTCGACGTCCACGCCGACGACGGGCACCTCGAAGGGCAGGTCCTTGGCCCAGGCCAGGCGCTGGCGAGCCGGCAGGCCCCAGGGGTTCCCGCGCTTCTCGATCTTGGTGAACATCGCGCCGAGCTCGGCGGGGAAGGTCGAGGCGACGAGCACCTGGTTGCGTCGCAGGTCGACGAGGTGGTCGACGTGCTCGATGTCCACCGGGCACTGCTGCACGCAGGCCCCGCACATCGTGCAGTCCCACAGCGCCTGCGGGTCGATCACGTCGCCGACGAGGGTCAGGACGTCGAGGGAGGCGTGGGAGTCGGTGGCGCTGCCGCCGGGGGTGAGCGGCACGTGCCCGGTGGTGCTCGTGTGCCCGGCGGGCTCCGTCGAGGCGTTCGCCGCCGCCTGCAGGTACGGCGCCGAGGCGTAGGCGTGGTCGCGCAGCGCCATGACGACGAGCTTCGGCGAGAGCGGCTTGCCGGTGTTCCACGCGGGGCACTGCTCCTGGCAGCGCCCGCACTCGGTGCAGGTGGAGAGGTCGAGCAGGCCCTTCCAGGTGAAGTCCTCGATCGCACCGACGCCCAGGCGAAGGTCGTCGGGGATCTCCTCGAGCTCGGTGAGGTCGACGGGCCTGCCGCCAGCGGTGACGGGGGCGAGCGGGCCGAGCGCCGGCTTGCCGTTCACGTCGCGCCGCGCCCAGACGTTGACCACCGCGAGGAAGCGGTGCCACGACACCCCCATCGCCGGGCGGCGGCCGACGACGTACATCCACGTCATCGACAGCAGGATCTTGGCGAGGGCGACGAGCACGATCGCGTTCTCGATCCCCGCGCGGGAGGCTCCGGCGAACAGGCTGCCGATCCAGGCGGTGAGGGGGTGGTGCGCGAGCAGCGCGCCGTACGTCGGGTAGACGGCGACCGGCGTGTCGGAGAGGGCGGCCATCGCGGTCGCCCACCAGAACGGCCAGCCGAGCATCGCCTCCAGCCCGCGCAACAGGATCACCGCGAGCACCACCCCGAGCACCACGGCCTCGACGACGTAGGCCTGCCCCCGGTTCGAGCCGAAGAACCGCGAGGCCCGGGCACCCTCGGGCGCCGATCCACCGGCGGCCGAGACGCGGGAGACCGCCGCCGCACCACGCCGCGGGTGGCTGCGCTGGCGCACGACGATGAGCAGCACGATCCCGACCAGGCTGAGCCAGGCGATGACCTCGGTCAGCCACTCCAGCGGGATCCAGGTCCCGATCAGCGGCAGCGTGAACCACGGGTCGATGATCTGCCCGTACCCGCTGACCAGGGTGAGGAAGAGGATCGGGAAGCTGAGCATCACGGCCCAGTGCGCCGCCTTGACCGCCGGCCGGTGCTGGAAGCGGCCGTGCCCGAGCAGCAGGCGCAGGACGAGCCACGTCCGGCGCCACGGCTCAGAGGTGCGGCCGGTCGCGGGACGGCCGACGGCGACGGTGCGCACGATGGCGCGCGCGCCGAGGACGAAGACGGTCACGCCGACGACCGTCGCCAGGACGGCGAGCACGAGGGCGACGATCTGGAGGGCCGACACGGAGGTCACGGTAGTCGGTAGCCCCCATCGTTCGTCCGGCGGATCCCCTCGCGGTGTTCTCGGGATGCGAACCCGCGGGGTTCGACGGGACCGTGAGGCGCCGCCGCCGTAGACTCCTGGCCACGGCAAGGATCGCCCACCCGCCCCCGGACGGACGGAACGGACGTGCTGCTGCTGCTGGCTCTCCACCTCCTGGTGAGCCTCGTCGCGCCCCTCGTCCTGCGATGGAGCGGTCGCCGCGGCTTCCTCCTCCTCGCGCTGGCTCCTGCGGCCGCCGTCGTCTGGGCGCTGGCGCACACCGGCGCCGTCACGCGCGGGGCCGGACCGACGGAGCTCGTCTCCTGGGTGCCGAGCCTCGGGCTCGACCTCGCCTTCCGGCTGGACAGCCTCTCCTGGCTGATGGTGCTGCTCGTCGGCGGGATCGGCGCCGTCGTCCTGGTGTACTCCTCGGCGTACTTCTCGCCGAAGGCAGGCGGGCTCGGCCGGTTCAGCGGGGTCCTCGTCGCGTTCGCCGGGTCCATGCTCGGTGTCGTCACCACCGACGACCTCGTCCTGCTCTACGTCTTCTGGGAGCTGACCACGGTCACCTCCTACCTGCTCATCGGGCACTACGCGGACCGCAAGGCCTCCCGCCGAGCGGCGATGCAGGCGATCATGGTGACGACGGCCGGCGGTCTCGCGATGCTCGTCGGGGTGCTGATCCTCGGGCACGTGGCCGGGACCTACCGGATCTCCGCGATCCTCGCCGCGCCGCCGAGCGGGACGGCCGTCAGCGTGGCCGTCGTGCTGCTGCTCGCCGGGGCCGTGAGCAAGTCGGCGCTCGTGCCCTTCCACTTCTGGCTGCCCTCGGCGATGGCCGCGCCGACGCCGGTCTCGGCCTACCTGCACGCCGCGGCGATGGTGAAGGCCGGTGTCTACCTCGTCGCGCGTTTCGCGCCCGCGTTCGGCGACCGGCTCGAGTGGCAGGTCGTGGTGCTCGGCCTCGGCTCGGCGACGCTGCTGCTCGGGGGCTACCGCTCCCTTCGCCAGTATGACCTCAAGCTCGTCCTCGCCTTCGGCACCGTCAGCCAGCTCGGGCTGCTCATCGTGCTCGTCGGGTACGGCTCGCGCGCGGTGGCTCTCGCCGGGATCGCGATGCTCGGGGCGCACGCGATGTTCAAGTCGACGCTCTTCCTCGCGGTCGGTGTGGTCGACGCCGCGACCGGGACGCGTGACCTGCGGCGCCTGACCGGGATCGGCCGCCTGCTGCCGGTGACCGCGGCGGCGGCCGGGCTGGCGACGGCGTCGATGATCGGCCTCCCGCCGTTCGCGGGCTACGTCGCCAAGGAAGCCGCCCTCGACGCGCTGTGGCACGAGCCGTCCGTCGCGGGCCGCGTGGTGCTCGCGGCCGTCGTCGTGGGCTCGACGCTGACCGTCGCGTACTCGCTTCGTTTCTGGTGGGGGGCCTTCGGCGTCAAGCGCGTGCTGCCGCGGGCCGCGACCCCTGCCGAGGCTCCGGCCGCTGACGTGACCGTTGGCGGCCCGGGCATCGGCGGCGAGGCGCGGGGCAGCACCGGCCCAGCCTTCCCCACCGAGGGCCCCGTGGCCGCCGTCCAGCACCGGCCGGCGCCGCTCCTCGTCGCGCCGGTGGTGCTGCTCGGCGTGCTCGGCCTGCTCACCGGGCTCCTGCCCGGCCTCGGTGAGCGGGTGCTCGGACCGTGGGCGGCGAGCCTCCCGGGGGAGAAGGGGCACCTGACGCTGTGGGGCGGCCTCACCCCGGCGCTCGGGCTCACCGTGCTCGTCCTCGCGGGCGGCGGGCTGCTCTTCGTCGCCCGGTCGGCGGTCGAGCGGTGGCAGGCGCGGCTCCCCGCGCCGCCCGATGCCGACCGCGTCTACCGGCGCTCGATGCGCCGCCTGGACGACCTGGCCGCCGACGTCACCGCGTTCACCCAGCGCGGGTCGCTGCCGCTGTACCTCGGCACGATCCTGGTGGTGATGGTCGTGACCGCCGGCGGCGCGATGCTCACCGGGACGCGGCTGCCGGGCCTGGACCAGGTGCGCCTGTGGGACATGCCGACGCAGCTGGTCGCGGGAGCCGCTGCGGTGACCGGCGCCGTCCTGGCCGCCCGCGCGCGCCGCCGGCTCAAGGCCGTCATCCTGCTCGGGATCAGCGGGTTCGGCGTCGCGACGCTCTTCCTGCTGCACGGTGCCCCGGACCTGGCACTGACCCAGGTGCTCGTCGAGACGGTCACCCTCGTGGTGTTCGTGCTGGTGCTGCGTCGGCTGCCGACCTACTTCTCGGTGCGCCCGCTCGCCGCGAGCCGGTGGGTGCGGCTCGCCGTGGGGATCGCCGTCGGGCTGACCGTCGGTGCGGCGGCCCTGGTGATGCCGACGGCGCGCATCCAGGCGCCGGTCTCCGTCGACTTCCCCGCCGAGGCCTACACCTACGGCGGCGGCAAGAACGTCGTGAACGTGACCCTGGTGGACATCCGTGCCTGGGACACCATGGGCGAGATCGCGGTGCTGCTCGTCGCGGCGACCGGGGTGGCCTCGCTGATCTTCCTGCGCCGTCGCAGCGGAGCGATCCTGCGCAGCGGCGGCGCGGGCCAGCGCACCGTGTGGCGGGTGTCGGCCGACGCGATGGCCCCCTTGCGGCGTGCGGCGGCCGAACGCCAGGAGCTCACCCTCGCCGAGGGACGAGCCCCGCGCCAGCACAGCGAGTGGCTCTCGGGCGGGAGCACCTTGGCCCCGCAGCGGCGCTCGGTCATCTTCGAGATCGCGACGCGGCTGCTGTTCCACACGATGGTCGTCTTCGCGCTCTTCCTGCTGTTCTCCGGGCACAACGCCCCGGGCGGTGGGTTCGCGGCCGGGCTCGTCATCGGGATCGCGCTCGCGGTGCGCTACCTGGCCGGTGGTCGCTACGAGCTGGGCGAGGCCGCGCCCGTGCACCCGGGCCTGCTGCTCGGCACGGGGCTCTTCCTCTCCGCCGGCGTCGGCCTCCTCGCGCTGGCGGTCGGTGGCGCGGTCCTGGAGTCGACGATCCTCGAGGTGACGCTGCCGGTGCTCGGGCACGTGAAGCTCGTGACGTCGTTCTTCTTCGACGTCGGGGTGCTGCTGGTGGTGGTCGGGCTGGTGCTCGACATCCTGCGCAGCCTCGGTGCGGAGATCGACCGTCACCTCGACGGCAGCGACCGCGAGGACGACGCCCCGGGCGGTGGCCCTGAGCCGGTCGACGTCGAGGCCGACGCGCCGCACCTGCCGACGGAGGTGCGCCGATGAGGGACATGTCCCCGAGCCTCGTGCTCGTCGTCGTCGTCGTCGTGCTGGTCTCCGTCGGGGTCTACCTGATGCTCGAACGCACGCTCACCCGGGTGCTGATCGGGGTGGTCGTGCTGGGCAACGGGGTCAACCTGCTCTTCCTCGTCGCCGGCGGAGCGGCCGGCGGGCCACCGATCGTCGGCCGCACCGCCGAGGGCGAGATGGCCGACCCGCTCCCGCAGGCCATGGTGCTCACGGCCATCGTCATCACCCTGGGGATGACGGCCTTCCTGCTCGCGCTCGCCTACCGGTCATGGCAGCTCAATGAGCACGACGAGGTGCAGGACGACCTCGAGGACCGCCGGGTCGCGCGTCGCGCCGCGCGGGACCGCGCCGCCTACGAGGACGCCGACTCCGAGAGCGGGGCCAGCAGCCTCGACGAGGCCGCAGCCGAGACCCGCGACGAGACCGATGCGGACGACGACGGCCGCACCGACAGGGCAGGAGAAGCGCCCGATCGGCATGCCGGCGCCGCCCCGCACGGTCCTGAGGGGGGTGAGCCCCGATGACGGACCTGTCCTGGATGGTCCCGCTGCCGGTGATCGTCCCGCTCTTCGCCGCCGGCCTCGCCCTCGCGCTGTGGCGGCACGGCCGCGCCCAGGGCGTCATCTCCATGATCGCCCTGAGCATCTCGCTCGCGGCCTCCGTGACCCTCCTCGTCGCGGCCGACGACGGCCCGCTCGTCCTGGACGTGGGTGGTTGGGCGACGCCCGTCGGGATCGGCCTGGTGGCCGACCGCCTCTCGACGCTCCTGCTCACCGTCTCGTTCGCGGTGACGCTCTGCGTGCTCGTCTACTCCGTCGCGCAGGGCCTGGAGGACGACGACGCCGAGACGCCCGTGGCGATCTTCCACCCCACCTACCTCGTGCTCACCGCCGGCGTCGCCGACGCCTTCCTCTCCGGCGACCTGTTCAACCTCTTCGTCGGCTTCGAGGTGCTGCTCGCGGCGTCCTACGTGCTCATCACGCTGGGCGGCTCGGGGGAGCGGGTGCGTGCGGGGACGATCTACGTCGTCGTCTCGTTGCTGTCCTCGCTGCTGTTCCTCACGGCCATCGCCCTGGTCTACGCGGCGACGGGAACGGTCAACATGGCCCAGCTCGCGATCCGGCTCGGCCAGCTCGACCCGGGCGTTCAGCTGACCCTGCAGGTGCTGCTGCTCCTGGCCTTCGGCATCAAGGCGGCGATCTTCCCGCTCTCGGCCTGGCTGCCCGACTCCTACCCGACCGCTCCCGCCCCGGTCACCGCCGTCTTCGCCGGGTTGCTGACGAAGGTCGGCGTGTACGCGATCATCCGGACCCAGACGCTGCTGTTCCCCGGGGGGCGGCTCGACGACGCCCTCATGGTCGGCGCGCTGGTGACGATGCTCGTCGGCATCCTCGGGGCGGTCGCCCAGAACGACATCAAGCGACTCGTCTCGTTCACGCTGGTCAGCCACATGGGGTTCATGCTCTTCGGCATCGCCCTGTCCAGCGAGATCGGCCTCGGGGCGGCGATCTTCTACGTGACCCACCACATCACCGTGCAGACGGCGCTCTTCCTCGTGGTCGGGCTCGTCGAGCGTCGCGGCGGGACGACCTCCCTCGACGGCCTGGGCGGGCTGGCCAAGGGCGCGCCGCTGCTCGCGATCCTGTTCTTCGTCCCGGCGATGAACCTCGCCGGGATCCCGCCGTTCTCCGGCTTCCTGGGCAAGGTCGGTCTCTTCGAGGCGGGGATCGCCGACGGAGGTCCGCTCGCGTACACGCTCGTCGCCGGCGGGGCCGTCACCTCGCTGCTGACCCTGTACGCCCTGGTCAAGGCGTGGAACAAGGCGTTCTGGCAGCCGGCGACGCACGCCGACGAGCGGGCCGGCGCCGGCGTCGGGCAGGTGCGCGACCCGGTGCGGCTGCCGAAGGCCATGATCGGGGCGACGGCCGTCCTCGTCTCCTTCGGCCTCGGCATCGCCGTCGTCGCGGGACCGCTCGTCGGCTACACGAACCGCGCCGCCGCCCTGCTGCGCGACCGCACGCAGTACGTGCTGGCCGTGCTGCCCGACGGGGTGCGCGGTGACGGGCAGTCGGCCGAGGTCGCGCAGACCGACGGCGGAACCCAGGGCGTGACGATGGAGCCGACCCCGGGGCCGACGCCATGAGCCTGCACCCGCGCCGCCGCGGCGCGCTCGTCTTCCAGGTGGTCGCCGTCGTCTGGCTGAGCCTGGTCTGGGTGGGCCTGTGGGGCACGCTCTCGCCGGCCAACGTGCTCGCGGGGGTGGTGATCGCGCTGCTCGTCGTGCGCGGTCTGCCGATGCCCTCGATCGACTACCACGGGCACCTGCGCCCCGGTCGGCTCCTGCTCCTCGCGGGGCGGCTCGTCGTCGATCTCGTGGTGGCCAGCACGGAGGTCGCGATGCTCGCGCTCGGACGGCGCACCCCGCAGTCGGCCGTGATCCGGGTCCCGCTGCGCAGTCACTCCGACCTGTACCTGACGCTCACGGCCCAGCTCGTCTCCCTGGTGCCCGGGACCGTCGTCGTCGAGGCGCACCGGATCAGCGGCACCCTCTACGTGCATGTGCTCGACGTGGCGCGCACCGGTGTCGAGGAGCAGCGTCGCGCCGTCCTGGCGATCGAGGAGCGTGTGCTCTGGGCGCTGGCCTCGCTCGACGAGCTCGACCGCGCCGGGCTGACGGGCCCCGGTGCCCCAGCCGTGCCGGCCTCGCCGCACCTGCCGCCCGAGGAGGCGAGATGACTGTCGTCCTGATCGTCTGCGGGGTCATGCTCGCGATCGCCGCCGCCCTGGTGCTGGTCCGGCTGGAGCGCGGGCCGACGATGCTCGACCGCACGATCGCGCTCGACACCTTCACGGCGATCGTCATCGGCGTCTTCGTCCTGGTCGCCGTGGCGACCAGGCGGACGGACATCGTGCCGATCCTCGCGGTCCTCGCGCTCGTCGGCTTCGTCGGCTCGGTGACGATCGCCCGGTTCGCCGCGGTGGAGCCCGAGGGTGAGGGCCGGATCCTCAGTCGCGAGGAGGTGGCCGCGCTGGAGCGGGAGCGGCTCGTGATGGAGGAGGCCGAGCTCGCGGCCACCGACGAAGAGCACCACGGCGGGCACGCGCAGGGGGAGGTCCTCGGATGAGCTCCGTGCTCGATGTCCTCGCCGCGGTGTTCCTCCTCGCGGGCTCCGGGCTCGCGCTCGCCGCGGGTGTCGGCCTGCTGCGTTTCCGCGACCTGCTCGCGCGCAGCCATGCGGCCACGAAGCCGCAGGTGCTCGGGGTGCTGCTGATGCTCGTCGGCCTCGGGCTGTGGATGCGTTCCGGCCCGGTGACCTGGGTGCTCGTGCTCGTCGGGCTGTTCCAGATGGTGACCGCGCCGGTCGCCGCGCACCTGGTCACCCGGGCGGGCTACCGGACGGGCAAGGTGGCGCCAGGGAGCCTCGTCGTCGACGAGCTCACCGAGGACCTGCGCGCGGCGGTGCACCGCGAGGACGACGAGCGAGAGGGCTGAGACCCGCCGGGGTCAGGCGCTGGGCGTCGAGCCCGTGGAGAAGTACTTCGCTGCACCCCGCGTGGCGACGACGCGCACCACCGCGACGATCGCCCCGGACAGGGCCGTGGCGATCGCGATCTCGGCGAAGCGGACGTCTCCCTCGTCCTCCGGCTTCGGCGTGGTGTGGCCGGTCGCGGCCTTCCATGCGCTCGCCAGGAGCTTCTGCGCCAGCCAGGCGGCGGCGAAGGCCGCACCGATCCCGGCCACCTTGGCGATCATGGTCTGCTTCTCGTCAGCCACGTGAACCCTCCTGGTTGTCGTCCGGGGACCACGCTAGTGCGGAGCGGGGCCTCGTGCAGGTCGCCCGTGCTCCTCCCGGGCCCGGTCAGACGGGCTGCACCCACAGGTAGGCACCCCGGCCGAGGTCCTCGGCGGCGCTGGCGACGCGGACGATCTCGTCGAGAGTCGCCAACGGGTCGCCGTCGTGCGGGTCCCGCTCGGCGGAGGCCGCCCAGGCCGCGGCGACCTCACCGGGCAGCTCGGGATCGTCCGTGCGGCCGACCTCGGCGAGCACCTCGACGAGGAACGGCGGCAGGTGGAACAGCCACTCGTGGTTCAGGTCGATCTCGGCGGGCTCGAGGTCCCCGTGGCCGAAGCGCACCGCCGCGGCCGCCGCCTCACCGAGCAGCTCCAGGTCGAGCGGGCTCAGGTCCGGCACCTCGCAGGAGGTCGTCTCCGACTGGGGCGGCTCCCCGGCCTCGAGCGCAGCCGCCCTGGCCAGGGCCCCGGCGTGGGTCGCGACGAAGAGCTGAGCGCGGCGTGTCATCGGTGCTCCCGGTTCCGCGGGCCGCCGGTGCGGCCACTGGGGCGAGCGTATCCGGGTCGACGGCGGCCCACGGGGATGCCGGCGCACGTCGGCGGATCGGCTAGGCTCGTGACGAACGACAGGGGAGCGTCGCCCGGCCAGCCGGGCGCAGGACGCTGAGAGTGCGGGTGACCGCAGACCCTCGAACCTGATCCGGTTGATACCGGCGTAGGGAGTCGGGCTTTCTCAGGTGCCGCCCGTGGAGTCTCCGGGCGTGCCCGGCGGCCACGCGGACGGCACCCCCCTCCTGGGACCACGAGGAGGAACTCATGAAGATCACCATCTGGACGGCGCGGCGATCGCGCCTCGTCGCGCTCGTCGGGGCGGGTGGGCTGGCGCTCGCCGGCTGCTCTGCCGCGTCGACCACTGCCGGCCCGTCCGGCGGACCGTCCGGCTCGGCGAGCGATGCTCCCGCCGCAGCCGGCGGAACCGTCGTCCTGGTCACGCACGACTCGTTCGCGCTGAGCCCCGAGCTCATCACCGCGTTCGAGAAGGACACCGGCCTGACCCTCAAGCAGGTCGCGCCGGGTGATGCGGGCACGCTGGTCAACCAGCTCGTCCTGACGAAGGACGCCCCGATCGGGGACGTCGTCTTCGGGATCGACAACAGCTTCGCCAGCCGCGCGATCGACGAGGGTGTGCTCGCCCCGTACACCCCGGCCGACCTGCCCGCCGATGCCGCGAAGTACGAGGTCGACAGCTCCGGGTCGCTCACCCCGATCGACACGGGTGACGTCTGCGTGAACGTCGACGACGCCTGGTTCGCCGCGCACCAGATCCCCGTGCCGACGACCCTGCAGGACCTGACCAAGCCCGAGTACAAGGACCTGCTGGTCGTGGAGAACCCCGCGACCAGCTCACCCGGACTCGCGTTCCTGCTCGGCACCGTCGGCGCCTTCGGGAAGGACGGCTGGACCGACTACTGGAAGGCGCTGAAGGCGAACGGCGTGACGGTCGCCGCCTCGTGGTCCGACGCCTACTACGTCGACTTCTCCGGCCCGTCGAGCACCGGCAAGCACCCGCTGGTCGTCTCCTACTCCTCCTCACCGCCCGACGAGATCCCTCAGGGCGCCAGCACGCCGCAGACCTCGGCGATGCTCGACACCTGCTTCCGTCAGGTCGAGTACGCCGGGGTGCTCGCCGGGGCCAAGAACCCCGAGGGCGCGAAGAAGGTCGTCGACTGGCTGCTGAGCCCCGCCGTCCAGGCGGACATCCCCGGGTCGATGTGGGTGTACCCCGTCGTCCCGTCCGTCGCGCTGCCCGAGAACTGGGCGAAGTTCGCGCCGCAGGCCACCAAGCCGTTCACCGTCGCCCCCGCGGAGATCACGAAGAACCGTGATGCCTGGATCACCGCATGGACCGACACGGTCGTCGGCTGAGGACGACGGGCTCGCGCACCCCGGTCACGGCCGGGGTCGCGCGGGCCCGCGGTGCTCAGCTCCCGCGGCGGGCGTCCGCACTCCGGGCCGGGGTGTGGACGCTCAGCGCTGCCGTGCCGCTGCTGTTCCTCGGGGTGTTCTTCGCGCTGCCCGTCGTCGCCCTGGTCGGCCGGGGGTTCGTCTCCGCTGGTGGCCTCGACCTCTCGGGGTTCACCGAGGTCTTCTCCCGGCCGCGCACCTGGCGGCTGCTCGGCCTGACCCTCGGTCAGGCGGTCGTCGGGACGGCGATCGCCGTCGTGCTCGGCGTGCCGGGCGCGTACCTGCTGCACCGCTGCACGTTCCCCGGTCGCGGCCTGGTGCGCGCCGTCGTCGCTGTGCCGTTCGTGCTCCCGACGGTCGTCGTCGGTGTCGCGTTCCGCTCGTTGCTGACCGGCCCGCTCGACTGGCTGCACTGGGACGGCACGTTCACCGGGGTCGTCGCGGCGCTGGTCTTCTTCAACTACTCCGTCGTGGTCCGCACCGTCGGCGCGTTCTGGGCCGGGTTGGACGAGCGTGCGGAGCAGGCCGCAGCGGCCCTCGGTGCCACCCCGGCGCAGGTCTTCCGGCGCGTGACGCTTCCAGCGCTCGCCCCCGCGATCGCCTCGGCCGCCGCGATCGTCTTCCTGTTCTGCGCGACGGCGTTCGGCGTCGTCCTGGTGCTGGGCGGCGTCGGCTACGGGACGATCGAGACCGAGATCTGGGTGCAGACGACGCAGTTCCTCAACCTCCGTGCCGCCTCGGTGCTCTCCGTCGTCCAGCTCCTCGTGGTGGGGGCGGCGCTGGTCATCGCCGGGCGCGCGCGCCGTCGCCGTGAGCGGGTGCGGCCGGTCGATGCCGAGCCCGGCGCCCGCCCGCTCGCCCTGCGCGGCCGCGCTCGCCGCAGCGGGGACGTCGTGGCCCTGGTGATCACGGCCCTCGTCGTCCTGCTGCTGCTCGGCGGGCCGCTGATCTACCTGGTGATCCGCTCGCTGCACACGGCCGACGGCTGGGGCCTTGCCAACTATGCGGGCCTGGCCACGGTGCGCCAGGGGATCGGCGTGAGCGCCTGGGAGGCTGCCGGCACCTCGCTGCGTACGGCGGCCGACGCGACCCTGCTTGCCGTGGTGGTCGGCGGGTTCGCGGCGGTGGTCGTCTCGCGTCGGCCCCGCTCGCGGTCGCTGCGGCGCGTGGTCGGCGGGCTCGACGCGGCGATCGCCCTTCCGCTCGGGGTCTCGGCCGTGACGGTGGGCTTCGGCATGCTGCTGACGATGTACCGGCCGTTCGGGCTGCCGCTCGACCTGCGCACCTCGCCGTTGCTGGTGCCCGTCGCGCAGGCGGTCGTCGCGGTGCCGCTCGTGGTGCGTACCGTGCTCCCCGTGCTCCGTTCCATCGACACCCGACTGCACGAGGCCGCCGCCGTGCTCGGCGCCTCGCCAGGGACGGTCCTGCGCCGGGTCGACTGGCCCGTCGCGGCGCGTTCCGCCGGGCTGGCCATCGGCCTCGCTTTCGCCGTGAGCCTCGGCGAGTTCGGGGCGACGAGCTTCCTGGCCCGGCCGGACAGCCCGACCCTGCCGGTGCTCATCTACCGGCTGCTGGGCCGGCCCGGCGGGGACAACCTCGGGGTGGCGCTCGCAGCCTCGGTGCTGCTCGCGGCGCTGACCGGGTCGGTCATGGCGCTGGCCGAACGGCTGCGCGGGCGCGTCGGGGGCGACCTGTGAGCGTGCGGGGTGGGCCGGACGGACTGAGCGTGCGCGACGTCGTCGTGCACTACCGGGACGACGACGGCACCGTGGCGACCGCGGTCGACGGGGTGAGCCTGGATGTCGGTGCGGGCGAGGTCGTGGCGCTGCTCGGCCCCTCGGGCAGCGGGAAGTCGACGCTGCTGCGCGCGGTGGCCGGGCTGGAGCCGCTCTCGGCCGGCTCCATCGCCTGGGGCGGCGAGGACCTTGTCGGGGTCCCTCCGCACCGGCGTGGGTTCGGGCTGATGTTCCAGGACGGCCAGCTCTTCGGGCATCTCGACGTTGCCGGGAACGTCGCCTTCGGGCTCGAGGTGCAGCATGTCGCCAAGGCGGCCCGTCGTGAGCGCGTCGCCGAGCTGCTCGAGCTCGTCGGGCTGTCGGGCTTCGGCCGGCGCGAGGTCGCGACGCTCTCCGGCGGCGAGCGGCAGCGGGTGGCCCTTGCCCGCTCCCTCGCTCCGCGGCCCCGGCTGCTGCTCCTCGACGAGCCGCTCTCCGCCCTGGACCGCGCCCTGCGCGAGCGCCTGGCCGACGAGGTCCGCGAGGTGCTCGTCGCCACCGGCACCCCTGCCCTCTTCGTCACGCACGACCACGACGAGGCCTTCGCCGTCGCCGACCGGATCTCCGTCATGCACGAGGCACACCTGCTGCAGATCGACACCCCGCCGGTGCTGTGGCACTCCCCGGCGTCGCGGACCGTTGCCCAGTTCCTGGGCTACGAGGCCTTCGTCGAGGTCGGCGCCGGCGTCGCGACGGCGCTCGGCTCGGACGGCTCCTCCGTGCTCGCGCTCGGCCCCGGCTCGCTCCGGGTGACCGAGGACGGTCCGCTGCGCGGAACGGTGCGCTCGGCCGGCTTCCGGCGGGGTGTCGTCGAGCTCGACGTCGACGTCGACGGCGTGGGCCGGCTCACCGTCGTCGAGCCGAGCCGCGGACGGACCGCCGACGAGCAGGTCCCTGTGGTGGGGAGCGTCGTGCGGCTCGCGCCGGTGGCGGGCGGGGTCGCGCGGCTGGGATGAGGCTGGGCGGTCACCCGAGGGATGAGCGCTGACCTCCGCCTCGCGTCAGGGCAGCACCGATCGCAGCAGGCGGACGGCGTTGCCGCCCATGATCGCCGCGATCTCCGACTCGGCGAAGTCGTGACGCAGGAGGCTCTCGGTGAGGAGCGACAGCCCCGTGACGTCGACCGGTGCGCTGATCGCGCCGTCGAAGTCCGTGCCCAGACCGATGTGCTCGACGCCCACCAGATCCGCCCCGTACCGCATCGCGCGCGCGGTGTCGTCGACCGACGTGCCGCCGACCGCGTGCTCGAACATCGCGATCCCGATCACGCCGCCGGTCGCGGCGATCCTCCTGGCGTGCTCGTCGGAGAGGTTGCGCTCGTTGTCGCAGGTCCCGCGCAACCCGGTGTGCGACACGACGAGTGGAGCCGTCGCGATCTCGAGCACGTCGTCCACGACGGCCGGCGACGAGTGCGCGACGTCGACCAGCATCCCGCCGGCCTGGATCCGGCCGACGAGCTCGCGGCCGAACGAGGTGAGCCCGCCCTGAGCCGTGCCGTGCGCCGAGCCGCCCGCCTCGTTGTCGAAGAAGTGCTGCAGGCCGATGATCCGGAAGCCCGCGTCGAACAGCACGTCGAGGTTCTCGACCCGCCCGTCCAAGGCCTGCGCTCCCTCGATCCCGAGCAACGCGCCGACGGTACGTCGACCCGCCCGTCGGAGGGCGAGGAGCTCGTCCAGGTCGGCGGCGGTGCGGATCATCCGCAGGTCCCCGCCTGAGCGCTCGGCGAAGCCGTTCAGACGCTCGGCCGCGTACCGGGCCCGCTCCAGCCGGCTGGTCCAGGTGCGCGGTGGCCAGCCCTGGGCGATCGCGAGGAGCGTGATGAGGTCACGTCGGGGCTCGTTCCGCTCGAAGTTGAGCCCGACGGGCACCTGGGTGACCGAGTCGAACACCTGGAGGGCCACGTTCGCCTCCTGCAGACGCGGCAGGTCCACGTGCCCGGAGGTCGCCCTGCGCAGCAGATCTCTGCGCCACAGCAACGAGTCGGCATGCAGGTCGACCACCACGAGGCGCTCGTGCAGCTCCTGGGCGCGCGCCGACGCCTCGTACGGCGGAAGGACCACGACGCCGTTGCGCACATGCGCCTGGTGCGCCGCGTACCGCCTCAGCGCGGTGCTCGCGATCGCACCCACGGCGACCAGGATGCCGAGCGCCGGGGCGACCAGCCGTCGTGGCCGGCTCACCGTGAACCCCGTCCGATGCGGGCGACACGCTCGTGGGCGGGTGTCATGCCGACGACCGTAGTCGCGGGTCCACGGGC
Organism: Actinomycetales bacterium; assembly: GCA_038252305.1. GTDB lineage: Bacteria > Actinomycetota > Actinomycetes > Actinomycetales > Cellulomonadaceae > Actinotalea. The sequence goes on along the minus strand of JBBSAL010000035.1, from coordinate 9,593 downwards.
CGGGCCAGCACACGCCCGTCGTGGAGAGTGGCGAATGCCACCTTGGTGTCGCAGTAGCAGTCCATCAAGGTCGCGATGGGCCCGTTCGGGGCGGGGCTCACCCACGCGGCGAGCTGACGGGCGCCGCGCGAGGGCCGCTGGTCGTGAGACCGGCCGACCCTGTCAGGCGCGGGAGGCCGACTCCTCGTCGCGGCGCTCCAGCAGCCGGCGCAGCCCGCTCCCGAGCGATCCGACGAACATGAAGACCGAACCGATGACGAAGAACGACACCGCAAGCGTGTAGTACTGGTCGAAGGCCTTGTAGAACAGCACCGAACCCACCACGAACAGCAGGTTCCCGAGGATGCCGATGGCGGTGTGGACGTGCTCGTAGTCCTGGACGAGGGTGCGGATCACGACGGTTCTCCTCCGGGTCTCCGACCAGCGTTCGCGGGCCCTCGTCGCCCACGGCCTGCCACCGATCTGGTCGCGAGCGTACCTTTCCCGAGCGGCACCAGCGCCGGCGGCCCGGTCACCCCACCGCTCGCCGGCGGGAGGGCATGGACCTGCCGCGTCGAGGGGCTGGGCTCGGCCGGGCCGACCGGCCTACCGTGGTCGTCATGGACGCTGAGGTCACCGTGGACGGCTACCGGGTCGAACCGCTCGGCCCTGAGACCTGGGACGCGTTCGCGGACCTGGCGGAGCGGCACAACGGCGTGTGGGGCGGGTGCTGGTGCACCTGGTTCCACCTGTACCCGGACCCGAAGGAGGAGCGCAGGGAGCTCGGGAACCGCGAGTTCAAGCACCGGCTCGTCGAGCAGGGCCGCTCCCACGCGGCGCTGGTGCTCGACGGCGACGTCGCGATCGCCTGGGCCCAGTACGGCACCGTGGAGGAGCTGCCCAACATCCACCACCGCAAGGAGTGGGAGCAGGGCGTCGCGCGCAGGCCGGACTACCGGATCACCTGCCTGTTCGTGGACCGGCGCTACCGGCGCAAGGGGATGGCGTCGGTCGCGGTCCGCGGCGCGCTCTCGCTGATCGCCGCGGCCGGCGGCGGCCTGGTCGAGTCCTACCCGCACGACCTCCCGCCGGACAAGAAGATCTCCTCGTCGTTCCTCTACAGCGCGACCAGGACCATGTACGAGCAGCTCGGGTTCGAGTACCAGCGGCCCAAGGGTCAGGGCAACTGCGTGATGACCAAGGAGGTCCCGGCCGGTTGGCCGACCCGACCAGGAGCTCGCTCGACAAGCCCTTGACGGTGGTGGTGATCGGGGCGGTGGTCACCTGCGTCATCGCGCCGCGCACCGCCTCGCGGGTCAGGACCAGCGCCGGTCACGTCGTGTCGAGGCGGACCAGGCAGATCTCCCGCATGTCTCAGTCCTCGGAGAGCGCGGCGAACGCCTCCTTCGTGTCGCGGTACCAGCCCATCGACTTCTTGGGATGCCGCCAGCGGCTCTTCATCGCGTCGCGGGCCTCCTGGTGGTTCGCGTCGCCGGCCTTCTCCGCCTCCTTGAGGTGGCGGTCCTGGGCGTTGATCACCTCGTCGGCGTTCTGCCCGCGGTGCTCGAGGTCGCAGGGCCCTCCGAGGTCGCGGCAGGTCATCGTCTTCATGGTCGTCCCCTTCTGTTGTCGTTCCTCGAGGTGGTGACGATCGCCATGGACCGGGTGTGACCGGGTCAGCTGCGCGGCCGACCGCCGTCGCGGCGAACGACCCGCTCGAGCACGTCGGGCGCGGCGCGGAACGTGATGGTGCGCACCAGGCCGTCGTCGACGGTGAAGTCGAAGACGACCTTGGCTGCACCGAGGTGGAACCAGGCGCTCGCGGGCCGGTCGCCGACGAAGACCGGCAGTGCGGCCTTGGCGCTGCCGTTGAAGAACGTCGCGACCTCCTCGCGACCATCGATCTGCCGAGGCGTGCCGACCAGGACCGCGGCGTCGTCAGCGGCCACCACGGCGTCGGGGGCGAGCAGGCGCAGCAGCCGGTCGAAGTCGCCGTTCCTGGCCGCCGCCATGAACGCGTCGACGACCTCCCAGTCGGCCAAGCGGTCCTCGGGGTGGGGCCGGGTGACCTTGGCCCGTGCTCGCGACGCCAGCTTGCGTGCGGCCGCCGGCGTGGTGTCGAGGACGTCCGCGATCGTCGGGAACTCGAAGCCGAAGCTGTCGTGGAGGACGAAGGCGACCCGCTCGCGCGGGGAGAGTCGGTCGAGCACGACGTGCAGGGCGAGACCGACGGTGTCGGCGAGCATGACGGCGTCGGCCGGATCGGTGACGATCCCCGCGGGCTCGACACGGTCCACGGGGACGGGGGTCCGCGACCGGAGCCGGTCGATGCACAGCCGGGTGGTCACGGTCGTCAGCCAGGCGGGCAGGCTGTCGATCTCGGTGTCCGTCCCGTGCAGCCGCAGCCATGCCTGCTGCACGATGTCCTGGGCCTCGGCGCGGTCGCCGAGGAGCCGGCTCGCGATCCCCACCAGGCGCGGTCGTTCAGCCTCGAAGGCATCCGTCTGGTCCATGGCCCTCACCCTTCCACCGCTGCTCCTCACCCGGCTGACGCCCGAGGCGGACCGAGTGTGACCTGGTCAGGCGACCGAGCGACCGACGGTCAAGCCGCCGGGCGTCCTCCGCTTCGCGCGGCGCGTGGGCCGGGCATCCGGACGGCGTGGCAGCAGGCTCGCAGTCTGCAGCTGCCGGCCCCGGACGGCGTCGCGCAGCCGGTCCCCAGGACGAGCTCGACGTGACGTGCGGGCGACCGGTAGACGCCGGCTGCGCGACGATCCGGCGGCCTGCTGATGACCGGCCGGTGAACGCGGTGAACGTTTGCCGACGACGTGGCCAAGGGTTCCTCGATTGCCGCTAGAGGCGTCCTGGACGCTCGTAGCGTGTGCGCCGACATCGACCGCAACGCCACGACGGAGCCGCATGACGACGACAACGACCAGACCGCCCACACCCTCGGTGACCCGGGCGGGCGACGGCTCCTCGACCCCGGCCCCGGCGCAGGGCGCCGCCGGACGCGGCTGGGTGACCGGCCGACTTGTCTCACTCGTCGCACATGCGACCGGGCAGGACCTCGGGCCGTTGGCCCGCCGCAGACGCCGCCGCGGCGGGATCGCATTCCTGGCGCTGGCGGGCCCCAACATCGGGCTGCTCCTGTTGTTCGTGTACCGACCACTGCTGCAGGGCCTGTACCTGTCGACCTTGCAGTGGAACCTCGGCTCCCCGGTGGCCCGGTTCATCGGGCTGGGCAACTACGTCGAGTGGTTCAGAGCGCCGTCGACCGCCCAGGTGCTCACCACGACGGGGATCTTCACGGTCTCGACCGTCGGCGGGGCCCTGGTGATCGGGCTGGGGCTCGCGCTGCTGCTCGACCGTCGGCTGCCGGGACGCAGCGTCGCCCGCACGGTGGCCTTCGCCCCCTACGTGCTGTCCGGGCTGGCGGTCGGCATCCTCTGGCTCTTCATCTTCGACCCGCGGTACGGGCTGCTCGCCGAGGTGCTCGGCTGGTTCGGGGCGTCCTCGCCGCAGTGGTACACCGAGCCGCCGTGGCCGCTGGTGATGATCATCGTGGTCTACCTGTGGAAGAACCTCGGGTACGTCGCACTGATCTACATGGCCGGACTGCAGGCCATCCCGCAGGACCTGCGCGACGCGGCTGCGCTGGACGGGGCCTCGCCGGCCCGCACGCTGCGCTCGATCGTGCTGCCGCTGCTCATGCCGACCACGTTCTTCCTGCTGGTCACGATGATGCTCAGCTCGCTGCAGTCCTTCGACATCATCCAGGGGATGACCAAGGGCGGTCCGGTCGGCTCGACGACCACGTTGATGTACCAGATCTACCAGGAGGGCTTCGTCAACGGCCGAGCCGGGTACGCCTCGGCCGGCGCGACGGTGCTGTTCCTGATCCTGCTCGGCGTCACAGCCCTGCAGATGCGGTTCGTCGAACGAAAGGTGCACTACGCATGAGCGCGCTGCGGCGTCTCCGGATCGTCCCCTGGCTCTCGATGGTGCTCGCAACCCTGGTCCTCGGCGCTCCCCTGGTCTGGATGGTGCTGGCCAGTCTGAAGACGCCGCAGGAGCTGTACTCGCTGCCGCTGCGTTGGTTCCCGGCCAGCCCGCACCTGCAGAACTACGGCGACGTGGTCGCCACGATCCCGATCGGCCACTTCATGATCAACAGTGTCGTGGTGACCCTGCTGGGCGCGGGGCTCAAGGTCGTCCTCGGCCTGACCTGCGCCTACGCCCTGGTCTTCGTCGACGTGCCGTTCAAGAAGGCCGCGTTCCTGCTCGTCATCGCAACACTGATGATCCCACCGCAGATCACGATCATCCCGAACTACACCTTCATCGCCTCGTTGGGCTGGTTGAACACCTACCAGGGGATCATCGTCCCCGGCCTGGCCAGCGCCTTCGGCACGTTCCTGTTCCGTCAGCACTTCCTCGGGTTGCCCGCCTCGGTGCTCGAGGCTGCCGAGCTGGACGGGGCCGGCCACTGGCGTCGGCTGTGGCGGTTCGTCGTGCCGATGTCGCTGCCGACCCTCGCGGCGGTCGCACTGGTCTCGGTGGTCACCGAGTGGAACGACTACCTGTGGCCGTTCCTCGTGGTGGACAACGCCAACCGGATGACCCTGCCGGTGGGGCTGACTCTGCTGCAGAACATCGACGGGATGACCAACTGGGGCGTTCTGCTCGCCGCCACGGTCATCGTCACGCTGCCGATCCTCGCCGTCTTCCTGGTGCTGCAACGGCGCCTGGTTGCCGGTCTGACCGCGGGCGCTGTCACCGGCTGATCGACCCGCACCGGTCGGCGCTTCTGCCGGCCGGTGATTCCGCAGCAACCTGCTGCACCCACCCGGCCGCCCCGTGCGGCCACGAGCAAGGAGAGCTACGCGTGCGTACCCCTCGCATGTTCCGCATGACCCGGCCAGCTGCGTCCCGACGGCGGCTGGTCCGTCCCGGGCTGGTGGTCGGCGGCGCCTTCGCCGCTCTGGCCGCGCTGGCCCTCAGCGCTTGCGCCGGCCCTGCCCTCGGCGCCCAGACGACGCCCAAGGCCAGCGCTGGCTCGGTGGACTGGTCGGCCGTCGAACCGGCCAAGCAGATCACCTTCTGGAGCAACCACCCTGGCAAGTCGCAGACCGTCGAGGAGGCGGTGATCGAGGCGTTCACCAAGAAGACCGGGATCGCGGTCAACCTGGTCACCGCCGGTTCGAGCTATGACGAGGTCGCCCAGCGCTTCCAGGCGGCGTCGCACACCGACGGACTGCCCGACGTCGTGATCGCCTCCGACGTGTGGTGGTTCCGCTACCACCTGAACAGCCAGATCATCCCGGTGGACGACATCCTCAAGGCCGTCGGCTCCGACACGAGCGACTACGTCAAGGCCCTGTACGGCGACTACGAGTACGGCGGTCAGCACTGGGCGGTTCCGTACGCTCGGTCGACCCCGCTCTTCTACTACAACAAGGACATGTGGGCGGCGGCCGGGCTGCCGGACCGGGGGCCCACGTCGTGGGCCGAGATGGCCCAGTGGTCCGCCGCGCTCAAGGCCCAGGTGCCCGCCAACGGCTCGCCGATGGGTCTGTCGACCGGTCCCTCGTGGGGTGCGTGGTGGCTGGAGAACTTCGTCTGGGGCCAGGGTGGTCAGTACTCCGACGGGTTCGACCTCAAGACCCTGACCGACGCCGGAACGGTGGCCGGGGTGCAGCAGCTCAAGGACCTCGTCGACGCCGGAACCATCTCGATCTCCAAGGACTCGGTCGCTGACTTCAACGCCGGCGTGGTCGCCTCGACCATCGGCTCCACCGGCAGTCTGGCCGGGGTGCTGAGCGCGGCGAAGTTCTCCGTCGGCACCGCCTACCTGCCGGACGGCCCGAAGGGCTCCGGCACGCCGACCGGTGGCACCGGTCTGGCGATCTCGGCGGCCAGCGACAAGTCGCACCAGCTCGCCGCTGCGATGTTCGTCGACTTCCTCACGAACACCGCCAACACCGCCACGTTCTCCCAGGCCACCGGCTACATGCCGGTCCGGACCTCTGCGGTGGAGTCCGATGCGATGAAGCAGGTCTACGCAAAGACGCCGCAGTTCCGCACCGCCGTCGACCAGCTCGCCGACAAGGCGCGCTCGCAGGACTACGTGCGCGTCTTCGTCCCGGGGGCGGACGCGATCATCAACGGCGGCCTGGAGCAGGTGCTGCTCAAGGGCGCTGACCCGAAGGCCGCGCTCGAGGCGATCACCCCGCAGCTGAAGACGGCGTACACCGAGAACGTCGAGCCGTACCTGTGATGACCGACCTTGCCGGAGCCGGAGCCGGAGCCGGTGCCGTGACGGGCCGTCCGCTCGTCATCGCCCACCGGGGCAACAGCTCGGTGGCGCCGGAGAACACGCTCGCGGCGTTCGAGGCGGCATGGCGGGCAGGCGCCGACCTGGTCGAGCTGGACATCCAGCTCACCCGGGACGGGCAGGTCGTCGTGCTGCACGACGACACGGTGGACGCGACCACGGACGGGACCGGGGCGGTCGTCGATCTCGACCTGGAGCAGGTGCGGGCACTGGACGCCGGCGTGAGTTTCGCCCCGGCATTCAACGGTCAGCGGGTGCCGACCCTCGCCGAGGTGCTCACCTGGCAGTCCGGGCGTCCGGGCATCGGGCTGCTGCTCGAGCTCAAGGGCTCGTGGACGCCAGAGCAGGTCGAGCCGGTGACGGCCGCGATCGCTGCAGCCGGCCTCTCGGACCGGGTGATCGGGCAGAGCTTCTGGCCGGAGACGGTCGCGGCACTGCGTCAGGTGGCCCCGCAGCTGCGGCGGGGGGTGCTCGTGGTGGAGGCGCCGGACGACCTGGTCGAGCGGTGCACCGACCTGGGGGTCATGGCCTGCAACCCGAACGGCACCCTGCTGGTCGCGGATCCGGGCCTTGTCGCCCGGTTGCACGCCGCCGGGCTGCAGGTGATGGTCTGGACGCTCGACGAGCAGGCCCACTGGGCTGCGGCGTCGGCGGTCGGGGTGGACGCGGTGATCACGAACCGCCCCGATCGACTGGTGGGGTGGCTGGACGGTTCGTCGAGCGGACGAACCTCAGCGGTCGCTCCGTCGCAGGTGTCGGTGCGCGACTGACCCTCGCAGCGAGAACGACGCGCAGGGGGGGGGGGGGGCCCCCGGGGGGGGGGCGGGCCCGACCTGCGCGTCCGAAGCGGGCCAGGACCGCGCCGACGGCGGAGCGACCTTGCGCCCGTCCCTGCCGCGTCGGCGGTGCCGACCCCGACCCCGGCTCGCCACGGAGCTCAGACACCGGAGCTGCCGGGCCGGCAGGTCGGCAGGGAACCCCGGCGCGACGAGCCGCCCGCTCAGCCCTCAGCCGTTCGTGAGCCGCTCGACCTGGACCATGACGGCGAGGTCAGGCGTGCAGGGCGTAGGTCAGCACCGCGTTGCCGAGGCTGGTGACCTGGCTGTCCACGAGGCGCAGCCGGGTGAGGGGCACGCTGTCGTCGAACAGCCGACGGCCCTCGTTCGTCACGACCGGGTGCACGGTGAGCGTGAGGGCGTCGATCAGTCCGGCGGTGAACAGCGACCGGATGGTCTGCACACCGCCCGCGACGCTGATCGCGCCGCCGTCCCCCGCTCGCAGGTCCCGGACGTACTGCAGCGGGTCACCCGTGATCAGGGTGCTGTTCCACGGCAGCGCGGCCGGCAGGGTCGAGGAGATCACGTGCTTGCGCACCGGGTTGATCCACTGGGCGAACGGGTCGTCGGCGCCCGGCCAGTACTCCGACCACTCCGTCCACAGGGTGCTCCCGATCACGACGTCGGTGACGGGGCCGATGGTGCGCGTCATCATCTCGCCCTCCTCCGGCCCGAAGGCGTCGAACTGGAAGAGGTTCGGGCTCTCCACCACCCCGTTGACGGAGCTGAACAGGTGAGCGGTCGTGGTGCGGGTCATGTCGGTGTCCTTCGGGCTCGGAGCGTGCGGTCAGTGGGTGGACGACGCGGACCGGGAGAACTGATCGGTCAGGTGGTCGGGAAGGGCGAACTCGGCGAAGACGGTCGGGCCCATGAAGTGGGTGATCGCGGCTATCCGCTGCTGCTGGTCGATCACCGCGGGGTCCAGGACGTGCAGCGCGAACGGTTCCCAGCGGCCGTCCCCGACCGGGTGGTAGACCGCCACCGCCGGCTGCCCGTTCGCGCGCGTGGTGAGGGTGCGCGAGTTGCGGCAGACCTGTCCCGGCCCCCGCCACCACCGCTCGATCTGATCGGCGCCCGTCAGCCAGAGCTCGTACGGCGGCATGCTGAACGCCGCGTCCTCGGCGAGCAGCGCCACCAGTCGGTCCACGTCGTAGGCCTCGAAGGCGACGACATAGCTCGTCAGCAGCCTGCTCTCCTCGACGGAGGTCGACGACGAGGAGGACCGGGCACCGCCGTCGTGCTCGGCGAGGGCCCTGCGCGCCCGCGCCAGGGCGGAGTTGACCGCCGCCACGCTGACGCCCAGCAGGTCCGCGCACTCCTGGGCCGACCACGAGAGCACGTCCCGGAGGATGAGGGTCACCCGTTGGCGAGGGGGGAGCACCTGCAGTGCCGTCACGAAGGCGAGCCGGACGGACTCGCGAAGCAAGGCGGTGTCGGCCGGGTCGCGCGTGCCCGCAAGGTGCGCGTCGGCGATCGGCCCGACCCAGGTGGCCTCCGGACGGGTGACCAGCGCGGTCGGGTCGTCCGGGACCTGGCCGGGGGAGGCGAGGTCCATGGGCAGCGAGCGGCGCTGGGGCGCCCGCCTCATGTCGAGGCAGACGTTCGTCGCGATCCGGTACAGCCACGTCCGCACCGATGACCGGCCGGCGAACCCGCCCTGGTGCTGCCAGGCGCGCAGCATGGTCTCCTGCACTGCGTCCTCCGCCTCGGCGTAGGACCCGAAGAACCGGTAGCAGTACCCGACGAGCTCGCCCCGGAGGGCCGCAGCCTCGTCCTCGACCGACAGCGTCGCTGACATCGGCACAAGGTAGCCGCGGACCGGCACGGACCGACAGCCCTCGCGCGGTCGCGATCGAGCACTTTCCTCCCGTGGACGATCCGAGCCTGCGGTCAGGCGGTGCCGGATCGACCGGTGTAGGCCACCCCGAGCCTGAACACGGCCCACAGCACTCCGGTCACCGCGGTCGCGACGAGCAGCAGGACGAAGTCGGGCAGGAACTGGTTGAGGTTGGCGAGCGGTGAGCCGAACAGACGCGGCACCAGACTGAGGATGACCCATGCCGCGGCACTCGTGGTGAGCAGCGGGAACCACAGGCTGAACCGGCCGGCGATGCCCGACTTGGTGCGTATCGCGGCGCGGTGACGCCACGCCCAGATCATGCTGAGCAGGTAGACGATCGGCAGGAGCACCAGGCCGATGAACAGGGCCTTCTGGGGCAGGCGGGAGCCTTCGCCGTCGTAGTCGATACCCAGCCCTCTGGCGGCGATGCCGGTGCGGAGCTCGGTCGTCTCCGCGAAGCCGATTCCACCTACCCCGTTGACGAGCACGACCGCCCCCTTCATCTGAGCGGGGAGCATCCACGCCAATGACTCGAAACCAGGGCTCGCCCCGGTGTGCCACACGCTCCCGTTGCCTTGGTCCACGTACCAGCCGAAGCCGT
>JBBSAL010000034.1:0-37285 GCA_038252305.1 Actinomycetales bacterium | reverse complement strand
TCTGGGTGACTTCACCCCGGGGGTCTTTTTGTGCGGGGGGGGGGTCCACCCCCCCCCCCCCCCCCGGACGGGCGAGCGGCGGGGGAACCGCTCAGATGAAGAGGAGCTGGGCTCCTTCGGTCATCTCGATGAAGTCGGAGGCGCTGATGATGCCCTCGACCTCGTCGTACAGGTCCGCGTCCGTGAGCTTGTTCATGTCGGCGGAGAGTCGGCAGGCCCACAGGTGGCCACCGGAGGCGACGATCTGCTCGAGGAAGTCGGGGACGTTGGGGATGTCGAGGTCTTCGAGGGTCTTCTTCATCTGCTTGGTGGCCATCTGGGTCATTCCCGGCATCGGGGTCAGGCCCATCGGCATGTGCGTGGCCGTGTTGCCCACCGGGGTGAACTTGAGATCGTTCATCCGGGACTTGGTGATCATGTCGAAGCCCCAGAAGGTGAAGAACATGTGCACCTCGACACCCTCGCCGAGTGCGGCGTTGCCCAGGATCAGCCCCGGGTAGGCCATGTCCAGGTTCCCCTTGGAGCAGATGATGGCGAGCTTGCGGTCGGTGGGGGCGTCGTCGCCGAAGGACGGGACGATGGGCTGTGCGGTCATGGAGGGTCCTCTTTCAGATCGGATCGGGGGGTCAGACACAGCCCTTGGGCTTCGGGAGCCCGGCGATGTAGGCCATCTTCTTGGCCGGCTTCTTCGGGAACAGTGCGAACTGCTCCTTGGTCGGCACGCCCCCGACGGTCTGCACACGGCGGGTCGTGGCCGTCTCGCCCTGGGTGGCGAAGTCATCGCGCAGGAAGCGCAGCAGCTTCCAGTGGGCCTCGGTGAGCTCCACACCGATGTTCCCGGCGAGGACCGCGGCCAGCGCCTCGTCCCACTCGGCGGGGTCGGTCAGGAATCCTTCGGCGTCGACGTGGACCTCGCGTCCAGCGATCTCGGTCACAGGCATGGGGTCGTCCTCTCAGTCGAGCCCGGCCGGGGTGAGCGGCGGGGCGGCGGTGGTCGTGGGCTTGGTGGGCACGCGCTTGCCCGTCATCGACATGTGCGCGGGGATGGGCAGGTGGCGGCCGGGCAGCAGGATGTACCAATAGATCCAGCGGAAGGCGAGCTTGCCCCAGTGGTTGAGGCGGGTCTCGCGCAGCAGGCTCATCGGGCCGATCACGGGAAGCGGGTAGGTCCCCGGCAGGGGCTCGGTGTCGTAGTTGAAGTCGATCAGCAGGCCCTTGCCGTGCCCCGTCTCGATGAAGCAGTTGGCGTGGCCGTCGAAGGTCTGGGTCATCGGGCGACCCTCGACGTGCTCGAGGAAGTTCGGCACGAAGGAGTCGACCGCGAAGTGCGCGACCGAGCCGGCCTTGGAGGTCGGGATCCCGGCTGCGTCGCCGACGGCGAAGATCGTGTCGTACTGCGTCGAGAGCAGGGTGCCCTTGTCGACCGGGACGAAGTTGAGGTCGTCGCCGAGACCCGAGCGGCCGATGAAGTCCGCCCCCATGTTCACCGGGATGCTCACCAGCAGGTCGAAGGGGATCTCGCGGCCGTCGTAGCCGGCGAGGATCCCGGTCTCGCCGTCGACGGACTCCACGACGAAGTCCGGCTCGATGGCGATGTCGCGCTCGGTGAGCATCGTGCCGAGGTGCTCGGCAGCGACGGGCTTGGTGAAGGCGCCGGGCAGCGGCGTGACGTAGGTGATCTCGACCTTGTCGCGCATGCCGAGCTTGGTGAAGTGGGCGTCGGCGAGGAAGGCGAACTCCAGCGGGGCGACGGGGCACTTGATCGGCATCTCGGAGACGTGGACGACGAGTCGCCCCCCGGGCCAGGTCGCCAGCTTCGCGGTGAGGGCGTTCGCGCCCGTCCAGCTGTAGAACTCGTGCGCGTTGTCACCGAGCGCCTCGGCCAGGCCGGGCGTCTCGTCGGGGCGAGGTGTCGTGCCCGTCGCGATCACCAGGTAGTCGTAGGCCAGCTCACTGCCGTCGGTCAGGTGCACCCGCTTGGCGTCAGGGTCGACCCGGTCCACGGTCTTCTGCACGACGCGGACCCCGTGGGTCAGCGTCGACCGCAGTCGCCTGATGATGTCGTTCGGACGGGTGGTTCCGAAGGGGAGGAAGAGGAAGCCCGGCTGGTAGTAGTGCACCTCGGAGGGGTCGACGACCGTGATCGTCCAGTCGGACGAGAGGCGGGGCCTGAGCTTGTTGACGACCATGGTGCCGGCGGTGCCGGCTCCGAGTACCACGAGGTGTCGCATCGTTGGGCTCCTTCGTTCATGTCGGCCGTGATAGATCTCCGCGGCCCGGTGACGTTCGCGTCGACGTGTGAGATACACGGTATGAGCCGTGATTATTCGATCCGGGGGACATAGGTCATACGCCACGGGGTATGTCGGGCCTGGGCTGAGGTCCAGGACTCGCAGATCGCGGATCGGCGGCGGCGGACGGGTAGCGTCGGCGGCGTGTCCCGACCACGTGTGATCGCTCACCGCGGCGCGAGCCGACGCTGGCCCGAGCACTCGAGACCAGCCTACGTCCAGGCCCTCGCCGAGGGGGCGGACGGGCTGGAGTGCGACGTCCGGCTGACCTCGGACGGCATCGCCGTGTGCTGGCACGACGCCACCGTGGACCGCACCTCGGACGGGCACGGCCCGGTGCACGAGCGGACGCTCGCGCAGCTGCGCCGTCTCGATCTCCTCCGGGGGCTCCATCCGCCGTCCGGCGGTTCGTGGGACGGTCCTGCGGTGCTGACCCTCGCCGAGCTGGTGGAGCTCGCGCAGGGGGCCGGCAGGCCGGTGACGCTGGCGATCGAGCTCAAGCACCCGGTGCTCTACGGCTGGGACGCCGAGGACGCCGTGCTGGAGGTGCTCGATCGTGCGGGGTGGCGACCGGGCGCCCCGAGCCCGCTGACGATCAGCCTGATGAGCTTCCACCCCGGCTCGCTGCTCCGGCTGCACCGGTCGGTCCCGGCGGAGCACCTCATGCCGCTGATCGATGTCGGCGCCGAGCTCGTCGCGCAGGCCGTCGCGCTGGCCGACGCCTCGGCCGTGGGGGGAGTCGGACCCTCGCTCCGCTTCCTCCGGGAGAACCCCGACCGGGTGGAGCGGTGGCTCGAGCAGGGGGCGACCGTCCGGGTGTGGACCGTCGACGAGCCGGCTGACCTCGCACGGTGCGTGGCCGCCGGTGTCACGGAGGTCACGACCAACGTGCCGGCGCGCATCCTCAGCGCCCTGGCCGACGACCCTGGCTCTGCTCCGGGTCGCTGAGCGGCGACCTGTCGTCGAGACGCTCCGCCAACCAGTCGAAGACCGTCCGGAGGTACTCCTCGCGCGGGGCGGGGGCAGCAAGGGCGAGGTCGTGCACTCCGCGCGGGATCTGCACCAGGGTGACGTCGGTGCCCAGGCGCGGCGCCCTGGCCGCGATCTGGTCGACGTCGAGGATCGTGTCCTGCTCGGGCAGCTCCGGGTTGTCCCAGGTGTTCGGGCCGCTGGCCGCCGCAGTGCAGACCAGGACGGGCCGGTGCAGATCGAGCCCCGCCGCGAGGCGGGCCTGACCGCGCCGGACCGCACGCAGCCACCCGGCGCGCACGGGGAAGCCGGCCGGCGGCTTGAGCGCGAGGTCGTAGGTCCATCGGCCGCCGTGCTCGGCATGCAGGTGCCAGGAGTACGGCGAAGGCCGGTCGTCGACGACGCGTCGAGGATCGAGGGGGAGTCGTTCTAGCGCGTAGGTGCCCACCACGCGCTGGAACCAGTCGGCATTGAGGTCGAACCAGGGGCTGTTGAGCACCAGCGCGTCGACGGGGGTGCGGTCGCCCTCGTCGGCCATCCAGAGGCTCACGGTGAGCCCGCCGGTCGAGTGGGCGTTCACGACGAGGCGGTCGTGGCCGAGCTCGCCGATCAGCATCGCGGCGGCGGTCGAGAGCTCGGCGCGGTACTCGCTCAGGTCGGTCGTGAAGTGCGGGGTCTGCCATGGCCGGGTCGAGCGGCCGCACCGGCGCAGGTCGAGCGCGTAGAAGGTGTAGCCGTGCTCGGCCCACGCGGCGGCCAGGTGCGTCTGGAAGAAGTAGTCGTTGTAGCCGTGGACGTAGAGCACCGCGGGAGAGCGGGCGGGGCCAGGAGCCGCTGCAGGGGATCCGGTCGCTGGATCGGCGCGGACGAGCGTCGCGACGAGTGGACCCTCCTCGTCGACGCCGAGGTCGATCGCTGCGGACTGCCAGCCGGGGCCGAGCACATCCGGCTCCCAGGAGGTCATGTCAGGGCGGCCTGCGTCGTGCGGACCGGGAGCAGCAGGCCGAGACCGATCGCGACCACGAGGATGATCCCGACGATTCCCCAGTGCTGGGAACCGCCGATCGCGATGAAGGTCGTCCAGGCCAGGGGTGCCATGAAGCTCGCGGCGCGTCCGGTCGTGGCGTAGAGGCCGAAGATCTCGCTCTCGCGACCGGGCGGGATCACCCGGGCGAGCAAGGTCCTGCTCGCGGACTGCGCCGGGCCGACGAAGGCGCTCAGCGCGAGGCCGAAGGCCCAGAAGACACCGGCCCCTCCGGAGTGGCCGAGGAAGACCCCGGTCCCGGCTACGACGAGGCCGATCAACGAGCCGACCACGACCCGCTTGGCGCCGAGGCGGTCGTCGAGCCAGCCCGCACTGATCGTCGCGGCGCCGGCCACGATGTTCGCGGCGATGGCGAACACGATCACCTCGCTCTTGGAGAACCCGAAGGTGCCGGCCGCGATCACGGCACCGAAGGTGAAGACCCCCGCGAGGCCGTCGCGGTACACGGCGCTCGCGATGAGGAAGGCGAGCGTGTCGCGCGAGGTCCGCCACAGGTGCGTGACATCGCGGAAGAGCCGCCGGTAGGACTCGAACAGCCCGACGCGGGAGCGTCCGGCGACCGCCGCGTTCTCGGGGACGACGAGCAGCACCGGCAGGGCGAACCCGCCGAACCACGCCGCGGCCACGAGCATCGAGATCCGGATGTCCAGGCCGTCCGCACCGGTCACGCCGAACCAGCCGACGTCCGGGTTGATGAAGCCGACGAAGAGGATGAGCAGCAGCACGATCCCGCCGAGGTAGCCCGCGCCCCAGCCGATCCCGCTGACCCGGCCGACGTTGGCCCGGTTCGAGACGTGGGCCAGGGTCGCGTTGTAGTTCACGGCGGCGAGCTCGAAGAAGATGTTCCCGGCCGCGAGCAGGAAGATTCCGAGCACGAGGTTCTGATCGAGGTTCGACGGGTCGGGCCGGACGAAGAACATCGCGGCGCTCAGCACCACGACGATCCCCGTGTGCACCCCCAGCCAGAGGCGGCGGCGTCCGTTGTCGTCCGCGCGCGCCCCCGCGACCGGCGCGAGCAGGGCGATGACCAGGCCGGCGACCGTCAGGCCGAGGCCGAGCCAGCTCGAGTGCTGATCGATCGCGCGGGCGAGGGCATCGGTCGCGGTCCCGCCCGCGCTGCCCTCTGCGGTGGCCGCGGCCACGGTGCCAGGGTCGACGAAGGCGTTGCCGGTCAGCCAGACCGTGAAGACGAAGGTGGTGATCACCGCGTTGAACGCGGCCGACCCCCAGTCCCACAGGGCCCAGGACACCACACGGCGTCGCAT
Organism: Actinomycetales bacterium; assembly: GCA_038252305.1. Lineage (GTDB taxonomy): Bacteria > Actinomycetota > Actinomycetes > Actinomycetales > Cellulomonadaceae > Actinotalea. The sequence goes on along the minus strand of JBBSAL010000034.1, from coordinate 31,715 downwards.
CACCTGCGGCGTGACGGCCGCCCGCTCGTCGGCCGGCAAGGGGGCGGGGGCGTCGATGTCCACGCGCGCATGTTACGGGTCGGGGGCCCCGGTGGCGACGGTCGGGGCGGTTCTGCCCGGGCGGGAGACGACATCCCCTGCAATTCGCCCGTCCGGGTGTGGCCTCAGTCTTTCCGCTCTGTCACAATCGTGACAAGGGGCGTGTCCGCTCCGCGACTTCGGGGACAAAATCCCTTAAGCGGGACGGGCTGCGGGACGATAGGTAGATGGTGCGGGGCGCTGCAAGCGGTGCGCCGCACCGATCCACGCCGACCGACCGAGAGGAGCGCCGCCCATGCCAGGCCGTCGTTCGGTCCGCGCCCGCGGCCTGCTCGAGGCCACCGCGTGGATGCCTTGGGGGGTGCTGGTCCTCGGCGCGATCCTCACGACGACCCTCCCGGGTGGGGCGGACGGGCAGGTCGTCCGTTCGGTTCTCGGTCTGCTGATCGGCGTCTTCTTCGCGATCATCCTCTGGCGTCTCCTGCTCGCGGGGCGCCGACGGCCGGACGACCGGCGGTCCGTCGTCCCCCTTGCCGCATCGATGGTGACCTGGGCGACGGGCGCCGCGCTCACCAGCGCCTCGCAGGCGGTCTCCGACGTGGTCTTCCCTGCACCTGGGGACCTGTTGTGCCTCGGTGCCTACCTCGGTCTGGCCGCCTTCGTGCTCCTCGACGTCCCGCGTCGCTCCGCATCCATCTCGGTCTGGATCGAAGCCGGGATCGTCTGGGGTGCAACCGTCTGCCTGGCCACCTTCGTGCTGCTCGACCCGGTGCTCAGCAGTCATGGCCGGCACGGCCTCGCGATGGCGGCTGCGGTGCTGTTCCCGCTGGTCAACCTCGTGCTCGCGGCCATGGTGCTGGTGCAGGTCGTGCTGCGCAATCGGGCGGCCTCGATCCGCTCGATGCTCATGCTCGGGGGCTTCGTCAGTCTCGCGGCCGGGGACAGCAACTTCCTCACCGCCACCGATCGTGGGGCGGCGTACACCTCGAGCCTCTGGATCGCCGCACTCTGGGGCGTCGGCTTCGGGCTCATCGCTGAGGCGGCCACCCGGCGTCGCCGCGACGACGCCTCGCTCGCGGAGCAGCGCACCAGCCCCCGCCTGCTGCTCGGCGCCGCCGCCCTCGCGGTCCTGACCCTCGTGTTCCGCCCGGACGGCTATCTCGGCTGGGTCGCGGTCGGTCTGGCCGTCGCGACCCTCGCGCTCACGGGATGGCGGCTGCAGCTGGCTCTCGCGACGGCCCGCGGCGCCGCGGAGGCGATGCGCTTGTCCCTCACGGACGAGCTCACCGGCCTGCCGAACAGGCGCGCACTGATGAAGGCGGCCGACCACTCCCTGCAGCACCGTGGTCCCGCGTCGATCATCCTCATCGACCTCGACGCGTTCAAGGACATCAACGACAGCCTCGGTCACGCGGTGGGCGACGACCTGCTCGTGAGCCTCGCCGCGAGACTCGAGCGCACCGTCGCTCCCGGCATCCACCTCTCCCGGCTCGGTGGCGACGAGTTCGGCCTGCTCGTCCCGAGCGAGGACGACCTCGAGCTCTTCGAGGTGGCCCAGCTGACGAGGTCCGTGCTCCGCGAGCCGCTGTTCGTCCATGGCATCGACGTGTCGATCGAGGCGTCGGCGGGGATCGCGCGACGCCATGACGAGGACACCGACGGCACCGAGCTGCTGCGCCGGGCGGACATCGCGATGTACGAGGCGAAGTCGTCCCGGGCGGGTGTGCTCATCTATGACGCTGCGCGCGACGGACTGTCCCACCTGCGGCTGCAACGCGGCGAGGCGCTGCGGGTCGCGATCGCCGAGGGTCAGCTCTTGGCCTGGTACCAGCCCCAGGTCGACGCGCGGACGCGGCAGGTCGTGGCCATGGAGGCACTGGTGCGCTGGTGGCACCCCGTCGAGGGACTGCTTCCGCCGGCCACCTTCCTGTCCGACGCCCGGCGCGCCGGGCTCATGCCGGCGCTCACCGAGGTCGTCATGCATCAGGTCGTCAGCGACGCGAAGCGCTGGCGGGCCGAAGGGATGACCTTCCGCATCGCGATGAACTGGGCGCCTCCGGAGCTGATGGGCGGGCCCCTGCTCCAACGCTTCTACGCAGCCATCGACGAGGCCGGTCTGCCCGACAACAGCCTGCTCGTCGAGGTCACGGAGGACTCGTTCCTCGCGGATCCGGAACGGGCTCGCAGCGTGCTCCACGATCTGCGCGCGCACGGGATCGAGGTCTCCATCGACGACTACGGCAGTGGCTTCTCCTCGCTCGCCTACCTTCGTGACCTGCCGGTGCAGGAGCTCAAGATGGATCGGTCGTTCGTCTCACCCGTCCCGGCGGACGAGCGGAGCCGGCTCATCGTCCAGACCACGAGCCAGATGGCGCGGGCCATGGGTCTCCGCTTCGTTGCGGAGGGCGTCGAGGACGCCCGGACCGCCGCGGAGCTCGTCCCGCTCGGCGTCGACGTGCTCCAGGGCTACCACATCGCACGTCCGATGCCCTCCGAGGCCGTGGTGCCCTGGGTCAGGGAATGGACGGCACAGCACATGGTGACGGCCTCGGGTCCTTCGGCGGGCTGAGTCGGATCGCGGCGACCCGCGGCTGAGCAGGGGCTCTGCCGGCGTGGCGCACCCGCCCAAGGGTCAGACGAGACCCGAGACCGTGACCGGCGTCTCCTGAGCGGAGAAGCGTTCGCGCGCGTCAAGGCGGAAGGCTTCGAGCGGTGGGACCGCGACCCCTTCGAGTCCCTGGCCGGCACTGACGAGCGCGTGGGCCTCCGGCGCGTTCCGCCGCTGGTTGTCGAGGATGTTGCCGTGAGCGAAGACCGGGGTGCTCGCCTCGGACCCGAGGTAGGAGGCGGTGCGGGTACCCGGCAGCGTGTGCATCGTGAGGCCGGTCGCATCGAGCAGGCGGCGCACTCGTTCATCGAGGATCGCCACGATCGCGGTCATCTGGTTGGCGCGCGACGTCAAGGTCAGGCCGTGGTAGAGGGCGAGCGAGTAGCGCACGCCCGAGCGGGCTGACTTCCTGCGGGAGCCGATGGTGGCGATCTCCCAGGTCGAGCGAAGGTCGAGGGAGGCTGCCGCAGCAGCGCGCGCACCGTCGACGCTCCACGGAGCGCTGCCGACGTCGGCCAACGTCTTGAGCCCCGCCGTGCCGCCCGGCGCGAGGAGCCGCATGGCCGCGACCACGTCCCCGTCCGCGTCGGACAGTGCGATGAACCGCGTCGCGTCCTCGTAGGGGCCGTACTCGTCCTCGAGCTGGGCACGGCTGTTGCCGTACCACTGCTGGAAGACCTCGGCCTCGCACTCGCGCGTCGCCTCGAGGAGCTCGCCGCGGGGGTCGAAGTGCATCCATGTGTCGACCGACATCAGAACTCCTTGTGGACGATCTTCGTTGCGTTGAACCACTCGCGCGTCAGCTCGACGGCGGCCTGGGGAGAGAACTGCTTGCAGGTGTAGATGTCGACGCTGAAGAAGAGGCGGGGCTCGTCCCAGGCATAGAAGTGCGCGCCCGAGGTCTCCCAGTGGATCCAGCCGGCCCACCCGTAGAGCGGTGACTGGTGGGTCACCGGCTCCATGAGCTGCACCATGTCGATCGCCTTGGAGAGCTGCGAGAGGTACTCCTTGATGGACTCGGGCCCGATGGGCTCCGTGCACAGTCCTTCGATGACCAGACGCTGCCGCCAGATCTCCGGGGCAAGATCGAGCACAATCCACTCCTGTCACTCAGGTATGACTCAGCGAGCATTCGTCGGTCGCAGCAGCCATTATGGTCCATGCGCAGGCACCTGAGCAGCGGGGTCGCCCCGTGGCGTTGATCACCTTTGTCACGCCGTCATGACTAGTCACACGTTCAGCCCAGCAGTCTCTCACCCAGGAACTCGCCCGGTCTGGGCCCCCCCGGTAGCGCGAACACCGCCGATCCCACGGGCGTCGTCCAACGATTGAGGAGGTCGAGCTCCGCGAGGCTCTGCTGGACGGGCAGGTACTGGGCGAGCACGTCCCGTTGGAAGGTGACGAAGACGAGGCCGCTCTGCCGTCCGGCGGGTTCACCCGAGTCGTGGAAGTTGTAGCCGCGTCGCAGGAACCGCGCCGACGGATCCGCGGTGCGGGCCCGTCGCAGGTGGGCCGCCATGTCGATGACGGGCAGCCCGAGGCCGTCCTTGGCCCCCAGGTCCGGCTCGTCGTGCTCATGGCTCCCGGTGAGGGGCGCCCCGTCGGCCAACCGGCGACCGATCGTGAACTCCCTGCCTTCGCGATCGACGAGGTCCCAGCCGTCCAGGTCCATCGCGATCCGCCGGACGACCATCGACGTGCCGCCGCTGAGCCAGTCCGGTCCGCTCGAGTCGTGCCAGACCAGCTCGGCGTCCGTGCGCAGGTCCGGGTTCCTGGTGCCGTCCACCTGGCCCATGAGGTTGCGCATCGTCGTCCCGGGCGGCGTGGCGCCGGGGCTGGCCCGGAAGCCTTGCTGTGCCCACCGGGTACGGACGAACGTCGCGGCCTCCTTGGTGAGCAGGCGCGCGGCGTGCGCGACGGTGAGCGCGTCGTCGGCGCAGATCTGCAGCACGAGGTCGCCGCCGGTCCACCGCTCCTCGAGCCGGTCGATGGCGAAGGGTGGCAGGGGCGCCAGCCAGAGCGGTCGCGCCTGGTCCAGACCGGCGGCGCTGAAGACGCCTGGCCCGTAGCCGAGCGTCACCGTGAGCCGTGCCGGCACCTCGGCGAGCTCCGGCTCGGTGTCCGTGAGCCCGGGCCGGCCACCGGTCAGCCGTTCGATGTCGTCGGTCCAGATCCGCATGAGGCGGACCAGTGCCCCGCGGTCGACTCCCGGCAGCAGGTCGAAGGCGAGCCAGGTGGCGAAGGACTGGGGAACCGTCCGGACCCCGGCCTGGTGCACCCCGCGGAACGGTTCGACGCTGCGGCCGACGAGGTCGGCGGGCGGCGCGGGCGGTTGCGCGACCCGGTCCCAGGTCGCGTAGCCGCCGGCCCCGAGAGCGGCGCCGCCGACTGCAGCGGCGCCGCCTCGCAGGAAGCTGCGTCGGCCGAGTCCCTCTGTCATGGGGTCATGGTCGGCATCGGGCTGGTCATCTCGTCCGTGCCGCTCGTCGAGTCTCCGCCCTGATAGCTCTCCTGGGCGCCGGTGAAGCTGCGTACCGGTGCGGTGAAGGTCCAGGTGCTGCCGTCGTCGGCCGTGACGGTGAAGGTCACGTCCTCGCCGGGGGCGAGTGCCGAGGAGAGCTTCATGAACATCAGGTGCTGGCCACCGGGCGCCAGGGTGAGGCTGTCTCCGGCCGCGATCACGAACCCGCCTGCCTTGGGCTGCATGACCATCGTGCCGCTCGCGTCCGCGACGACCTCGTGCAGCTCCATCGGCGAGACGGAGCTCGTCGCCGAGACGAGGGTCACGGTGTGGTCCGTGGCGTTGGTGAGCGTGCCGAAAGCCGCGGTCATCCCGGAGTCGGCGGCCTTGACCCAGGAGTCGGTCATGGCGAGGCCGCCGGGGGAGGTCGAGGCCGGGTCGCCGGGCGAGGACTGGCAGGCGGTGAGGACGAGAAGCAGGGCGAGGGCGAGGGCGGGCACAGGGCGTGTCCAGCTCGGACGGGACATGAGGACTCCTGGGGAACGAGGTCGATGAGTGGTGCCGGGCTCAGCGGCGGTGGCGTGCGCGAGTGACGGCGACGGCCGTCGCGAGGGCGAGCGCGAGCAGGGCGGCGATCACGGTGACCGTCAGCCCGCTGACCCCCGAGGTGCCGGCACCGGACCGGGCTGTCGGCGACGGCGTGGCATCGCCGGCCGTCGGTGTCGGTGTCGCGAGGGTCGTGGGGGTGTCGGTCGGCGTGGAAGTGGTGACGGGGCCGGTCAACGTGAAGCCGAAGGTCCCCTGGACGGGGTGCCCGTCCACCGAGACGATGCGCCAGATCACGGAGTAGGCGCCGGGAGGGAGGTCGGCCGGCACCGGGACCGACACCCGGGTCGCGTCGACGGTCGGTGCGGCCAGGTCGACCTGCCCCGCCGGGCCGGTGAGCACGATCGTCGGCGAGATCGCCAGGACGTCCTGGCTGAACTCCAGCGCGATGCTCGTCGGCGCCGTGTCGAGCACGGCGTCGGCCGACGGCTGCGTGGAGATGAGCTCGTCATGAGCAGCGGCAGGTCCGGCCGGGCCGACGAGCGCCCCGATCACGAGTGCGACGAGAGCGCCGGCGGTCGTGGCTCGACGGGCTGCGGTCATGGCGTGGACGGACATGGTTCTCCGGTCGTCGATGAGGAGCGGGCAGGAGCCGGCCGCCTGAGGACACGATCGACGCCGACGACTGCTGTCGCCGTCCGGCGTGGCAGGGTGCCGCGGGCGTGCGGAGTGGGCCTCGCGCTGTGCGAGGTGCGAAGCCGTCAGGCGGCGAGGGCGAAGGGTGGTCCGCGCCCGGGAAGGTCCGTTCCGACGCGGCGCCCGTGGGCGCGGCCCGAGTGCTCGGGGCGCGCTGCGCCGCTCTGCGCGGTGGCAGTGGTCAGGTGGCCGCCGATGAGGACGGCGAGCCCGTGCCACCAGGAGCGCAGGACGCCGACGCCGCGGTCGACGCCGACGAGAAGAGCGATCGCGAGCATCGTCGCTGCCAGGTGCGCCAGGAGCATCGACGTGGTCGGGGTCATCACCTGGTGCGCGGACCCGATGGCGACGACGGTCCCGTGGTGCCCGGTCATCGTCATCGTCATGGCGTGCGGGCCGAGCAGCCAGGACACGGCGACGTGGACGGCGACCTGGGCGCCGAGCGTCCACGGCAGCAGGGTCCTGGCCCGCAGGGGGCTCCGGCTCAGCGGGCGGGCGGCCACCAGGAGGAGGGCGCCGATCGGGATCAGCAGGCGCGGGTCGGGCGGGTCGCCGCCGCCGAGGACGTGCCCGCCGGCAGCGAGGGCGACCGTGATGGTCGTGACGCCGAGGCCGCGGAGGGCGGTGGCCGCGCGATCCCGACCAGTGGACACGTCGATCACCGTACCTGCTTCCGCGCGAGCCGCGCCGGGCACGAGCGGATCAACCGCGGGGGCAGGTGGCCGGGTCCCGAAGTCGCTGGACGAGCCCGAAGGCGACGACGATGATCGCGAGTGGTGCCATCGACGGGTCGGTCCGCGCCGAGACGAGGAATGCTGCGGCGGCAGGAATGCTCAGGCCCGCCATCACCGCACAGCGCGTGCAGCCGAGCACGGGGCGGCCGCCCACGGGTGCGTAGGTGCCGAGCACGGCCGCCATGAGGATCCCGGTCGTGACGGTCTGGACCACGGCGAGGCCGCCCGAGGGCGCGGCGAGCAGCCAGGAGACCAGGATCGTCACCGGGGCGAGCGCGGCGCCCAGACGTATGCTGCGTCGCCGGGCCGGGGCCGACAGGGCGATGACCGATTCCGTCATCGCGTCACCTCGCTGTGTGCGGGCGAGCCGACGAGGAGATCGCTCAGGGCCGCGATGCCCCCGGCGGTGTAGGCGAGCCAGGCCGGAGCGGCCGACGGCGTGAGATCGTGCTCCTGCGTGCGCCACTCATGGAGCCGTCGCGCGACCACGTCCTGCCATGCCTCGTGCTCACCGGTGCGCGCGGCCGCGCGCAGGTCGCGGCGAACCTGGGCGAGGGCGGCGGCGCGCCCCTCCCAGTGCTTGGCTGAGCCACTCGTACCCGCGTCGAGGCGGCAGAGCGAGACGCCCTCCACCGCGTCGGAGAGCTGGGCGAGCGCCGCAGCCTCGTGGCGCGCCACGACCGACGTGATCGACTCGGCCTCGAGAGCTGGCATCGTCAGGCGTTCTCGCGCTGCCGGGCCTCGATCGTGCGACGCACCTCGTCCATGTCGAGCTCCTTGGCCTTGCCGACGAGCTCTTCGAGGGCCGGTGCGGGCAGTGCGCCGGGCTCGGAGTACAGCAGGATCCCGTCCCGGAAGATCATCAGGGTCGGGATGGAGGTGATCCCGAGGGATCCCGCGATGCCCTGCTCGGCCTCGGTGTCGACCTTGGCGAACGTCACGTCGGGGTGTGCCTCGGACGCAGCCTCGAAGACCGGGGCGAACCGTCGGCAGGGCCCGCACCAGGCGGCCCAGTAGTCGACGAGCACGATTCCGTCGCCCTGGATGGTGGGCTCGAAGGTCGCCTCGGTGAGGTTCAGCGTCGCCATGGTCACTCCTTGCTCGAACGGGGGAGGTATACCCCCAGGGGTATAGCGTACCGCAGTCTCGTGGGGACCGACGGGGATCTCGCCGGCCCGCGGCCCGGGTGCACAACCGGGGCTCTCCACCTATCCTTGCGCCCGAGGGGAGTACTTCGCTCGCACCGGTCCGGTCAGTACGGCGTCCCATGACGGCCTCGGACGGTGGCCCGGCTCGCGCCGGGTGAAGGAGACCTCGGACCAGCTCCGAGGAGTCCCGTGCACCCGTTCAGCACCACCATCGACCCGTCGGCCTCGGTGGGTTCCCCCGCCCTCTGGGTGCTGACGATCGCCGTTGTCGTCGTCCTCGTGGGTGTCGACTTCCTCTTGACGCGCCGGCCGCACGAGGTCTCGATGCGCGAGGCGTGGATCTCCACGGCGGTCTACATCGCCGTGCCGCTGGCCTTCGGCGCGTACGTCTGGGGCCGATGGGGCTCGCAGCGCGGTGTGGAGTACCTGACCGGGTACGTCGTCGAGAAGTCCCTGTCGATCGACAACCTCTTCGTCTTCATGCTGCTGCTGGGTGCCTTCGCCGTGCCCTCGGTGCTCCAGCAGCGTGCGTTGCTCTTCGGGATCATCGGGGCCCTGGTGCTGCGCGGGCTCTTCATCGCGCTCGGTGCCGCGGCGTTGAGCCGGTTCACCGTGGCGTTCCTCGTCTTCGGCCTCGTCCTGCTCGCCACCGGGATCAAGCTGGTCCGGGACCAGCGGTCCGGGACCGCGCACGCGATCGACCCGTCGAGGATGCGCTCGGTGCGGCTGGTGAGGCGGCTCGTCCCGGTCACCGACACCTTCCACGGGCCGCGGATGAGCGTGGTCGTCGACGGTCGCCGTGCCCTGACGCCGTTCGGGCTGGTCGTCCTCGCGCTCTTCGCGACGGACATCGTCTTCGCCGTGGACTCGGTGCCGGCCGTCTACGGCATCACCGGCGACCCGTACCTCGTCTTCGCCACCAACGCCTTCGCCCTGCTCGGGCTGCGGGCGCTGTACTTCGTGCTGCACGGTGCCCTCGCACGCCTGGTGCACCTCGGTTACGGGCTGGCGATCATCCTCGCGGTGATCGGTGCCAAGCTCGTGCTCCACTGGGCGCACGGGATCTGGCCGGCGGTGCCCGAGATCCCCACGCTCGCCTCGCTCGCGGTGATCGTCGTGGTGCTCACGACGGTGACGCTCACGAGTCTGCGCGCCACGCGTCGCGCAGGCGCCGTCGCGCAGTAGCGTCAGACGTGCTCCGGATCCTCCAGGTGCCGTGGGCGTCGCCCGATGCCACGGGCCTGCGCGCGGCGATGTACGCCGACCTCGCCGAGCGCTACCCGCAGGAGACCGCCGCGGTCGAGCGCCGGGGTGGGTTCGCCGTTCTCGACGACGAGGCCTCAGCGGGGCTGGTCGAGATGGTCGTGGCCTACGACGTCGACCTGTCCAGTGGCTCGCGGGCGGCCCTCGGCTGTGCAGCCCTGCGAGCGGTGGCGACGGGCGAGGGTGAGCGCGTCGAGGAGGTCCGCAAGGTCTTCGTCCTTCCGTCGGCACGGCGGAGGGGGGTCGCCACGGCGATGCTCGAGGCCTTGGAACGGTCGGCCGCCGGCAGGGGCGTGCACCGAGTGGTCCTGGAGACGGGCCGACGTCAGCCCGAGGCGCTCGCCGGCTACCTGCGACTGGGCTACCTCGAGATCGCGCCGTGGGACGGTATGGTTCCCGATCCGACCTCGGTCCATCTCGGCAAGGTCCTCGCCGCCTGGCCGCAGGTTCGACGGGGCGTGGCCGGCGATGGTTCGATCGGTGCGGTCGAACCCGAGGAGAGACCGTGCCGACCTTCCTGCTGATCGCCGTCCTGCTCGCCGGGATCGTGGTGTGCACGCCGCTGGCCGACCGCTGGTCGGTGCCGTTGCCCGTGCTGCTGACGATCTTCGGCATCGCGGTGCCGCTGGTGCCAGGGGTGCCGGGGATCACGATCACCCCGGAGCTGATCCTGCCGGTCGTGCTGCCTCCGCTGCTGTTCGCCGCGACGCAGCGGGCGACCGCCCGCGACTTCCGCGAGAACGCACGACCGATCCTGCTTCTCGCCGTCGGGCTCACCGTCGTCACGGCGCTCGTCGTCGCCGCGGTGGCTCACCAGGCGGGCCTCCCCTGGGGTGCTGCCTTCGTGCTCGGGGCCGTGGTGGCGCCTCCGGACCCGGTGGCCGCCACCGCCGTCGCCCGGCGTCTTCGGCTGCCCGGGCGGCTCGTCACGGTGCTCGAGGGCGAGGGCATGTTCAACGACGCGACGGCCCTGGTGCTCTACTCCGTCAGCGTCGCGGCCGTCGTCGCCGGGGAGCTCTCCGCCGGTGGTCTGGTCCTCGCCCTGCTGCTCGCGGTCGGCGTCGGGATCGGGCTCGGGCTGGTCGGTGGCTGGTTGACCCGCATGGCACTGGCCCGGCTGCATCTCGCCGCGCCCGAGACCACGGTCACCCTCGCCGTCCCGTTCGCCGTCTACCTGCTCGCCGAGCACCTGCACGGCTCCGGTGTGCTCGCCGTCCTGGCGCTCGGCCTCTACCTGCGGACCTTCGGCCACTCCGCGATGACCTCGGGAGGCTGGCTGCTCGGACGTGCCGTCTGGCGCTACGCGGACTACATCGTGACGAGCCTCGTCTTCGTCTTCATCGGCTTCGAGCTCACCGCCGTCCTCAGGTCGTCTCCGCTCGCCTCCGGGGAGGTGGCGCTGGCAGCGACCGTGGTGGTGGTGCTCGTCGTGGTCCGGTTCGCCTGGCTCTTCCCCGCCGTGTGGCTCGCGCGACTGCGTCGCCGACGCTTCGGTTCGGGGTCGGAGGGAGCGCCTGTCGGGGGTCGAGAGACGTTCGTGACCGCATGGGCCGGCATGCGCGGCGTCGTCACGGTCGCCACCGCGCTCGCCCTCCCGGAGCTCACCGGCGCGGGGCAGGCCTTCCCCTCGCGCACCGTCATCGTGTTCGTCGGGCTGGTGGCCGTGCTCGGCACCCTGGTGGTCCAGGGACTGACGCTCGGCCCGCTGGTGCGGCGGCTCGGGGTCGGCAGCGAGGTCGACGTAGGTGCGGAGGTGCGCGCGCTGCGGCGGCGTGCCACCGCGACGGCGCTCGACGTCGTCCGCAGCGGCGCGGACGAGGCTCCGGATCGGGTGCGCGCTGCCGTGACCGTGCAGTACAAGGGCTATCTCGCGGCGCAGGACGCCCTCGGCACTGCCCGGCGCGGGGAGAAGGAGGACGAGAGCGACACCGGTGACGAGCGGGCCGTGGCCGACCTCCTGCGTCGCGCGGCGGAGGTCGAGCGTGAGGTCGTCATCGACGCGCGGCGCCGGGGCTGGGTCAGCCCCGAGGCGGCGGACGCCGTGCTCGACGACGTCGAGAGCCGCGCGGTGCGCGACGCCTGAGCAGCAGGGGACGACCGGCGGCTCGGGCAGGCGTCAGGCGCGCGTGGCGAGGCGTCGGCCCAACAGGTACAGCTCGCAGCCGAGGCAGTAGCCGAACGCGGCGTTGAGGAAGGACGCGACGAGGGCCAGGGCCGCGGCGATCGGCAGGGCGTGCGCGACGCTGAGCAGGCCGAGACCCACTCCCGCGACGGCCATCGTCAGGCCGACCGCCTGTGCGAACCGCGGTGGACGAGGGTCCTCGCGCTCACGCGTGGGTGGTAGCTGGGGCTGGATCCACCGTCGGAAGACGGTTCCCGCCACCGAACCCGCGGGGCCGCGGACGACACCGGTGAGGAACAGGGCGCCCACGACGCTGAGTCCGACGAGCCCGGCCCTCGTGTCGCCGAGGAGCAGGACGACCGTCAGCAGCACCGCGGTGACGCCGGCCGAGAATCGTGGGCCGCGGGGGTCGATCCCGGCCATGGTGGCGGGTGCTCCGGAGGCGTCAAGCGGCGACATGGGTGCTCCTCTCGATGAGCTCGTCGACGGCGACGCCGGCGAGCTCGGCATTCATCGCGCCCGAGGTGCGGGCATGCACGGCGCCGTCGGCGTCGAGCAGGAAGACGGTGGGGCTGCGGCGCACGTCGAGGAGGCGGACGAGGTCCATCGCGTCCTCGGCGCAGACCTCGACGACCTCGACACCGTCGCGCTCCGCGGCGACGGCCGTGAGCACCGCGAGGGAGCGTGGGCAGACCGAGCAGGTGTGCGAGGAGAACTGGACGAAGGTCGCGGCGCGGCCCGTCGCGAACGTGCCGAGCGGGTGGCTCGAGGGGTCCGGTGCTACGCGGAAGCGTCCGTCACGCAGACGGACGAGCACACCGATGGCGGTGGCGAGAGCGAGCGAGGCGAGCGCGAGGAGCATGGATCGACTTTCCGACGGGGAGCGGGGGAGGGCGACGAGCGGAGAGGCACGCGGGGACCAGAGGTCTCAGCGACAGCTCTCCTGCATACAGGGCGCCGACTCGTACCGCTCCACGGCGCCCACCTCCTGTCGATCGATCGGCCCGACGGGCCCAGGCAATGAAAACCCACGGCCGCGGCCGTGTCAAACCGCTGACCGGGTGATGCTCGCGCCTGCCTCCGACGCGGTGCACCCCCGTTGTCGCCGCTAGGTTGGTCGGCGTGCGGCCATCACGGGGTGGGGAGAGGCGATGAGCTCCCCGCGACCCCGTTCCGGGGAACTCGCCGCGCCGTCCGAACCGGTGCCCGGCGGACGTCGTGCCGCCCGGTCCCGGCTCCCGCGGCTGCTCGGACCGGCCTTCGTCGCGGCCGTCGCCTACGTCGACCCCGGCAACGTGGCGGCCAACGTCACTGCGGGCGCCCAGTACGGCTACCTGCTCCTGTGGGTCCTCGTCATCTCGAACGGGATGGCGGTGCTGGTGCAGTACCTCTCGGCCCGGCTCGGCCTGGTCACCGGCGCGAGCCTTCCCCAGCTGATCGGCAAACGGCTCTCGCCGCTGCCGCGCCGGGCGTTCTGGCTCCAGGCCGAGATCGTGGCCGCGGCGACCGACCTCGCCGAGGTCGTCGGCGGAGCGCTGGCGCTCTGGATCCTCTTCGGCACGCCGCTGCTGCTCGGTGGTGTCATCGTCGGGGCGGTGTCGATGGCCCTGCTCGCGATCCAGTCCCGCCGGGGACAGCGTCCGTTCGAGCTCGTCGTCATGGGGCTGCTCGCCGTCCTGACCCTCGGGTTCCTCAGCGGACTGTTCGTCGACGCACCCGACTGGGGTGCGGCGGTGGGCGGGCTGCTCCCGAGGTTCGACGGAACGGCCACCGTCGTGCTGGCCGCGAGCATGCTCGGTGCGACCGTCATGCCGCATGCGGTGTACGTCCACTCGGCGCTGGTCCGTGACCGCTACGACATCACTGTGCCGGCCGCCGGGCGAGCGCCCGACCGGCCACCCCGGGAGCTGCTGCGCGCGATCCGGTGGGACGTCGTGGTGAGCCTGGTGATCGCGGGGTCCGTGAACATCGCCATGCTCCTGCTTGCGGCGTCGAGCCTCGCGGGTGTGACCGGGACCGACACGCTCGACGGCGCGCACGCCGCCATCACCGCCTCGCTCGGCCCGGCCGTCGGGGCCGCCTTCGGGATCGCGCTGCTCGCCTCTGGCCTCGCCTCGACCTCGGTGGGCTGCTATGCGGGCGCCACGATCATGGCCGGCCTGCTCACGATCCGAGTCCCGCTGCTCGTGCGACGCGCAGTCACTCTCGCGCCGGCCCTGGCCCTGCTCGCCTGGGGCACCGACCCGACCTGGACTCTCGTGCTCAGTCAGGTCCTGCTGAGTCTTGGCATCCCGTTCGCGCTCGTCCCGCTGGTCCGGCTCACGAGTGACCCGTCGGTCATGGGCGGTCTCGCGATCCGAGGCCCCCTGCGCGCGGCTGCGTGGCTCGTCATCGGCGCGGTGGTCGCCCTCAACGCGGTGCTCGTCGGGCTGACCCTCACGGGGCGCTGACCGGCAGGTACCTGGCCCACCAGCGCAGCACGTGCTCGAACCTGGTCACCCGGTGCCGGGGCCGCCCGGACCGGGTGAGCTCGTGCCCCTCGCCGGGGAAGAGGAGGAGCTCGCTGGGCACGCCTCGTCGGTGCAGCTCGACGAACCAACGGTGGCCCTGCTCGACGGGGCAGCGCCAGTCCTGCTCGCTGTGCACGACGAGCGTCGGGGTGCGGACCCGGCCGACGTGCGCCATCGGGGACTGGGCGGCGACGGCCGCGGCGTCCACCGGGGTGTCGCCGTCACCGACGTACTCCAGCCCGAAGAACCAGCCGATGTCGCTCGAACCGACGAAGCTCACCGGGTCGAGGAACCCGCGTTCGACGACGGCCGCCCGGAATCGATCGGTCCGCGTCGTGAGCCAGGCAGTCAGGTACCCGCCGTAGGAGCCACCCATCACGCCCAGGCGACCGGCCTCGACGGGGAACGACGCGAGGGCGATGTCGAGAAGTGTGAGGACGTCGTCGGCGTCGACGGTGCCCATGGCTCGGCGGATCGACGCGCCGTGAGCGGCCCCGTAGCCCGCCGACCCGCGGGGGTTGCCGTAGACGACGACGTAGCCGGCGCCGGCGAGGACCTGGACCTCGTCGAAGAGCGCGGTCGTGTACTGGGCGTACGGCCCGCCGTGGATCATGAGGATCGCGGGGTACGGGCCCGACCCGAACCGCTCCGGGTCGGGGGTCACCGCCCAGCCGTGCACGGGGTAGCCGTCCGGCGCGGTGCCGGTCAGCTCGACCGGCGTGCGGAAGCGGCCCGACTCACGCAGGCCGGTGCCGAGCTCGGTCAGCGTGCGTGCCGCGCCGGAGACGAGGTCGATCGCGACGAGCTCACCGGAGGAGTCGGGACGCGCGACGCTGACCGCGGCCATGGCCCCGACCGTGCTCAGGCCGGTGACGACCGCCGGGTGCCCGAGCAGCACGGACGAGTCCGCGGCCGGCCGGGACGTCTCATCGGCGGCGGTGGCGTCGGTCGGGACGGCGACCAGGACGACGTCGCCGCGCCGCTGGTCCGCGACGAGCACGGAGTCGATGCCGTGCTCGAGGACGCCATGGGTCAGATCGACGTCGTCCGGGGAGGTGAGCCGCACCGGCACCGCCCCCGGTGCGCGAAGGTCGAGGCGGTACAGCCCGCAGCCGGCGGCGACGAAGTCGCGGCCCTGTGGTCCGAGATCGGTGGCCAGGAGCCAGAGCGTCGAGCCGTCGGCTGAGGGGAGTGCGGTCGCCACCGAGAGCGTGCTCCCGGCCAGCGCGTCGACGAGGTGCAACGGTCCGCTTGTGGCGTCCACCGCGGCGGGGATCAGGACGGCGTCCTGACGCAGGTCGCCCGGCGCGACCTCGACCAGGGCGACGAGCGCCTTGCCGTCGGGCATCCAGCGGTGGCCGGAGACGTCGCGCTCGCCGGTGGTGAGCTCGACCGGCGTCGGTGTCGCCGGCGGAGTGCCGCGATCGAGGTCGACCGGCACGTCGACGACGAGCAGACGCCGGCGACGGTCGGTGGTGAAGCCGAGGCCGTCGGCCCGGTTGTCGGGCGAGGTGAGCAACCGTGGTGCCTCGGCCGCCGGGTCGCCACCTGGCACGTAGCGGTCCTCGTCCGGGATGCGGGCGGTGACGGCGATGCGTGTCGAGTCGGGGGAGAAGCGCGGATCGGCGACGCCGAGCGGGGCGTCGGTGAGATGCACGGGTTCACCGCCGCGGGCCTCGACGACGCAGAGCTGGGCCGGGCCCTTCTCGGGTGCGCGCAGGAAGGCGATCAGACGACCGTCGGGCGACCACCGGGGCGTGCTGTCGCGCTCACCCCGCGTGAGGACCCGGGCCGGCTCGCTGCCGTCGGTGGGCACCGACCAGATCCGGCTGACGTAGCTGTCGGTCTCCGGGTCCGGGAACGAGACCGCGAAGGCCACGTGGGACCCGTCGGGGCTCAGGCTGGGGCTGGAGGTGGTCCGGAGGAGAGGCAGGTCTGCTGGTCGCACGGGACGTAACCTATGCCCTGCCCATGGTCGTGGTCGCCCATGCCATCGCCTCGACGTGCGCCTGGGCGATCCGCGAGCTGGGCTCCTCGCCCTGGCGGTCGACCTCCTCCGGTCCGTCCGCGTACGCCTCGACCGCCGCGACGAGCCGTCCGAGCGGTCCACGGTGCTCCAGGAGGGCGGCGTGGAGCTCACCGGACAGCGCGAGACGAGCCAGGACGAGCTCCTTCGGCAGTCCGAGCACGACGTCGAGGCGGCTCAGCAGACCCGCAGTGAAGGCGACCTCCGGCCGCAGGCCCCAGGCCTCGGCCAGGATCTCGCAGGTCTGCGCACGGACCACCGCATCGGTCAGCCGGGCCTCGTCGGCTCCGCCGGCATCGGAGGCGATGAGCAGCATCACCCAGGAGTTCAGTCGTTGCGTGCCGAGCATGACGAGGGCGTCACGGACGGAGGAGAAGCGTCGGCGGGCCCCGGAGGAGGCGGCGTTGGCCGCCTGGAGCACCCGCACCGTGAGCGCGGCATCCCGGTAGACGACGTCCTCGAGACCCTCGAGGGACAGCTCCGGGTCGGCCAGGCGGGCGAGGACGTCGAGGCAGGCGGCCGCACTGGGTGCCAGCGCCGTCGTGGTCATCGTCTCGGGCCTCAGCAGGTGGTAGCCCTGGAAGAGCTCGAAGCCCAGGTCCGTGCAGCGCTGCATGTCCTCGGCCGTCTCGATCCGCTCGGCGACGAGGATCACGTCGTGCTCGCGAAGACGCGCCACGGTGGCGGGGAGCTCGGCGGGCGGGACCTGGGAGATGTCGATCTTCACGTGCGTGACGTCGTCGAGCAGGGGGATCCGATCGGTCTGCTCCCAGAGGAAGTCGTCGAGGGCGACCGCGTAGCCCGCGGCTCGGAGCCGACGGACGCCGGTGATCACCTCGTCGTCCATCGGGAAGGTTTCGAGGATCTCCAGCACGGTGCCGTCGGGCGCGAACGGGATCGCGGTCGCGTCGATGAAGAACGGGCGCGTGAGGTTGACGAAGGCCAGCTTGTCGCCGACGAGCTGTGGCAGCCCGAAGGACGTGAAGGTCGCCAGGATCACGGCCGTGGTGGCTTCGTCTCCGGGATCGACCCCCGACTCAGCGCCTGAGCTCGTGCTCGTCGCATGGCGGCGGAAGAGCAGCTCGTAGCCGATGGTGGATCGTCGGGCGTCGAAGAGGGGTTGGCGACCGACGTGCACGCGTCGCAAGGCTGCGGACTCACCGTCGGTGATGGTCGTCACCGGACGCGCCGTCCCATGGCGGCGTCGACCTGCGGCGACCTGGTGTCGGCGCGGGATCTGCTGGCCCGGTGGTGCACGTCTGCTCATCGGCGGATGTCCCCGATTGCTGAGAGGTCGTCGCCTCGGGGCCGCCGCGTCCTACGAGAGCGCGCGGGGTCGGACCCGCACGGGAGCGAGCGCGCGGATGAGGATGACTGCCGTGATCGACCCCGCGGACATCACCGACGCAAGGACTGTGATCTGGAAGGCTCCTGCGGCGAGCGGGGAGACCCCACCGAAGATCGCCCCGACGAAGGCCCCGGGAAGGGTCACCAGCCCCGTCGTCTTGGTCTGGTCGGTGACGGGGATGAGCGCGGAGTAGACGGCGTTCCTGGCGAGCGAGAGCGTCGACTGGCGTGGCGCCGCCCCGAGGGCCAACCACCCCTCGACCTGCTCCCAGCCGTCGTCGACCGACTGCGTGAACCGCCGCCCGGCCAGGGTGGCGACCGTCATCGCGTTGCCGATCACGATCCCGCCGATGGCCAGGGAATAGCGCGGGGTGAAGGCGATCGCCCCGGTGGCGAACACGATCGCGAGGGTCACGGCGATGCCCGCGGCCATCGCGCCGCTCACCTGGCCGAACCGCCCCCAGCTCCAGGTGAGCCGTCGTGCCGCGGTCGAGGCGGCGACGGTGAACATCACCAGCAGGGCGAGGGCGACCCAGGCCGCGCTGGTGATGACGGTGCTGAGGGCCAGGCTGATCGCGGCGAGCTGGGCCGTGCCGCGGACGATCGCGAGCGCCGGGGCGAAGAGGTGGGGTGTACGCGAGACCCACAGGACCGTGAGCGTGAGGGCCATCAGCACCCCGACGCCGACGAGCGTCGGCAGGTGTTCCACGAGGCCGGTCACGGCTTCAGGCTATCGATGCAGAGCCGACGGCCCCATCGACACTCGCGACGCCGACCGTGGGTACCCGAAGGGCCTGGGGCGTGGCGGCTCCTCCCGCGCCGAGTCGGTGCCGACCGTGCCGGCCGGCCGCGGGGCGGTGTGCTCGTCCCGGACCGGCCGGCCTCAGCAGCTGAGCGCTGCTGCGTACGGCTCCCGTCAGTCGTGGTGCGGGCCCGACCTGACGTTCAGCGTCAGCGAGGCCATCGCCGTGGGCATGAAGGGCATGTGGTCGTTGCCGACGAGCACCGCGGTGAAGGTGTGCGGTCCGGCGGACAGGCCCTTGAGGGAGACTGCCTGGCTCGGGTCGCTCGCCATGGTCTTCATGAAGGGCATCATCGCCATCGGGGTCATCGCCCCCGCAGGCAGGTCGATGAAGATGTGCCAGTGGCCCTCGCCGGCGGCATTCGGCTTGCCGTAGCAGTCGCCGCACAGGATGAAGTTCTTGATGTCGGCGGTCAGCGTGACGGAGCTGCCCTGGACGGTCGAACCGCCCGCCGGGCCGGTGAGCGTGATCGATGCCGGTTCGGTCCCGGTGTAGCCGGCGGGCTCTGACAGGAACGGGCCGGCGTAGGTGAACGGGACGCTGACAGCGGCGGCCGTCACCTCCTGGTGGTCGTTGCGTGCCGGGACGACGGTGAGCACGTGCTCACCCGGTGTGATGCCCACCATCGAGATGGTGTCGCGGTTGCCGTTGCGGACCGAGGGAGACATGTCGATCAGGTGGCCGTCGATGATCGTGTGGAAGTGGCCGACGCCCTCCTTCACCGGCGTCCCGGCGAAACGAGCATCCAGCTGGAAGCCCGAGACGCGCACGGTGACCGCCATGGTCGCGTCCGTGACGACCTGCCCTCGCGTGGGTTCGAGAACCCGGATCGCGATCCTGTCGTGGTCGGCGTGAGGACGTGCGTCGGTGGTCGCGGCCGCAGGGGCGACCCCGATGAGGAACGGTGCCCCGAGTGCCGCCACCGCCAGGCCCACGTCGAGGACGGATCCCCGGATTCGTCGATTGATGCGCATCGTCGCCAGCCTCTCTAGACGTGTCCAGGTCGCCTGATGGCGACTCGCGACGGGAACCCGGCCTCGGAGAGCCGGAATTCCCGGCGCTCGGAGCGGTTCGCAACGGAAGCATCGGGGCGCTGCGCGGGTTCCCGCACCAGCGCGAGGACCGCCTGCGCAAGCGCACCTACCGAGGACAGGGGGGACCGATGGGGCCCGACGGGATCGTGCCGAGCGCTCCGCCGTCCCGGACGAGGGCACGCAGCGCGACGGTGACGAGCGAGCCGATCTGCGCCGCGTCCACGAGACGGCCGCCGGCGGCCATGAACAGCGCGAGCTGGTCGGCCGGGACACCGTTGAGCCGGGACGGGTCGGTCCCCACCAGGGTGACGTATCCGCCGTGGTTGACCGGGTGCCGCGCCGCGCACATGCCACCACCACCGTTGCCCCCTGTCCCGGCGCAGACGACGATCGGCCGCTCGGTCCATCGCTCGCCCGACGACTGCGCGCAGAGCCCTGCAAGGTTGCGTCCAGCGCTCTCCATCATCTGATGGAGGTTCGGACCCACCTGCTCGACCGCGACCCGGTCGATCTCGCGCATCTGCGCGGTCGTGATCGCCGGGACCCGCCGACCCGTCGGCGTGCTGAACGCGTCGACGCTCACGTCGTCTCCTCCGGTGATCGATCGGCGACTACATCTTCTGGTCCGCCGGCTTCGAGCGACGGTGATCTCGGCCAGACAGGCGGCCAGGGCCCCCGGGAGGTGCCCTCGGGTCGTCGCTCGAGGGAACGGCTCGGCCGGATCTCGGGTTTCGTCGTCGAGACCGAGCCCAGCGCGGCCGGCGGACGAGGAGGACGACGATGGCTCAGCGGGTGACGTTCGACGGCGCCGGTGGGCAGCGGCTGGCGGGTCTCCTCGACCTGCCGGACGGCCCGACGGTGATGACGGCGCTCTTCGCGCACTGCTTCACGTGCGGCAAGGACAGCATCGCGGCCGCACGGATCGCGCGTGCGTTGACCGCCCGGGGTATCGCCGTGCTCCGGTTCGACGTGACCGGGCTGGGGGAGTCGGAGGGCACCTTCGGCGAAGCGACCTTCAGCATGGACGTCGCCGACCTGGCGGCCGCGGCCGCGTTCCTGCGCGCCAGGGGTCAGGGCCCGGGACTCCTGGTGGGGCACTCGCTGGGCGGCGCGGCAGTCCTCGCGGCGGCAGCCTCCATCCCGGAGGCCGTGGCCGTCGCCACCATCGGCGCCCCCAGTGATCCGGCGCACGTCACGAACCTGCTGACCGACGTCGTTCCAGCGCTCGAGGCCGACGGTCGTGCGCAGGTCCAGCTCGCGGGCAGGACCTTCACCGTGCATCGGGCCTTCCTCGAGGACCTGCGAGCCCAGCCGCAGCGCCGTCGGATCGCCGAGCTCGGGCGGGCGCTGCTGGTGATGCACTCGCCGCAGGACGCGATCGTCGGGATCGACAACGCTCGGGAGATCTTCGAGGCGGCGAGGCACCCGAAGTCCTTCGTCAGCCTGGACGGCGCGGACCACCTGCTGACGGGGCACCACGACGCGCGCTATGCCGCCGACGTGCTCGCCACCTGGGCGTCGCGGTACGCCTCGGCCGGCACGACCGCGCAGGAGGGTCCGGACGACGAGCGCCGCGTGCCGCTGCTGCCTGGGGAGGTCATGGTGCGTGAGACGGGGTCGGGACGGTTCCAGCAGGAGGTCCGGGTCGGTGCCCACCGCTGGTTCGCGGACGAACCGGTCGACGCCGGTGGTGACGACTCGGGGCCGAGCCCCTACGACCTGCTCCTGGCGTCCTTGGGTGCGTGCACGGCGATGACCCTGCGGATCTACGCCGAACGCCGTGGTTGGCACACCGGGGCGATCGAGGTGATCCTTCGGCACGATCGTGTGCGGACTGACGACCGTGACACGTCGACCGGTGCCTCGGGCTGGCTCGATCGGGTGCGACGCGAGATCCGGGTCGGCGGCGACCTGAGCGAGGGCGAACGAGCGGCGCTCCTGCGGATCGCTGATCGCTGCCCCGTGCACCGCACGCTGGTCGGCGAGGTCGTCATGGAGACCGACCTCGTCGGGTCCGCAGCCGTCTCGGTCTGAGTCGTCACCCGAGACGGAATCGTCAACGCGGGCCGCGGGTTACGTCGGGGTCAGGATCCGCACGACGGAAGGAGCAGGACGATGCGTGCACTCTGGAACGGCACCGTCATCGCTGAGAGCGATGCGACGGTCGTGGTCGAGGGAAACCACTACTTCCCGCCCGACTCGGTCCGTTGGGACCTGCTCGCGGCGTCCGACCGCCGCTCGACGTGCCCGTGGAAGGGCGAGGCGCGGTACTGGGCGGTCGACGACGGCGAGCGCCAGGGAGCCGACGTCGCGTGGACCTACCCGCAGCCGTTGCCCGCCGCGAGCGAGATCGCCGGCCACGTCGCCTTCTGGCGCGGGGTCACGATCGAGCGCTGAGCCCGACGGATCAGCCGCGGCGGGCACGAACGGCTGCGGCGAGCGCGGCGCGGTCGGGCAGGCCCGAGAGTCGCGCCCCCGTCCGGTACACCCGGCAGGCGACTGCGGCCGGCGCGCCGGGGACGGCGAACAGGTCGACGTCGTCGATCAAGAAGCTCGGTGAGCCGAGGAAGCCGCGCGCCTCGGCTCGCTCCTGGTCGCCGACGACCTCGACGCGCACATCGAGATGGCCGAGACCCTCGTGGGCCAGGACGTCGGCGAACAGCTCAGCAGCGGGCGCGGCGTTGGGGCAGTCCGCGACCACGAGGAGCTCGGCCTGCACGTCGCGGCCGGTCGGGGTGGGCAGCGGAGGTGCGCTCATCGAAGCTCTCCCGTCCGTCGGTCGTCGGGCGCCCGAAGCAGGGCGACCGCGCCCCTGTCGCTCGACGCCCGGCGGGATCAGTCATGCGGATCTCACCGACGGCGTTCGCTGCGTCCCACATCCCGCCACGATAGATCGAGTACGGGTGGTCGGGAACCCGAGGCACGTGGTGCTCAGCACTTGGGGCACCGTGCGCTCACCTCGGGACGAGTTCGGCAGGGTGGGGTGATCATCGTCGGACAGTCGCGCACGGGACCGCGCTCCACGCTTGCCGCGCACGAGTGGTACGGGCGAGTCGGGTTCGGAACGGCGAGCCGCGTCTGCCCACCCACTCCCATCGGGGGACGCCGCAGGCGCGCTCAGCGGTGACCAGATCGACTGGCACCTTCCCGAGGCACCCGGGCGCCGCCTGCGGCTGCACGATCGCCCCGTCGCCGGGCGGCGTCCCTGTCGGGTCGCGGGTCCCCTCCCGCCGGCGGCGCCCGGGCAGCGCGGCCGTCCGCACATGCCTGCGGGCTCAGGCGGTCAGTGCAACACCTCGGCTAGTGCTTCTGATGGTGTCCGGAAGTCGAATGTCCCACGCGACGCGCTGCCGGCACCGGGCTCTAGACGGGCGAGTTCCGTGACGCGCTCGGCGGCGGCTGGGCCCCACCGGGCTGCCCCAGGCGGCCGTCACGGTCCCGTCGATCCGGCGTGGGACCCACGCCGATCAGGATGCGTAAGCCGGACCCTCGGCGGCCACCCGGTCTCGCCCGTCTCGGCGCGGAGCCTTGCCGAGCAAGGCGTCTCGTCGGGCACGATCACCGCCACCCGGACCGGGTATGTAGCGGCGACTGGCTTCCTGCTCGTGCTCTCATCGCATCCGTCGGCCGCTACAGGAAGCCGGTGTCGGTGGCCCATTGGCGCCAGCGGTCGGCGTCCCACAGTGGTGTGAGGGTGCCTGGAGGGTCCGCTGACCACGGCACCTCCTCGTACTCGGGTGTCCTGGCCAGCCAGATCCCGCGCAGCGAGTCACCGGGCACGCTGTCTGGGCCGGCGGCGGCGTAGTCGTCGATGAAGGCAGTGACGATTCGTGACTGGGTCGTCTGTGCGACCGCGGAGACGCTCACGAGATGTTCGAGCGCAAGGTAGGCGCGTTCGTACGTTGCGGTGTGGAGATCGTGCCTGATCGACAACAGCGGATCGACGGCGGCCTCACCGACGCTGGCGACGTAGTCAAGCTCGGCCGGGGACAACGCCAACCCGGCGACGGGGCCCGGCCAGGCGCCGAGAGCCGTCACCACGGCCGCGGGGCCAAAGGCAGCGGCCAGCCCCTGGAGTACGGGGCCGGGCCAGACCGCAGCCCATGGCGCATCCCGCGGCGCGTCGCGGGATGCGTAGAGCATGGTCTGCACGCCGCGGGCCTGCACGTCGACCGTAACCAGTTGGCGGCCGGTGCCGGTGAGGGTGAGGGTTCCCTGGTAGGCAGCGCCTCCGTACTGTCGTTGGCCACCGTAGGTGCCGGGGATCGCTTCGCCGGTGAGATCGAACGCGAGGGTGGCGTCGCAGGTTCGCCCTTCATCTGGTGTGGTGGTGGCGCTTGGTCCGAGGGCCTCGACGATCCTTGCGGTCGCGAGGCTGATGGGTTCGCTGGGTGGCGGGTCGATCCCTGGGTAGTGCTGGGCAACCTGCACGCACACGGATGAGACCGTCGCCCCTTCCCACCCGGGTGCTGTCACGGCAAGTCGAGCCGATGGGTTGGTGGGAGTGGGCGAGTCGGTTGCCGCCGAAGGGCTTGACGTCGTCGCCGTTGAGCTCGTCGACCGTGTCAGGTCGGGTGTCGTCTCCCCGGGCGAACAGGCGGCAGCACCGCCGAGCAGGGCAGCCAGCACAACCGCGACCAAGCGGACGGGGAACCGGGCCCGTCGGCCGGCCGGGACCTGCTCACTCGGCGTCGACGATTCGATAGCGATCACCGCGCACCTCCTCCGCGCCATCGCCCAAAGCCTGGAGCGGAATGCCTTCGTTCCCGTCGACGCAGGCGTGGGCGCACTTGAGGTCGAGCTCGGGCCCGCCTACTTCTCGTCACGGAGATCCAGCAAGCAGGGACCGATGAGGCTGTAGTCGACGAGGACGTCGTCGACCACGACGGACTCCACTTGCCACGGCCCTCGGTACAGCGCCACCCCGTCGGAGTCGGTGAACGACCCGTGGCCGCGCATCGTCGTCGAACCCGACTCCTGGCCTGATGCGTTGTCCGTTAGGTGTCCCGACATCATGGTCCGCGCGTCCAGGTAGAAGGTCTCGGGGCTCTCGCCGTCCGAGGTGAACTCCAACGCGTCGAAGCCCATCCACATCTTGACGTCCCGTTCGGCCAGCTCGACCGCCTCACCCCAGCGCACCATCACCCGGACGGAAATCGACTGTGCCGGCGCCACCGAGTAGTAGGTCGGCGGGCCGTCACCGTCGAAGTCGCACGTGGCCCCGAACAGGAGCATGTCCTCGACGGATGCCTCCTGCCAACCACCGCTCAGGTCTTCCCACCCGGCCGCGGTCGCGGGGCCTGTGGGCACGCAGACCACAAGCAGGGCTCCTGCCGCCGCTGCGAGTGTTGTCCTTGTCGCCTTGCGCATCGTCGGTTCCTCCGGTTCCTGGTGTTCGGACTCCAAGACCCCATCTCGACCTTGGCCGTTGATGAAAGACCATCGACGGGCTGCGGGCCTCCGTGGAGGCCGATTGCAGTCACGCTGCGGGGTTCCCGGCAGCTTGGCGGGACGTAGGCCCCAGCCGCTCGCGGGTGTGACCGCGGCATCGCTCTATCGTACGGACGGACTCGCCCACCCGTACGCCGAATTGTCCTGCGAATGAGCGAACCGCCGATGCGACGAGGACGCCGACTTCACGGACTACCACGAGGAGTCGACGTCCTCGCGACAGCGAGCGGCGCTGACGTCGCACCTGGCCGCGGCCCCTCGCACCAAGACGCGTGTCGATCGACCTGACTCTTGCTACGTTGGTCGCCCCGCGACGGGCGGCAGCCTGGCGAGGATCTGCACGGCGTCGGCGTCGGCGCTGAGCTGTGGCATTGCGGTGATCGCGTGGCCGTTGATGTTGGCACCGATCGCCCCTCTCGAACCGGCCGCCACCAACCGACGGCGCCACCCTGACCAGCAAGCAGCGGCGACCTGGAGGCGTCCGGTCATGGCCGCTGTCCGGCATGGCGGCGTTCGGATCGTCGACAACTTCCCATTCGCGAGGAGTGAGGATCGATTGAGTGACGCGGGGGGAACGGGAGTGACGTCCCTCAAGGACGTGCGGCTCCGGGATGCCCTGGTCTTCGGCGGCATCCTTGCAGCGCTCCTGGTTGCGGCAGGATTGCTGGATCAAGGAACTGCTCGCCTTGCCTACTTCTCGGCCGCGGCGGCCGGGGGTGCCTTGTCGCTCGTCTTGGTTGCGCCCCGTCGCGTCTGGCTCGAGGACGGCGCTCTCAGGGCCCGCCGGTTGGGCAGCACAAGCGTGATCGCACTCGACGAGGTCACGCGGGTATCGCTTCCGGTGGAGATCAAGGCGGGCCCGTTCCTCTTCTTCGAGCGATCCGACGGGTCCGGCGTCGCGATCCTTCGCCTGGACCAGGGAAGCCTTCCCTTTCGACGAGAGCTCGGCCGTCAGATCTCACAGGTGAGACCGGGTCCCAAGATCGAGCGGCCCGCCGCGCCCCTCCTCGGGCTGGATCGCGAGTCCCGCTAGGGCTCGGCGCGGCTTGGTGACCTCCGGGTGGAGGGTGACGCGGTGGAGCACGTCGAACCGTCACGGGTCGCATACCGCCGCCTGGTCGTGAAGGCCGGCGACCCGCCGACGTGAGGTCCCCGATCGAGGTGTCGGGCAGGTGCCCCTCGCGTGTGACCCCGGGCTCGGGAGGGCGGGACGTCTGTCGTCGGCGCGCTACGTTCGGGCCGAACGATCGAGTCGAGGAATCTCTGCATGCAGCCCAAGCGAGTCAGGAAGCTGACCACACTGGCGAGGTCGACCGGTGTGCTTCTGGCGGCGTTCTGCCTCGCGCTCGGGTACGGCGACTGGTCCCACGGCCCGATCTCGTACGCGTTCGTCGTGCTCGGTGCCGGCTTGGGTTCACGAGCAGCGGTGCTCGGCGTATCGGTCGGCGCTGAGGAGCTCCTGATCCGAGACTGGTTCAGGACCAGAGCCTTTCCGCGCGCGGCCGTGCACGCTGTTTCGACAAGCGGCTACGACGGGATGCCCCAGAAGGGGACTCGGCCGAGCTTCCTGTCAGTGCTGACCATCCGCACCAACGAGCGCGAGTTCGCGGTGTATGCGACCGTCGCGACATGGCGCAGCGCTCGAAGGAAACGCGACGCGCTCCGCCAGGCGTTGGGGTACTCACACTCGGCAGGCCGCCGATGTGCATGACCCTTGCAGTGGCAGTGATAGGTAGTGCGATTCTGACGTCCTACCGTGCGCCCTCGATCGCACATCTCGCATGGGCGGTTGGTGTTTCGTGTGGTCTTGTCGTTGTCGACGCCGTGCAGCGAAACGCGCAGGAGTTCCGGGTCGCCGCCCGAATCTTCGTAAGCATCCTCCTCCTGCTCGTTGGACTCTTCCTTGCTCCGGTCGCCTACCTCATGGGGGGTGTTCTCGTTCCAGCAGTCGTGGTGTTGATCGTGTCTTTGGGACGTCGCGACATCCTGACCTCGACGGCGGCAGTCGCGGTAGCCGCATGTGGCGTTGCGATCCGTCCTGTTCTTTCTGCTGGTGGAGTGCCGTATCTGGTGTTCCTCGCCGCAGTGACAACCTTGGCGGTATGCGCTGCACTGTTCCCGTGTGTCGTCTGGCGTCTTTCCTCGTCACGAGAATCGTGACGCGTTCGGCGGCGAGAAAGGGCGGGTACTTCGTCGCCCTCGAAGTGCTCGTAGCCCGACGTATCGATTACCTGGGCCTGCTAGGGACGAGAGTCGTCGCCGTGCCGCCCCTGGCTGGGCCCGTCGTCTTGGGGCTCCTGCCTTCCGCGGATCTCATCCACCACACGGTCAATCCATTCGGTCGACGGTGACGGGGTTCCGCTGGGTGCGGATCGAGAATGTCACGGAGACCCGGTGACGGCTCGAAGCCATGCGCCGACCGGAGGAGGACGTTCGCCCAGGGGCCGCGAGCAGGGCTACTCGGGAGCCTCCGCGTCGCGGTCACCCGGGTGGGGGAAGGATCACACCGAAGCCTCCGACCGCCAGGCGCAGAAGGACCTGTCCGGGCGCGAGGAGGTCGGCGATCCGCGCGGCGCTGAGGAGCTCCAGCTCGGCCAGCCGGGAGGCGTATGCCGCGGGGTCGGCAACGCGGGCGCGTTGCAGCTCGACGGTGTTGTGCCACACCTTGTGGCGGGCCTCACGTAGGAGCCGCCGGGAGCCGAGCCGGTTCAGGGGCCGCAGTGCCCGGTCGAGAAGACTGCGTCGCGACACGGCGGACAGCTGCCGGTCCTCCGCGGCCACGCGCCCCGAGAGCACGGCGTCGATCCGCTCGTGGTCGCGGCGTCGACTCTCGAGGAGCGCGGGATCGGCGAACTCCTCGTCGGTGATGACCGCCAGGAGGGCTTGTGGGAGGTCGTAGTTGACGTGCGCGTTGATGCCCAGCAGCACCCGTCGCAGCGCCGGTAGCGACGCCGGTGCGTCGGAAGCGAGGCGCCACGGCCGTGGCACTGCGGTCCCGCCTGCCAGGACCGCGTCCAGCGCGGCGAGGTACAGACCGGCGAAGGCGACGTCCCAGGCCTCCACCCACGTGGGGTCCTCGAACGCTCCCTCGGAGATCGCATCGGCTACGGCCGACGTCGTCCGGAGGTAGGTCTCGAGGAACGCCCGGCAGGATTCGTGCTCGGGGGGCAGGTCGTCGAGCCGCGCCTGCATGGCTCTCAGCACAGCCGCGATCGTGGCGAGCCCGTCCCCATCGTCGGTCGCCGTCACGTCCGCCCCTCCCGATCTGGCCCTGGTGTGACTAGTCTCGGGCCAGGCCGTCCCCATTTGCGAGCCTGGTGACGCCATGTCTGAGTTCATCGTGTCCACCGCATCCGGAGGACCCATGCCCGAGACGTCGCACGGACGAGACGACGACCGTGTCCTGCCCTACACGCGCGGCCTGTCTCTGTTCGTCGCCCCGTTCCTCGTCCTCGCCTTCGTCCTGCTCTACGCCTTCCCAGGTGAGACGCAGCGCCTGTTCGCCTGGACCATCCACCCGACGATGACCCCGATGGTCCTGGCGTCGGCATACCTTGGCGGCTTCTACTTCTTCCTTCGGGTGCTCCGTGAGCGGCGATGGGCCTCCATCAAGACCGGGTTCGTGTCGGTGGCCCTGTTCGCCTCGCTCCTCGGCATCGCCACGATCATCCACTGGGACAAGTTCAACCACGGCCATGTGGCGTTCTGGCTGTGGGCCGGCCTCTACTTCACCGCGCCGATCCTGGTCCTCGGCGCGTGGCTCGCCAACCGTCGCTTCGCCGCGCCGGCGGACCCCGGCGAGCAGCGTCTCGGTGTGGCCGCACGATGGGCACTGGCGCTCGTAGGCCTCGTCGCCCTCGTGACGGGTCTGGTCATGTTCCTCGTGCCGGCCCCGGTCATAGCGATCTGGCCGTGGGCACTCACACCGCTGACCTGCCGGGTTCTCGGCGCCACCTTCTGTCTTGGCAGCGCGGGGGTGGTGGCACTGGTGGACCCACGGTGGGTCTCGGTCAGGCTCATGCTCCAGGTGGAGGGGCTGATGGTCGCCCTCATCCTGCTCGCCGCGGTGCGCGCTCGGGGCGAGTTCCTCACCGGCCGTCCGCTCACCTGGCTCATGCTGGGGGGCTTCGTCGCCGTCTTCATCGGGTCGATCGCGTTGTGGTACTCCCAGGAGACCAGGGCCCGGCGGGGCGCCGGCTGACTCGGGGAAGCGAGTCTCCGAGTCGCGACGCAGACGGGGGACCACCAGCCGTGGTCACCTGCCAGATTCGGCACCCAGAGTCTTCGGCCTGAACGCTCGGTCAGGCCGCTGTCCGGCATGGCGGCATGCCGTTGCACGGTCGCGCCGCGTCACGCGCGTCTGCCGAGATCCGGATCCGTCAGGGCGCGCCTGGCGCTGAGTGGACCTGCTCGCTGGGCCGCTCACACCGCGGCGTTCGGCATCGAGGCCGTCGGTGCCTCACGCGTGGGTCCGGCGCCCTTGACGACGAGCCAGAGTGCGAGGCCGAGCTCGGCGACGAAGCCCACCACCCACGCCGGGTAGCTGATCGCGGGGTACTCCGGGGCGAGGAACACCTGGAGGAACCACACGAGGACTCCGACGCCGTCGAGGATGAGGAGCCAGCCTAGGAAGCGTGGGAGAAACCCGGAGCGCAGGACGAGCCAGCCGAGCGGGAAGAGCCAAGCGGAGAAGAACAGCTGGGCCATGACAAAGCCGGCCTGAAACGTCGTGACCGAGAGAGCAGCCACGCCGTCGAGCCTGGTCACTCCCAGCGAGCTGTCCGCTTGTGCCAGGACGGTGAGGAGCGGGAGGTAGCTGGCGCACTGCACTGCCACCCCGACCGCGTTGAGGACCAAGAACAGCAGGGCCAGCGTCCCGTCGACCGGGCGGAGGAGCGCATACAGAGCCCAGGCCGTGAGCGCGAACAGCAGAGCGGATCCGAGTGCCGCAACGAGTCCGAGCCGGAACATCGCCTCGTCGTCGGCGATCGTCGCCTGCAGCGTCTTCGCGTCGCTCAGACCGATGTGCCCCAGCAGGCTGGCGAGGATGTTCAAGAAGATGTAGATCAGGTACAGGCCGCCCGCCCGTCTGGCCATGGTGGTGCGTGCCACCGGGGGTGCGGTGACGGTTGTCATGTCTTGGTCTCCCTGCTGGTCCGCCCGCGGTGACGGCTGCGCCGTGGGCGTCCGTCGCCCGTGACCGAGCCGATGGTGACCGCGAGGGCGAGAATGCGGATCACGTTGAACTCTGTGGCCACCAACAGCCATCGGGCGGGGTCGTCCACGCCTGAACCCAACTTCGCTGGAAGCTCGAGGCCGATCGTCACGACGACAAGGGCGACCGCGCCCAACAGCACGGCCTTGGTGAGTGGGCCGGCCCCGGGGATCTTCGCCGGGTGGTGAACGAGCAGGAAGGCCACCGCGCCGCTCAGAACCAGCCCACCTGCCGCCGCCTCCAGCAGCATCGGCACATAGGCGATCCCAACGGCGGACCGGTAGGCAGCGGCCACCGGTGTCGCCGAAATGGCGAGGTTCGCCAGCCAGAACGCGGCCGCCCCCGCCAGCGCGGGCGCTCGCCACTCGCCCCTCATCCGCGCTGCCGGCCTCAGGCTCCGCTGACCGGGCGACGGAACGCCGATGACGTTCATGCTCGCGCTCCAACGGGACAGGGCTACCGCCCATCCCGGACCAAGCATCCCACCAGGAAGCCCCCTGTGTGCGTCCCCTGTCGGCAGCCCTCCGGCCTGTGATCAACCGGACACGGGTCGTGGTGGCGACACCCGCTCTTGCCGCTGTTCGACATGGCGGCATACCTTCCGCACATGCATGGCGCCGACGGCGCGAGTCGCTGGCGCGTCGAGGGTGGTGGTGATCCGCGGCGCGGCTGTGGTTCGCGGGGGCGGAACAGCCTGCGCTCCGGCGCGGTTCAGGGCCACTGCTCTGGTCCGCACGACCTGTGTCGCGATCACCAAGGAGGTCATCGTGCCGAAAACGACCTGCCACATGTCGATCTCGTTGGACGGCTTCGTCGCCGGGCCGGACCAGAGCAGGGACGAGCCCCTGGGCAAGCGGGGACGAGAGCTCCACGGCTGGCACATCGGCGACCCGCGGGCTACCGACGCCGACAGGATCGCGAACGAGTGGCTCATGCGCCCCCGGGGTGCTTATGTGATGGGGCGGAACATGTTCGGCCCGGTCCGTGGAGACTGGGACGAGGACTGGTCGGGCTGGTGGGGCCCTGAACCGCCGTATCACGCGGCGGTGTTCGTGCTGACCCATCACCGCCATGCGCCGATCCAGATGGACGGGGGGACGACCTTCGACTTCATCACCGAGGGCTTCGACGCGGCCTACTCCGCAGCGTGCGAGGCCGCCGGGGACAACGGGGTGGACATCGCCGGTGGTGCCTCGACTGTCCGGCAGGCATTGAGCGCCGGGGTGATCGACGAGCTCACCCTCGACATCGCGCCCGTCCTGCTCGGTGCGGGCGAGCGCATCTTCGATGGGGTTGAGCCCTTCGCCTTCGAGCCCGTCGAGGTGCTTCACTCACCGCTGACCACCCACATCCGCTATCGCCGCGTCAGCTGACTCCGCAGGCCGCCATCCCCGCTGCGCTTCGGTACCGTCATTCGCCCGGCCGGGGGTGGTCGGCGGCGAAGCCGAGGCTGTCGGTGAACGGGCCTCACCCGCCGGCGGGGTGCACGCCTTCGGCCATGAGGAACGCGCGGCGCTCGCGCCCTCGTCCGTGGCGACGTGCGTCAAGGGGTGTGGGTGTCGCGGGTGCGCTCGTGGCGGAGCATCACGACGCCGTTGCCGAAGGTCCGGGTCTCGATCAGGCGCAGCGGCGTCAGGGTGTGCGCCGGTCCGAAGAACTGCCGCCCTCGGCCGACCAGCACCGGGTGGACGTAGAGCCGGTACTCGTCGACG
>JBBSAL010000033.1:0-39464 GCA_038252305.1 Actinomycetales bacterium | reverse complement strand
GGTTGACACCGGCAGCAACGGCTCCTTCAACGCGGCATGACGGTGCAACGGTATGCCGCCATGCCGGACAGCGGCTATGACCGGGCGAGCGTAGCCGCCCTCAACGCGGCATGTGCGGATGCTCGGCGATTGAGAGGCTGACCGGGGAGACTGTGCGGATGCAGACGGCGTTCCAGCAACATGCGATGCAGGCCAGCCGAGGGGCGGACACTCGGAAGGCTCCTGCCGCGGCCGTGTGGCGCGTCTGGCTCAGGCGGGCGCAAGTCCGTGGCGCGCGCGGCGGAGCAGTACCTCATGCAGTCCGGTGGTGAGTACCCACACCACGAGCAACCAAGCCAGTGCCTGGTCGCCGAGGTCGAAGCGCCTGTCCACGAGCAGCACCGCGCCGGTGAAGATCGCGGTGATGAGCAGGTAGGTGCCCACGGCCATGCGCTCTTTGCGCTTCCTGACCGTGGAGTTCTTGTCGAACTCCGCACCGAGGTCGGCCGGAGCCCCGAAGGATCCCAGCGCCGAGGCGAAGGCGTCGCCGACGGCGGCACCCGCGTCGATGCGATCCTGCGCGCTGGACCTCACGTGGTCTGCAAGCTCGCCCAGGTGGGGGGCGAGCTCGGGGTGGGTGGCGCGCAGCTGGTCGCTCCACTGGCTGATGAGTGCGTCAAGCGATGGCATGGGCTGCTCCTGTGTCCGGGCCGCGCAGAGCGGCGAGGGTTGATGAGATCAGGTCGAAGTCACGCGACTGGGCGTCCAGGTGGTCGCCTCCCGCGGTCAGCAGGCGGTAGTACTTCCTGACTCGCCCGGCGTCCGACGTTGCTTGGTAGCTCTCGATGTACTTGCGAGACTCGAGGCGATGCAGCAGCGGGTAGAGCATCCCCTCGGTCCACTCGAGCCGTCCTCCCGACGCAGCCTTGATGTCCTGCAGGATGGCGTAGCCATAGCTGTCGCCCCGGCGAAGGACGGTGAGGACGAGTGGCGTGGCCGAGGCGGCCACGAGGTCCTTGGCAAGTTTCACGTGCTCACCCTGTCGATGTCGGATACCTAGAACTGGCAGGTACTATACCCAACAGTGCCAGGTATGCAAGACCCCGGCGAAGAGGGGCGCCGATGGTGGGGCGAGGTCCCGCCCGCACATCGGCACGAGCGGAAGGGTCTGCTGCACTGCGATCGGTTTCCCGGGAACGCCGCTCTTTGCGCTCGTGCAACCCGGCGCAACTCTCATGCAACTCAACACCGGCGTGTCTGCGGGGTGCCGGAAGGCTGAGCCGTCGGGACGCCTTCGTCCACGAGCAGTTCTGGCAGACGTCCTGGGACGGGGCACCCGGGGCGTTGTCGTCGTACCTTCGCGACGTCGCGTGGGCGATCGGCTTCGGCGGTCCTGGACCTCCCGACACCGGGCGGTCCACCGTCGGGCGCCGACCTGGCCTACGGTGGCCGGATGCGCTGGGACGACCTCTTCGCCGATCTGTCAGGCCAGCTCGAGGCCGGGCTCGGTGCCGAGCAGGCCGAGCTCGTGGCCGACCTCACGCGTGCCGAGCGGGCGGGTATCACCCTCGCCGACCGCTTCCGCGGGCACCGGGGGCCGGTGCGCCTCGCGCTCGCCAACGGTGAGTCGCTCGCCGGAGCCGTCACCGACACGGGGCCCGACTGGATCCTGCTCACCCAGCCGCCGCGCGAGCACCTGGTCCCGTTGGCCGCCGTGGTCGCGGTGTCCGGCCTGAGCGACCGGGTGGCCTCGGTCGAGGCGTCGGCCCTCGGCCGCCTCGGGATGCGTACCGCGCTCCGGGCGCTGGCCCGTGATCGTCACAGGGTGCGGGTCGCCACGATCGCGACGGAGGTCGTGGGGCTCGTGGCTGCGGTCGGCGCCGATCACCTCGACGTGGCCCCCGTCGCCGCCGACACGCTGCGGCCGACGGCGGAGCGCGTGACCGTGCCGTTGCGGACGATCGTCTGCATCTCCCGCGGCTGACGGGCCGGTTTCCCTCGGCGCGCCGTCAGTCCGTGTGCTCGCCGCCTCCGGCCGCTGTCGCTCGCTCACGGGCCTGGGCGTACATCCGGTGGATGTAGGCCTCGAGCTCGCTCGCCTCGACCCGCCAGACGCCGCGTCCGCCGATCTGGATCGCCGGGAGCTCGCCCGAGCGGACGAGCGCATAGGCCTGGGGGGAGGAGATGTTGAGCACCTCGGTCACGTCCGCGAGGGTCAGGAAGCGCGGCGGCATGGGCTCAGTCTCCCATGGGCCGGTCGGAGCAGAGCGTCGTCCACAGACCTGCCGCGACACCGGACGGACCGGCATGATGGGTCACCGGGGGCGGTCATGGGGCAGCCGGTGAACAGGGGGCGATGTGACGACGACGGAGCCGGTCAGCCCGGCGGCGGTGCGGTGGCGGCGACCCGGCTGGCGTGACCCGAGGCTGCTCGTGGGTGTGGTGCTCGTGGCGGCATCCGTCGGTCTCGGTGCCTGGGCCGTGGGCTCCGCCGGCCGGACGGTGCCCGTGCTGGCGGCAGTCGACGCCCTGGTGGTCGGGCGACCCCTGACGGAGCAGTCGCTCGTGGTGCAGCAGGTGCGGCTGAGCGACGCCGAGGGGGTCTACCTGAGCGGCGACGCCGACCTGCCCGGGGACCTCGTCGTGACGCGGGCCGTCGGACCGGGCGAGCTCGTCCCGGCTGCGGCCGTCAGCCCCGCTCGGGACCTCGGCCTGCGTGAGCTGGCGATCCAGGTCCCCGGCCCGTTGGCCTCGACGGTGGTGCCCGGTGCGCTCGTCGACCTCTGGTTCGTCCCGCGGCCGTCCGCCACCGCGCCCGTGCCGGCGCCCCGGCGTCTCGCGAGCGGGCTGGCCGTCGCGCAGGTCGCCGTCCCGACCGGAGCGCTCGCCGTCGGCGTCGGGGCGACGGTGCACGTCATGGTGCCGGTCGACGACCTGGCGGACGTGCTCGCCGCCCTCGCTGCGGACGGCACGATCGAGGTCGTCAGCGTCCCTGCCGGCTCATGACCACCCCGGTCCTGTGCCTCGTGCGCGGTGCCGCGGAGTCGGCGGTGGTGCGCGCGCTCGACACAGAGCCCGATCTCGACGTCGCCCGCCGCTGCGCCGATCTCGCCGAGCTGCTGGCCGCCGCCGACGCCGGGCACGGCCTGGTGGCCGTCGTCTCGGGAGGCCTGCCCGGCATCGACCTGCCGACCGTGCGCCGGCTCCAGACGGCAGGGGTGTGGGTCGTCGCCCTCACCGACGAGCGGGCGGGCTGGCCGGCCGACCGCGTGGCCCGGCTGGCCGTCGACGCCGTCGTGCCGGTCGAGGACGCCGATCATGCAGTGGTGCCGGCGATCCTCGCGCTGCAGGGTCGCGGGCACGCCCCGGGAGCCCGGGTGGGACCTTCGTTCGCCCCACCGCCGCCGGCACCGGTGGTCGAGCGCCGGCTCGGCTCGGTGGTCGCGGTCTGGGGGCCGACGGGTGCCCCGGGCCGGTCGACCGTGGCCCTGACGCTGGCGGGCGAGCTCGCGACGCTCGCCGAGGGTGGGGCGTTGCTCGTGGACGCGGACACCTACGGCGGCACGATCGCTCCGTCTCTCGGACTGCTCGACGAGGCGCCGGGGATCGCCGCCGCCTGCCGAGCCGCGGCCGCGGGCCGGCTGGACGTCACCTCGCTCGCGGCCCTGACCCCGAGGATCGAGCCCGGGCTGCGGGTCCTCACCGGCCTGAGCCGGCCCGACCGGTGGCCCGAGGTGCCGGCTGCCGGGCTCGAGGTCCTCTGGGCGGCCTCGCGCCGCCTCGCGCCGTGGACCGTCGTCGACTGCGGCTTCGCGATCGAGCGCGACGAACTGCTCAGCTACGACACGCGCGCGCCGCAGCGCAACGGCGCGACGCTCTCTGCTCTCGCGGAGGCCGATCGGGTCGTGGTGGTGGGAGCGGGCGATGCGCTCGGGCTGCCTCGGCTGGTGCGGGCGCTGGGCGAGCTCCGCGACCTCCTGCCGGGCGTCGAGCCCGTCGTCGTCGTCAACCGTGTGCGGACCTCCTCGGGCGGCCCACGAGCGGCTGCGGCGGTGCGGGAGTCCGTCACCCGCTGGGCCGCCGTGCCCGACCCCTACGTGGTGATGGAGGATCGCCCCGCCCTGGACGGCGCGCTGCTGACCGCGCGGATGCTGCGGGAGAGCGCGCCGGGATCGCCGGTGCGCACGGTCCTCGCCTCGCTCGCCGGTGCGTTGCACGCTGCCGTGCCCGTCGGCGCGGCACACTGAGGCGTGCGCATCTACCTGCCGTCCACCCTTGCCGAGCTCGGCCGTCCCGACGGCCTCGACCCCCGGGTGGTCCACGCTGTCACCCCCGCGCTGCGCGCAGCGCTGCCGGACGAGGATGACGAGGGCCTGGAGTACGCCGCCCAGCTCCTCGCCGCCGACGACAGCGTCGACCGACTGGCGGCCGAGGCGGGGGAGGGGACGCGTTGGCGCCGGGTCGTCGTCGCCGCTGACGTGTCCGACGAGCTGGTCGCCGCCGTCGAGGACGAGGACGAGGTCGCGAGCGCTGTGCGGCTCCTGGCCCTCGTCCCGTGGTCGGACGTCGCCTGCGCGCACGTTGACGAGGTCGAGGCCGAGCCCGAGGTCCGTGCCGCCGCTCAGGGCGACGACGACGCCGCCGAGCGCCTCGTCGAGCGGGACCTGCTCTGGTTCGACGCGAGTGAGCTTCCGAGCCTCGCCCGGTGATCGCGTGCGCGGGCCGAACCGGGACCCGCAGGACGACTAGCGCCCGGCGATCGGCCCCAGCACGTCGCGGAC
The DNA here is from genome assembly GCA_038252305.1 of Actinomycetales bacterium. GTDB lineage: Bacteria > Actinomycetota > Actinomycetes > Actinomycetales > Cellulomonadaceae > Actinotalea. The sequence goes on along the minus strand of JBBSAL010000033.1, from coordinate 34,704 downwards.
CTGGTCGTGCAGCAACCCGTTCGTCGCGAGCGCCGAGCCGCCGAACGGCCCGGGCACCCCGCGGATCGAGGTGAACGTCCCGCCCGCCTCGGTGACGATCGGCACCAGCGCCGCCATGTCGTGCAGCGCGAGCTCGGGCTCGGTCGCGATGTCGACGGCGCCCTCGGCCACCAGCACGTAGGACCAGAAGTCGCCGTACCCACGGGTGCGCCACACGGAGCGGGTCAGGTCGAGGAAACCGTCGAGGGCGCCCTGTTCCTCCCAGCCGGACAGGCTGGAGTAGGACAGGGAGGCGTCCTCGAGCCGGTCGACACCCGAGACCTGCAGGCGGCTCGCGGCGGCCAGGGACTTTCCGCTCCACGCGCCGGAGCCCACTGCAGCCCACCAGCGCCGGCCGAGGGCAGGGGCGCTGACCAGGCCGAGCACGACGTCCTCACCGTCGAGCAGGGCGATGAGCGTCGCCCACACGGGCACGCCCCGGACGAAGTTCTTGGTCCCGTCGATCGGGTCGACCACCCAGCGACGGGCGCCGTGGCCCGTCGTGCCCATCTCCTCGCCGACGACGGCGTCGCGTGGACGGGTCCGCGAGAGCTGGGAGCGCACGACCTCCTCCGCGCCGCGGTCGGCGTCGGTCACCGGGGTGGTGTCGGGCTTGGTCTCGACCGTGAGGTCCTGGGCACGGAAGCGCGACATGGTCAGGCCGTCGACCTGGTCGGCGATCACATGGGCGAGCCGGAGGTCGTCGTCGTACCTGGTCATGGAAGCACCGTAGCGCCCGGCTCAGGCCTCGCCCGCGCGGGAGGTGAGCAGCCGGCGCAGCGAGTCGAGCCGCTCGGCGCGCTGCTCGCTCAGTGCGGGCTCCTTCGCGACCCAGAGGTCGAGGGCGCAGTCGGGCGCGTCCTCGGCGTGCGTGCAGCCCCGTGGGCACTGCTCCTCGACCACCGTGGCCAGGTCGGAGAAGGCCCCGAGGATCTGCTCGGTGCCCACGTGGGCGAGCCCGAAGGAGCGCACGCCCGGGGTGTCGATGACCCAGCCGGCGCGTCCGGGCAGGCGCAGCGCGACGGCTGAGGAGGAGGTGTGCCGGCCCCGACCCGTGACGTCGTTGACCACGCCGACGGCCCGGAGGGCGTCCGGAACGAGCGCGTTGACCAGCGTCGACTTGCCGACTCCGGAGTGGCCGACCAGCACGGAGGTGCGCCCCACCAGCTCGGCGCGGACCTGCTCGAGGCCGTCGACCGTCTCTCCTCCGGCCCCGCGCCCGACGACGACGACGTCGACCCCGAGCGGCTCGTACATCCGGACCAGCGGAGCAGGGTCCGCGAGGTCGGACTTGGTCAGGCACAGCAGCGCCCGCATCCGTGCGTCGTAGGCGGCGACGACGCAACGGTCGATCATGCGGGTCCGTGGCTCCGGGTCGGCGAGGGCCGTGACGATCACCAGCTGGTCGGCGTTCGCGACGATCACCCGCTCCACGGGGTCCACGTCATCGGCCGTGCGCCGCAGGACCGTGCTCCGCTCGGCGATCCGCACGATGCGCGACAGGCTGCCGTCGCGACCGCTGACATCGCCCACGACGTCGACCTGGTCTCCGCAGACCACGCGCTCGCGGCCCAGCTCGCGGGCTTTCATCGCGATCGCCTCGCGCTCGTGGGCTCCGCCCTCGTCGACGAGGATCCGATAGCGGCCACGGTCGACGCCGATCACCAGGGCGCGCCCTGCGTCGGCGTGCTCGGGCCGCTGCTTGGTGCGGGGCCGGTTCGCCTTGGGGTTCGGTCGGCTGCGCACGTCCGACTCGTCGTACGAGCGCCTCATGACGGGCCCCTCCGGTGCGCGGCGGGGCTCATGTGTCGCATGCGGCCGGCTGCCTCACGCTGCGCCGCCGCCCGCGAGCATGCCGGTCCACATGCCGACGAAGTCGGGAAGCGTCTTGCGTGTCGTCGAGACGTCGCGCACCTCGACCCCCGGCACGCACAGCCCGATGAGGGCCGCGGCCGTCGCCATCCGGTGGTCGTGGTACGTCTCGACGACGGCGCCGTGCATCGGGCGCGGTGTGACGACCAGTCCGTCGGAGGTCTGCTCTGCCTGGCCACCGAGGCGAGTGATCTCGGTGGCGAGAGCCGCGAGACGATCCGTCTCGTGCCCCCGGATGTGCCCGATGCCGCGCAGCCGGGTGGGGGAGTCCGCCAGCGTGGCGAGGGCGGCGATCGTCGGGGCGATCTCGCCGGCGGCGTGCAGGTCGACGTCGATGCCGTGCACGGCCCCGGTCCCGGTGACCACGAGCATGTCGCCCTCGTGCCGGACCGAGCCGCCCATGGCCTCGAGGAGATCGGGGAGCAGGGCCCCGGGCTGGGTGGTCGCCACGGGCCAGCCCGGAACCCGGACGGTACCGCCGACGGCGAGCGCCGCACACAGGAACGGGGCGGCGTTCGACAGGTCGGGCTCGACCCGGACGTCCCGGGCGCGGATGGCTCCGGGACTCACCTGCCAGATCTCGGGGCGGCTGTCGTCGACCTCGACGCCCGCGGCGCGCAGCACCTCGACCGTCATGGCGATGTGCGGCAGGCTCGGCAGGGTCCGCCCGGTGTGCCGCACCACGAGGCCGTCGGGCATCCGGGCCGCCGCCAGCAGCAGACCCGAGACGAACTGCGAGGAGCCGCTCGCGTCGAGATCGACGGTGCCCCCGCTGACCGGCCCGGTGACGGTGAACGGCAGCGTGCCGCGGTCGGCGTCCTCGACGGCGACGCCGAGGTCGCGGAGCGCCTCCAGGACGGGGCCCATCGGGCGCCTGCGGGCCGGCTCCTCGCCGTCGAAGCGCGTGCGTCGGCCGGTCAGGGCGGCCACGGCCGGAAGGAAGCGCATCACGGTCCCGGCCAGCCCGCAGTCGATCTCGACCGGGCCGTCGGCCGACCGGAACGGGTCGATCGTCCAGGTGGTCCTGTCCCGGGCGACGCGCGCTCCCAGGGCACTCAGGCCAGCAGCCATGTGGCCGGTGTCGCGCGAGTCGAGCGCTCCGCGCAGGACGCCCCGTCCCTCGGCCAGCGCGGCCAGCACGAGGTACCGGTTCATCAGCGACTTCGACCCCGGGACGTCGACGACGGCATCCAGGGCTTGCTCGGCGACGGGGGCCGGCCAGGTCTCGTCGGTCATGGGCGCAGGCTACCGGCGCAGGGCTGTGCGGGGTCGGCTGCCTCCATATGAGCGTTGCCGGCGGGGCACCGGTCGCCGCGCCCTGACCTCACGCGTCGCCGGCGCGTGCTTCGGCCCGTTCTGCGCGCGCGTGCTCGACACGCCACGCCATCCCGGGCCGTCCCTCGTGGTCGACGGCAGCGAGCATGGCCGCGCCGAGCATCGAGGTGGCCTTCCAGAGCCGCTCCCACCGCATGGTCTGCCCGGAGGGTGTCGTCGAACGTTGAGCGCCGCGGGACCACGGGCGGGGCGGCACCTCGCTCGCGACGACCGGCAGGGTGAGGCCGACCAGCACGAGCGCGTTGGTCCGCGGCGCCTTGCCCATGGCCAGGAGCGAGGCCGCGCCGACCATCGCGAGGCCGTGCGCGCGGACCAGGGTGGTCACCTGGCTTCGTGAGGGTGCCGACGGCAGGTCGACCCGGTGACCGAGGCGCGCCCACGCGGCCTCGACCCGGTCGACGTGCACGTCGGGGGAACGGACGGCATCCCATCCCTCGGCGAGGAAGGAGCTGGCCACGAGCGGGCGGGCGATCCGACGGACGAGCATCTGTCCCACTTCCTTCGGACGTGCAGGGTTGACGGTCTCCATCGAACCTAACGCCTTCGGGGGGTGCTCGGCACGCGGCCGCGGCTGCGGGATGGCCCATGGCGGGAATGGTCTGGGGGGCCTGTGGCGTTCACCCCCCATGAGTTGTGCACCGTCGACCCTCGAGCGGCACCGGTCGCTCCAGGGGAGCCGAGCCCGTCGGTCACCGGTCCGCGCTCGCGGCCACCGGGTCCCTGTCGTGCGACTAGGCTCGGCCCCGATGAGCGACGAGACGACGAGAGCTCCCTCGGCCGAGAACGAGACCGAGCGTGCCGCGCGGTTCGAGACGGAGGCGCTGGTCTACGTCGACCAGCTCTACTCGGCCGCCCTGCGGATGACGCGCAACCCGAGCGACGCCGAGGACCTGGTCCAGGAGGCGATGGCCAAGGCCTTCGCCGCCTTCCACCAGTACCGGCCCGGCACCAACCTCAAGGCCTGGCTCTACCGGATCCTCACGAACACGTTCATCAACACCTACCGCAAGAAGCAGCGCGAGCCGCTGCTCTCCTCCGGCGAGGACGTGGCCGACTGGCAGCTCGCCAGGGCGGAGGCGCACACGTCGACCGGTCTGCGCTCGGCCGAGGTGGAGGCGCTGGACCACCTGCCCGACAGCGACGTGAAGAACGCGCTCGCGGCGCTCGGCGAGGACTTCCGGATGGCCGTCTACCTGGCCGACGTCGAGGGTTTCGCCTACAAGGAGATCGCCGAGATCATGGGCACTCCGATCGGCACCGTGATGAGCCGGCTGCACCGCGGTCGCCATCAGCTGCGTGAGCTGCTCGCGGACTACGCACGCGAGCGCGGCCTGATCCCCGCTGCCGACGGAGGCGAGTCGTGAACCACGACGAGGTCGACTGCTCCGAGGCGATCGCCCGGCTCTTCGAGTTCCTCGACCACGAGATCGACGAGCTCACCGGCGATCGCATCCGCCGGCATCTCGCGGACTGCGAGCCCTGCCTGGCCGAGTACGACGTCGAGGACCATGTGCGGGCGATCGTCAAGCGATCCTGCGCCGAGAGTGCGCCGACGTCGCTGCACCTGCGGATCAGGGAGCGGCTCGTGGAGCTGCGGGAGCAGATCGAGGGCTAGGGCGTGAGGTCGGCGAGCCGGCCGACCGTCCGCAGGACGAGCTGCGCTGAGCGAGGCGGTGGGCTCGGAAGCCCACCGCCTCATGGCTCACGCGTTCGGGCGGTTGCCGTGGTTCGCGGCGTTGCCCTTGCGGGAACGGCGCTTGCGGCCTCGCTTGCTCATCTGATGCTCCTTGATGTCGGGCGACGACCATGGTCCCACACCTCGGTGCCCGTCGTCGCCGCCGGTCGCCGCCTCGGCGGGGGAAGTGGTGCGAGCTGCTTTCCCGCCGAGGTTCAAGTGCCGGCCCCGAACGTCCGATGAGAGCAGGGTGAGCGCCACTGCCCAGTCCGTCGTCCCCCTGCTGCACGCCCTCGTCGCGAGCGGCGGCTCCGACCTGCACTGCAAGGTCGGGTCCGCACCACGTCTGCGTGTGGACGGCCGCCTGCGTCGTCTGCAGGTCCCTGAGCTCAGTGCGGACGACACGGCGGCGATGATCGACGAGGTCGTGCCCGCCGCGCTGGTCGAGGAGTTCGCCCAGACGCACGAGGCCGACTTCGCCTACTCCCTTGCCGGGGTCGGCCGGTTCCGCGTCAACGCCTACCAGGCCCGGGGGGCGGCAGGACTCGTCTTCCGTCGCGTCTCGGTCGGGGCACAGACGCTCGTCGAGCTCGGGCTGCCCGAGGTCGCCGGTGAGCTCGCTCTCGAGCCGCGGGGTCTCGTCCTGGTCACCGGTCCCACGGGCTCGGGCAAGACGACGACCCTCGCCTCGCTGGTCGACCTGGTGAACACCTACCGGGAGGTGAACATCGTCACCATCGAGGACCCGATCGAGATCCTGCACGCGGACAAGAAGGCGATCATCTCCCAGCGTGAGGTGCGCTACGACACGGCCGACTTCAACGTCGCCCTGCGCGCCGCGATGCGGCAGGACCCCGACGTGATCCTCGTCGGCGAGATGCGCGACGTCGAGACCGTGCGGGCCGCGCTGTCCGCCGCGGAGACGGGCCACCTCGTCATGTCGACCCTGCACACGATCGATGCGCAGGAGACGATCAACCGCATCGTCGACTTCTTCCCGCCGCACGAGCAGCAGCAGATCCGTGGCGCGCTCGCGCAGGCCCTGCGCGGCATCATCTCCCAGCGTCTGGTGCGCAAGCGCGACGGCTCGGGGCGCGCGGCCGTCATCGAGGTCCTGGTCAACACGGGGCGCATCGCCGAGGCGATCATCGAGCCGCACGAGAACCCGCCGATCGTCGAGCTCATCGCCGACGGCGCGTACTACAAGATGCAGTCCTTCGACCAGCACCTGCTCCGGCTCATCAAGGACGGCGTGATCTCCTACGAGGACGCCTTGACGGTCGCGAGCAACGCGCAGGACCTCACGGTCGCGATGCGCAGCGCCGGGCTGCCGACCTGAACCCTGCTCGGGTGATCTCTCAGAGGGTGTCGTCGGGCAGGCCGAGCCAGCGGTGCCAGCCGCTGTGCAGGACGAGCCACGCCATCAGCCCGTACCCGGCCTGACCGGGGCACACGCCGTCGCCCGCCGCGAGGTCGGCGATCCACTGGTCGTGCTGGGCGAGGGGGCCGTAGGTCTCGACGTAGGGCACGCGACGCCGGCCGGCCACATCGGCGAAGGCAGCCGAGAGCTCGGCCTGCTGGTCGGGCTCCCCGTAGGGTCCGGGAGGCGGTCCGACGACGAACGTCGAGATCCGTCTGCCTTCGGACACGTCGAGGACGTTCGCCAGGTTGAGGCGGCTGCGGGCCAGGGAGACGCCCTGCGCGAGGTCGGCCCGACCGAGGGCGACGACCATGAGGTGGCCCGCCTCACCCGGGGACGGGTCCAGACGCCGGGCGGTCTCCTCCTCCCAGCGCGCGCTCAGGGCGGTGGTGGTCTCGCCGGGGACCGCGAGGGTGAGCGCGACCGGCGGTGGCTGGGTGGCGGTGCGGGCCATGACTCGCCCGACCCAGCCGAGGGCCTTGGGGTCTCCCGCACCGACGGCGAGCTCGTCGCCGATCACCACGATGCGTCGTGCGCCGTCCACCGGACCTCCTCGAGCGGGTCGACCAAGTCCGATCAGTCTGGCCGACGTCGTCCCGCCGCTGCGGGACCGACGCGCGGCAGCGACTCAGCGCGCGAAGGCCTGCTCGACCAGCGCGGTCTGCTGGGCTGCGTGCACCTTCGCCGAGCCGGCCGCAGGGGACGCAGACGCCGGACGCGAGACGCGCCGGATGTCGCGGTTGAGGGCCTTGGGCAGCCGCACCTTGATGAAGGTCCATGCGCCCTGGTTCGACGGCTCGTCCTGCACCCAGAGAAGCTCGGCGTCACCGTACGGCGCGATCGCGCGGGCGACGGCCTCGCGGTCGAGCGGGTAGAGCTGCTCGAGCCGGACGATGGCCGTGCGGCGGTCGCCGGTCTTCTCGCGGTGCGCGAGCAGGTCCCAGTAGACCTTGCCCGAGCACAGCAGCACGCGGTCGACGGGCGAGCCTTCCGGCAGGAGGGTCTCCGGCAGGACTGGCTCGAAGGTGCCGCTGGTGAAGTCCTCGACGGGGGACGCGGAGGCCTTCAGCCGCAGCATCGACTTGGGCGAGAAGACCACGAGCGGGCGGCGCGGGCGGGCGTAGGCCTGGCGCCGTAGGAGGTGGAAGTGCGAGGCCGGGGTGCTCGGCTGCGCCACCGTCATGTTCTCCTCCGCCGAGAGCTGGAGGAAGCGCTCGATCCGGCCGGAGGAGTGGTCGGGGCCCTGGCCCTCGAACCCGTGCGGAAGGAGCAGCACGACCGAGGACCGCTGGCCCCACTTCTGCTCGGCCGACGAGAGGAACTCGTCGACGATCGTCTGGGCACCGTTGACGAAGTCGCCGAACTGCGCCTCCCACAGGACGAGCGCGTCGGGGCGCTCGACGGAGTAGCCGTACTCGAAGCCCATCGCCGCGTACTCCGACAGGGAGGAGTCGTAGACCCAGAACTTTCCCTGGTCGCTCGAGAGGTAGACCAGCGGCGTCCACTCGGCACCGGTCACCCGGTCGTGCAGGACGGCGTGACGCTGGACGAAGGTGCCGCGCCGCGAGTCCTGGCCGGCGAGCCGGACCGGCGTGCCCTCCATCAGGAGCGAGCCGAAGGCGAGGATCTCGCCGTAGCCCCAGTCGATCCCGCCCTCGCGCGACATCTGCTCGCGCCTGGCCAGCAGCTGCTCGAGCTTGGGGTGGACGGTGAAACCCGTCGGCGGGCGCACATGCGCGCGCCCGATCCGCGCGAGCACCGCCGGGTCGACGGCGGTCTGCCAGCCGACCATCGTCCCCGCGTCCTCGCGCTGGTTCTCGGGCTTCTCCAGCCCGGCGACAGGCTCCGCGGACGGCGGCGGAGTGAACCCCTCCCGCGTCTCGGTGAAGACCCGCTCGAGCTCGCCCTGGTAGTGCGCCAGGACCCCGGAGGCCTCGTCGACGGAGATGTCGCCGCGCGAGACCAGCGCCTCGGTGTAGAGCTTGCGCGCCGAGCGCTTGGACTCGATGAGGTTGTACATCAACGGCTGGGTCATCGAGGGGTCGTCGCCCTCGTTGTGCCCGCGGCGGCGGTAGCAGATCATGTCGATGATCACGTCGCGGTCGAACTGCTCACGGAACTCGAAGGCGAGCTCGGCGACCCGCACGCAGGCCTCAGGGTCGTCACCGTTGACGTGGAAGATCGGCACCTGCAGGCCCTTGGCCACGTCGGTGCAGTACGTCGTCGAGCGGGAGGACGACGGGCCGGTGGTGAAGCCGACCTGGTTGTTGACGATGACGTGGATCGTGCCGCCGGTCCGGTACCCGCGCAGCTGCGCGAGGTTGAGGGTCTCCACCACGACGCCCTGGCCCGCGAAGGCGGCGTCGCCGTGGATGAGGACCGGCAGCACCGAGAAGCCGTCGCCGCCCAGGTCGATCCGGTCCTGCTTGGCGCGCACGACGCCCTCGAGGACCGCGTCGACGGCCTCCAGGTGCGAGGGGTTCGCGGCCAGGTACACCTGGGTGCTCGCACCGGAGTCGGAGACGAAGGCACCCTCGGTCCCGAGGTGGTACTTCACGTCGCCGGAGCCCTGGACCGACCGCGGGTCGAGGTTGCCCTCGAACTCCGCGAAGATCTGCGCCGTCGACTTGCCGGCGATGTTCGCGAGCACGTTCAGACGCCCGCGGTGGGACATGCCGATGCAGACCTCGTCGAGGCCGCCGTCCGCCGCCCGGGTCAGCACCGCGTCGAGCAGCGGGATGAGCGACTCGCCGCCCTCGAGCGAGAAGCGCTTCTGCCCGACGAACTTCGTCTGGAGGAAGGTCTCGAAGGCCTCCGCGGCGTTGAGCCGCCGCAGGATCCGCAGCTGGTCCTCACGCGGGGTCCGCGCGTACCCGGCCTCGAGGCGCTCCTGGAGCCAGCGGCGCTGCCGCGGGTCCTGCAGGTGCATGTACTCGGCGCCGATGGTGCGGCAGTACGAGTCGCGCAGCAGGCCGAGGATCTCGCGCAGCTTCGCCTTCGGCTTGCCCGTGAAGCCGGCGCTCGGGAACACGCGGTCCAGGTCCCACAGGGTCAGCCCGTGGTTCTGGATGTCGAGGTCCGGGTGCTTGCGCTGGCGGTAGGCCAGCGGGTCGGTCTCGGCCATCAGGTGGCCGCGCGAGCGGTAGGCGTGGATGAGCTCGGCGATGCGCGCCGGCTTGGCGAGCTCGGTGTCGGCGTCGACGGTGTTGTCACGCACCCAGCGGACCGGCTCGTAGGGGATGCGCAGCGAGGTGAAGACGCGGTCGTAGAAGCCGCCTTCGCCGAGGAGCTTGGCGGAGATGATCCGCAGGAAGTCACCCGACTGCGCGCCCTGGATGATCCGGTGGTCGTAGGTCGAGGTGAGCGTGAGGACCTTCGAGATGCCGAAGCGCGCGAGCTGCTCGTCGGAGGACCCCTGGAACTCCGCGGGGTAGTCCATCGCGCCGACGCCGACGATCGTTCCCTGGCCCGCCATCAGGCGCGGGACCGAGTGGACGGTGCCGATCGTCCCGGGGTTCGTCAGGGTGATCGTCGTCCCGGCGAAGTCCTCGACGGTGAGGTTGCCCGCGCGGGCCTTACGCACCATCTCCTCGTACGCGGCGACGAACTGGCCGAAGTCCATCGTGTCCGCGCGCTTGATGCATGGCACGAGCAGCTGGCGGCTGCCGTCGGGCTTGGCGAGGTCGATCGCGAGGCCGAGGTTGACGTGCCCGGGGCTGACGACGCCGGGCTTGCCGTCGACGAGCGTGTAGCCCTGGTTCATGGCCGGCATGTCCGCCAGCGCCTCGACGATCGCGTACCCGATGAGGTGGGTGAAGGAGACCTTCCCGCCCCGGGTGCGCGCGAGGTGGTTGTTGGCCACCGTGCGGTTGTCGACCATGAGCTTGGCCGGGACGGCGCGGACCGAGGTCGCCGTGGGCACCTCGAGGCTCGACTCCATGTTCGCCACGACCCGGGCGGCCGGGCCGCGCAGACGGTCGACGGTGTCCTTCTCGCGGGCGGTGGGGTGCTCGAGACGGGTCTCGGGAGGGTAGGCGTACGCCGCGGTCGCGGGCTGGGCGGCCGCGATGGGTCCGGTGAGGGTGCTCACGGGTTCGCGAGGGGTCCGTGGGACGGTCTGCTCGGCCGAGCGCTCGGTACGCGGCGCGGGTGCCGGGCGGTCCTCGGCCGAGGCCGGTGCCGGCTGCGGGGTGCCGTCGCCGCTCGGCGCCGGGGCGCTCGTCCGGCGTTCGCCGGCGGCAGGGGGCTCGGCAGCGGTCGGCGCTTCGGGCGCCGGTGCGGACTGCCGGGTCGCGAGCGCGGCACCGTTCGACGATGTCGCTGGGGTGGCTGGGGCGCCGGCGGCCTCGTTCCGCGGCCGGTAGTCGGCGAAGAAGTCCCACCAGGCCGGGTCGACCGAGCTCGGATCGGCGACGTACTTCTCGTACAGCTCGTCGACGAGCCACTGGTTCGCGCCGAACGCAGCCTTCGCCGCGTCTGGTCCACTCTTCTGTGACACGCGAGAACCGCCTCTTTCGCACCCCGGACCAAAGGCCGTTGTTCGGCCTCTCTGTCGGGGTCAGCCTAGGCCACTGCCCGGCCGATCGCCGCCCTGGCAGGCGCCGTGAACAGGGATCTCGCGGCCCGATGTCACCGGTTCTCCGCCGCTGGTCGTGACTCGGTCACGGGCTGGCAATCATGCACGCCATCAGGCCAAGCGCGCCCCGCAGGACGGTCAGGTGATGTCCCGGCGAATCGTGGTGGCCCTGCCGATCGCGGCGAGCGCCACGCCGTAACCCGTGAGGACCAGCAGGCCGCCCCACCACGGCAGCAGGCTGCCGGCTCCGCTCGAGCCGAACACGCTCGCCCCGGCGATCGCCTCGCCGGCCGCCCCCGGCAGCCACTTCGCGACACCGGTGGTGGCGGACAGTGCGGCCAGACCGAGCCGCAGCAGCGGCTCGACGAACTGGGTGAACGCCAGCAGGACGACGATCGCCGCGACCTGGTTCGTCACGACCGTGCCGAAGCCGACCCCGACGACGCACCAGACCGCGAGCGCCACGACGGACAGCCCGAGCGTTCGCAGCACCGAGGGGTCGGTCAGGAGCGCCTCGTGGCCACGCAGCGCGAGGGTGGGTGCGCCGCCGATCACCGCGCCCGCCGTCCCGGCGATCCCGAAGGCCAGACCGACGGGGATGCTGGCGAGCAGCTTGGCAGCGAGCACCACGCCGCGACGGGGCTCGGCCAGCAGGGTCGGGGTGATCGTCTTGTGCCGGAACTCGGCGGTCACCGAGAGTGCGCCGACCACCAGCGGGAAGACGTAGCCGAGGGACGGCGCGAGGCCGTACACCGTCCGGGCGAGGTCGAGGGGCCCCACGGGAGCGCCCATGCCGCTCGGCTGGTCCGCCGCTGCGGCCGAGGTGTAGGCGAAGGCCATGACGACGCCGAGGAAGGCCATGTACGCGGCCGTCCCGAGGACCAGCACCCACCACAGCCGGGTGGTCACGAGCTTGCGGTACTCGGTGCGCAGGGCCGCGGTCATCGGGCTCCTCCGTCCTGTGGGTCGCCGGTGAGCCGCAGGAAGGCGTCCTCGAGGTCGACGACGTCCGTCGACAGCTCGTGGAGCTCGAGGCCGGCGGCGAAGGCGGCCCGGCCGACCTCGGCCGCCGAGACCTCGCTCAGGGCCACTGCGTCGGCGCGACCGTCGATCGGGGTCACGTCGTGCGGCCAGTGCTCGGCCACGAGCCTGGTCAGGCCGGGAACGTCGGGGGAGGCGACCCGTACCTGACGGCGGGTGAGCGCGGCCAGGTCGGCGAGCGGGGAGGCGTGGACGAGCCTGCCCCGCGCGATGATGACCACCTCGTCGACCGTCTGCTGCACCTCGGACAGGACGTGGCTCGAGACCAGGACGGTCCGGCCCTCGCTCGCCAGGTGACGCAGGAAGCGCCGCAGCCAGGAGATCCCCTCGGGGTCGAGGCCGTTCGCCGGCTCGTCGAGCAGCAGGACGTGCGGGTCTCCGAGCAGCGTCGTCGCCAGCCCGAGCCGCTGCCGCATGCCGAGGGAGAACTCCCCGACGCGACGTCCGGCGGCGGCCGACAGGCCGACGAGCTCGAGCACCTCGTCGCACCGGCGGTCCGCGACGCCCACCTGAGGGCCGTACATCCGCAGGTGGTCGCGTGCCGTCCGACCCGGGTGGAAGCTGGCGGCCTCGAGCGCGGCGCCGACGACGCGCATCGGCGTGGGGATGCTCCGGTACGGCAACCCGCCGATCGTCGCGGTCCCGGAGCTCGGCTCGACGAGTCCGAGGAGCATCCGCAGGGTCGTCGTCTTTCCGGCGCCGTTCGGTCCGAGGAAACCGGTGACACGACCCGGCTCGACACGGAAGGAGAGGTCGTCGACGGCCTGGACGGAGCCGAACGACTTGGACAGCCGGCTGACCTCGATCACTCCGGACGGGCGGCCGCCGGCGGGGCTTGGCGTGCTCATCTGGCGACAGTATCGAGACGCGAGTCCTGCCGCAGCGGGATCGTCACCCGCATGTCGCAGCCCGACTCGCTGTCCGCGACCTCCACCGAGCCGCCGTGCAGGATGACCGCCCAGCGCACGATCGCCAGACCGAGCCCGGTGCCGCCCGTGCTGATCTGGCCCGTGGTCGTGGGGGCGTTCCCTCGGGTGAATCGCTCGAAGATCGTGCGGCGGTCCTCGGCGGCGATCCCCGGACCCTCGTCGATCACGTCCAGGACCATGCTCGGGCCGGCGCGCCGCGCGGTGACCAGCACCCGCCCGCCCATCGGGGAGTGGCGCACGGCGTTGTGCAGCAGGTTGGCCACGACCTGGTGCAGCCGCTGGGCATCGGCCTCGACCACGAGGTCGGCGGGTTCGACCGTGACCTCGAACGAGATCTGCTTCCCCGGAGAGACCAGGCGGGCGCCGGCCAGCGCCTCGGCGAGGAACGCGTCGAGCTCGACGGGTGCGCGCTCCACGCGGACGACGCCCGCCTCGAGCCGCGACAGGTCCAGCAGGTCCGTCACGAGACGGCCGAGGCGCTCGGTCTGGGCGAGGGCGACCTCGAGCGTGGCCCGGTCCATCGGGCTCACCCCGTCGACGACGTTCTCCAGCTGGGCCTGCAGCGCGGCCACCGGTGTGCGCAGCTCGTGCGAGACGTTCGCGACGAGCTCGCGGCGGAGCCGGTCGGCCTGCTCGAGATCGTCCGCCATCGTGTTGAAGGCGCCCGCGAGCTGGCCGACCTCGTCGCGGCTGCTGGCCCGGACCCGCAGGGTGTAGTCGCCCTGGGCCATCGCCCGGGCCGCAGCGGTCATCTCGCGCAGCGGAGACGTCATCCCGCGGGCGAGCACCTGCACGGCCACCACGGAGATCACGACGGCGAGCGGGAGGGTCCACCGCGGGCCGAGGTGGTTGTAGAGCCCGATCCAGGTGAGGAAGGCCGCGAGGGTGACCGTCGCGGCCACCAGGACGCCGAGCTTGATCTTGATCGAGGAGAGCCGGTCGAGCGGCCGGACATCGAGCCGCACCCGGACGGCGTGCCGGGGGGCACTCATCGGCCGACGGCGGGCTCGAACGCGTAGCCGACCCCGTGCACCGTGCGGATCAGGTCGGGACCGAGCTTGCGACGCAGGGCCTTGACATGGGAGTCGACGGTGCGCGTCCCGCTCGCGTCGACCCAGTCCCACACCTCGGCGAGCAGCTTCTCGCGGGTGAGCACCGTCCGGGGGCTCAGCGCGAGGGTGACGAGCAGGTCGAACTCGGTCGGCGTGAGGTGGATCTCCTCCGGGCCGCGCATCACCCGGCGCTGGGCACGGTCCACGACGACGTCCCCGGCCGAGATGGTCGGCAGGGTCGACTCGCGTGCGGTGAGCTGGGCCGAGCGTTCCACCCGGCGCAGCAGGCTGCGGGTGCGGGCGACCAGCTCGCGCATCGAGAAGGGCTTGGTCAGGTAGTCGTCGGCGCCGACCCCCAGGCCGACGAGCATGTCCGTCTCGTCGTCGCGTGCCGTCAGCATGATCACCGGGATCGGTCGTTCCGCCTGGATCCGCCGGCACACCTCGAGACCGTCGAGACCAGGGAGCATCACGTCGAGCACGACGACGTCCGGCACGAGCCGCAGCGCGACCTCGACCGCCGTGATGCCGTCCGCGGCGATCTCGGCGGTCCAGCCCTCTGCCCGCATGCGGTCGGCGACCGCCGTCGCGATCGCAGGCTCGTCCTCGACCACGAGCACGAGTGGTGTCGTGCGTCCCGTCCCGTCGACCGTGTGCGCCATGACCCCAGCGTGGCACAGGCCGTTATGCTCACAGCACGATGACTTGCCGGAGGAGTGCACGGTGGTGAGCGAGTGGCTCCTGGTGCTCCTCGGCGTGGGCCTGACGGTCGGCACCGCGCTCTTCGTCGCCGCCGAGTTCGCCCTGGTGACTCTCGACCCGGCGCTGGTCGAGCGCGACCTCGAGGAGGGCGCCCAGGATGCGCGGTCGGCGCGGTCGGCGCGGTCCGTGCGCCGGGCGCTGAGCCACCTCTCGACGCAGCTCTCCGGGGCGCAGGTCGGCATCACGGCGACGACCATCCTGCTCGGCTACACGACGCAGCCCGCGATCGCCCGGCTCGTCACGGCGGGGCTCGGATCCACCACCCTCAGCACCGGGCTGTCGTCGGCGATCGCCGGGATCCTCGCCCTCGTGCTGGTCAACGGCTTCTCCATGCTCTTCGGGGAGCTCGTGCCGAAGAACCTCGCGCTCAGCAGCCCGTGGGCGACGGCCGTCGCGGTCGCACCGGCGCAGGTGGCCTTCACCCGCGCGCTGCGCCCGGTGATCACGGTGCTCAACGGCACGGCCAACGCGCTGCTGCGCCGGGTCGGCGTCGAGCCTCGTGAGGAGCTCTCGGGAGGCCGGTCGGCACAGGAGCTCGTCGCGCTGGTCCGTCGCTCCGCCGAGGTCGGGACCTTGGACGCGGGCACGGCGACGCGGCTGACCAACTCGATCGAGCTCAACACCCTGACCGCGGTCGACGTGATGACCGACCGGACCCGGATGGTCGTGGTGCGGCGCGACGCGACGGCGGCCGACGTCGTGGACCTCGCGCGCACCTCTGGGCACTCACGGTTCCCGGTCATCGACGCCTCGCACGACGACGTCGTCGGCCTCGTGCACCTGCGCAAGGCGATCGCGGTGCCGTTCGAGCGTCGCCGTGAGGTGCCGGCCGCTGCCCTGATGGACGATGCGCCGCGGGTGCCGGAGACGGTCCGGCTCGGCCCGCTGCTCGTCGAGCTGAGGGGCCTGGGGCTGCAGATGGCCCTCGTCGTCGACGAGTACGGCGGGACGGCCGGTCTGGTGACGCTCGAGGACGTGGTCGAGGAGATCGTCGGCGAGGTCGCCGACGAGCACGACCCGCGCCGGGCCGGGGTCTACCGCGCGGGCGAGAGCTGGAACGTCCCGGGCCTGCTCCGTCCCGACGAGCTCGCGGAGAGCACCGGGCTGCACGTGCCGGACGACGGCGCCTACGAGACCCTCGGCGGCCTGGTGATGGCCCTGCTCGGGCGCGTCCCCGTGGCCGGTGACGAGGTCCTGGTCGGCGGCGTGCATCTGACGGTCGTGCGGATGGACGGGCGTCGCGTGGACCGCATCGGCGTCGAGGCCGTGCCGGAGGAGGAGCGATGAGCGCGGGGGTGGCGCTCCTGCTCGGCGTGCTGCTGCTCGCCGGCAACGCCTTCTTCGTCGGCGCCGAGTTCGCGATCATCTCCGCGCGGCGCAGCGCGGTCGAGCCGTTGGCCGAGGCGGGCTCCCGTCGGGCGAAGGTCGTCCTGTACGCCATGGAGCACGTCTCGCTCATGCTCGCCTGCGCGCAGCTCGGGATCACCATCTGCTCGACCTCGCTCGGCGTGGTCGCCGAGCCGGCGATCGCGCACGGCCTGCACGGCCCGCTCCAGGCGATCGGCCTGCCCGAGGGCGCGACTCACCCGATCGCGTTCGTGCTGTCCCTGGCGATCGTCGTGTACCTGCACGTCGTCCTCGGCGAGATGGTGCCGAAGAACCTCGCCGTCGCCGGCCCCGACCGGGCAGTGCTGTGGTTCGGGCCGCCGCTGGTGTGGCTGGCACGGGTGCTGCGCCCGGTCATCGTCGTGCTCAACCGGATGGCCAACCAGATCCTGCGCCAGGTGGGTGTGGAGCCCAAGGACGAGATCGCCTCGGCCTTCACCGCCGAGCAGGTGCAGTCGATCGTCGAGCGCTCGCGGGCGGAGGGTCTGCTCGACGACGCGCAGGGCCTGCTCGCCGGTGCGATCCAGTTCAGCGACCGCACCGCCGGGGACGTCATGGTCGCGACCGAGGACCTCGTGGCGGTCCCGCTCGGTGCCAGCGCGGCGGAGGTCGAGCGGCTCGTGGCCCGGACGGGCTTCAGCCGCTACGTCGTGCAGGACGGTTCAGGAGATCCCGTGGGTTACCTGCACCTGAAGGACGTCCTCTACGTCGGCGCGGCGGACCGTGACGACCCGATCCCGGCCTGGCGGGTGCGGGCGCTCGCGCACGTGCGTCCGCAGGACGAGGTCGAGGAGGCCCTCGCCGCCATGCAGCGCACCGGCGCCCATCTCGCCCGGGTGACCGGACCGTCGGGGCAGGTGCTCGGCGTGGTCTTCCTCGAGGACATCCTCGAGGAGCTCGTCGGCGAGGTGCGCGACGCCATGCAGCGCGAGCAGCTGTGATGGTTGCACGGCAGATGTGACGAACCTGACGCCGCCCGACGTGGATTCGGCGTCGATCAACCGTTACTCTTCTGTAATCACTCGAACGGACGCCGTACCACTACTGTGCCGCGACCCGGTCGTGGTGACGTCCTGAAGATCAGGCCCGCCGCGCCAGCGGCTCGACCCGGAGGTCCCGTGCAGTCAGCGCGCACCGCGACGGAGGCTTCGTCTGCCTCCCGTCGTGCACGTCGCGGCCGCTCTCGCCGGACCCGGCTTCTCCCCGGCTTCTCGCCGGCCCTCGCTGCGCGCGTCCTGGTCGTCGGTGCGCTGGCGGTGGGCACCATCGGTGTCCCGGCCTACGGCGCTCTCACTGCGTCGGCCCAGCCGGCCGTCACTGCGGCGTCCTACTCGGCCTCCGCCTTCGCGATTCTCTCGGCCACGGCAGCGGACAGCACCCCGACCTCGTTGCTGGCCCCGCTCCCGGAGATCTCGCGGGACACGGTCACCGTCAGCCGGTCGATCGACCGCAACCCGCTCCCCACCTGCGATGCCTCGATCGACCCGACCAGCCCGAACGGCGAGATCCCGACGAGCGACCTGTGCAAGCTCTGGGACGGCACGAACTACCTGCGCGGTGACGCCGCGGTCGCGATGTCGGCACTCAACGACGACTACTCCGCCAACTTCGGCACCGGGTTGTGCATCACCGACTCCTACCGGACCCTCGCGGAGCAGCGGCGGCTGGCGGTCACCAAGCCGGGCCTCGCGGCACCTCCCGGCATGTCGAACCACGGCTACGGCCTCGCCGTCGACCTCTGCTCGTCGGTGACCAACAGCCGCTCGGCGATGGCCTGGCTCGCGGAGAACGGCCCGACGTACGGCTGGGCCAACCCCGCGTGGGCCAAGTCCGGCGGCACGGGGCCGCACGAGCCCTGGCACTGGGAGTTCTTCCCCGGCACGATCGCCAAGGGCACGAACTGGAAGTGATCGGCCCGTTCGGTGCCCTCCGGCACCGCGCCTCGACGATCAGGCTCGTCCGCTCCGCCGAGCAGCGACCACTCCTCAGAGCAGCGCCATCCCCCAGGTGACGTCGTGGCTCGTCCCCGGCTCGAGGCGCACGAGACGATCGCCCGTGCGGAACGCGTCGGCGATGCAGCTCATCGGCTCGGCAGCGACCCCGGTGCGCCGCCAGGCGACCTGACCGAGGTGGTCGCCCGTGCACACCTGCCACGTGTCCATCGACTCGTCCATCCAGACGGCTGCCGTCCGCCCGTCCGCGCCCGTCAGGCGTATCCAGGACAGGCCGTCCTCGTCGCGCAGGACGTCGACGAACGCGTCGTCGAGATCCAGCTCCCGGGCCGGGCGCGGCTCGCGCAGGTCGTAGGTGCCGGCGACGGGTTCGGTCCCGATCGGCAGCAGGCGCTCGTCGACCAGGACCCGCGTGTCGGCGTCCAGGCGCAGCGTGCAGTCGTCGATGGACCCCGCGCCCGGGGAGAGCCACGGGTGGAAGCCCACGCCGTAGGGCGCAGTGGCCGTGCCCAGGTTCGTCGCCGTCGTCTGCACGTGCAGCCCGGTCGCCGTCAGGCGGTAGGTGGCGCGGAGCAGGAGGTCGAAGGGGTACCCGCCGCTCGGCGCGAGCCGGAGCGACAGCGTGGTGGCCTGTCCGGCCTCGTGCGCGGCGTCGGCGACCTCGTCGACCGCCCAGCGCTGCCACATGACCAGACCGTGCAGCGCAGTCCCGCGCTCAGGCTCGGAGATGTCGAGCTGGTAGGCCGTGCCCTCGAAGGTGTAGCGGCCGTCACGCAAGCGGTTCGGCCACGGGGCGAGGACCGCTCCGTGACCGGCCGGCGCGGTCATGTCCGCGGGGAACGGGGTGATGACGTCGCGGCCGCCCACGCTGTAGCAGCGGAGCTTGGCACCCACATCGGTGACGGTGGCCGTCTGGTCGCCGAGGCGGAGGTCGATCTGCAGACCGGACAGGGGGGTGGGGTTCGTCAGTGCGCTCACGGGAGCACGTTAGCGGGCGCGGCGGGCATCGACCGGCACGCAGGTCCTGGGCGTGCCGGTCACGGAGCCTTCGCGAGCTGCGCTGCCAGGTCGTCGAGCTGGCCGGCGAGGGAGCTGATCGCCGTCGAGAGCGGGCCGCTGACCTTGCCCGCGAGCGTCTGGACCTTGGTCTTTGCCGACTCGAGCGCCGTGCGGGCCTCGGCGATCTGGGTCGACGCCGTCTGCCCGGCGGCCGACGCGCTGTCGAGAGCGGACCGGGCCTGGCTGATGGCGTCCGTTGCCGTGGTGGTCGCGTCCTTGACCTGCGCGAGCGTGTCCGCGTCGAGGCCGGCGTCCGCAGCCTTCGTCGTGATGTCGTCGACCGAGGTTCGTGCCTTGTCGACGCCTTCGTGGACCTTCTGGTTCAGGGAGTCCCAGCTGACGGCGCCGCCCGAGCAGCCGGACAGCAGGAGCCCGGATAGCAGGGTGAGCAGCGCGACGGCGAGAGCGGCGCGGGGCCGCCCGACGGGGCGTGCGGGCATCGTTCCTCCATGATGGGTCTGCGGGTCGTGACCAGTGTGCACCGTCACACCGCCCGCGGGCCCCGGGGCAGCGCTCACACCCCGGATGCACCGGTGGCCGGGCCCTCCGAAGGGACCCGGCCACCAGGTGGTCGTCCGCCCGCGCGACCGGGCGTCGACCGCTGCGTCAGGACGCGGGGACGGCCTCCTGGTCGGCCTCGTCCACGGTCCCGCCGGCCGCGCGCCGTGCGCGCACGTCCTGCATCGACGTGCCGTAGTAGGCCGCCGTCATGATGTCCTTCATGTCCTCCAGCATCGGCATCCGCGGGTTGGCGGGCGCGCACTGGTCCTCGTAGGAGCGCATCGCCAGGTCGTCGAGCTTGCCGATGAAGGCCTCCTCGGACACCCCCTGCGCGGAGAACGAGCGGGGCATGCCCAGCTCGTCCCGCAGGTCCTCCAGGGCCCGGGCGTAGGACTCGACGCCCTCCTCCGGGGTCGACGCCGGCAGACCGAGGTGCTGGGCGATCTGCTGGAAGCGCTCCGGAGCGACGTAGTGCTCGTACTTGGGCCAGCTGTTGAACTTCGACGGGACGGTGCCGTTGTACCGCACGACGTGAGCCAGCAGTGTCGCGTTGGTCCGGCCGTGCGCCAGGTGGAAGTTCGAGCCGATGGTGTGCGCCATGGCGTGCACGATCCCCAGGAACGCGTTCCCGAAGGCCATGCCGGCGATCGTCCCCGCGTTGTGCATCTTCTCGCGGGCGAGCACCGCCGACTCACCGTTGTTGACCGACTCCGCGAGGTTCTCGAAGATCAGCTTGATCGCGTGCAGCGCGAGCCCGTCGGTGAAGTCGTTCGCGTAGACCGAGACGTACGCCTCGGTGGCGTGCGTGAGGGCGTCGTAGCCCGAGTCCGCCGCGACGGTGGCGGGCATCTTGCCGGTCAGCGCCGGGTCGATGATCGCGACCGTCGGGGTCAGGGCGTAGTCGGCGAGCGGGTACTTGACGCCCGTCTTCTCGTCCGTGATGACCGCGAACGGCGTGACCTCTGCACCGGTGCCCGAGGTGGTCGGGATGCAGACGAGCTTCGCCTTCTCACCAAGGGCCGGGAACTTGAAGGCGCGCTTGCGGACGTCGAAGAACTTCTCGCGCATGTCGGCGAAGACGATCTCCGGGTGCTCGTACCGCAGCCACATGACCTTCGCGGCGTCCATCGGCGAGCCACCGCCGAGGGCGATGATCGTGTCCGGGCCGAACTCGCGCATCTGGTCGGCACCCTTGTTGACCGACTTGATGGAGGGTTCGGGCAGGACGTTGTCGATGATCTGGAGCGAGACCTTCTCGGCACGGCGGTTCAGGATGTCGATGATCCGGTCGACGAAACCGAGCTTGGTCATCGTCGCGTCGGTGACGATCGTCACCCGGTGGATGTCGGGCATGTCCGCGAGGTAGCGGATCGCGTTCGGCTCGAAGTAGGTCTTGGCCGGGACCTTGAACCACTGGAGGTTGTTGGTGCGCCGACCGATCCGCTTGATGTTCACCAGGTTGACCGCCGAGACGTTGTTCGAGACCGAGTTTCGACCGTGCGAGCCGCAGCCCAGGGTCAGGGACGGGATGAAGGCGTTGTAGATGTCGCCGATACCGCCGTGCGACGAGGGCGAGTTCCAGATGATGCGGGTCGCCTTGACGCGGGTGCCGAACTCCTCGACGAGCTCGACGTTCTCGGAGTGGATCGCGCCGGAGTGGCCCAGCCCGTCGAACTCCACCATCTGCTCGGCCAGCTTGATGCCGTGCTCGGTGTTCTGCGCGCGCAGGACCGCGAGCACCGGGGCGAGCTTCTCGCGGGTCAGCGGCTCGGCAGGACCGACCTCGGGCACCTCGGCCATGAGGATCGTCGCGTCGGTGGGGACGCTGAAGCCGGCCTTCTCGGCGATCCACTGAGGTGTCTGGCCCACGACGGCGGCGTTCAGCTTCGCACCGCCGCAGTTCACGCTGTTCGCCTCGACACCGAAGATGAACTGCTCGAGCTTGGCCTTCTCCTCGGCGTTGCACAGGTAGGCGTGCAGACGCGAGAACTCGGCCATCGCCTCGTCGTAGATCTCGGTGTCGATGATGGCGGCCTGCTCGGAGGCGCAGACCATGCCGTTGTCGAAGGACTTCGACATGACGACGTCGTTGACGGCGCGCTTGAGCTTGGCGGTCTTCTCGATGTAGGCGGGCACGTTGCCGGCGCCGACGCCGAGGGCGGGCTTGCCGCAGGAGTACGCCGCGCGGACCATCGCGTTGCCGCCGGTCGCGAGGATGAGCGCGACGCCGGGGTGGTTCATCAGGGCGTTGGTGGCGTCCATCGACGGCTCGTCGACCCACTGGATGCAGTTCTCGGGGGCGCCGGCCGCGACGGCCGCGTCACGGACGATCTTGGCGGCGGCGACCGAGCACTTCTGCGCCGACGGGTGGAACGCGAAGACGATCGGGTTGCGCGTCTTCAGCGCGATGAGCGACTTGAAGATGGCGGTCGACGTCGGGTTGGTGACGGGGACCATCGCGCAGACGACGCCGACCGGCTCGGCGATCTCGACGATGCCGGTGATGTCGTCGCGCGAGATGATCCCGACCGTCTTGGTGTCGGCCATCGAGTTCGTCACGTGCTCGCAGGCGAAGATGTTCTTGACGGCCTTGTCCTCGAAGATGCCGCGCCCGGTCTCCTCGACCGCGAGCTTCGCGAGCTGGCCGTGCTGGTTGAGCGCCGCGACGGACGCCTTCTTGACGATGTGGTCGACGTCGGCCTGCGTGAACGAGGCGTAGGCCGCGAGGGCCTTCGTCGCGTTCGCGACGAGCGTGTCGACGGGCGAGGTCTGGGCGGCGGCCTCGACGTCGCCGTCGGACTTGGAACGAGGGGCTCGTGTGCTCACGGCATCTCCCGGTGGTTCGGACGGTTGGAGGATCGCCGTTGACCCAGGAACGACGCTAGGCGGCGTCGGTGCCGGTCGCGTGTGCCCAAAGTCCGGGGCGCCCTGTGCTCTGGAGGCTACCCGCGTATGTCGAAGGTCCCGGGTTCTGGCCTTCGACCTGCGGATCTATGGCTGGCACTCGGCGGTGCAGAGTGCTAGAACGGAGCTGTAGCGCTCCGGGTCGCCGATGCGGGCCCGGGACACGCGTGGTCCCCGGAGGGTCCGGGGACCGTCGAGGAGGTGAGTGGCGTGGCTACCCGTCTGTACCCCTTTGCCGACACGTCCCGGTGGATGGACGAGCTGTTCGGCTCCCTGCGTGAGGCCCCGTCCGTGGCGAGCATGCCGATGGACCTGTACCGCGCCGGCGACCACTACGTCCTGCACGTCGACCTGCCGGGCGTCGACCCCGGCAGCGTCGAGGTGAGCGTCGAGGACGCGACCCTGACCATCCGCGCCGAGCGCACGGCTCGCACCGATGCCGATGCCCAGTGGCACCTTCGGGAGCGCGCGACCGGTACGTACGTCCGCCAGCTGACGATGGGCCGGGGCCTCGCGCTCGACAAGATCACGGCGAGCTTCGCGGACGGCGTGCTCACGCTGATGATCCCGGTCGCCGAGGAGGCCAAGCCGCGGCGGATCGAGATCGTGCAGGCCGGTGCGCACGCACCGGCGGAGATCACCCCGAGCAAGGGCTAGGTCGACGGGTCGGCCCGGCGCGCTCCACGGGAGGGCGCCGGGCCGACATCCGTCCGTGGGGGGGTGCAGGGGAGGGTCGTCAGGCTCCGAGTGCCGCCCTGATCCGGCGACCGGCGTCCTGGACCAGGGTTCGCGGCGTGGCGAGGTTGAACCGGACGAAGCCGTGGTGCCCGCCGTTCGCCATGCCGTCGACGACGGCGACCCCGGTCTCCCGCAGCAACCACGCGCCGACCTCGCCCGGTCCCGGAGCCTCGGGGAGGGCGGCCAGGCGCTCGCGCAGGTCGAGCCAGACGAGGTAGGTGCCTTCCGGGTCTGCGAACGGCACCGAGTCGCCGAGTGCGGAACGCAGGGCGACGGCGTTCTCGGCGACGTAGGCCAGCAGGTCGTCGAGCCACGGCCCGCCCTCGCGATAGGCCGCCGTCGTCGCGACGGCGCCCAGCGTCGAGACCCCGTGGCCGTTCGCCTCGCCGTGGCTCTTCCACCATGCGGCGTCGTCCTCGTCGGTCACGATCACCTGCGCGCACTTGAGGCCCGGGATGTTCCACCCCTTCGACGCGGCCGTTGCCGTCGTCGTGTGCGCAGCGGTGGCGGTCGAGAGGCTCGCGTAGGGCACGTGCCGCTGGCCGGGTTGGACGAGTGGCGCGTGGATCTCGTCGGAGAAGACCCAGGCGCCGTGCCGGCTGACCACCGCGGCCAGCGCCGAGAGCTCGGCGGCGGTGTGCACCCGGCCGGTCGGGTTGTGCGGGTTGACCAGGGCGAGCAGAGAGCCGGGCCGGTGGGCCAGCTCGGCGGCGATGCGCTCGAGGTCGAACGTGGCGCGACCGTCGGGCAGTGTGGTCATCGGGATCGTGACGAGATCGCGGCCCCACTGCTCGGGGAGGGTGAGGAAGGGCATGTAGGCAGGCGTCGGCAGCACGATCGACCCGCCCGGGCTGGTGTGGTGGTGGACCGCGATCCGGAAAGCCTCGATGACGTCCGGTACGAGGAAGACGCGGGAGTCCGGCACGTCCCAGCCGTATCGCTCACGCTGCCACGCCGCGCAGGCCGCGCGCGCCTCTCGACGGACGCTGGGCGGGAGGTAGCCGGTCAGGCCCCGGTCGATGGCGTCGTGCAGGGCAGCGGAGACCGCAGGAGCGGTGCCCAGATCCGACTCGGCGACCCATGCTGCGACGGCGGCGGGGGTCCCGGTCCACTTCAGGCTGCCACGGCGGCGGAGGAGGGCAGGGTCGTCGTCCAGCCAGAGATCCGTCATGGCTCCAGTCTGCCCGCACGGCGCCGGAGTCGGGGCCGAATGTGACTGCTCATGATCGGACCGAGACTCACGCTGGTGCATTCGGGTGAATCGGGAGGCTTGTCGGGCAGACGGGTTGCGCGAATGTCCGGATTGTGTGACCGTGTCCTTGTCAGCGAGAAGGGCAAACCCGCCGCGAGGTGGGGACGCAAAGTCAACGGGACCCTCGGGGTCGGCCGGGCTACCGAACGACAGGGAGCATCGATGTCCATGTACACCACCCCCAGCCAGCGTGGAACGGCCGCCACGGCGCTCCTCACCCCGTCCGAGGTCGCGAGCATGTTCCGCGTCGACCCGAAGACGGTCACTCGCTGGGCCAAGGCGGGCAAGCTCACCGCGATCCGCACTCTCGGCGGGCACCGTCGCTACAACGAGGCTGAGGTCCGCGGGCTGCTCGGCGTGCCGACCCCCCGCGTCGCCCAGGACTGAGCACGACCACCTGAACCCCGTCCTTCGGGACGCCCCGAGGGCCCGCCGGCAGCTGCCGGCGGGCCCTCGGCGCGTGCAGTGCTCGGGGTCACGGGCGCGGCGGCGAACAACGTCGACGTGGCGCAGGTGCTCGGCGACGTGCGGGTGCCCGCGTCGAACGCAGGTGCGCGAGCCGGTGTCACCTCAGGTTCTGGGCCTCCGGCAGCGTGCCGGTCGGAGCCAGGGGCGCGGGCATCACGTCGGCGACCAGCACCCGGTCGCCGACGGCGTGGCCGAAGGTGTCGTTCACCTCCTTGAAGTGGTCCACGTCGATCATCACGGCGGTGAGCGGCTCGAGGCCTGCCGCCGTTCGAGCGACCAGGCCGGCGAGCGCGCGCTCCAGATCGGTGTACCCCGCCTTCCGTGGAGTCCGGTTCCTGGAGTCTGTGCCGCTTGACCCTTGAGGGAGGGCCTCGTGGGGCGTCGTGGACATCCGCCGGAGTTCCGGCGCAAGGTGCTCGATCTGCTCGACTCGGGTCGGCCGGTCGTCGAGGTGGCGCGGGATCTGGGGATCAGCACGGAGACGATCTACCCCTGGCGGCGCCAGGGGTGGATCGTCCCGCGTCCGGGAGTGCTCTGGCTGCCGGCCACGGGTGCGGGCCCCACGGGGCGAGCATGGGGGAGACCAAGGGGCTGGGGACCTTCCGCCGACGACGAGAGCGTCGGTAACCCACTTCGCTGTGACTCACATGTGACGCGGAGTTGCGTTTCTGCTGGTCAGTGGGTGCCCGCGATAGGATTCGAACCTACGGCCTTCCGCTCCGGAGGCGGACGCTCTATCCCCTGAGCTACGCGGGCGGGGCGGTGAGAACCTTACCAGCCCGTCAGTCCCAGCTCGCGCCCGCGATCAGGTCCGAGAGATAGCGGTGGATCTCGACCACCGCCGCGTCGGCGTCGCTGTCGGCGATCGCCTCGACCAGGGCGTGATGGGAGTCGTCGTCGTGCACGGGGTGCTCGAAGTTGAAGCGGATGTTGTCGGTGATCGCTTCCTGGAGGTGCTCGTACAGCGACAGGAGGACGGGGTTCTGCGCCGCCTGGGCGATCGTGTGGTGCAGGGCGAGGTCCGCCGTGACCATCTGTTCCATCTCGCCGCCCGCGTAGGCAGCCGATCGGGTGTCGCGGAGCTTGCGCAGCTGCGCGACCTGGTCCGGCGTCCGACGGACCGCAGCGAGCCGGGCGGACTCGACCTCCAGGCTGCGGCGCACCTCGAGCACGTCGCGCTGGTGGGCCCCGGCGATCTCGCGGCCCATCGCGTTGCCGAGCTCGGAGTCGGCCAGCACGTAGGTGCCCGATCCCTGGCGGCGCTCGAGCATCCCGGCATGGACCAGGGACTGCACGGCCTCGCGGACGGTGTTGCGGCCCACCCCGATGAGCTCGGCGAGCTCGGGCTCTGCGGGGATGCGCGTGCCGATGCCCCAGACCCCTGAGGTGATCTGCTGGCGCAACCTGCTGACCGCCTGGTCGATCAAGTTCGTGCGACGCATCCCGTCTCCGCTGCCTCGAGTGGATGCAGTCCGTTCTGCACCGTCCACGGGCGCATCCTCCTCTCATCCCACCACCTGATCCAAACGGAGGCGCGGACCTGCCGTCCGTGGCGCTCTGGCACACCCCTGTCGTGCGCTCCCGCGGCCCTCGTGATCGGTAGGATCGGCCGGTGACCCCCGCTGAGCTCGCCGCTGCGCTGCGCACCGTCCTCGTCGCTGCCCAGGCAGACGGCACCCTGCCGATCGGCGCTGACGCGATCCCGGCCACGGTGCCGGTCGAGCGTCCTCGCTCGCGCGAGCACGGCGACTGGGCGACGAACATCGCGATGCAGCTGGCGAAGAAGGCCGGCCTGCAGCCGCGCGAGCTCGCCGTCACGCTCGCGGAGCGGCTGATGGCGCTCCCCGGCGTCGCCGACGTCCAGGTCGCGGGCCCGGGCTTCCTCAACATCACCGTGGACGCGGCCGCCGCCGGCGAGCTCGCGCGCGTCGTGGTCGAGCAGGGTGCGACCTACGGCCGCGGCACGACGCTCGCGGGGCAGCGGATCAACCTGGAGTTCGTCTCGGCGAACCCGACCGGTCCGCTGCACATCGGCGGCGTGCGCTGGGCGGCCGTGGGCGACAGCCTCGCGCGGATGCTCGAGGCCAGCGGGGCCGACGTCACCCGCGAGTACTACTTCAACGACCACGGCTCGCAGATCGACCGGTTCGCGCGTTCCCTCGTGGCGCGCGCCCGCGGTCAGGAGGCCCCGGAGGACGGCTACGGCGGCCAGTACATCGCCGAGATCGCCGAGGCCGTGCTGGCTCAGATCGCCGAGGCCGGGGAGCCCGACCCCCTGACGCTTCCCGACGCGGAGGCGGAGGAGGCGTTCCGCGCCCGGGGGGTCGACCTGATGTTCGGCGAGATCAAGACGGCGCTGCACGACTTCCGGGTCGACTTCCAGGTCTACTTCCACGAGGACTCGCTGCACGAGTCCGGTGCCGTCGAGCGAGCCGTCGCCCGCCTGCGCGAGCTCGGCCACGTCTTCGAGGCCGACGGCGCCACCTGGCTGCGCACCACGGACTTCGGCGACGACAAGGACCGGGTCATCATCCGGTCCGACGGCATGCCCGCCTACATCGCCGGTGACCTCGCCTACTACCTCGACAAGCGCGAGCGCGGCTTCGACCGGGCGATCATCATGCTCGGCGCCGACCACCACGGGTACATCGGCCGGATGATGGCGATGTGCGCGGCCTTCGGGGACACCCCGTGGGTCAACCTCGAGATCCTCATCGGCCAGCTGGTCAACCTGGTCAAGGACGGGGAGCCGGTCCGGATGAGCAAGCGCGCCGGCACCATCGTGACGATCGACGATCTCGTCGACGCGGTCGGGATCGACGCGGCGCGCTACGCGCTGGCGCGGTCCTCTGCCGACTCCTCGATGGACCTGGACCTCGACCTGCTCGGCCGCGCGACCAACGAGAACCCCGTGTTCTACGTGCAGTACGCCCACGCGCGCACCGTGAACGTCGCCCGCAACGCCAACGAGCTCGGAGTGCGCCGCGAGGACGGCTTCGATCCCTCGTTGCTCACGCACGTGACCGAGTCGACGCTGCTGGCCCACCTCGGGGAGTTCGGGCGGGTCATCGTGCAGGCCGCCGAGCTGCGCGAGCCGCACCGCGTCGCGCGGTACCTGGAGGAGCTCGCGGGCGGCTACCACAAGTGGTACGACCAGTGCCGCGTCTCGCCGCTCGGCGACGAGGAGGTCTCGGACCTGCACCGCACTCGCCTGTGGCTCAACGACGCCACCCGCCAGGTGCTCGCCAACGGACTCGACCTGCTGGGCGTGAGCGCACCGGAGCGGATGTGACGCTCGATCGTCACCTCTGGCCGGCCGGGGCCGGCCGCGGGCCGGATGGCGCGGTGAGCATCGCCGGGGTCGACCTGCGCGCGCTCGCCGCCGAGCACGGCACGCCTGCCTACGTCCTGGACGAGGCGGACTTCCGGGCCCGGGCCCGCGCGTTCCGCGTGGGCTTCTCCGAGGCGTTCGCCGCGATCGGGACGGGCGTCGACGTCTACTACGCGGGCAAGGCCTTCCTGTGCACGGCCGTCGCGCGCTGGGCCCACGAGGAGGGCCTGCGGATCGACACCGCCACCGGGGGAGAGCTCGCCGTCGCGCTGCGTGCCGGCATCCCCGGGACCGACATCGGCCTGCACGGCAACAACAAGTCCGACGCCGAGATCGCTCGCGCCCTCGACGTGGGCGTCGGCCGGATCGTCGTCGACTCGCTCGTGGAGATCGATCGGATCGCCGACGCCGTCGCGGCGCGACCCGAGCATGCCGGGCGTCCGGCACCCGTGATGGTCCGGGTGACCACCGGGGTGCACGCAGGCGGTCATGAGTACATCGCGACCGCCCACGAGGACCAGAAGTTCGGGCTGTCGGTCACCGGCGGTCAGGCGATGGCTGCCCTGCGCGCCGTCCTCGCCCGGCCGGAGCTGGAGCTCGTCGGTCTCCACTCGCACATCGGCAGCCAGATCCTTGACCCCTCCGGCTTCGAGGCTGCGGCTCGCGTCGTCCTCGCCCTGCGTGCCGAGCTGGCTGCGGCGACCGGGTACCTGGTGCCCGAGGTCGACCTCGGCGGCGGCTACGGCATCGCCTACCTGCCGGGCGACGTCCCGCTCGACCCGGCCCGGGTGGCCAAGGACGTCGCCGGTGTCGTCGCCACCACCTGTGCGGAGCTGGGCACGGCACTGCCCAGGATCTCGATCGAGCCGGGCCGGGCCATCGTCGGGCCCTCGACGGCGACGCTGTACACGGTCGGCACCGTCAAGCCCGTCCCGCTCGGCGACGGGGTGGTCCGCACCTACGTCTCGGTCGACGGCGGGATGAGTGACAACCTGCGTCCCGCGCTGTACGGCGCCCGCTACTGGGCCGAGGTCGTCTCGCGGGCGTCCGACGCGGCTCCCGTGCTCGCGCGGGTGGTGGGCAAGCACTGCGAGAGCGGTGACATCGTCGTGCACGACGTCGACCTGCCGGGCGACATCCACGCCGGCGACCTGCTCGCCGTTCCCGCGACCGGCGCCTACGGCCGCTCGATGGCCTCGAACTACAACCTCGTGCCGCGGCCGCCGGTGATCGCCGTCGCCGACGGCACCACGCGGGTGCTCGTCCGCCGCGAGACCGAGGACGACCTGCTCGCGCTCGACATGTCCTGACGGTGCGAGGTCCGTTCCCGGACACCCGCTCGCGCTCACCCGGCTCACCCGTATCCTGGGCGCGCTCCGGCGCGGACGGCGTCGAGCGGACGAGAGGCGGACTTCCGGTGAGCCTGCGCGTGGCACTGCTCGGCTGTGGCGTCGTGGGGACCGAGGTGGCCCGACTGCTCACGACGCAGGCCGACGAGCTCGCGGCTCGCGTCGGTGCTCCGCTCGAGCTCGTCGGGATCGCCGTGCGGGACGTCGCCACGCCGCGTGACGCCGTGATCGATCCGGCGCTGCTGACGACGGACGCCGAGGGCCTGGTCGACCGGGCTGATGTCGTGATCGAGGTGATGGGCGGGATCGAGCCCGCCCGGGGCCTGCTGCTGCGCGCCATCGCCGCGGGCGCGGCGGTGGTCACCGCGAACAAGGCGCTGCTCGGCGAGGACGGCCCGACGCTGTACGCCGCCGCCGATGCCGCCGGCACCGACCTGTACTTCGAAGCTGCGGTCGCCGGTGCGATCCCGCTGGTCAGGCCCGTGCGCGAGTCGCTCGCGGGGGACCGCATCACCCGGATGCTCGGCATCGTCAACGGGACGACGAACTACGTGCTCGACCAGTTGACGACGACGGGCATGGGGCTGGCCGAGGCGGTCGAGCTGGCCCAGGCGCTCGGCTACGCCGAGGCGGACCCGACCGCCGATGTCGAAGGCTTCGACGCCGCGGCCAAGGCAGCCATCCTCGCCTCGCTCGCCTTCCACACCCGGGTCAGCGTCGACGACGTGCACCGCGAGGGGATCTCAGCGGTCACGGCCGACGACGTCGCCTGGGCGCACCGCACCGGCCACGTCCTCAAGCTCCTCGCGGTCGCCGAACGGCTGCCCGACGAGCACGGCACCGACGGCGTCGTCGTCCGGGTGCACCCGGCGCTGGTGCCCGTCGACCATCCGCTGGCCGGCGTGCACGGTGCGTTCAACGCCGTCTTCGTCGAGGCCGAGGCCGCCGGCGAGCTGATGTTCTAC
Source organism: Actinomycetales bacterium (assembly GCA_038252305.1). Taxonomy (GTDB): domain Bacteria; phylum Actinomycetota; class Actinomycetes; order Actinomycetales; family Cellulomonadaceae; genus Actinotalea. The sequence goes on along the minus strand of JBBSAL010000033.1, from coordinate 4,098 downwards.
GGCCGCGGCGCCGGCGGTGCGCCGACGGCCAGCGCCGTCCTCGGCGACGTGGTCACCGTCGCAAGGCACCGGGTGCTCGGCGGCAAGGGGCCGATCGAGTCCCGGTACGCGGACCTTCCCGTGCACGGGGTCGGCGCGGCCCGTACGCGCTACCAGGTGCACCTGCGGGTCGCCGACCGCCCGGGAGTGCTGGCCTCCGCCGCTGCGTTGTTCGCTCGGCACGGCGTCTCGCTCCAGGGGGTCCGGCAGTCCGGCGGCTCCGACGAGGGGAGCTCGGCGGACCTGCTGGTCATCACGCACGGCGCACGCGAGGCCGATCTGGCCGCGACCGTCGCCGACCTGCGCACGCTCGACGTGGTCGAGGACGTCCTGTCCGTCCTGAGAGTCGAAGGAGCCTGAGTGGCCGCACCCTGGCGTGGCGTCATCGCCGAGTACGCCGACCGTCTGCCCGAGCACGTCCGCACGCACGTCGTCACGCTCGGCGAGGGGGGCACCCCGCTGGTGCCCGCCCCCGCGCTGAGCCGTGCCGTCGGCGCCGAGGTGCACCTCAAGGTCGAGGGGATGAACCCGACCGGCTCGTTCAAGGACCGCGGGATGACCACGGCCATCTCGGCCGCCGCTGCGCACGGCGCGAAGGTGGTCGTGTGCGCCTCGACCGGGAACACCTCCGCCTCGGCCGCGGCCTACGCCGTGGCCGCAGGGATGACCTGCGCGGTGCTGGTCCCCGCCGGCAAGATCGCGATGGGCAAGCTCAGCCAGGCGGTCGCGCACGGGGCGAGGCTGCTCCAGGTCGACGGCAACTTCGACGACTGCCTGGTCGCCGCCCGCAAGCTCGCCGAGGCCTACCCCGTCGAGCTCGTCAACTCGGTCAACCCCGACCGCATCGAGGGCCAGAAGACCGGAGCCTTCGAGATCGTCGACGTGCTCGGCGACGCCCCGGACATCCACTGCCTGCCGGTCGGGAACGCCGGGAACATCACGGCCTACTGGCGCGGGTTCACCGAGTACGCGGCCGACGGGCCCGCGACGCAGCGCCCGGCCATGTGGGGGTTCCAGGCAGCCGGATCCGCGCCGATCGTCCTCGGCCACCCCGTCGACGAGCCGGAGACGATCGCCACGGCGATCCGGATCGGCAACCCTGCGTCGTGGCAGCAGGCGCTCGCCGCCCGCGACGAGTCGGGCGGACTCATCGAGTCGGTCACCGACGAGCAGATCCTCGCCGCGCACCGCTTCCTGTCCTCGCAGGTCGGCGTCTTCGTCGAACCCGCCTCGGCGGCCGGTGTCGCCGGGCTGCTCATGCTCGCCGAGCAGGGTCGTGTCCCTGCCGGCGCGCGGATCACGATCACGGTCACCGGGCACGGCTTGAAGGACCCCCAGTGGGCCCTGCGCACGCCCGACGGCTCGGAGGTCCGGCCGCAGCGCGTCGCGCCCGACGTCATGTCGATCGTCGCGGCCCTCGGCCTGGAGGCCGGCGCATGAGGCTCGGAGCCGATCACGTGCGGGTGCGGGTGCCCGCGACCAGCGCCAACCTCGGCCCCTGGTTCGACGCGATGGGCCTGGCGCTCGGGGTGTTCGACGAGGTCGAGGTGCGCGCCCTGGGCAGCACCGAGGTCGTCGTCGAGGTGACGGGCGAGGGCGCCGGCGAGCTGCCGACGGGGGAGGAACACCTCATCGTCCGGGCGATCCGGGCGGCCCTCGACGACGTCGGAGCGCCCCAGGTCGGCCTGCACCTGGTGTGCCACAACACCATCCCGCACGGGCGCGGCCTCGGCTCCTCGGCTGCCGCTGTCGTGGCAGGGATCCTCGCGGCGCGCATGCTCATCGGGGAGCCCGAGGCGCTGCACAACACCGCCGCGTTCCGCATCGCCTCGGCGTTCGAGGGGCACCCCGACAACGCGGCCCCGGCGATCCTCGGCGGCGGCACGATCTCGTGGACCGGGCCCGACGGACCGCACGCGACGCAGCTGGCGCTGCACCCCGATGTCGAGCCGGTCGTCCTCGTCCCGACGACGAGGCTCGCGACGAAGACGGCGCGAGGAGTGCTCCCCGCGACCGTGCCGCATGCCGATGCCGCCTTCACCGCTGGACGCGCCGCGCTGCTCGTTCAGGCACTGAGCCAGCGTCCCGAGCTGCTCCTGGAGGCGACGGAGGAGAAGCTCCACCAGGAGTACCGCGCCGGCGTGATGCCCGCGACCTGGCGGCTCGTCCAGGCGCTGCGCGCGGCTGGACAGGCTGCCGTCGTCTCGGGTGCCGGGCCGTCGGTGCTCGTCCTGGAGCGCGCGAGCGAAGGCGACGCGGGTGAGCGTGTGCGGGCCGAGGTCCTGGCCGCCTTGCCCGACACCTGGACCGTGCTCCACCCGGGGTTCGCCGACGGCGCCCTCGCCGAGCGGGTCTGAGCGGTCGCGCTCCCGCGGGTGAAGTCGCGACCACGGCGTGGGCGGTGCGTGCGGCTGCTCAGCCCGGTGCTATGGTGAGGGCAATCCCCCCGGTACCGCGTACGAGTAGCGCCGGTACCCGCAGATCCGCGGTAGGCGGGGATCACACTCACCACCACCCGGTCTGCTTCAGCACACCGGTGGTGCGAGGAACGCCCGTCGATCGGGCGTCGACCCATGCGGCCCATCCGTTGGCCGCCGACGAGGGGGAAGGATCCTTCGTGTCAGAAACCATCGAGGCCACCACCGAGCGTTCGCGCGGTGCGGCCCTGTCCACGCTCCGGCTGCCTGAGCTCCAGGTTCTCGCCGCTGAGCTGGGCCTCTCTGGCGCATCGGCGATGCGCAAGGGCGAGCTCGTCACGGCGATCCGCGAACGGCGAGCGGGTGGCCGATCCGCCGGCGCGAGCACCCAGACGGCTGCGCCCGCCGAGACCGCGCCGTCCGGCCGACGCACCTCCGCTCGCGCCAAGGCCGACGTCGCGGCTCCCGCCCCGGAGCCCACGACCGCCGAGCCGAGCAGCGACCGCCCGGGCACGACGGAGCAGCGACCCGCCGACGGCGACGAGACCAGCCGACCGACCCGCTCGCGGCGCGGCGGGGAGACCACCCGTGCCCCACGCGAGGCCGCGACGAACGAGTCGACTCCCCGGCACGGGAACGAGGCCGCCGAGGAGCGTGCCGCTCGTGCGGCGGAGGCCGCCCGAGGTGCCGTCGACGTCCGCCGCTCGCGCCGCGCCGGTCGCCCCGAGGGCGCACCCGTCGAGGGCGACGGCACCCTGCAGCGTGACGGCCAGCAGTCCGGCACCCAGCCGCGCGACGGCCAGCCGTCCGGCGGCCAGCCGCGCGGCGGTCAGCAGCGCGACAACCAGCAGTACTCGCAGCCGCGCGACGACGACGAGCTCGGCGGGCGTCGCCGCAGGGGCCGCTACCGCGACCGCGACCGCAACAAGCGTGGTGGTCGCACCCGTAGCGGCGGCCAGGACATGCCCGGCTTCGACGAGCAGCCCGAGATCTCCGAGGACGACGTCCTGATTCCCGTCGCCGGGATCCTGGACATCAAGGACAACCTCGCGTTCGTGCGCACCTCGGGCTACCTGCCGGGCGACCACGACGTCTACGTGTCGATCAACCAGGTCCGCAAGGCCGGGCTGCGCAAGGGCGACGCGATCGCCGGCGCCGTCCGCCAGCCGCGTGAGGGCGACCCGCTGCCCCAGGGCCGCAACAGCAAGGTGAACCCGCTCGTCCGGCTCGACACCGTCAACGGGATGAGCCCGGAGGACGCCCGCATCCGGGCCGAGTTCGGCAAGCTCACGCCGCTGTACCCGCAGGAGCGGTTGCGCCTGGAGACGGAGCCGAAGGTCCTCACGACCCGGGTCATCGACCTCGTGGCGCCGATCGGCAAGGGTCAGCGTGGTCTGATCGTCTCGCCCCCGAAGGCCGGCAAGACGCTCGTGCTGCAGGCGATCGCCAACGCGATCACCACGAACAACCCCGAGGTCCACCTCATGGTCGTGCTCGTCGACGAGCGCCCCGAGGAGGTCACGGACATGCAGCGGACCGTGAAGGGTGAGGTCATCGCCTCGACCTTCGACCGCCCTGCGGACGACCACACCACGGTCGCCGAGCTCGCCATCGAGCGTGCCAAGCGCCTGGTGGAGCTCGG
>JBBSAL010000032.1:0-39574 GCA_038252305.1 Actinomycetales bacterium | reverse complement strand
CCGCAGGTCCCCCGCTCCGGGTGGTGGCGCGTCCTACGATCCGACCGGACGGGTGATGGCCTGTCCCCCCGGCCGCTGACGGACCCGCACCCGAGGCCGGGCGCAGTCGTGTGCGCATGCCTGAGGGGGCCCTGTGCCATCGCTCTTCGTCCTGGCCGTCCTGCTGTTCCTGGTCTCTGCCGCGAGCACGGCGCTCTGGGCGGTGGCACGTCGGCGCGCGCCGCGCGCTGCCGACGACCGCCCGACGCAGGTGCGGGCCACCGTCGGGCCGCAGACGTCGCTGCCGCCCGTCCCGCCCACCCAGAGCGACGCGCCGGTCAAGGCACGGAGCTCGCGTCGGGGCCCGCGTCCGGCGGCCCCCGCGCGGCCGGCCACCGGGCCCTCCGGCTCCGCCGTCGCCGCGACCTTCGCGATCGGTTCCCTCGTCCTCGCCCTTGTCGCGACGTTCTTCAGCTCGGCGACGATCGTCTCGACGAAGAACGTCGGCATCGAGACGGCCTTCGGTCGACCGGTCGGCAGCATGAGCAACGGCTTCCACCTCGTCGCGCCCTGGGACGTCGTCACCGAGATGGACGCCGCGATCCAGACCGACAACCACGTCAAGGACGGCTCCGGCCTGAGCTGCATCACGGTCCGCATCGCGCACCAGGCGACCGCCTGCGTGGACACGTCGATCCGCTGGCGGATCGAGGAGTCGGCCGCCGACTCGCTCTTCCGCGACTACCGCGACTTCACCAACGTCCGTGACTCCCTCGTCACGCGGGACCTCAACGCCGCGCTCAACGGTGCCTTCGAGAAGTACGACCCCCTGGCCATCGACGCGGCCGGCAACTCCACCTCGCCGACTCTCGAGTCGCTCTCCCGGCAGGTCCTGGCGCAGATGAAGGCCGAGATCCGTGAGCAGATCAACGTGCTCTCGGTGATCATCCCGGTGGTCCACTACGACGACAACACGCAGCAGAAGGTCAACGCGCTCCTGGCCCAGGTGGCCCAGACCAGGATCGCCGAGCAGTCGGTCATCACCGCAGAGCAGCAGGCGCTGGCCAACCGGACGCTCGCGGAGTCGGTGTCCAAGGACCCGAACGTGCTCGTCTCCAAGTGCGTCGACCTGCTCGGCGAGATGGTCTCCAAGGGGCAGGTGATCCCGATCGGCTTCTCCTGCTGGCCGGGGGGAGGTTCGGCCGTCGTCGTTCCCGGCGTGGCGGCCTAGCCGGCGCGCGGCCGCTACCCGTCGACGGAGTGGGCCGCGGCGACGAGGGCGTACTGCACCTCGGACGTCGAGGCCTGACCCCGGCTGAGCCGCCCGACGGCGGCCGTCAGGTCGGCGAGCGCCGCCGGGCCGACGACGCCGCCGTGCGTGAGCGAGAGCACGATCCGATCCGTGTGGAAGGCGTCGAAGGCCGTCCGTGCATAGGGACTCAGCTCACTGGGGAGCAGGTCGGTCCGCGGCGGGACGGCGCCCTTCGCGTTCGTGAACGCGACCTGGACGTCGTGGCCGGCGACGGTCTGCAGCCACAGCTCGGCGTTCGCCGGGTCGGGGGCGTCGACGGCCTGCGCGAACCCGTCGACGACGACATCGTCCACGCCGGCCGTGCCCGGGAACGGGGCCCAGACGACGGGTGCCGGCAGGGTCGGCTGCGCCCAGTCGCCCATCACCATGAAGGCGGCGTCCCCGTAGCGGAGCCGTTCGGCGGCGTCGGGCCAGTCCAGGGCGTCCCGGTCGGGGTTCGTGTAGCTGAGCAGCCGGGCGAAGTCGTCGATCGCCGACGCGACCTCCGGTGACGCCGCGTTCGTGCGTCCGTCCCAGAGACCGGAGTACGCGGTCGGTCCGAGCCGGGCGAGAAGGACCTGCTCCAGCAGGTGCAACTGTGTCCACGGGGCGCCGAGCACGAGCGGGGTCCGGCCGCTCTGCTTGACCTTCTCGAGCACGGCGAACCAGTCGTCGAGGGTCGTGAAGGCGGCGTTCGGCGGCACGCCCGCCGCGCTGAGCACCGCGGGGTTGGCCCAGAGCAGGTTGGCCCGGTGCACGTCGGTGGGTACGGCGTACGGGACACCGTCCACGCTGACCAGGTCGCGGATCGAGGACGGCAGGACCCCGTCCAGACCGAGCCGGGCGTACAGGGAGCTGAGGTCGACGACGTCGCCTGCGGCGACATGGGCGGCGAGCTCGGCGCCGCCGTGCACCTGGAAGGTGTCGGGCGGGTCGCCGTTCGCCAGCCGGGAGGCCAGGACGTCCTTGGCCGCGGTCCCCGCGCCGCCGGCGACTCCCGCGTCCTCGAAGCGCACGTCCGGGTGCGCCGTGCGGAAGGCGGAGGCCAGGACGTCGGCGGCGAGCTTCTCCGAGCCGCTCGCCCACCAGGTGAACACCTCGACACGGGCCTGCGAGGCCGTCGTCGGGGGAGGGGTCGGGGTGCAGCCGACGAGCCCGCCGAGGGCGAGCGCCGCGGCCGCGAGGCCGACCGCGGATGCGCGGCGTCCTGCCATGGCACCTCCTCGGGCCGATGTTCCACGTCCGCCGGTGAGCATGCCACGTCGGATGCGCGCGCGGACGCTATCGTGGACAGGTGGCCAAGGACCGGGCGACGCCGGGCTCGCAGACCGCCCTGCGCGAGGCCAATCGCGCGCGCATCGTGGCAGTCGTGCAGCAGCGCGGCTCCATCACCCAGATCGAGCTCGCCGGGATCACCGGCCTGTCTCCGGCGACGGTCTCCAACATCGTCAAGGAGCTCACGCAGGCCGGAGTGCTCCAGACGGCGCCGACCTCCCGGTCGGGCCGCCGTGCGCAGGAGGTCACCCTCGCCCGGAACCTCGGGCTGCTCGCCGGGGTGCACATCCTCGAGCGCTCCCTGCGCGTCGCCCTCGCCGACGTCAGCCACCGTGTCGTCGCCGATCAGCGGCTGCCCCTGGCGCCCGCGCACCGCGCCGACTCCGACCTCGACCGGGTGGCGCTCCTCGTGGAGGAGCTCGTCGAGTCGGTCGGCGCGAGCATGGCCGAGGTCCTGGCCATCGGGATCGGCATCCCGGCACCGGTCGACGTCGCCACGGGCCGGGTCTCCACGCTGACGACGCTCCCCGGTTGGGGTGGCATCGTCGTGCCCGAGATCCTCGGGCCGCGGCTCGGGGTCCAGGTCGTCGCCGACAACGACACCAACCTCGGCGCGCTGGCCGAGTCCCGGTTCGGCATCGCGCGGGAGATGCGCAGCCTCGTCTACGTCCGGGTCGCGCACGGCGTCGGCATGGGCCTGGTGATCGACGGCGTCGTCCACCACGGTCGCCGCGGCGCTGCCGGCTCGCTCGGGCACGTCCTCGATGTCGACGACGGGCCTGCCTGCCCGTGCGGGCTCAAGGGCTGCCTCGAGGGCTCCATCGGCTCGGCAGCGCTCGCCGCCCGGCTCGCGCCGACCCACGGGCACCTGGCGCTGCGAGACATCGTCGCGCGCGCGCTCGCCGGTGACGCCGCCTGTGTCCGCGTGGTCGGCGAGGCCGGTCGACGCCTGGGCCGCGCGCTCGCCATGGCCTGCACGCTGATCGACCCCGACCTCGTCGTCATCGACGGGGAGCTCGTCGGCGCCGGCGAGGCGTTCCTCGGTGCCGTGCGCGAGACGCTCGCCGCCCGGGTGCGCCCGACGGAGCCTCCTGGCGTCCGGGTGGAGCTCTCCGCGCTCGGTGGCGACGCCCAGCTGCGTGGCGCCCTCGCCGTGGCCCTCGACGCCTACGAGGTGGGTGTCCCCCGGCCGCTCGGCGTCCTCACATGAGGCGTGCCCTGCGCGCGCCTCTGGTCCTGGTCCTGCTCCTGGTGATGCTCGGTGCCTGCGCGCCGGCGGCGCCCGGCGGCCCCGTGATCGCGCTCCTGCTCCCCGAGTCCAAGGCCTCGCGCTACGAGTCCATCGACCGGCCGGCGTTCGAGCGCGTCGTCGCTGCGCGGTGCCCCGACTGCCGCGTGCTCTACGCCAACGCAGGCCAGGACGCCGCCCGCCAGCAGCAGCAGTCGGAGTCCGCCCTCACGCAGGGCGCGAAGGTCCTGGTGATCGACGCGGTCGACGCCTCCTCCGCCCGCTCCATCGCGACCTCGGCCGCCGCCCGCGGGGTGCGTGTGGTCGCCTACGACCGCTTCATCGCCGACGCCCCGCTCGACTTCATGGTCGGGTACGACGCCGTGCGGGTGGGGCAGCTGCAGGGGGAGGCGCTCGTGCGCGCCGTCGGTCGCGTCAGCGCGGGGTCCGGGATCCTCGAGGTGGACGGGGCCGAGACGGACCCGAACGTGCCCCAGCTGCGCGAGGGGCTGACCAAGGCGCTCGCGAACACCGGCGTGACTGTCCTCGCGCGCTACTCGACCCCCGACTGGAGCCCGGACAAGGCCCAGGAGTGGGTGCAGGGCCAGCTCACGCAGTTCGCCGGACGCGTCGTCGGCGTCTACGCCGCGAACGACGGCACCGCCGGCGGTGCGATCTCGGCGATGCGGGCCGCGGGCATCGACCCGCTGCCGCCGGTCACCGGGCAGGACGCCGAGCTCGCGGCGGTCCAACGGATCGTCGCGGGCGAGCAGACGATGACCGTCTACAAGTCGATCGACCAGCAGGCCAGGACGGCGGCCGAGATCGCCGTCCAGCTGGCCCGCGGCGAGTCGCCGGCCGGGACCACGCGGGTCGAGGGCGTCCCGGCGATCCTGCTCACTCCCGTCTCCGTCACGCGCGACTCGGTCGGCTCGGTGCTCGTCGCCGGTGGCGTCTACACGACGGCGCAGATCTGCATCGGGTCCTACCGGCAGGCGTGCCGCGACATCGGACTGCTTGCCGCGGCGGCAGGATGAGCCTGTGACGCGATCGACGGCGGTGATCTCCCTGCGTGGGATCACGCACAGCTTCGGTGCGGTGCGGGCCCTGGTCGACGTGGACCTGGACGTGCGTCCGCACGAGGTCGTCGCGGTCGTCGGCGACAACGGGGCCGGCAAGTCCACCCTCGTCGGCGTGCTCGCCGGGGTGCTGGTGCCCGACAGCGGTGAGGTCGTCGTCGAGGGCCAGGAGATCCAGCTCACCTCGCCGGGGATGGCCCGCCACCTGGGCATCGCGACGGTCTTCCAGGACCTCGCGCTGTGCGAGCACCTGGACGTGGTGGAGAACCTCTTCCTCGGTCAGGAGATCCGACGCGGACCCTTCCTCGACGAGGTCGCGATGGAGCGCGAGGCCTGGCACCTGCTCGGGCAGCTCGCGGTGCGGCTGCCCTCGGTGCGGGCCTCCGTCTCGACCCTCTCGGGCGGCCAGCGTCAGGCGGTCGCCGTCGCGCGAGCGCTGCTCGGAGAGCCACGTGTGCTCGTCCTGGACGAGCCCACCGCCTCGCTCGGCGTCACGCAGACCGCCGAGGTCCTCAACCTCATCGAGCGGGTCCGCGACCAGGGCTACGGGGTCGTGGTCGTGAGCCACAACATGACCGACGTCCAGGCGGTCGCCGACCGAGTCGTCGTGCTCCGGCGCGGCCGGCTCAACGGCGAGTTTGACGCGGACATCGCGAGCTACGAGGAGATCATCACGGCCATCACGGGCGCCGCGGCACGGCCAGGGGGCGAGCGCTCATGAGCTGGGCACCCACCCCGGGACGCGGAGCGACGGGTCCGGGCGGCTGGTGGGGCGCCGGCACGTCCTGGCGCCGCGCCCTGCCCGCAGGCACGGACGCGGGCTCGGTCCCGGTGCTGGCCTCCTTGCTGCTGCTGGCCCTGGTCTTCCAGGCGACGAACCCGAACTTCCTGTCGGCGGACAACCTGGTCAACCTCAGCCTCCAGGTCTCCTCCATCGGCGTGATGGCCCTGGGCATGGTCCTGGTGCTGCTGGTCGGGCAGGTCGACCTCTCGGTCGGTGCGGTGAGCGGCCTCGCGGCGGCGATCGTCGCGGTCGGCGCGGTCCAGCAGGGCTGGCCGCTCGCCACCGCCGTCCTGGTCGCGGTGGCCTGCGGAGCGGCGATCGGGGCCGGCTACGGGTGGATGTTCACGCGGCTCGGGGTGCCGTCCTTCGTGCTGACCCTCGCCGGGCTGCTCGTCTGCCTCGGCCTGCAGGAGCGGGTCCTCGGTGCGACCGGCTCGATGACGCTCCCGCTCGACTCGGCGCTCGTGCGCTTCTCCCAGCAGCTCTTCCTGCCGCGGGCGGTCTCCTACCTGCTCGTCGTCGCGGTCCTGGGCGCGAGCATCGGCCTGCGGCTGGTGGAGCGCCGTCGTCGGGTGCTCGCCGAGCTCCCGCTCGAACCGCTGCGTCCGATGGTGGTGCGCTGGACCGTGGTCGGCGTCGTCGCGCTCGGGGCGACGTGGTACCTCAACCTCAACCGCGGCGTCGGGGCCTCGTTCGCCCTCTTCCTCGCCCTCGTCCTCATCGCCGACGTCCTGCTGCGGCGTACCCGGTGGGGACGCTCCGTCCGGGCGGTCGGCTCGAACGTCGGCTCGGCGCACCGCGCAGGGTTCGCCGTCCGGCGGGTCTACGTGGCGAGCTTCACCGCCTGCGCGGGCCTGGCAGCGCTCGGCGGGGTCCTGGCCGCCGGCCGGCTCGCGGCGGCCAACCAGGGCACCGGTGGCTCGGACATCAACCTGACCGTGATCGCCGCCGCGGTGATCGGCGGGACGAGCCTGTTCGGCGGCCGCGGCTCGGCGTGGTCGGCGCTGCTCGGAGCACTCGTCATCGGCTCGATCTCCTCGGGCCTCACGCTGCTCAACCTCGACGAGGCGCCGCGCTACATCGTGACCGGGATGGTGCTGGCGCTCGCGGTGACCGTCGACGCGCTCGGTCGCCGGCGCGCGAGCTCAGCCGAGCGCTGACCGGCCACGAGCTCCGCGGGCCCGGCGCCCGCCGGCTCAGCGGAAGACGATCGTGCGCTTGCCGTCGAGCAGGACGCGGTGCTCCGCGTGCCAGCGGACGGCGCGGGCCAGCGCGCGCCGCTCGACGTCCTGACCGAGGGCGACGAGGTCGTCGACCTTGCGCGAGTGGTCCACCCGCTCGACGTCCTGCTCGATGATCGGGCCCTCGTCGAGGTCGCCGGTCACGTAGTGCGCGGTCGCGCCGATGAGCTTCACGCCGCGGTCGTGCGCCTGGGCGTAGGGGCGAGCGCCCTTGAAGCTCGGCAGGAACGAGTGGTGGATGTTGATGACCCGCCCCGACAGCGTGCGGCACAGGTCGTCGGACAGGATCTGCATGTAGCGCGCCAGGACGACGAGCTCCACGTCGAGCGAGTCGACGAGCTCGAGCAGGCGCTGCTCGGCGTCGTCCTTCGTCTCGCGCGTGACCGGGACGTGGTGGAAGTCGATGCCGTAGAAGCCGGCCAGCCCCTCCAGGTCCCGGTGGTTCGACACGACGCCGACGATGTCGATCGGCAGGGCCTCGGACTGCTGACGGAAGAGCAGGTCGTGCAGGCAGTGCGCGGCGGTCGAGACCATCACGAGCGTCCGCATCCGGCGCCCGACCTCGTCGAGCTGCCAGGTCATGTCGAACTCCTGCGCGAGCGTGGCGACCGCGCCGGCGAGGTCGGCCCGCGTCGCGCTCGAGACCACCTGGACGCGCATGAAGAAGAGCCCGGAGAGCGGGTCGCCGAACTGCTGCGACTCGGTGATGTTCCCACCGTGCTCCGCGAGCAGTCCCGCGACCGCGTGCACGATCCCGGCGCGGTCGGGGCAGGAGAGCGTGAGCACCCAGTGGGTCGGCTGGTCGGTCGTCTCGGGACTCGTTGCGGGAGTGGTCACGAGGGCTGAGGCTACTCGTCCGTCTCGGGCTGCGGCCGAGGTGTCCCGTTGTGCCGGTGCGATCCCGCCGGCGGCTCAAGGGCGCGACCCGGAGGGTCGATACCTCCGCCGGTGGCCGACTGCGCCGTCCACCGGGTGGTGACATGTCGCAGCATGAGCGGCACGGATGGGAGCATGAGGTCATGAGCACGGACGAGGTGAGGATCGACGTCGTCGCCGACGCGAGCGCCGGTGAGCTGCTGACGGTGCGTCGCGCGGCCTTCGTGCGTGAGGCACAGCTCTACGGCGACCCGAACATCCCGCCGCTGACGCAGACCCTCGAGGAGCTGCGCGCGGACCTCGCCGACCCGGCCGTCGTGACGGTGGGCGCCTGGATCGGGCCGCGGCTCGTCGGCTCGATCCGCGTCGGGGTCGAGGGCAGCAAGGCCACGCTCGGCCGGCTCGCCGTCGTACCCGACCTGCAGGGCCGGGGCATCGGCACCCAGATGATGCTCGCCATCCCCGGATACCTGCCCGAGGGCATCTCCGAGGTGTGGGTGTTCACCGGCAAGGACTCGGTGCAGAACCTCGCCATGTATGCCAAGCACGGCTACGAGCACGAGTTCGACCAGACGGCCGGCGACCTCACGTACGCGTACCTGCGCAAGATCCTCGGCGAGGGTGGCTCGCTGCCGGGTGCCGAAGGGCAGGCGGAGACCATCGCCGCTGACTGAGCGCTCGCGGGACGCGGGCGTGGGACACGATCGGCCACGGGTGCCCGCGCCTTGCTAGGCTGACCCGGCCGCGACTGGCGAAGGTGGGCAACCACCAGGGAGCGGCAGTACTGCGGGCGCCTGGAGCCCCGCAGCGACGTCGGGTCGTACGCCTGGGCCACGGGTCAGCACATCGGATGTGCGTGCCCGGACAGATCCCGGGGTCCCCGCGCACACCGCTGAGGCGAGGAGCGTCATGAGCGACAACGTCATGAACCAGTCCCTGTCCGAGCTGGATCCCGAGATCGCCGCCGTCCTCGACGGTGAGCTGGCACGCCAGCGCGGGACCCTCGAGATGATCGCGAGCGAGAACTTCGTGCCGCGGGCCGTCCTGCAGGCCGTCGGGTCCGTCCTGACCAACAAGTACGCCGAGGGCTATCCCGGCCGCCGCTACTACGGCGGCTGCGAGGTCGTCGACGTGGCCGAGACCATCGCGATCGAGCGGGCCAAGGAGCTGTTCGGAGCGGCCTTCGCCAACGTCCAGCCGCACTCCGGCGCGACGGCGAACGCCGCGGTGCTGCACGCGCTCGCCCGTCCGGGGGACACCATCCTCGGCCTCGCGCTCGACCAGGGCGGCCATCTCACGCACGGGATGAAGATCAACTTCTCCGGGCGCCTGTACAACGTCGTGGCCTACGGCGTCGACCCCGAGACCTCGCAGGTCGACATGGCGGAGGTCCGTCGGCTCGCCGTGGAGCACCGCCCGAAGGTGATCATCGCGGGCTGGTCCGCGTACCCGCGCCAGCTGGACTTCGCCGCCTTCCGGGAGATCGCCGACGAGGTCGGCGCCTACCTGTGGGTCGACATGGCGCACTTCGCCGGTCTCGTCGCCGCGGGTGTGCACCCCTCGCCGGTGCCGCACGCGCACGTCGTGTCCTCGACCGTGCACAAGACGATCGGTGGCCCGCGGTCCGGGTTCATCCTCACGAACGACGCCGACCTGGCGAAGAAGATCAACACCGCGGTCTTCCCCGGCCAGCAGGGTGGCCCGCTGATGCACGTCATCGCCGCCAAGGCCGTGGCGTTCAAGATCGCGATGTCCGACGACTTCCGCGACCGCCAGGAGCGCACCCTGCGCGGCGCCCGGATCCTCGCCGAGCGGCTGATGGCGGCCGACGTCGTGGCGGCAGGGATCGGCGTCCGTTCGGGCGGCACCGACGTGCACCTGGTGCTCGTCGACCTGCGGGACGCGGCGATCGACGGCAAGCAGGCGGAGGACCTGCTGCACGAGGTCGGCATCACGGTGAACCGCAACGCGGTGCCCAACGACCCACGGCCGCCGATGGTCACCTCCGGTCTGCGGATCGGCACACCGGCGCTCGCCACGCGTGGGTTCGGGGACGCGGAGTTCACCGAGGTCGCCGACGTGATCGCCCAGGCGCTCGTCGGTGGCGAGGACGTGGACCTCGCGGCGCTGAGGGCCCGCACCACGGCGCTCGCGGACGCCTTCCCGCTCTACCCGGGGCTCGCCCAGTGAGCCAGGCCGCGGCGTCGGGGGCGCGGGTCCTCGACGGCAGGGCGACGGCGGCGGTGATCAAGGCCGAGCTCGCCGAGCGCGTCACGGCGTTGCGGGCCCTGGGGATCACGCCGGGGCTGGGCACCGTCCTCGTCGGCGAGGACCCGGGCTCGCTGGCGTACGTCGCGGGCAAGCACCGGGACTGCGCCGAGGTCGGCATCGCGTCGATCCGCGAGGACCTGCCGGCCGACGCCACGCAGGACGACGTGCTCGCCGCGGTGGACCGGCTCAACGCGGACCCTGCCTGCACCGGCTACATCGTCCAGCTGCCGCTGCCGAAGGGCATCGACACGAACCTCGTGCTCGAGCGGATCGATCCCGACAAGGACGCGGACGGCCTGCACCCGACGAACCTCGGTCGCCTGGTGCTGCGGGTCAACGAGCCGCTCACCTCGCCGCTGCCGTGCACCCCGCGCGGGATCCTCGAGCTGATGGCTCGTCACGGGCTGACGGTCGCGGGCAAGCACGTGGTGGTGCTCGGACGGGGGACGACGGTGGGCCGCTCGATCGGCCTGCTGCTGACCCGGCGCGAGCACAACGCGACCGTCACGCTCACCCACACCGGGACGCGTGACCTCGCCTCGCACCTGCGCACCGCTGAGGTCATCGTCGCCGCGGCGGGGGTACCGGGCCTGGTCCGGGCCGAGGACGTCGCACCGGGCGCCGTCGTGCTCGACGTCGGCGTCTCGCGGCAGGTGGACCCGGCCACGGGCAGGACGCGCCTTGCGGGCGACGTCGACCCGGGTGTCGCCGCCGTCGCGGGCTGGCTCTCGCCGAACCCCGGGGGAGTGGGGCCGATGACTCGCGCGATGCTGCTGGCGAACGTCGTCGACCGTGCGGAGCGGCTTGCCGGCGTCTGATCCAGTGATGTGACGCACGTCACACGACGAATTGCTCAAGTATGTCCCGATATGGTCGATGTACGTCGTGAAGGCCCCGCCAGGTTCACCTGGAAGGGGCCTTCCGTCGTTGCGCCTCCGTCGTCGCGAGCGCGACACGCCCGGTGGCGAGATGTGACGTAGATCACAAGAAGAGATGATCAAGTCTGTCCGGTTTGGGCCCGATGTCTGGTCTGGAGGCTTCGCCCGGGATGTCCGGGTGAGGTCTCGTCTCGAAAGGGCAAACCCGTCGCGAGGCGGGCACGCAAAGCCAGGGGCCTGTGAGGGCAGCCCAGCTACCGACGACAACGAGGACCCCCCGATGATGCCTCAGCACTCTCCCAGCCCGCGTCACGTCCCCTCCACCCGTGCGGCGAACGACCTCGGTGTCGATGCGCTCCTGACGCCTGCGGAGGTCGCGAGCCTCTTCCGGGTCGACCCCAAGACCGTGACCCGGTGGGCCAACGCCGGCAAGATCACCACGGTCCGCACCCTCGGCGGCCACCGCCGCTTCCAGCAGAGCGAGATCCGCGGCCTGCTGGCCGGCGTCCCGGGACAGCGCCTGCAGCTCGGCTGAGCGCCGCACCCTGACGACGAGCCCCGAGCCCCCGCTCGGGGCTCGTGCCATGTCCGGAGCCGGTGGCCGGGCGCGAGGAGCGTCGGTCCCGGTGGGCGGCCGGACGCGGCGGATGTCCCCGGTGTGGGCGAGGATGCTCCGGTGCAGATCGCGAGCGTGAACGTCAACGGCATCCGGGCGGCCTTCCGGCGGGGGATGGGCGACTGGCTCGGCACGAGGGCGCCCGACGTCCTGCTCCTGCAGGAGGTCCGCGCCCCGGACGAGATCCTTGCCGACCTCCTGCCCTCGGACACCTGGCACGTCGGGCACTCCGAGGCGACCGCGAAGGGTCGGGCCGGGGTGGCGGTCGCCTCCCGTCTGCCCGTCAGCGCGGTGCGGGTCGGGTTGGACCAGGAAGTCGCGACGAACACCGGCCGGTGGATCGAGGCCGACCTCCAGACGCCGGACGGCGGCACGCTGACCGTCGTCTCCGCCTACGTCCACTCGGGCACCGAGAACACGCCGTCGATGGACGAGAAGTACGCCTTCCTCGCCCTGGCCACGGACCGGATGGCGCAGCTGCTCGCCTCCGGACGGCATGCCGTGGTGGGCGGGGACCTCAACATCGCGCACCGCGACCTCGACCTGAAGAACTGGAAGGGCAACCGCGGGAAGGCGGGCTGCCTGCCAGAGGAGCGCGCCTGGATGGACCGCTGGTTCGAGGCCGGCTGGGTCGATCTCGGCCGTCGCTTCGCGGGGCCGGACGCGCCGGGCCCGTACACCTGGTGGAGCTTCCGCGGGAAGGCCTTCGACACGGACACGGGCTGGCGGCTGGACTACCAGCTCGCGACGCCGGGCCTCGCCGATCTGGCGACGGCCGTCGGGGTCGACCGGGCCGAGACCTACGACACGCGTTTCAGCGACCATGCGCCGTTCGTCGTGACCTACGGGCTCTGACCGCTCGCCTCGTCCGGCCGGCGGCGGCCGAGCCCCGGGCGGCCATCCTCGACAATGGCGTGTGGCCTCCGTCGTCGTGCACCGCACGGGGCCCGGCGCCGTCGGGCTGACCGAGGTGACCGGGGACGGTTCGCCGACGACGAGCGTCGAGGTCGCCCTCGCGGACCTGCCGGCTGCCGTCCGGGAGCGCGAGGCGCAGCGGCCGCGCTGGGTCTGGGACGACACGGCGCACTGGTACCCGCCGCTGCTGGCCGCCGGCGTGCGCGTGCAGCGCTGCCACGACCTGCGGCTGTGCCACCGGATCCTGCGAGGGAGCGCGCTCACGGTCACCTCGGAGCTGGCGCTCGCGCCGCCCGGTCCGTGGGACGAGCGGGCGGGCGAGAGCGGCCCACCGGCCGCACAGGGGCCGAGCCTCTTCGACGCCTTCGACGACGGGGCGCTCGACGCGGACGCCGATGACCTGCCTGGTGCGGCGTCGCACGCCGACGCCGGTCCGCACGGCGACCTCGCCGAGCTCGCCCGGCAGCTCGCGGCGGTGGCGGGGTCAGCGGCGCCCGGGCGCCTGCGCCTGCTTCTGGCGGCCGAGTCGACCGGTGCGCTGATCGCCGCGGAGATCCACCACGACGGGATGCCCTGGGACGTCGCCGTGCACGACGCGGTCCTCACCGAGCTGCTCGGCCCGCGACCACCCGCGGGCGGTCGTCCGGCGCGGATGGAGGAGCTGGCGGCGGAGGTCAGGGCGGCACTGGACCAGCCGGGGCTGCGGATCGACTCCCCGCCGGACCTGCTGCGGGCGCTGAACCAGGCGGGGCTCGCGGTGACCTCCACCTCCAAGCACGAGCTGCGCGAGATCGAGCACCCGGTCGTCGCGCCGCTGCTCGCCTACAAGAGGCTCTCGCGGCTGCTCAGTGTCAACGGCTGGGCCTGGTTGGAGCGGTGGGTCCACGACGGCCGCTTCCGGCCGGACTACGTCGTCGGTGGCGTGGTCACCGGACGGTGGGCGACCAGTGGCGGCGGCGCTCTCCAGCTCCCGTCCCAGATCCGCTCGGCCGTGCGCGCCGATCCCGGCTGGGCGCTCGTCGTCGCCGACGCCGCGCAGCTCGAGCCGCGGGTGCTGGCGGCGATGTCGGCGGATGCGGCGATGGCTGCTGCGGGGCGGCACAGCGACCTGTACCAGGGCCTGGTCGACGCGGGCACCGTCGAGACCCGCCAGCAGGCCAAGTACGCGATGCTCGGTGCGATCTACGGGGCGACGACGGGGGTGAGTGCCGCGTTGATGCCGCGGCTGACGCAGGCGTTCCCGCAGGCCATCGCCCTGGTCGAGGAGGCAGCGCGCACGGGCGAGCGCGGCGACGTCGTCTCGACGTGGCTCGGGCGCTCCTCGCCGCGGCCGAGTGCGACGTGGCAGGCGGCCCGGGAGGCGGCGGGCTCGGAGGGTGCCGATCCGGCCGACGTGCGCGCGGCGCGGCAGCGGGCGCGGGACTGGGGTCGGTTCGCCCGGAACTTCGTCGTGCAGGGCACCGCTGCGGAGTGGGCGCTGTGCTGGATGGCGTCGCTGCGGCGGCGGCTCGCGGGGATCGAGGGGCGGCCGCACCTGGTGTTCTTCCTGCACGACGAGGTCATGGTGCACGCGCCGGCCGAGGTCGCGGACCAGGTGGCCGAGGCGGTGCGCGAGTCCGCTGCGGAGGCGGGACGGCTGCTGTTCGGTGGGTTCCCGGTGGAGTTCGCGCTGAAGGTCGCGGTGGTGCAGGGGTACGACGAGGCGAAGTGAGGCGAGCGCCGGGGTGGCCGGGGAGTGGGTCGGCGGACTACGCGCCGCCGCCCCCTCCGCCGATGACACCGCCGAGCCCCGCCGTGCCGGCGCTCGTGCTCCCGCTCGGCTTCGTCTTGGTGCCGTAGGCCCCGTCGATCTCGTCGTACCAGCCGGCCGGGTGGCGTAGCGCGCGCCATCGGGCGCTGATCCAACGTCCGGTGCGGGTCACCAGGCCGGCCAGAGTGCTCATCCTCGAACCGTAGTCCCGGTCGCGGCACCCCGGCGATGGCTGCCACTCAGGCGCGCGTGGCGCCCGTCCGCGCGGCGCGCTCGGTGGCGTTCCACAGCGCGGCCCGGCTCGCCGGGGTTCCCGCCGTCATCGGCTCGATGCGGTGCAGGGGCCCGGTCATCTTCTTGGGCTTCGATGCGAAGAACTGGCCGTTCGTCTCGGGGCCGAACGCGACGGCCTGGAGGTATCGGCCGGCGCCGTCGGCCACGGTGTGGGTCATGCCCGGGATGAGCCGCATCAGCGGGAACATGACGAAACGCATCAGCGGAGGGAGGTTCTGGCTGGCGTTGGTGCCTGGAGTGTTGCCCGGGGAGACCGCGGTGACCGTCGTCCCGGCAGGCAGCTTCGTCGCGAGCTCGGCGGCCCACCAGGTGACGAACATCTTGGCCGTGGCGTACTGGTTGTTCGGCTGGTAGCGCACCGGAGGCGTGACCCGCATGACGGCCTCGACGGCGCGCTCCAGATCGCCGCCGAACTCGTGGTCTGCGAGCGCGTCGACGTCGACGGGTGTGAACATCGGGGCGTCGCCGCGCGAGGCCTCGGAGCCGGCGATGACGATCCGCGCGTTCTCGGCCAGCATCCCCGACTCGAGCAGGAGCATGGTCAGCAGGTGGTGGCCGACGAGCGCCGCCGCCATCGCCTCGATCCCGTCGGCGGTCCTGCTGATCTCCGCACGCGGGGTGACGCCGGCGTTGAGCACCAGGACGTCGAGGGGCGGGCCGGACGCGATCAGCTGGTCGGCGGCGGCCCGGACCGACGCGAGGTCGTCCAGGTCGAGGGCCAGCGGCTCGACGACGTCGTTGCCGATCCGCGCGCGCAGGGCGACGGCCGTGTGCTCCGCCTTCGCGGCGGTCCTGGCGGTGACGACGACGCGGCCGTAGCCGGCTGAGGCGAACTGGGCTGCGGACTCGAAGCCGAGGCCTGAGCTCGTGCCCGTGATCAGGGCGGTGCGGCGGCTGGTGTCCGTCATGGCTGTCCTCTGATCGAGATTCTGTACTGAGCGGTACCATATTTCAGAGGGTTGGACGATGCAAGGTTCGTCCGTGCGGCGAGAGGTCGGTGTGGGATGACGGCGGTCGGCGATCAGGGCGGCGCTGGGGGCTGCGCCGTGGGCGCGCCGCACCACGCGACGAGCGGCCGTCCGCGCCAGTTCGACGAGGAGGAGGTCCTCGAGGAGCTCGTTGCGCTCTTCTGGCGCCAGGGCTTCAGCCAGACCTCGATGACAGATCTGGTGGCGGCGACCGGGGTCCACAAGCCGAGCCTCTACCGGACCTTCGGGTCGAAGGAGGAGCTCTTCGCCACGGTCCTCCGGCGCTACGCCGAGGAGCGGCGGGTCGTGTTCGAGGGCTTCGTCGCCGGTGCTCGCGACGGGGTCGACGGGATCCACGACTTCCTCGACCGGATCGAGACGGAGGTCGCGGACGGTCCGGGCCGCAACGGCTGCCTCCTCCTCGTGGCCTCGTCGGAGCTCGGTGGATCGATGCCCGGCTGGGAGGGGTTCGCCGTGGAGTACCACGAGCTGTTCCGGCAGCTGGTCCGGGGGCTCGTCGTCACGGCGGGGCCCGCGGGGCTGGTCGACGACGTCGTCCTCGACCAGCGCGCCGAGCTGATCGTGATGGCCGTCTTCGGCATCCAGATGATGGCCAGGGCGGGCGCTGACGCGGCGAGCCTGCACCGCTCGGTCGGGGCACTGCGCGCGACGGCGGAGTCCTGGCGCTAGACCGTGTGGTCCGGCACGTCAAGGACGTGCGTCGTCATCAGCGGCGAGAGCACGACGGGCAGCGCAGCGACGACCCCGCCGCCGACGGCGACCCACATCGTCGGGACGATCCCGAGGTGCGTGCCGAGCCAGCCGCCGAGCAGCCCGCCGATCGGCATCACGCCCCACACGAGGAAGCGCACCGAGGCGTTCATCCGCCCCAGCAGCGCCGGCGGGCACAGGCGCTGCCGGAAGCTGACCTGGGCGACGTTGTAGACGACGACGGTGAAGGTGAAGAGCGCGCCGCCGGCGATCAACGGGACGGCCGGTGGCACTCCCAGGTCGCGCAGGGGAGCGGCGAGCGGGGTCAGCGGGGCGGCGAGGGCGGCGGCGAGCGCGGAGAGCGGGATGACGCGCCCCTCACCCAGTGCGCGGGCGAGCCGGTCCGCGACGAGCGCTCCGAGCAGCCCTCCGACCGATGCCGCGGAGTAGACCAGCCCGAGCTCGGCGGGGGTGAGTCCCAGCTGCCGCAGGACGAAGAGCACCATGAGGGCGCCGGTCATGGAACCGAAGAGGTTGGACAGCGAGGTGCAGGCGACGATGCGCCGCAGCAGCGGCTGGTGGACGACGAAGCGCAGCCCCTCCGCGATCTCGCTGCGCAGCGGACGGCGCGCGGCCGGGTCGGGCAGCTGCTCGACGGCCCGGATCCGCCCGACGGCCGAAGCCGAGCTCAGGTAGGTGACCACCGTCACCGCGATCAGTGCCGGGGCGGCGATGATCCGCAGCAGCGCACCGCCCAGCGCCGGCGCGGCGACCGAGGCGATCGAGCCGGTGGCCTGGAGCTTGGTGTTGCCCTCGACGATCCGGTCCAGCCCGACGAGGCCGGGCACGTAGCTCTGGTGGGCGACGTCGAAGAAGACCGTCGCGGCGGAGATCGCGATCCCCGCGACGTAGAGCAGCGGCATCGAGGCGTGGCCGGTGGCGGCGGCCGCGACGACGACGGTGAGCACGGTGGCACGCACGAGGTCGGCGGTGATCAGGGTGTGCCGCTTGCGCATCCGGTCGACCCAGGCACCGGCGGGCAGCCCGATGACCAGGAACGCTGCGGACTCCGCGGCGGTGAGCGCGCCCATCTGCCACTCCGTCGCCGCGAGGTGGTCGACGGCGTAGACAGGGAGCGCGAGAGCGGTGAGCCGGGCGCCGAGCTGGCCGAGCCCGTCACCGATCCACAGACGGCGGAAGTCCGGGTGGTAGGCGAGCGAGCGCCGGCGGGTCGGTGCCGGCGCGTCCGGGTTCATGGGGTCAGCATCGATGGAGTGATTGAGACATGTCAATCACTTACTAGGATGGTGCCGTGCTCGACGACCAGGACAGCGAACGGCCCGACGTCGCGGGCGAGGACGCCGCGCTCGAGGCCCAGCGGGACGCGAACGGCCGTGCCCTCGCCTCCGTGCTCCGGATGCGCATCCTGCGGCTGTGCCTGGACGACGCGATGACCAACCAGGAGATCGCCGCCCGCCTCAAGAAGAACCCGGCGACTACCTACCACCACGTCCGACTCCTCGCCGAGCGGGGCTTCCTCGCCGCCCAGCCCGAGCGGCGCGGGGCGCGGGGCGCCCGCGAGATCCCGTACCGCGCGACCCGGGCCTCCTGGCACGCCCCGATGCCGGTGGGGCAGCAGGACCGCCTGCTCATCGAGACCTTTCTCGAGGAGGTCGCCGAGGCCGACCCGACGATGACCACGACGGGCCGGCTCGGGATGCGCCTCGGGCCGCAAGGGCAAGCCGAGCTGAAACGACGGCTGGGCGAGCTGATGGAGGAGCTCGCTGCCCGCCCCCCCGAGCCGGGCGGGGCGGCCTACTCGCTGTTCGTCGCGGTGCACGAGGACGCCGCGCGGAACCGGGCGGAGGAACGCACGTGACGAAGCCGACGACCGGTACGCCGCGACACGTCGGCCTGTGGGGCGTGGTGTCGATCGGCATCGGCGGGATGGTCGGCGGCGGGATCTTCGCGGTCCTCGGGCTGTCCGTCCAGATCGCCGGCGGTGGGGCGCCGGTCGCGTTCCTCGTCGCCGGTCTGGTGGCGCTCCTCACCGCGCGGTCGTACGCACGGCTGTCGACGTCGTTCCCGAGCCGCGGCGGCACGGTGACGTTCGTCAACCGCGCTTTCGGGGAAGGGCTGTTCTCCGGTGGGATCAACGTGCTGCTGTGGATCAGCTACATCGTGATGCTCTCGCTCTACGCGCAGGCGTTCGGCAGCTACGCGGCGAGCTTCCTGCCGGATGCGCAGCACGGCCTCGGCAAGCACGTGTTCCTGACGGTCGTCGTCGTGCTGATCGCGATCCTCAACGTCGCGGGCGCCTCCACGGTGGCGCGGGCGGAGCGCTACGTCGTGGCCATCAAGCTTGCGATCCTCCTCCTCTTCGTCGTCGTCGGGATGGCGGGTGTCTCCACGGAACGGCTCGCACCCGACCAGTGGAGCCCGCCGCTGTCCCTCGTCGCGGGCGGCATGATCGTTTTCCTCGCGTACGAGGGGTTCGAGCTCATCGCCAACGCGGCAGAGGACGTCGTGGACCCGGCGCGGACGCTGAGGCGTGCGTACTACATCTCGGTCGTCTTCGTGATCGCGCTGTACGTGCTCGTCGCGGTGGTCGCCGTGGGATCCGTCCCGGTCGCCCAGCTCGTCGACGCACGGGACTACGCGCTCGCGGTCGCCGCGCGGCCGACGCTGGGGCAGGCCGGGTTCGCGCTGATCGGCGTCGCGGCGATGCTCTCGACGGCGTCGGCCATCAACGCGACCCTGTACGGCTCCGCGCGGATGACCTACACCATCGCCAAGGCCCGCGAGCTCCCGGCGCAGCTCGAACGCCCCATCTGGAACCAGCCGCTCGAGGGGTTGATCCTCACCGCCGCAGCGACGCTCGTCCTCGCGAACGTCATGGACCTGGCGAGCATCTCCACGATGGGCAGCGCGGGCTTCCTCATCATCTTCGCGGTCGTGAACGTCGCCGAGGCCAAGACGTCGGGGCAGCGCGGGTCGGCGCCGTGGGTCTCGATCGTCGCGGCAGTGGCCTGTGCCGGCGCGCTCGCGGCGCTGGTGGCCAAGAGCAGCGTCGCGTCCGCGGGTGTGCTGGCCGCGATGGTGGGGGTGTCGTTCGGGATCGAGGCGGTGTTCCGCCGGGTCACGGGGCGCGGTCTGCGGGCGTAGCGACGGGCGATGCGGCAGCTGTCGCCCGGCATGCCCGCGGGACCAAACGACCATGCACCAGCGCCTCTGCTGAGTACGGTGAAGGTGATCACGGCGGTGGGGCTCGCCGACATCCGCGGCATCGACGCCGCCAACGGTCCCTGGTCTCGGCCCGACGGCCGGAGGCGGCCGTGACTCGTCACGCCCCCTCAGCCCCGTCGGGATCACCGTGGCGCGCGCGCGACCCAGGGTGGGCCGGCGCTGAGGGAGGGAGATCTCATGGGTGTGTCCACGACGGCCTTCGCGATCACGGAGCTCTCGGCTCTGGAGATCCTGGACTCGCGGGGCAACCCGACGCTCCAGGTCGACGTCGAGCTGGGCTCGGGTGCGCAGGGCAGGGCCGGGGTCCCTTCCGGCGCCTCCACGGGCTCGAGGGAGGCTGTCGAGCTGCGTGACGGCGATGCCGCGCGCTTCGGTGGCAAGGGCGTGCTGGGCGCCGTGGCGAACGTCAACGGCGAGATCGCCGCGCTGGCCCGCTCCCGCCGGTGGTCGTCCCTCGCCGAGCTCGACCAGGCGATGATCGAGCTGGACGGCACGAGCACCAAGGCGCGTCTGGGTGCCAACGCGATCGTCGGCGTCTCGATGGCCGTCGCTCGCGCTGCGGCCGGCCAGATGCCCCTCTACGAGTTCCTGCGGCCCGCCGGGGTCGAGCTGCGGCTGCCCGTCCCGCACTTCAACGTGCTCAACGGGGGCGCGCACGCCGCGAACGCCCTCGACTTCCAGGAGTTCATGATCGCCCCGCTCGGCGCGCCCTCGATGGCCGAGGCGGTGCGCGCCGGCGCCGACGTGTACGCACGGCTGCGTGGGCTGCTCAAGGACGCCGGCTTCGCGACGGGCCTGGGCGACGAGGGCGGTTTCGCGCCGGACGTCTCCGTACCGGAGGACGTGCTGGCCCTGCTCGTCCACGCGATCGAGGACGCGGGCTACCGGCCCGGTCGTGAGGGCGTCGCGATCGCTCTCGACCCGGCCGCGAGCGAGTTCTACCGCGACGGGAGCTACCACGTGGCCGGCCAGGCGCTGTCGAGCGACGAGATGGTCGAGCGCTACGCGCAGATGGTCGCGCGCTACCCGGTCTGGTCCATCGAGGACGGGCTCGCCGAGGGCGACTGGGACGGCTGGAGCACGCTCACCGAGCGACTCGGGGAGAGCACGCAGCTCGTCGGCGACGACATCTTCGTGACGAACCCGGCGATCATCGCCGAGGCGATCGAGCGGAAGGTCGCCAACTCGGCGCTGATCAAGCTCAACCAGATCGGCTCGGTCACCGAGACCCTGGAGGCGATGCGCCTGTGCCGTGAGGCCGGCTACACGCAGATGGTCTCCCACCGTTCCGGCGAGACCTCGGACAGCTTCATCGCCGACCTGACCGTGGCGACGGGGTGCGGGCAGCTGAAGTCGGGCGCGCCGGCCCGTGGGGAGCGCGTGGCGAAGTACAACCGGTTGATGGAGATCGAGGCCGGCACGGGCCTGCCGTACGGGCTGGGCTGACGGGGCCCGGTCGGGCCGATCGGCGGCGCCAGCGGGTCGTGGTGCGTGCAGGGGTCGGGGTGCAACGGGTGATCGAGCAGGGGGCGTCGCATGTCGGCACGCAGACTCGTCGCGTTGCCCGTCGCGGCCGTGCTGGCCGTGGCGGGCGCGCTCGCTCTCGCGGGGCACGAAGGGATCGGCCCCCTGGCGCCGCGCCTCGGCGTCGTCGTCACGCAGGTGGTGCCCGAGGCCGTCCTGGGGCCGGGGTCCGCGGGTGATCCGCTGACCGTGACGATCCTGTTCCCCTGGCCCGAGGACGGGTTCTGCTCGGGTCAGTTCACCGTGTCCGCGACCGAGACCGATGCGCAGGTCCGGGTCAGCGACGTGACGAGCCGGGAGTACCGGCGGGGGAGCTGCGCGGGGCTCGGGACGAAGGACGGGACGGCTGGGGTGGAGCTGACCCTGGATCGGCCGTGGGGCGGGCGGGCCGTGGTGCGTGCAGGGGACGGGGCGCCGCTCGCAGTGGTGCCGGACGAGTAGGGAGGTCCCACGGGCCGCGACGAGACGCGGTGGTCGAGGAGGCACGCACATGTTCGTGTCCTAGCCTGACCCGGTCACTCGACCACGAGGAGGACCCGGTGGGCTATGTCCGGCACAAGTGCTATCTCTCGTACCACGAGGCCGACCGAGCACTGGTCGATGCCTTCGTCTCGGCGTTCGGCGACGAACGCGAGGCCTTCAGCCTGCGCGGGATCCGCGGCCCCGAGGACCTGACCGAGTCCAACGACACGGACTTCGTCACCGGGGAGATCCGTCGTCGCTTCCTCAAGGACTCGACCGTCACGATCGTGCTCCTCGGTGCATGCACCTGGTCCCGCCGATTCGTGGACTGGGAGATCCAGTCGTCGCTCCGAGTCGCTGCGGACGGTCTCCCCAACGGCCTCATGGGAATCCTTCTGGACCCGGAGGGTGACCGGGCCGCCCTGCCTGAGCGGTTCAGGTCGAACCACGACAGCGGCTACGCCGGCTACTACCGCTTCCCGACCGATCCGCTGGTTCTCGCCGGGCGGATCGATGACGCGTTCGCGGCGCGGACCAGTCGGGCGGGGCTCATCGTCAACCCGCGCGAGCGGATCAAGTTCAACAAGCCCTGCGGCTAGGACGTCGGCCGTCGATCCCCTCGCGGGCCCCGGCCCGCGTCAGACCTCGCTCAACGTCTCCTCCGGGGCGCCCTCGACTGCTCATGCTGCCGAGTTCCAGCGCGACCACAGCACGCGCTCGCCGAGTGTCGAGGCCATCGAGTGGCCCTTCCAGGCGAACGCGGCGACGCCGAGGACCAGGACACCGGCGGCGAGCCAGAACGGGGCCGCCGGGTTCGCCGGGGCCAGCAGCCCGGCGATCACCGGCGCGGGGGCGGCGAAGCCCCAGCGGACCAGGTTGAACGCACCGGTCGTCACGCGGCGGTCGGGCGAGCCGAGCCCGAGGGCGAGGTCGGTGAGGTTCGCGTTGGCGATGCCCATGCACACGCCGGCGAGCACGAGGACGGCGATCGACTCCGGCGTCCCTGTGGAGGTGGCGAGCAGGAGCAGGGCCGCGAGGAGGCCGGCGACGGCGATGGCCACGGTCTGCACGGCGCCGAGCCGGTGCGCGAGGCGGTGGCCGACGACGAGGATCCCGATCGCCAGACCGATGCCCCAGGCGGTGAAGGTGAGCCCCAGGGCGATGACACCCAGGCCGAGGAAGACGGGCGTGTAGCCCAGCACGATGAAGAACGCGAAGTTGTACGAGGCCGTGATGACCGACAGCGTGCGGAAGCCCGGCTTGCGGAACGGGGCCATGACGGCGCGCAGCCGGAGCGGCGACGGGGGTTCGGCGGGGTCCTTGAGCCGGGTGAGCGAGACGCCGAGCGCCAGGACCATGAACGCACCGCAGACGAAGAACGGCAGCCGCCAGCTGAACTGGCCGAGCAGACCGCCGAGCAGCGGACCGACGGCGAAACCGAGACCGACGGACGTCTCGAACAGCTCGACCGCCCACTCGCGGTCCTGCGCGAGCGAGACCAGGAGCACCATCGCGGTGGCGAAGAACATCGCGTTGCCGAGCCCCCACAGCCCGCGGAGCACGGCGAGCTGCCCGATGCCGTTCGCCAGGGACGCGAGGATCGCGGCGACGGCGACGATGCTCACGCCGGTCGAGAGGATCGCCTTGTAGCCGAACCGTCCTGTCGCGAGGACCGCGGGGATCATCCCGACGGCCATGATCGCGATGTAGGCGGTGAACAGGAGCTCGATCTGCCAGGTGCTGGCGCCGATCTCCAGCCCGATGAGGGGGAGGATCGGGTCGACGACGGCGATGCCGGCGATCGCGAAGAAGGCAGTGAGCGCCGTCGAGTAGATCGCGGTGCGGTGGGGTTCGGGGCGTGAGCTGGCCATCGGTGTCTTTCGTCGCTGGTGCGCCGGGAGTCGGCGTCGTGGGAAGAAGTACCTGTATCAACCAGGTAGTTGTCTGTAGACTACATTCAAATTCACCGATGTGGACAGGGGGCTGGACGTGGACGACACCGCGGCAGCCGTGGAGGCCGAGGTGGCGATGCTGCTCCGGCTCGCCGGGCGGCAGATCAAGCCCTCGTCCCGGCTGACGGGCACCCTCGACCGGTCGGCCTATCTGATCCTGCGATCCCTCGAGGGCGAGGCCGGTGAGAGCATCAACTCGCTCGCCGACCGCCTGCGGCTCGACGCCTCGACGGTCACCCGCCAGGTCATCGCGATGGAGTCTGCGGGGTATGTGACGCGACGACGAGACGTCGCCGACGGCCGATCGACGGTCGTCGAGGCGACGTCGTCCGGGCGTTCGGCGCTCGCGAGCACGCGGGCGGCGCGTGCCTCGCTCTACGAGGACGTGCTGACGGACTGGTCGCCGCAGGACCGTCGACACCTTGCCGTGCTTCTCGCCCGGCTCAACGAGTCGCTCGACGAGCGCGCGCGGCGGCTCGACAGCCGCCCCGTGAGCCCCGGCGCGTGATGCCGGAGTGGGCCCGGTCGCCGGCCGGCGTGCTCGGCGGCGCGCTGCGTCGACTGGTGAGGCCGCCCGGCTGAGAGCGGCGGGGCCGAGTGGGGAGCAGGCGGGCTGGGCAACGCCAGCTGGGTGGCGCCCCACGGTCACCGGGCGGGAACCGGCCCCACCCGGTGCAACGCCCGCGGGCGCAGGCGACCAGCTTGAGCCGAGCCGACTACGAGGAGATCCTCGGCGGCGTCGGCAGCAGACCTCGGCGTCTCAGGTGATCGCGGACCTTCGCGCTCCGGGTCCGGAGGTCGTAGGCGTAGTCGGTCCATGTCACCACTGCGGCCCGCCAGCGATCCTGATCGGCCATCCCCTCGGCCTCCTTCAGCTTCGCGCCGTACTCGGCCGTTGCCTCGTTCGCCAGACGGGCCTCCTCCTCGAGCAGGGGCAGGAGGGTGAGGAGCGCTCCGGTCTCCAGCTTCGAGTACCTGGCGTCGACGACCTGACCGTCCTCTGCCTCGTAGGTCATGGCTGGAGGCTATTGCGCGGGGACCCGCGGGGGTAGGGGTCAGGACGGGGCGAACTCCTGCTCCACCAGCTCGGCGAACGCCCGCACGACCGTCCGTTCGGCCCGACGCGTCCCCGTCGCGAGGCTCATCGACCAGGTCATCTCGTGCCCGCGCACCTCGCGGACGTGCATGAGCGCGGGGTCCATCGGCACGTACGCCGGCACGATCGCCACGCCGATGCCCGCCGCGACGTGGGCGGGGATCGTCGGGACGTCGGCGACCTCGATGCCGACGGTGCGGCGAAGTCCCTCGGCGGCGAAGGCGTCGTCGACCAGCGTGCGGTTGCCGAAGCCGACGGGGGAGTCGATCCAGCGCTCCCCGGCGAGGTCGGCGAGGGCGACGTCGGGGGAGTCGGCCGCCGGGTGACCCAGGGGCAGGAGGAGCCGCATCGGGACGCTCGCGAGCGGCCTCAGGAGGAGCCCGGGGTGCACTCCGCCGGCCGACGCGACGAAGGCGACGTCCAGGTCGCCGTCGGCCACCGCCGCCTCCAGGTCGCTCGTGCCGCGGGCCAGCGAGCGCAGGCTGACCGTCACGTGCGGGTGCGAGTCCTGGAAGCGGCCGAGCAGCCGCGGCAGGTCCACCAGGTTCATCGTGAACATGGTCCCGACGGCCAGCGGCCCGCGCAGGCCCGCGCGGACGTCGGCGACGACGGCTCTGGCGCAGGCGGCAGCCGCGAGGGTCGCGCGCGCCTCGGGGAGCAGGGCCTGACCGGCGTCGGTCAGCACGGCGCTGCGGGCGGTCCGGACGAAGAGGCGCGCGCCGAGCTCCTGCTCCAGCGTGTGCAGTGTCGCGCTCACGCCGGACTGCACCAGGTGGAGCTTCTGGCCGGCGGCGGTGAACGTCCCGGTCTCGACGACGGCGAGGAAGACCTCGAGATGACGCAGCTCCATGGCTCAGTATCTCTCTGGAAGATGGGACTGAGCACAAAGAATCGTTGGTCACGATAGGTGCGTCCTGCGCACGCTGGGGTCAGCACCCACCACCGCAGCCCAGGAGCCGACATGGACGCCAGCGATCTCACCGGAGTCACCTCTCGGTCCGGCCTCGAGCAGCCCGCACGGTCGGCCCGGCCGGCCCGCCGGACGCAGCGCGTCAGCCATGCGATCGGCTTCTGGGTCATCGCGGGAGCCTTCGTCATCGGGATGGCGTTCTCCACGGTCCCGACGCCGCTCTGGGTGCTCTACCGCCAGGCGGACGGGTTCTCGACGTTCTGGGTCACGATCGCCTTCGCCGCGTACGCGGTCGGGGTGATCCTCAGCCTGCTCCTCGCCGGGCACGTGTCGGACTGGGCGGGTCGCGTGCGGATCCTGCTTCCCGCGCTGCTCGTCGAGGCGCTCGCGGCCGTCGTCTTCCTCGTCTGGGCCTCGCTGCCCGGGCTCGTCGTGGCCCGGGTGCTCACCGGGCTGGGCGTCGGGATGATCACCGCGACCGCCACCGCGCACCTCGCCGAGCTGCACGCCGCCGCCCGGCCGCAGGCCTCGCCGGTGCGTCCGGGGCTCGTCGCCGTCGCGGCCAACCTCGGCGGGCTCGGACTCGGCTCCCTCCTCGCCGGCGTCCTCGCTCAGCTCGCGCCGCGGCCCCTCGTCGTGCCGGACGCTGCCTTCCTCGTCCTGCTGCTGCTTGCTGCGCTCGCCGTCTCCGTCGTCCCGGAGACGGTGGTGCCCGACGGGCGTCCTTACCGCGCCCAGCGCATCTCCGTCCCGCCGGCCGACCGTGCGCGCTACCTCGGCGCCGCGACCGCTGCGTTCGGTCTCTTCGCGATCATGGGGCTCTTCACCTCGCTCGCCCCGAGCTTCCTTCGCTCCCTCGGTCAGACGTCGCCGCTGGTCGGCGGTCTCGCGGCCTTCCTCGTCTTCGCCGCTGCGGCGGGCGCGCAGATCCTGCTCCGCTCGATGGGGGCACCCCGCCAGCTCGCGGTCGGGCTCGGCGTCACGGCCGCCGGGATGCTCGGTCTGGCCGCGGCCGTCCTCGTGCAGTCGGCCGTCGGCTTCCTGATCGGCGGGCTCGTCGCGGGTGCCGGAGCGGGGGTGCTGCTCAAGGGGGCGCTCGGGACCGCGTCGGCGCTCGCCCCCGCCGAGTCCCGCGGGGAGGCGATCGCCGGCATCTTCCTCGGCGGCTACGCGGGGCTCGTCGTCCCGGTGCTCGGGATCGGCATCGCGAACGCGGTCGGTGTGCCGCTGGCGACGTCGTTCCTCGGCTTCGCCGTCGGGGTCCTCGCCGTCCTCGCGGCCGCGCACCTGGTGCTCCGGCGGCGTCCGACGGGGCCTCGTGCCGGCTGACGACGACGCGTCACCGACTGTTCACCCTCCGCTCGCCCGCGGCGGCACCACATGCACGATCGTGTCCGGTGAAGCGATCGCGCGAGTGAGGAGGCCGCACCCACCCAGCGGAGCGCGGTCCGAGCGCCCGCGGGCCCCGTGCCCGCCCGACGAGAGGCCGCCTCATGGTTGGAAGCCCCCGCGGCATCTTGCTCGAGCCGGCCGAGCAGGTGTTCGTCGACGCCTCGTCTCGGCATCCGTTCCGCTCTGCCGCGAAGGTGCACGACGTCGTCACGGTCGACGCCCGGCACGACACGTACGCGGCCGACGCCCGGCACGACATGTACGCGGCCAAGGCTGCGGTCGCGCGGGCGGTGGCCTTCCCTGCGCAGGGGTCGACGGGCTGATCGCCCCCGCGCGGGCCGCCTCGGGGGACGCGGCCCCGACGGCCGGCGGGACGACGGAGGGGGTTCCTCGTCCCGCCGGCCGTTCCCCGTCCGCGGTGCGGAACGAGACCTTTCGTCGGACCTGTGCACCGGCACGTCGACGGCCCAGGACGACGAGGCCGGCACAGCAGGCCGAGAGATCGACGTCACCGTGCCGCCGAGCGGCCTCCGACAGGTCGGCGCGAGGTGCTGGAGCGTTCGTCGCCGCTGGGCGACCGGGTGCGATAGACCTGACGTGTCAGTCGCGCGAGCGAGGGGTGCCTCGGGGCGAGGTCGACGGGGCGGAGCAGGGGCGGATGAGAGCGGTCGAGGCAGACGGCGGGACTCGACGTGAGCGGGCGGCGCGAACGACGACCGGGCTGGCGGTGGTGTCAGGCCTGCTGTCCATCGCGCAGCTCGTGCAGTGGGGGAACCGCTGGTACGTCACGGAGATGTTCGCCCGGGATGCCGGCACGACAGGCGGCGTCTCGTGGGAGTGGCTCTACGGGTCGCTCCACGGCGCGCTGGACGCCTTGGTCGGGGCGCTCGCGTGCCTCGTGGCGACGCTCGTGCTCGCGGGGGTGGCCTGGTGGTTGCGGAGGAAGCCGCGCTGAGGCGTCGGCGCGGCGCTCGGGGAGGGACGGGCCGCGTGGACTCATCCACAGTCGCCATTGCGATTCATCGTCCACGAATCTGACGTGCACCATGGAGCCCGTTCGGCACTGTTCGTACACTTGTTCGAAAGGGCGTATCTGCCGGAGGGGGCGACGAATGGCCAGCGTGGTGACGCAGCAGCGCCGGTCTTCGGTCGCGACTCCCGTCGAACGGCCGACGCCGTCTGCCGCGAGCGGCGGGAGCGCTGGTCAGCGGTCGGGCCCGCCTCACCGAGGTGCGGTCGACGCCCTACGGGCGCAGGTGGGTGCTGTGCGGGCCGAGGTCGCGGCCCTGCTCGCCCTGGACCCAGGCGTGGTCGACGGTGCCGATGGTCCGGCCGTGCATGCGGAGCTCCGTGCGGCGGTGGACCAGCTCTCGATGTTCGCGGCCCGTGTGCTCGCGCGGGTCGAGGCGGACGGCCGCTGGGAGGCCGGCGGCGAGCGCACGTTCGGCGACTGGATGGCACGCCGCCACCACACCTCCACCGGCTCGGTCCGTCGGGACGTCACGCTCGGTCGCGCGCTCGATGAGGTCCTGCCCGGCGCTGCTGCCGCGGTGGCTGCCGGACGGGTCTCCCTCGAGCACGCGAAGGTCCTCGCCCGTATCGCACCGACCTCGCCGGCCCGGCTTGCGGTGCTCGCGGGCGACGGCCGGGACTCCAACGAGAGCTTCCTGCTCGCGCGCGCTGCCGCGCTCCCCGTCGACAGGTTCCGGACCGAGGTTCAGCGTTGGGCCGCGCGGGTCGACGCCGATGCTGCCGAGCGCGAGCACGAGCGATCGGCCGCGACGGAGCACCTGACCCTCTCGCGGCGCGAGGACGGTGTGGTCTTCCAGGGCTTCCTCACCCACGAGCACGGCGCCGCGCTCGAGACCGCGCTTCGGGCTGTGGCCGGCGTGCCCGCCGCGACGGACCAGCGCTCCAAGGAGGAGCGTCAGGCTGCTGCTCTAGTCGACACTGCGCGGCTCGTGCTCGACCGGGGGCTTGCCGGCGGAGGCCAGTCGGTCCGGCCGCACGTGAGCGTTCACGTCTCCTGGGAGACGATGCAGCGTCTGGTGCACGAGGGGCGGTCGCCCGAGGCCGGTGGTCTCGCCGCTTCGCCGGACGGCGCCGTTGCTGGCGTCGAGCCGGCCGAGCTCGCCGGTGGCCGGCCGATCCCTGCGTCCCTCTTCGAGCGGATCGTCTGCGACAGCGAGATCTCCCGGATCGTGTTCGGGCCCGTGGGCGAGGTGCTCGACATCGGGCGCACCCATCGCACGTATACGGGCCAGCAGCGCCGAGCGGTGGTCGCCCGCGACCGCTCGTGCCGCTACCCCGGCTGCGGTGCCCCTGCCCTTCTCGGCGAGGTTCACCATGTGACGTCCTGGGCCCATGGTGGAGCGACGTCCGTGCAGAACGGAGTGCTCCTCTGCTGGCACCACCACGACTGGGTCCACCGCAGACACCTGCGGATCGCCAGGGTTCGCGATGCGTGGGTGTTCCGGACGGCAGAGGGTCGACTGGTGGATGACGGTCGGGCGCACGACCGCGCGTATCCGGTGGACGAAACGCGTCCGGCGGACGAACCACCTCTGGTGGACGACCTACGACCGGTGGACGACCTCCGACCCGTGGAGCCCGGGCGTCCGCGGCGATCGGGTGCCGAGCTCGGCCCGTTGCCTGCGACCTGGGGTGGTCCCGTCGCGCGGGCCGCGGTCCGGGGTGGTTCCGCCGTGCAGAGGGAGGGCAGGGACGGGGCGTCCGAACCGCCCTGGTGACATGTGACCTAGATCACAGGGTGAAGTTCTCAAGGTTCTTCTGCGGCGTGCCGAAAGACCTGACAGAAGCCTCCACCGGGTCACCCGGAGGGGGCTTTTCTCGTGCGCTGGACCTCGCTCGGCACGGCGGCGCCGGGAGCGGGCGCCCGCGATCTCGTCCGCCCGCCCGCACCACTTCGGTCCGGCCCCGCCGGACGCGCCCGAGCCGGGTTCCTCCGTGCGGTCGTGACCCGTGCGCGGTCGTCTGCCGGGCCTGGCGATCTGTCAGGGGGCGACTCTCGTCGTGTGTGATGTAGATCACAGGGTGAAGTTCTCAAGATGTCGCCCGGCAGTGCCGAAGAACCAGTTGTCAGCCTTCCTCGGGACTCCCGAGCGGAGGCTGTTGCCATGTCTGGAGCACCGGGAGCACTTGGAGCATCGGGAGCACCGGGAGCACTTGGAGCACCTGGAGCACTCAACGCCTGACGCCCGACGCCCGACCCCCGACGCCCGACCCCGGACGCCCGACCCCCGACACCCGACCCCCGACACCCAACGCCTGACGCTCGGGGCCAGACGCCCGAGACAGGAGGCAGGAGTGCTGAGCCAGGGGCGCAAGCGCGGCCCGATTCTCGGATCTGACGGGCCCGCGGGGTGACGGTTCGCCCAGATCAGTCGCGGCCGGCGGGGTCTGACGCCTGGGCCACCAGGAAGGCGGGCGCTCGCCATCCCCGCGACGCGAACGCGTCGTTGACCGCTCCGGCCACCCGGTCGACGTCGTCGAGGCGCACCAGTGCGATCGCCGAGCCGCCGAACCCTCCGCCGACCATGCGGCCACCGAGCGCGCCGGCACCGACGGCAACGTCCACCGCGACGTCCAGCTCCGGGCAGCTGACCTCGTAGTCGTCCCGCAACGACGCGTGCGCAGCACTGAGCACCGGGCCGAGGTCGTCGACCGCGTCGCGCGCGAGCAGGTCGGCGATCTCCTGGACCCTGGCGATCTCCGTCACGACGTGGCGGACCCGCCGGGCGACCACCTCGGGCTCGGGCATCGAGGACAGGCGGTCCAGGGCCGCGTCGAGGTCGGTGACGTCGCGCAAGGTCTCGACCCCGAGCTCGCGTGCCGCTGCCTCGCACACCGTGCGACGGGCCGCGTACTGCCCGTCGACGAGCTGGTGCTCTGCGCGGGTGTCCATCACGAGCAGCGCGAGGCCGTGCGCCCCGAGCTCGAGCGGGATGTGGCGCGTCGACCCGTCCCGCGTGTCGAGCAGCAGCGCGTGCCCGGCCTGGCAGCGCAACGACGCCGACTGGTCCATGCCGCCCGTCGGAGCGCCCGCGATCTCGTTCTCGGCGCGGATGCAGGCTGCCGCGAGGGCAGCACGGCCGGCATCGTCCGCCGCCAGCCCGAGCCCGTGGACCTCGTCGAGCGCTACCGCGGCAGCGCACTCGAGCGCTGCCGAGGAGGACAGCCCGGCGCCGTACGGGACGCACGAGTCGACCGCGGCGTCGAAGCCCGAGACGGTGTGCCCTGCCTCGCGCAGCGCCCACGCGACGCCGGCGACGTACGCAGCCCACCCGTCGACGCTCCCCGGAGCGACGTCCGCGAGCGACACCGTCACCGGTGTGCCCTCCTGGGCCGACATCAGCCGGACGGTGTCGTCCGCGCGGTGCTTGAGCGCGACGTACGTCCGGTGCGGCAGGGCCATCGGCAGGCAGGTGCCGCCGTTGTAGTCGGTGTGCTCGCCGATCACGTTGACCCGACCGGGTGCGGACCACACGCCGTCGGGGGAGTCGCCGAAGGCGCGTTCGAACGCTGCGGTGGCTCGGGCGGCGCCCTCCGCGCGAGTCCAGGCGACGATCTGTTCGGGGGCGGTGGTCATCGCTGTGCTCCTTGAAGGGTGCGGCTGCCCGCAGGGGTGGTGGTCACGTGAGGTCGCCGGCGCCGGCGACCCCGCCGGTCGGGACGAGGCGCAAGGTGCCGACGGCATCGCGCAGCACATCGGCCGCCTCAGCGGGCAGGCCGTCGTCGCAGATGAGCAGGTCGACCTCGGACAGTGCCACGATCCGGCTGAGCCCGACGACTCCCCACTTGCTCCGGTCGGCGAGCACGACGAGTCGGCTCGCGCAGGCCACGAGGGCCCGGTCGGTCTCGGCCTCGAGGAGGTTGGGCGTGGTGAGCCCGGCCTCCGGGTCGAGGCCGTGCACCCCGAGGAAGGCCACGTCGACCCGCAACGAGGTGAGCGCAGTCGTCGCGAGTGGTCCGACCAGGGCATCCGAGGGGGTCCGTGTGCCACCCGTCAGGACGACGGTCAGCGCGCGGTCCTCCGGAGCGTTCAGCGCTTCGGCGGCCGGCAGCGAGTTGGTCACGACGGTGAGCGGGCGGCGCGTCGGATCTTCGGCGATGAGGCGCGCGAGCAGGTGCGTCGTGGTCCCGGCGGACAGGGCGATCGCGTCGCCGGGGTTGACCTGCTCGAGGGCGGCCCGGGCGATCGCTGTCTTCTCAGGTCCTGCCAGGTCGCGCTTGGCCTCGAACCCCGGCTCGAGGGCGGCGGGCCTCGCGTCCATCGCGCCGCCGTGCACCCTGCGGACCAGACCGCGGCGTGCGAGCTCACCGATGTCGCGGCGGACGGTCATGTCCGAGACGTCGAGGCTCTCGACCAGGTCCGCGACCCGGACGGCACCGTGGTGCTGGATCTGGGCAAGGATGTGGTCCTGCCGCTGCGATGCGAGCATCTGGACAGTATCTGTCAGAAGCGAACACAGGGCAACAAAGTCGAACGACGCCGGCGTCGCGCGGGCCGGTGCGCAGCCCGAGCGGGTCCCGGCTCGGGGCCGCCGCCGAGAGCTCGACCACGGGGAGGCGTGCGGCTCAGCCGTGAAGCGGTCGGGGCTGTCGAGACGGTCGGACGAGCATCGTCCCCCGCCTCGGTCGCCTTGCCGAGATCAGCTCAGCTCTGCACCGGCGAGAGCCCGAGCGGCCGGCCCGCGAGCCCACGCGAACGCTTCGCGAGCCCGCCGGCGAGCTCTCGAAGTGCCACCGCGGCAGCCGACTCCGGCGCGGCGAGCACCACGGGAGTGCCCTCGTCTCCGGCCACGCGCAGCGTCATGTCCAGCGGGATCTGCGCGAGCAGCGGCACCGGCGCACCGGTGAGCTTGCCGAGGTTCTCCGCGACGACGGCCCCGCCGCCGGCGCCGAAGATCTCCAGCCGGTTGCCGTCGGGCTGCTCGAGCCACGACATGTTCTCCACCACACCCACCACGTGCTGGTGGGTCTGGCTGGCGATCGACCCGGCGCGCTCGGCCACCTCGGCGGCGGCGACCTGCGGGGTCGTCACGATGAGCAGCTCGCTGTTGGGCAGCAGCTGTGCGACGGAGATCGCGATGTCGCCCGTCCCGGGCGGCAGGTCGAGCAGCAGGACGTCGAGGTCGCCCCAGAAGACGTCGGCGAGGAACTGCTGCAGCGCGCGGTGCAGCATCGGCCCGCGCCACACCACCGGCTGCCCGGCCGGCACGAACATGCCGATCGAGATGACCTTCACCCCGTGCGCGATCGGCGGAAGGATCATGTCGTCGACCTTCGTCGGCGCGCGGTCCACCCCGAGCATCCGGGGGAGCGAGAAGCCGTAGACGTCGGCGTCGACCACGCCGACCGACAGTCCGTCGGCCGCCATGGCCGCCGCGAGGTTCGCCGTCACCGAGGACTTGCCGACCCCGCCCTTGCCGGAGGCGATCGCGTAGACCCGGGTGAGGTTGCCCGGCTGGGTGAACGGGATCACCGGTTCGGCGGTGCCGCCGCGCAGCATGGAGCGCAGCTCGGCGCGCTGCTCCTCGCTCATCACGCCCATCTCGACGGCGACGCTCGCGACGCCCTCGACCGCGCCGACGGCAGCGGTGGTGTCCTTCGTGATGGTGTCGCGCAGCGGGCAGCCGCTCGTCGTCAGGTCGATCCCGACCGTGACCGCGGCGCCGGCCGGCCCCTCGACGACGTCGACCGAGCGGACCATGCCGAGATCGGTGATCGGCCGGCGGATCTCCGGGTCGATGACGGTGGCGAGGGCAGTCCGGACGGACTCGGTGAGGGTCGGCATCCGCCCATCCTAGGTCGGGGTGGCGAGGGTGGTGACGGCCGTCGGTCCCGCTCGTCCCCGGTCGGTCGGGCCGACGCGGGTCGGCTCCGGCGTGCAGCGACGTCACGCGGGTGGGACTGTCGCCGTGCGCCGTGCGCCGTGCGCCGTGCGCCCTGCGCCGTGGCATCGGGCGTCAGGGCATCGCCCCGCGCCCTGTCTCAGGGGATCGGGACGTCGGCGACGGAGCCCTCGTCGGCCGCCTCGGCGTCCACACCGACGCCGGCGGCGTCGTTCCCGGCGTCCGGCCGAGCTGTCTGCGCCGTGCCCTTGCGGGCGCGACGCCTTGCCTCGCGCTTCGCCCCACGCT
Organism: Actinomycetales bacterium; assembly: GCA_038252305.1. GTDB lineage: Bacteria > Actinomycetota > Actinomycetes > Actinomycetales > Cellulomonadaceae > Actinotalea. The sequence goes on along the minus strand of JBBSAL010000032.1, from coordinate 5,673 downwards.
CCGCGTCGCGTGCGGCGTCGTGCTCGGCGTCCCGTTCGGCGTCCCGATCTGCGGTGAGCTCGGTCAGGAGGTCACGGAGCTCCGAGCGCAGGAAGTCGCGGGTGGCGACGTCGCCCAGGGCGATCCGCAGCGAGGCGATCTCCCGCGCCAGGTACTCGGTGTCGGCGAGGGAGCGTTCGGCCCGCTGCCGGTCCTGCTCGAGCGCCACGCGGTCGCGGTTGTCCTGCCGGTTCTGCGCGAGCAGGATCAGCGGCGCCGCGTACGAGGCCTGCACCGAGAAGAAGAGGTTGAGCAGGATGAACGGGTACGGGTCCCAGCGCAGCCCGAACAGCGCGATGGCGTTGGCGGTCACCCAGATGATGACGAAGCCCGTCATGTACAGCAGGAACGTCCCGGTACCCATGAACCGGGCGAACGCCTCCGCGCCGCGCCCGATCATGTCCGGGTCGATTCTCGGCCGCCACCGACGGCGCGCGTCCTTCGGGGTGTCGAGGCGCTCAGCCATGCTCGGCCTCCGTGCGCTCCGGCAGGTTCCCGCTCATCTCCGCATCGTCCTCGCGCCAGTCCTCGGGCAGCAGGTGGTCGAGCACGTCGTCGATGCTCACCGCGCCGAGCAGGCGGCGCTCCTCGTCGACCACGGGCAGCGCGAGCAGGTTGTAGGTCGCCAGCTCCCGGGCGATGTGGCTGAGCGGCGCGTCGGCGCGCAGGCCCTCGAGCTCCGTGTCGATGATCCCGCCGATGGGGTCGTGCGGGGCCTCGCGCAGCAGGCGCTGCAGGTGCACTCCACCGAGGAAGCGGCCCGTCGGCGTCTCCAGCGGGGGACGCACGACGAACACCACAGACGCGAGCGCAGGAGTGAGGTCCTGACGCCGCACATGGGCCAGCGCGGTGGCGATCGTCGTCTCGGGGCCGAGGATCACCGGCTCCGTCGTCATCAGACCACCGGCGGTCTTGTCCTCGTAGGCCAGCAGGCGGCGGACGTCGCGCGCCTCCTCGGGCTCCATCAGCTCGAGCAGCTCGCTCGCCTGCTCGACCGAGAGCTCACCGAGCAGGTCCGCGGCGTCGTCGGGCTGCATCGCGTCCAGGACGTCGGCTGCGCGGCCCAGCTCGAGGCCGGAGAGGATCGCGACCTGGTCGTCCTCCGGCAGCTCCTCCAGCACGTCGGCGAGGCGCTCGTTGGGCAGTGCGGTGGCCACCTCGAGCCGGCGGACGGCCGTGAGGTCGTGCATGACGTCGGCGAGGTCGGCAGGCTTGAGCGTGTCGTAGGAGGCCAGCAGCAGGTCGGCGCCCTGCGAGGCGCTCGCGGCGAGCCCTCGGACGTCGTTGATGTCGACGAGCAGCGTGTCGCCCCGGCGACGCATCAGCCCCGTCCGGCTGTGCTCGGCGCGGCGCAGGAAGAGCTTGGTCACCACCCAGTCCCGGTTGCGCTGCTGCTCGATCGCGACGTCGACGACCGTCGCCCTGCCCGAGCCGTCGGCCAGCTGCACGGGGCGGTCCAGCAGCTCGCCGATCGCGAGCGTCTCGGCCGGTCGCTGCTCGAAGCGGCGCATGTTGACCAGGCCGGTCGAGATGACCTGACCCGTGTCGATGCTGGTCACCCGGGTCAGCGGGAGGAACACGCGCCGTCGGCCCGGGACCTCGACGACGAAGCCCAGCGCGCGCGGCGGCCCCTGCGGGCGCAGCAGCACGACGACGTCGCGCACCCGACCCACGTGGTCGCCGAGGGGGTCGAACACGGCGGTGCCGGCCAGGCGTGCGGCGAAGACCCGGGTGCTCACGGCGCCAGCGTAGTCGCGTGCTGCAGGAGGGTCGTCGCGTGCCGTCCGACGGTCACCGCCGGCCGCCGGGCGGTGCCCTCCCGCCGCGCGACGGCCCCCACGCGACGCACGTGGCGGCCCGGCGCACAGCCGGCTCACGGGGGGCGCCCTGGCAACTCCCCGGATGGCAGGGGACAATCGGTCACATGTCGATGAACGCGATGAACCGTGCCCCCAAGGTGCCCACGCCGCCCCAGGGCGAGCAGATCGCCTCCTACGCGACCTATCTCGAGGCCCAGCGGGCGGTCGACCACCTCTCCGACAAGGAGTTCCCCGTCCAGCACGTGACGATCGTCGGGACGGACCTGGCGATGGTCGAGCGCGTCACCGGCCGGCTGACCTACTCCCGCGTCGCCCTGGCCGGCGCCGCGTCGGGCATGTGGTTCGGCCTGTTCGTCGGTCTGCTGCTCTCGCTGTTCTCGAGCAGTGGCTCGGCCGTGCCGATCTTCGCCGCCGTGGCCATCGGTGCCGCCTTCGGCATCCTGTTCTCGGTCATCTCGTTCTCGATGACCGGCGGGAAGCGAGACTTCACCTCGGCCAGCCAGATCGTCGCGGGGACCTACGCCGTCCTGTGCGACGGCGAGGTGGCCCAGCAGGCGCGCGGGCTGCTGCAGAGCGAGGGCGGACCCGGCCTCGGCCGCCCAGCCCGGAACGTGCAGGCGCCGATCCCCGCTCGGCCGCCGACCCAGCCCTTCGGGACGGCGCCCTCCCAGCCCTTCGGGACGGCGCCCTCCCAGCCGTCCCCGCCGGCGCACGGTTCACCCGCGCCGGGGCAGAGCCCGCCGGCGCCCGTGCAGCCGCCCCACCAGCCGCCGGCCGGCCCCATCTCCTGACGCGTCCCGGCTCCCGGACGTCTTCGTCCTGGCTCATGGACCTCAGCGCCTGCCCGATATCAGAGTGATATCACTATGAGATCGGCGCCAGGGTGGCGCCCGAAGAAGGGTGTGTCATGTCCCAGGTCCTGCCCGAGCCGCAGGTCTCGTCCCGCGCGGGCACCACTGTCGGAACCGTCGGCCCCGACGGCGTCGCCGTCTCGATCACCGAGCGGCCGGCGGCCCATGCCAACGGCGTGCTCGGCCTGCTCGTCGCCCTCGCCCTCGGGGTACTCAGCGTGCTGGCCCTCGCCACGGACTCGCTCTCGTGGCTCGGGGTGATCGGGCTGCTGGCGACGCTCGTCGTGCTCAGCTCGCTCGTCGTGGTCCAGCCGGGTCGGACCAAGGTCGTCCAGCTGTTCGGTCGCTACGTCGGCACGGTCCGGGAGGCCGGGCTCCTCTGGGTCCTGCCGTTGACCACCCGAAGGACACTGTCGGTCCGGGTGCGCAACTTCGAGACGAGCCACCTGAAGGTCAACGACCTGACCGGTAACCCCGTCGAGATCGCCGCCATCGTCGTCTGGCAGGTCTCGGACACGGCCAAGGCGTCCTTCGCTGTCGAGGAGTACGCGGAGTTTGTCGAGGTCCAGGCCGAGGCCGCGGTGCGGCATGTCGCCGGCACGTACGCCTACGACGGCCGGGACGACGAGCAGACGCTGCGTGGCTCGACCGACCAGGTGTCCGGCGAGCTCGCTCAGGAGGTCGCGGCGCGGGTCGCCGTCGCCGGCGTCGAGATCGTCGAGGTGCGCGTCAGCCACCTCGCCTACGCCCCGGAGATCGCCCAGGCGATGCTCCAGCGTCAGCAGGCGAACGCCGTCGTCGCCGCTCGCTCGCGCATCGTCGAGGGTGCTGTCGGGATGGTCCGGATGGCGCTCGACCAGCTGCGCGAGGAAGGAGTCGTCGAGCTGGACGAGGAGCGCAAGGCGGCGATGGTCTCGAACCTCCTCGTGGTCCTGTGCGGGGACTCGCGCGTGACCCCCGTCGTCAACGCGGGAACGCTGCACCAGTGACGCCGCGCCTGGACCCTCCCCGGGAGGTGCGGCCCGACCCTCCCGGGGGCGAGGGGCCCGACGCGCCCAGGGGCGGGGAACCCGACGTGACTCGGGATGGGGAGGCCGCCGCGCCCCGGGATAGGGCCGCTGTCGAGGCTCGACCGGTGCGTCGGGAGCGCAAGGCCGTGCTCCTGCGTCTCGACCCCGCTGTCCACGAGGCGCTCGCGCACTGGGCAGCGGACGACCTGCGCAGCCTCAACGGGCACGTCGAGTGGATCCTGCGGCGGGCGCTCGCCGACGCCGGGCGTGCCCCGCGAGGTGCCGGGCGCGGGCGCACGGACGCCATCCGCCCGCCCACGGACTCCGACCGCCCGTCACGCGACCCGGACGGCAGGACGGACCCCTGAGACCCCGAGGGCTCAGCGGCCCTGGATCCGCGCCATCCACGCCTCGACGTCCGCGGGCCGCCGCGGCAGCGCTGCCGAGAGGTTCTCGTTGCCGTCCGCGGTGACGAGCACGTCGTCCTCGATCCGGATGCCGATCCCGCGGTACTCCTGCGGCACGGCGAGGTCGTCGGACTTGAAGTACAGGCCGGGCTCGATCGTGAAGACCATCCCCGGCTCGAGCACGCCGTCCAGGTACATCTCGCGGCGGGCCTGGGCGCAGTCGTGCACGTCGAGTCCCAGGTGGTGGCTCGTCCCGTGCACCATCCAGCGCCGGTGGAACTGGCCGTCGCCGTCGAGCGACTCGCGCGCCGAGCAGGGCAGGAGCCCCCACTCCTCCAGGCGCGCGGCGATGACCTCCATCGCCGCCGCGTGCACGTCGCGGAAGCGCGCGCCCGGCCTGGCGACGGCGAACGCGGCGTCGGCGGCGTCGAGCACGGCCTGGTAGATCCGGCGCTGCACCTCGGTGAACTCCCCGTCGACCGGGAGCGAGCGCGTGATGTCGGCGGTGTAGAGCGACTCCGCCTCGACGCCGGCGTCGATCAGCACGACGTCGCCCTCCTGGACGGCTCCGTCGTTGCGGATCCAGTGCAGCGTGGTCGCGTGCTCGCCGGAGGCGGCGATCGTCTCGTAGCCGACGGCGTTTCCCTCCTCGCGCGCGTTGCCGTCGAACACGGACTCGATCACGCGCTCGCCGCGGCGGTGCGCGACCGCCCGCGGCAGCTCGCGGACCACTCGCTCGAAGCCCGCGACGGTCGCGGCGATCGCGACCCGCATCTGCTCGATCTCCCACTCGTCCTTGACCATGCGCAGCTCGGACACGGCCTCGGCCAGCGCCTCGTCGGCGTCGAGGTGCTCGGCCGCGGTGCGTTCGCTGTCGGCGCGCGCCAGCTCGACCTCCGTGGTGACGGTGTCGTCGACCTCGGGGACCACCCGGATCTGCACGCCACCCGCGCCCGCGTCCTTCGCGAGGGCGTCGACGAGCCGGTCGAGCGGGACGACGCGCAGCCCGGTGAGCGCGGCGATGTCCTCCAGGCTCGGCCTGGCCCCCACCCAGAACTCTCCGTAGCGGGAGTCGGCGAAGAACTCCTCGCTGTCGCGACCCGCCATCGGGCGCACGTAGAGCACCGCCTCGTGCCCGCCGTCGACCGGGTGCAGCACGAGGACCGCATCGGGCTCCTGGTCGGTGCCGAGGCCCGTGAGGTGGGCGAACGCCGAGTGCGGACGGAAGCGGTAGTCGGTGTCGTTGGACCGTGGTCGCAGCGCGCCGGCCGGGACGACGACCCGTTCGCCGGGGAACCGCGCGCCGAGCCGCTCACGCCTTGCCGCAGCGAACGGAGCGACCGCGTCGAGGGTCGGGCGAGGAGCCTGCGCGCCGCCCCACCGGTCGGAGACGAACGACCGGAACGCGGCGGAGCTCGGCCGCTGCGACCGGTTGCTCCCGCGGGCGGCGAGCGTCTGCTCGGTGGGTGGGGTCGCGCCGTCGACGGGCACCGGGGACTGCGGGTTCTGCTCGGTCATGGACCCATCGTTCCACTGCCCGTCGGGT
>JBBSAL010000031.1:0-39638 GCA_038252305.1 Actinomycetales bacterium | reverse complement strand
GGTGGCCGCACGCGTGTCTCCGTTGCCCGCTGACCTCGTGGCCGGCGCCCGGACTCTGACGGTCGGGGACGTGACCGTGCCCGTCGACGAGAAGGCTGCCATCGGACAGGGTGATCTTGCCGCGTTGAGTGCGTTGCCCGAGACGGGTGTGGCGTTGGAGACATTGGGGCAGGCTTCGCCGGTGGGGTTGCACGGCATCTTGGCGTTGGCCGACCCGCTGCGGACGGCTACCGTCCCGGCGTCGGCGGTCATCACCGACGGGTCGGCGACCTGCGTCGCTGCCGGTGGCTCCACGACGGTCGTGCGGGTGGTCTCCTCCCAGCTGGGTCAGTCGGTCGTCTTCTTCGGTCAGGCGACCCCGCCATCGGTCGTCGACGTGACCCCTGACGCGTCGCTGACGTGCGGTTGATCCTCGAGCAGCTCGGGCACCGGTTCGGGTCCGGGCCCTGGCTGTTCACCGACCTTGGCGTGGAGCTCGTCGGTGGTGACCTGTGCGCGTTGACCGGGCCGTCGGGCTCGGGCAAGAGCACGCTGTTGAGCATCATCGCCGGGTGGGAGGCTCCCGCGGCGGGAAGGGTCGTCACCGACGGCATCGCCGGAACCTCCTGGGTGGCGCAGAACCCGTTCGGCGTGGCACCCAGGAGCGCCCTGGACCACGTGACACTTGCGCTGATGGCCCGTGGTCAGACCCGCCGGCAGGCCGAACCACAGGCCCGGGAGGCGTTGGACCGCTTCGGTCTCGCTTCGGTCGGTGACCAGCCCTTCGGTCACCTGTCCGGGGGCGAGGCGCAGCGGCTGATGCTCGCCCGCGCGACGGTCACGCCGGCGGAGCTGTTGTTGGTCGACGAGCCCACCGCGCAGCTGGACACCCACAGTGCCGCCGCGGTCATCGAGACCCTCGGCCACCTCGCCGACGCCGGACGCATCGTGATCATCGCGACCCACGACCCCCGTGTGGCCGCCACGTGCACACGCGCGATCACCCTGGGCCAGGAGGCGCCGTGAGGCTGGGTGACCTGGTCACAGAGGCCTGGCGCAACACCCGCCTGGGAGCCTCACGGGCACTGCTGGCCGTGGCTGTCCTGGGCCCTGTGGTCCTGGCGCTGGCGTGGCTGGACATGAGCCAGGTCGCCGCCGTGCAACGCGAGGCCAACACCTACCGGCAGGCCGGTGCGTCGACCTACGTCCTGACCGCCGACGGGCAGATCGACGGCGCCCGGTGCGAGGCCCTGGCCCGCGTGGCCGGCGTCCGCTCGGCCGGCGCCCTACGCACGGCGGGCGCCGCGTTCGTGCCCCGGGCAACCCCCGCCAACGCGATCCCCCAGTACGACATCACCCCCGGACTCGCCCACCAGTTCGACCCCGACTACACCACGGGCGTCGCCCTGGACTCGCTCACCGCCGGTGGACTGGGAATCACGCCCGGCGCGCTGCTGCACGGCACCACGGGCAACGCGGCGGTGGTCGCCACCTACGACTACCCCGACGACGGACGCGACCAGTCCCTGTCCTACGCCCTGACCCGCTCGGGCCCGCCCACCGGCACCTACGACCAGTGCTGGGTCGCCATGTGGCCGCCGGCCCCCACGACGGCCGGCACCCTGCTGTCCACGACACTGACCGCCGGCGCCGACCTCGGTCAGACCCGCACCGGCCAGCTCAACCCCACCCTCGGCGCGTCGTTCGACGCCCCCCAACGCTTTCAGACCAGGACCGGCCGCTACGCCGCACCAGCCGCGCTGCTGTTCGCCCTGGCCATCGTCTTCGGGATCGCCCGGCTCCGCAGACTCGAGCTCGCCTACGCCCGACACCTCGGCCTACACCGCCTGCACATCACCGCCCTGCTCACCCTCGAGACCACCATCGTGGCCATCCCCACCGCGGCCATCGGCGCCGCCGTGACGAACATCTACGCCACCACCACCCACCTGAACCAGCTGTGGCCGTTCGGGCTCCGCGTCCTCGCCCTCGCCGTCCTGGGCGCGATCGCCGGGGCCATCCTCGCCGGAACCACCACCACCCAGAAGCGCCTCTTCCAGTACTTCAAGACCCGCTGACACCGCCGCCGGGGTCTGTCGGATCGCACCAGCCACGCGTAGTCCGCGAGGAGTCCGCAGGAAGTCCGCGAGAGTCCCATCAATGCCCGCAAGCCACCGTCGCTGGCCGCTGATATAAATGCAGGTCAGCAGCCATATCCCGGCATTCCCGTCAACTGCCGCCATCCGGGGGTTCGTTCCGCTTCAACGTGTGAGTCGCCGGTGCGCGGCGTGCCCGTGCAGCGCGCCGTCGCTCGAGCCGACGGTCCGCCCTCGGCTACAACGGCCCCAGCGAGCTGACGACGCTCAGGACCGACAGCGACAACCCCGCCAGCACTCCGAGACCGACCGGGATCAGGCCACGACGGTCCCCGCCACGACTCGCCTGCCTGCCGTAGAGCACGGCGGCCACGCATGGCACCAGGAAGACGATGATGGCGACCGCGGTGGTGACGATCTCGACCCATGGGGGAGCGTCGGCGTTCTCCGGCTCGTAGCCGAACCACTCGTACAGATAGAGCGTCAGGACGACCGAGACGAGCAGGAACGCCGGAATGAGCGCGACGCTGATCCATGCGCGGGCGATCGGGCTACTGGACCGAGAACTGCCGTGAAGCGATTCATCCTGCCTCGTGGATGACATGGCCCACACCTCCACTCAGGCCAATTCTTCGCCGAGCTCTTCAGCCGCACCAGCGGTGGGTCGCCACGCCGGAGTGCGTCAGCTCCCCCTCCCGTTCGCTCCGCGACCGTCGCCGCTCAGCCGACGGTCGCGGTCGTGACCGCGAGCTCGACACCCTCCCGGAGCGTCTGGTAGACGACGCAGTAGCGCTCCGTCGTCCGGATGAGAGCGGCGACCTCCTCGTCCGTGGCTCGGGTCTCGAGGTCGAAGTGCAGGGCGATCGACACGGATCCCACCGGTGCGTCGCGGTCGACTCCCAGGGTCCCGCGGAAGTCGAGGACACCCTCGGCACTGACGGTGCCGCCCACGTCCATCCCGCGGTTGATCGCCACCGAGCGAAGCGTGACGCCGGCGCAGGCGAGGGCCCGCAGCAGCATGTCGCCGGAGCACGCCAGGGTGCCGTCGCCGCCGGTCGCCGGGTGCAGGCCGGCGTCGACCAACCTGCGGCCCACGTCCACCGAGCACGAGGCTTCGTCGGAACCCAACCGCCCGCTGGCCCGCAGGGTGATCAAGGCGGCCGCCGGATCAGTGCGACAGCGGTTCTTGATCGGGGCCTGCAGAGCCTTGAGCTCGGTCGTGTCCACGGCGCCTCCTGGTTGTTCCCGTCACTGTGACCCCGAGTGCACGCTCCACAAGATCAGCGGCCGGTCAGGTTCGGGACTCGGTGGCGGGGCGGCGGTCGACGGTGGAGGTGCCCGCGAGGGCCGGTCCCCACGCCGAGGTGCGAAGGGGCTGCGCCGCCGTCCGCCCCGCTGATCCGCCGGCCTCCGGGCCTCGTCGCGCTGCTGGCCGCCCCAGAGCGATACCGACGAGCACCAGCACCATCCCGGCCACCTGCAGGAGTCCGAACCGCTCGCCGGCCAGTGCGGCCCCGAGCACCACGCCGGTCACCGGGTTGAGCAGCCCGAGCAGCCCGACCGTCCCGGGCGAGAGCACAGCCAGCCCGCCGAACCACAGCACGTACGCGAGCGCAGTCGCCACGATCGTGAGGAACGCGAACCCTGCGAGGGCAGCGGCGTCGAGCCGTGGCGGTCCGCCCTCGGTCGCCACCGCGAACGGCAGGACCACGAGCCCGCCCGCGACGAGCTGCCATGCCGTGGACGGCAGCACCGCCACCTCACCACCCCAGCGTCGCGTGAGCAGGAAGCCGACCGAGGCCATCGTCATCGCGGTGAGCGAGGCCAGCACGCCGATCGGGTCGACCCCGGTGACCCCCGTGAGCAGCATCGCGCAGACCCCGACGAACCCGAGCCCCGCGCCGATCAACGCCTTGGCCTGCGGGCGCAGGGCGAGCATCGGCCAGGCGAGCAGCATCATCACGGCGGGGGAGGTCGCCATCGTCGTCGCCGCGAGCCCGGAGGGGAGCCGCTGGGCCACGACGTAGACGAGCACGAAGAAGGCCCCGACCGTGAGCGTGCCGATCACCGGCGCCTTCCACCACCACGAGCCGCGCGGGCGCTCGCGGGCGACGAGCAGCAGGAGCAGGCCGGCGGGCAGCGCGCGCAGGACGGCGCCCCAGAGCGGCACGTCGGCAGGGAGCAGGGTTCGGGTGACCAGGTAGCTCGCGCCCCAGGTGATCGGGGCGATCGAGGTGAGGAGCACCCATCGGCGAGTATCTTCCATGGAAGAGACTATATCTTCCATGGAAGATATAGTCGAGGCGTGGACGAGAAGCACAGAGGCACCGATCGGGTCGCGCGGATCCAGCAGGAGTGGTCCCGGGAGCGACCCGACGTCGACGTCAGCCCTCAGGGGGTGATCGGGCGCCTGCACCGGCTGGCCGGCGCCCTCACGGAGGAGATCGTCGCCGTCTACCGCGAGCACGGGCTCAGCGAGGGGGAGTTCGACGTCCTCGCCGCCCTGCGCCGGGCCGGTGCGCCGTACGAGCGCGCGCCGGGTGAGCTCGCCGATCACACGATGGTGACCAGCGGGGCGATGACCAAGCGGATCGACCGACTTGTCGCGGCCGGGCTGGTCACCCGACGCCGGAGCGCCGAGGACGGCCGCGGGCGGTTGGTCGCGCTCACGGAGCGCGGCCGTGAGGTGTTCGACCGGACCTTCGACGCCCATATGGCCAACGAGCACCGGCTCCTGGCGGGGCTCGCGACGGCGGACCGCGAGCGGCTCGAGGAGATCCTCGCCGGGTGGCTCGCCGCCCTGGAGGATTGAGGCGGCGCACAGGAATCACTCAGGTCACTCCCGGACTCGTACGGCATGCTGTGCTCGTGAGTTCCCTTGTCTCCAGCCTGCTGGCCACGAACGGCGTCACGATCTACGTGATCGTCGGGCTCCTCGTCTTCGCCGAGGACGCGCTCTTCGTGGGCTTCGTCCTGCCCGGGGAGACCGCGGCGATCCTCGGCGGGGTGGCCGCCAGCCACGGCAACGCCTCGCTGCCGATCGTGATCGCCGTCGTGGTGGCTGCCGCGATCGTCGGCGACAGCGTGGGTTTCGAGGTCGGACGGGTGCTCGGTCCGCGGTTGCTGCGCCTGCGCCCGCTGCGTCGCCACGAGGTGCAGCTCGGCAAGGCGATCGACCTCCTGGCCAGGCGGGGCGGCACGGCCGTCTTCCTCGGTCGGTTCACGGCATTCTTCCGCGCGACGATGCCGGCGCTGGCCGGTGCCGCGCGGATGCCCTACCTGCGGTTCCTCACGTTCAACGCCGCCGGGGGCATCGTCTGGGGCGCCGGGGTCGTGCTGCTCGGCTACGCCGCGGGCGACTCCTACCACCGGGTCGAGACCTGGCTCGGGCGAGGCACTGCGGTCGTCGTGGCCTTGGTCGTCCTCGCTGGCCTGCTGGTGTGGCACTTCCGGCGTCGCCGCTCGCGCACCAGCCCGTCGCCGGACTCGGGTGCCGTGTCCACGTCGTATGTTTCCGGCATGTAACAAGCGCGGACATCGGTGGCGGTTCACCGGCGGGGCCGGGCTGCCCGGTCTGCCTCGCGAAGCAAAGTGCGGTCTCACCCCTCGGCATCTGACAGGTCGACGTGGTAGGGCCAGCCGAAACGGGCGGTGGCGACGGATTTCGTCGCCATTCTGGCTCTGATCGAAGGATCTAGTCCCCATCGGCTGAAGGCACCACGGTCGTCCCACGACAGGAACCTGGGGCTCGTCTCGCATCGTGGGACGTACCAGCCAGTATCAATCGGGTAACGATCAGGAGTCAGGACCCGGCGCAGGGTCGCTCTCGCGGTCCGTCGGACTACCGTTGCCCCACGCGACAGCGGCCTGCAGCCTGCCTTCGCCCGGGATGCCCCGGGGGCGGCGGGATGCGAGAGTGGCCGGCCGCCATCCCTTCTCAGGAGGAACATTGAGGATCACACGCAAGTCGGCAGCGGTGGCGGTGCTCGCCGCCAGCGCGCTCGCGCTCTCCGCGTGCAGCAGCGACCCCGGGACCACCACTCCCAGCTCCAGCGCCCCCGCGGCCGCCAGCTCCGGCGTCATCGCCGGAAGTGCCGTCAACATCGGGTGGAACCAGCCGTTCTACTCGTACAACTCGACGAGCATCACCGGCAACGCGACGGCCAACGCCATCATCAAGTACATGACGACGGCCGGCTTCAACTACTACAACCAGGACCTCAAGCTCACGCCTGACACGTCCTTCGGTACGTACGAGAAGGTCTCCGACGACCCGCTGACGATCAAGTACACCTTCGGTGACAAGGCGATGTGGTCCGACGGCGTCGCAGCCGGCCCGGCCGACCTCCTCCTGGAGTGGGCAGCCCAGAGCGGCAAGTTCAACAACATCGAGCCGACGACCGACGCCGATGGCAACGTCACGAACCAGGCCGCGCTCGACGCGGGCATCTACTTCGATGCCGCATCGCCCTGCGTCGCCCTGATCAAGGACACCCCCGTCATCGACGGCAGCAGCATCACCTTCACGTACTCCAAGCCGTTCGCCGACTGGGAGACCTGCATCGGCACCAACCTGCCGGCGCACGTCGTCGCCGAGCGCGCCCTGGCCGAGACCGACCCGGCCAAGGCGACCGACGCCCTCGTCGCGGCGATCGACGACGGCACGCCAGACGCGCTCTCGAAGATCGCCAAGTCGTGGAGCAACGACTTCAACTTCACGTCGCTGCCGACCGACAAGGCGCTGTACCTCTCCGACGGCGCCTACATCATCTCGGACTACGTCAAGGACCAGTACCTGACGCTGAAGGCCAACCCTGACTACAAGGGCGACCTCGGCGCCAAGATCGAGACCGTGACGATCCGTTACAACGAGGACCCGATGGCTCAGGTCCAGGCCCTGCAGAACGGTGAGCTCGACCTCATCAGCCCGCAGGCCACGGCGGACGTCCTCGCCGCGCTCAAGGCGGTTCCGACTCTCACGACCGAGACCGGCGAAGAGGGCACGTACGAGCACGTCGACCTGCAGTTCACCAACGGCGGTCCGTTCGACCCGAAGACCTACGGTGGCGACGCCGCCAAGGCCCTCAAGGTGCGCGAGGCCTTCCTCAAGACGATCCCTCGTCAGCAGATCATCGACAACCTCATCAAGCCGCTGAACCCGAGCGCCACGCTGCGTGAGTCGTTCACCGTCATTCCCGGCTCGCCGAACTACGACTCCGTCGTGAAGACCTCAGGCCAGGCTGCCATGTACGACAAGGTCGACATCGCGGGTGCCAAGCAGCTGCTCGCCGACGCCGGTGTCACGACGCCGGTCAAGGTGCGTCTCCTCTTCGCCCCGACCAACCAGCGTCGTATCGACGAGGACGCCCTCATCGCGGCCTCGGCCAAGGAGGCCGGCTTCGACGTCGTCCCCTACGAGGGTTCCGGCAACGGCTGGGGCACTGACCTCGGCAACCTGCAGTCCGCGTACGACGCGGCGCTGTTCGGCTGGCAGTCGACCTCGACGGCCGTCACGGAGTCGGACGCCAACTACCGCACCGGTGGTGGCAACAACTTCTACGGCTACTCGAACAAGGATGTCGACACGCTGTTCGACCAGCTCCAGGTCGAGACCGACCCGGCCAAGCAGGGCGAGATCCTGGGCCAGATCGAGAAGCACCTCGTCGACGACGCGTTCGGCGTGACGCTCTTCCAGTTCCCTGGAGTCACGTCCTACAACCCCAAGGCGATCGGCAACGTCCAGAAGATCTCGATCTCCCCGACGATCTTCTACGGCTTCTGGAACTGGACGGTCGGCACGAAGTAGTCCGACTGCACCCGTACCACCAGGCCTGACCGTCAGGGTCGGGAGGGGCGCGAGCCCCTCCCGACCTGGCATACCGCAGAGGGCGCTGGGCGACTTCGTCCGGCGCCCTCTGTGGTGCCCGCTCTCGATCCTGGCGGACGCCACGCGCCGCCCGGGCCTGCCGAGACGCCGGCGCCCCTCCCGTCCTGCGCAGCCTCATGGTCTGGCGGATCTCGTCGAGGACGGCGCTAGGATCGGCCGCTGAGTCTCTCCACCGAACAAAGGAATCCCTCGGTGCTGTCGTTCCTCGCCCGGCGTGCCATGACGGGCCTCGCCACGCTCTTCTCGGCGATCTTCCTGATGTACCTCGCGGTCAACAAGGCGATCGACCCGCTCGCTGACCTGAGGGAGAGCACCGCCGCGAACAAGCAGCAGCTCATCGACGGCCGGATCGCGCTGCTCGACCTCAAGACGAACGTCGTCGTGCGGTTCTTCAAGTGGTTGGGGCACTTCCTGACCGGCGATCCGGGGATCGCGTGGAAGACGGGTGAGCAGGTCGGTCCGCTGATCGCGCACGCGATCGTCTCCACGCTCCAGCTCGTCACCGCAGCGACCCTGGTCTCGGTGCTGCTCGGCGTGGCCGTGGGTGTCATCAGCGCGCTGCGGCAGTACAGCAGCTTCGACTACCTCATCATCTTCCTGTCCTTCCTGCTCTTCTCGCTGCCCTCCTTCCTCGTCGGGGTGCTGCTCAAGCAGTGGGGCGCGATCGGCTTCAACAACTTCCTGGCCGACCCGGTCATCCCGTGGGCGCTTCTGATTGGCGCCTCCTTGATCAACGGACTGATCTGGTCGCTGGCCGTCGGCGGGGCCGTGCAGCGTCGGCTCCAGGTCGGTGGCGCGGCGACGGGAGCGTCCGTCGCGATGCTCATCTACCTGCAGGCCACCGACTGGTGGAACAAGCCGACCCTCGGCCCGGTCCTCATCGGGGTGCTCGGTGCGGCGGCGGCCCTGGCGATCGTGGCGATCGGCGCCGGCCTGCACAACCGCCGGGCGCTCTACGCCTCGCTGGTGACCGTCGCGGTCGGCGTGATCGTCTACTTCCCCGTCGGGGCCTTCTTCAACGCCTACCTCGAGTCGAACCTCATCCTCCTCGGGCTCGGCCTCTCCGCGGTCGCTGCCGGCGTCCTCATCGGCTGGCTCTTCGGCGGTCCGGACCGTGGGATCTCGATGCGCAGCGCCGCGATGACGGGGTTCGTCGTCGCAGCCCTGACCTACGTCGACCAGCTCATGCAGGTCTGGGTGCCGTACTCGGACGGGCTGCGGGGCCGGCCGTTCCCGACCTTCGGTGACCAGACCCCGAACCTCACCGGGAGCTACTGGCTGACGACCCTCGACACGTACACCCACCTCATCCTGCCGAGCCTCACGCTCGTGCTGATCGCGTTCGCCTCGTACACGCGCTACTCGCGGTCCAGCATGCTCGAGGTGATGAACCAGGACTACATCCGCACGGCGCGCGCCAAAGGCCTTCCCGAGCGGGTCGTGGTGGTGCGGCACGGTTTCCGCAACACGCTCATCCCGCTGGCCACGATCGTCCCGATCGACGTGATCACGCTCATCGGCGGGGCGATCATCACCGAGAACATCTTCGCCAGACCCGGGATGGGGCAGCTCTTCGTTCGGTCGTTGCAGAACGCCGAGATCGATCCCGTCATGACCTACCTCGTCATCACGGCGTCCCTCGCGATCCTCGCGAACATCGTTGCTGACCTCATCTACGCCTCCGTCGACCCCCGGATCAGGTTGGAAGCATGACGACCACACCCACGCCCAGCGCCGACTCGGAGCGCATGGAGAACGAGATCGAGCTCAAGGCGGTCGAGGGGCTCTCCCAGGGCCAGATCGTCCGGAGCCGGTTCTTGCGCCACAAGGGCGCGATCGGCGGCGTCCTCGTGCTGCTCTTCATCGTGGTCCTCGCCTACAGCTCCGTCGGTGTCGGGCCGATCCCCGGGTGGTGGAAGTGGACCGGCGACGAGGTCGGGACGCAGACGAACATGGGCGGCACCCCGACGCTGACCATGCCGACCTGGCTCGGCGGCCCCGGGTTCGCGCTCGGCGACCACCCGCTGGGGCAGGACACGATCGGTCGCGACCTCTTCGCGCTCGTGATGCGCGGCGCGCAGACCTCCCTCATGGTCGTCGCGCTGATCGGTCTGGTCTCCGCGCTGATCGGCATCATGGTCGGCTCGGCCGCCGGCTTCTACCGCGGGCGGATCGACACGGTCCTCATGCGGGTCACCGATCTCTTCATCACCGTCCCCGTCCTGGTGATCGGTGCGGTGATCGGGAAGATGGCCGGACACATCTCGGGCGCCGTCTTCGCCATCTCGCTGGGCTTCGTGCTCTGGACGGGGCTCGCCCGCCTCGTGCGTGGTGAGTTCCTGACGCTGCGCGAGCGGGAGTTCGTCGACGCCGCGCGGGTCGCCGGCGCCAGCGACATCCGGATCATCTTCAAGCACATCCTGCCGAACGCGATCGGCGTCGTGATCGTCGCGACCTCGCTGCTGATGAGCTCGGCGATCCTGCTGGAGACGGCGCTGAGCTACCTCGGCTTCGGCATCGTGCCCCCCGAGATCTCGCTCGGGTACCTGATCAGCGCCTACCAGAGCTCGTTCTCCACCCGTCCGTGGCTCTTCTGGTGGCCGGGTGGCTTCATCGTCGTCATCGCGCTGTGCATCAACTTCATCGGTGACGGCCTGCGTGACGCGTTCGACCCGCGGCAGAAGCGCATCCCCTCGGAGCGCAAGATGATGAGGTCGTTGCGCGCCCAGCAGAGGCAGCCGGCCCAGGACGACGCACGCCCGACCACGGGCAGCTGAGCGTGCGCGTCTCAGCCCGTCGCCAGGACGGCCGTCAGGGCTGCCAGGGCGAGCGCAGCGGCGATCGTGCCGCGGTGCCAGGTGACCGTCTCACGCAGGCCGGCGCGCTCGGCCGTGCGTCGTGCGCCGTCGAGGTGGCCGGCAGCCACCAGGGCCGCGTGCCGGCGCTCGATCGCGGCCGCGACGGTCTCGGCCGACGCTGCTCCCGACGTGTCGGAACCGCGTCGCTGCAGGGACATGGACTCGCGTTCGGCACGGCTACGTGGTGCGTCGCGCAGGGCGCGGGCCGTCCCGCTCGACCGGGGGGCCGCCCAGGCGGTCCAGTGCCCGTCGGCCGTGCGCACCTCGAGGGACCATCGGGGTGTGGCGTCGGAGAACACCGGCCAGGGCACCTCGATCGTGCGCAGCACGTTCACCAGCAGGATGCCTCCGTCGGAGACCTCCACGCGGGGGCGCCAGAAGAGCGCCCACGCGCCCAGGGCGGCCAGGCCCGCCGCGGCCGCGACGAGCACGAGCTGTCCGCGATCGGGCTGGGTCGCGAAGCCGCCCACGACGATCAGCGCGACGAGCCAGGTCGATCCCGCCAGCACGCGGGCGTAGCGGGAGACGAATACCTCTGTGGGGCCCATGGCCCCATGTTCCTACAGCCGGGCGCCGACCAGGCGCTGCGTGGGTGCGGCGCGAGCCGCACCCAGGAAGGACACTGACCTCATGGCCACCGACACCTCCCACGAGGCGCCGAAGGTGCCGACCGGCGCCCCGGTGCTCTCCGTCCGCGACCTGTCGGTCCGGTTCTACGTCGACGGTGAGTGGTTCCCGGCCGCCGAGCACGTCTCCTACGACGTCCACCCCGGCGAGGTCCTGGCCATCGTCGGTGAGTCCGGCTCCGGCAAGACGCAGTCCTCGATGTCCCTGATCGGCCTGCTGCCGCCGAACGGCCGCGCGACGGGCAGCGTCATGCTCGGTGACCGCGAGCTCATGGGCATGCCGACGTCGAAGATCCGGCACATCCGGGGCCGCGAGATCGCGGTCATCTTCCAGGAGCCGATGACGGCCCTCAACCCTGTCTTCACGATCGGGTTCCAGATCATCGAGACGCTGCGCACCCACTTCGAGATGGGCCCGGCCAAGGCCAAGGAGCGCGCCATCGAGCTGCTGCGCCTGGTCGAGATCCCCGACCCCGAGGTGCGCTTCCACTCCTACCCGCACCAGCTCTCCGGTGGTCAGCGTCAGCGCGCGATGATCGCGCAGTCGTTGGCCTGCGATCCCTCGTTGCTCATCGCCGACGAGCCGACGACGGCGCTGGACGTCACGGTGCAGGCGGAGATCCTCAAGCTCATGCGGGACCTGCGTCGCCGCATCAACTCCGGGATCATCCTCATCACCCACGACATGGGTGTGGTCGCCGACATGGCGGACCGCATCATCGTCATGAAGGACGGCCTCGTCGTCGAGCAGGGCACCGCTGCGGAGATCTTCGGCGCACCGAAGCACCCCTACACGCAGAAGCTGCTCGACGCGGTCCCGCACCTGGGCCGCGGCAAGCAGGGCATTCCCGGGTCGACCGTGGTCGTCGAGGAGTCCGCGCCGGCGACGGATGCCACCGGCGCGGCGCTCGGCGCGATGAGCACGCGACCGATCGTGCTCGAGGCGCGCGAGATGATCATCGAGTACCCGGGCCGTCGCAAGACCCCGGCCTTCCGTGCCGTCGACTCCGTCGACATGACGATCCGCCAGGGCGAGGTCGTGGGCCTCGTCGGCGAGTCCGGTTCCGGCAAGACGACCATCGGCCGCGCCGCTGTCGGCCTGCTCCCGGTGACCGGTGGATCGCTCGAGATCTGCGGGATGGACATGGTCGGCGCGACCCGCAAGAGCCTGCGCCCGCTGCGCACCCAGGTCGGCATCGTGTTCCAGGACCCGGGTTCCTCGCTGAACCCGCGCCTGCCGATCGGCGAGTCCATCGGTGAGCCCCTCATGCTGCACGGCGGCAAGAAGGGTGCCGACCTCGCGCGCGAGGTCGAGCGGCTGCTCGACCAGGTCGAGCTGCCGCGCGCGATGCGCAACCGCTACCCGCACGAGCTCTCCGGCGGCCAGCGCCAGCGCGTCGGCATCGCCCGTGCGCTCTCCCTGGAGCCCAAGCTGCTCGTCGCCGACGAGCCCACCTCGGCGCTCGACGTCTCGGTCCAGGCCACCGTGCTCGAGCTCTTCCAGAGCCTGCAGCGCGAGCACGGCTTCGCCTGCCTGTTCATCTCGCACGACCTCGCCGTCGTCGAGCTGCTCTCGGACCGCATCGCAGTGATGCACAACGGCAAGCTCGTCGAGGTCGGTCCGACGGAGCAGGTCGTCAACGACCCGCAGGACCCCTACACGCGCCGGCTGATCGCCGCGGTCCCGGTCCCCGACCCGGACGAGCAGCGGGTCCGGCGGCTCGCGCGCGACGAGATGCTCGAGGCCCAGCGGCTCGAGCTGGAGCGCGAGGAGGCGGAGCAGGAGACCGTCAAGCGCCGCCGTCGCGGCCGGGCGAGCCACACCGACGTCGACTCCGACCCGGACTACCGGACGGGCGTCTGATCGCTCCCGGGCAGGTGGTGAGCGGGGCCTGACCGGCGCTCACGGGGGTGCTGAGCACGTCCGCGCCGCGGCCGGGTAGAGTGGGGTGCCTCGTGGGCGCGGCCACCAGCCCGTCCCGTCCCCTCCTGTGAATCGAGTCCTGGCATGCCTGTGCGCTCCGACTTGCGCAACGTGGCGATCGTCGCCCACGTCGACCACGGCAAGACGACCCTCGTGGACGCCATGCTCTGGCAGTCCGGCTCCTTCGGCGAGCACGCCCATGTCGACGAGCGCGCCATGGACTCCGGCGACCTGGAACGTGAGAAGGGCATCACGATCCTCGCCAAGAACACGGCGATCCGGTACCGGGGACCGGCTGCTGCTGCCGCCGGTGAGCCGGACGGCATCACCATCAACGTCATCGACACCCCTGGCCACGCCGACTTCGGTGGCGAGGTCGAGCGGGGCCTGTCGATGGTCGACGGCGTCGTCCTGCTCGTGGACGCGAGCGAGGGCCCTCTGCCGCAGACGCGCTTCGTGCTGCGCAAGGCGCTGGAGGCCAAGCTGCCGGTGATCCTGCTGGTCAACAAGGTCGACCGGCCGGACTCCCGGATCGAGGAGGTCGTGCACGAGGCGACCGACCTGCTGCTGGGGCTGGCCAGCGACCTGCACGACGACGTCCCGGACCTCGACCTGGACGCGATCCTCGACGTCCCTGTGGTCTACGCCGCGGCCAAGGCTGGACGGGCCTCGTTGAACCAGCCCGCCGACGGCGGGATGCCGGACAGCCCCAACCTCGAGCCGCTGTTCGCGACGATCCTCGAGAAGATCCCGGCCCCGGTGTACGAAGAGGGCGCACCGCTCCAGGCGCACGTCACCAACCTCGACGCGTCGCCGTTCCTCGGACGCCTCGCGCTGCTGCGCGTCTTCAACGGGACGATCCGCAAGGGCCAGATGGTCGCGTGGGCGCGGCACGACGGCTCGATCCAGAACGTCAAGGTCACCGAGCTGCTGGAGACCAGGGCCTTGAGCCGAGTTCCCACCGACTCGGCCGGCCCCGGCGACATCGTCGCCGTCGCGGGGATCGCCGACATCACCATCGGCGAGACGCTCACCGACATCGACGACCCGCGGCCGCTCCCGCTGATCACCGTCGACGACCCGGCCATCTCGATGACCATCGGGATCAACACCTCGCCCCTGGCGGGCAAGGGCGGCAAGAACCACAAGGTCACCGCGCGCCAGGTCAAGGACCGCCTCGACAGCGAGCTGGTCGGCAACGTGTCGCTGCGCGTCCTGCCGACCGCACGTCCCGACGCCTGGGAGGTGCAGGGCCGCGGCGAGCTGGCGCTGGCGATCCTGGTCGAGCAGATGCGCCGCGAGGGCTTCGAGCTGACCGTCGGCAAGCCGCAGGTCGTCACGCGCACCGTCGACGGCAAGATCCATGAGCCGATGGAGCACATGACGATCGACGTCCCCGAGGAGTACCTCGGCGCCGTCACGCAGCTGCTGGCGGCGCGCAAGGGTCGCATGGAGACCATGGCCAACCACGGCACCGGTTGGGTCCGGATGGAGTTCGTCGTCCCGGCGCGTGGCCTGATCGGCTTCCGCACGCAGTTCCTCACCGACACCCGCGGCACCGGGATCGCCTCGTCCATCGCGCACGGCTACGAGGCGTGGGCCGGCCCGATCGAGACCCGGATCAACGGCTCGCTCGTCGCCGACCGTTCCGGCAAGGTCACCCCCTTCGCGATGATCAACCTGCAGGAGCGCGGGGCGTTCTTCGTCGAACCGACCGCCGAGGTCTACGAGGGCCAGATCGTCGGTGAGAACTCACGCAACGAGGACATGGACGTGAACATCACCAAGGAGAAGAAGCTCACCAACATGCGGCAGTCCACCTCGGACAACTTCGAGAACCTCGTGCCGCCGCGCAGGCTGACGCTCGAGGAGTCCCTGGAGTTCGCCCGCGAGGACGAGTGCGTCGAGGTGACCCCGGAGATCGTCCGGATCCGCAAGGTGGTGCTCGACCAGACCGAGCGTGCCCGCATCACCGCTCGGTCCAAGCGCGCCTGAGATGGGCGGCGGCCTGCTCGCCGTCCATGCCCACCCGGACGACGAGACCCTGTCGACCGGTGGGCTGCTCGCGACCTGGGCCGCTGCCGGCCTGCCGGTGACGTTGGTGACCTGCACCCGCGGGGAGCAGGGAGAGGTGATCGGCGCGCGTCTCGCGGCGCTCGAGGGCGACGGGCCGGCGTTGGCCGCGCACCGGGCACAGGAGGTCACCGCGGCCGTCGGCGCTCTCGGGGTCACGGACCGGCTCTTCCTCGACGAGGTCGCCGCGGGCGCACGCTTCGTCGACTCGGGGATGGTCTGGGACGGCGTCGGTCGGGCCCGTGCGGGCGCGCACGTGCCCGACGGCGCCTTCGTCTCGGTCCCGGTCGACGAGGCTGCGGAGCTGCTGGCCGGTGTCCTGCTGTCCCGGCGGCCCGCCGTCGTGGTGACCTACGAGCCGCACGGCGGGTACGGCCACCCCGATCATGTCCAGGCGCACCGGGTGACGATGCGTGCCGTCGAGCTCGCCGAGGGGCGAGGACTGGCGGCACCGTGCGTGCTGTGGGCGGCCCTCGACGCCGAGGCGCTGCGTGCCGGGTACCTCGACTGCGTCCTGGCGGCTTCCGGGGTGACGACCGTGACGGCTCCCGACCCGCAGGGTCCGTTGCCGAGCGCGGCCGTGCCGACGGCGCAGATCGATCTCACGGTGGCGGTGCCCGCCGTCCTTGACCGCGTCGTCGCTGCGCTGGGCTGCCATCGGACCCAGGTCCAGGCGGTTCGGCTCCTCGACCACGGGCCGGGTGACCCCGGGGCCCTCGCCGTGTATGCGCTCAGTGACGCCGTGCTGCAGCCACTCCTTGCCGCGGAGTCCTACCGCTGCGCCGCAGGTGACCGTGCGTCGGTCCGCTGGCCTCAGGGAGTGCTTGTACGGTGACCGACGTGCAGATGCTCACGGGTCGCGGCCTCGCGCGAGTTCTCGGTTCGTTCGCCGTGGGTGCCGTCATCGGCATCGTCGGCACCGGGATCCATCGGTGGCGGGAGCCATGGGGCCTCGTCGCAGCGCTCGTCATCGTGCTGGTCGGCGGTGCGCTCGGCCGTGCGTGGACCGGCTGGGTCGGCGTGTTCGCGGTCGGCATGGGCGTGGCGGCGGCGACCGGGCTCCTCGGGACGAGCGGACCCGGCGGTGACGTCATCGTCGCCGCCCAACCCATCGGCTACGTGTGGTTCGGCGGCGCGGTCGTCGTGGTCCTCGCCGCGTTCCTGCCGCGCAGGTGGTTCAGTGACGAACCGGCCGGTCGTCGGGGTTCGTCACGCGAAGCATCGTAGAATGCCGAGTCGCGGGCGAGTGCTCGTCGAGCCGGTCAGGGGAGAGCTCACTGCATGTCGGACAGCGAGGACACGGCTGAAGCGCCCCTGAGCGAAGAGGAGCGGACGGTCGACGAGGCGGCGGAGGACTCCGCGCCCGACCACGAGGTCACGCCAGAGGTCGAGCCGGAGCCTGAGTCCGTTTCGGATGCCGTGACGGGGCCCGATGCCGAGCCCGAACCTGGTGCCGAGTCCGAGTCCGAGACTGGTGCCGAGGCGGACCCCGAGGCCGAGCCCGACGCGAGCTCCTTGGCCGAGCGTGGGGTCGAGCCGGAGCCGAAGCCCGTGTCTGACGCGGAGCCGGAGCCCGAGCCCGTGTCTGACGCCGAGCCCGAGCCCGACGTTGACGTTGACGCGGAGCCCGAGCCCGTGTCTGACGCCGAGCCCGACGCCGACGTTGACGTTGACGCGGAGCCGGAGCCCGAGCCCGTGTCTGACGCCGAGCCCGACGTTGACGTCGACGCGGAGCCCGAGCCCGAGCCGGAGTCCGAACCTGGGGTCGGGGCCGACGCCGAGGCTCCTGAGGCCGTTGCGTCCGAGGCCGACGGCGCGGCGGAGGGCGAGTCCGTGAGCTGGTCGCCCCAGCCGTGGGAGACCGCTCCCGCCCTCACCCTCGACGCGACGTCGCAGGATGACGCGGACGTCCAGCAGACGCTCGTGATGGGCGCCGTGCCGCCGGCGGAACCCGAGCCGGGTCCCGAGCTCGAGGCGTCGGTCGACGTCGAGCCCACCGATGGCGCTGCCGAACCGTCGATCGTGACGCCGGATGACGGGGCGGTGCCCACCGCACCGGTGCGTGCGGGTCTCGTCTCGCCGCTGGAGACCTTCCCGGCCGAGCCGCGCGTCCGTCGGTGGCCCCGGACGGTGGGCCGGGTGGCTGCCGGTCTCGTCGTGCTCGGTGGCGCCTACGTCGGTGCGCAGTGGTTCCTCGCCGACCGGGTGCCGACCGGGACGGTCGTCGCCGGTGTCGAGATCGGAGGGCTCGACTCCGCGGCCGCGGTCAGCCGCCTGGACGACTCGCTCGCCGCCGTGCTCGCTGAGCCGATCCCGGTCGCCGTCGGTGACCAGCGCACGGCCCTTGACCCCAAGGCGGCGGGCCTCGCCTTCGATGCGGCAGCGACCGTCCGCGGCCTCACCGGGTTCGGGCTCGAGCCGTCGCGACTGTGGCGGCACATGTTCGGAGCGGGCACGGCAGCACCGGTCACCACCGCGGACGCTGCGGCTCTCAAGACGGCGGTCACCGGGCTCGCGGACGCTCTCGACACGACGCCTGTCGACGGCACGGTCGCCTTCGTGGACGGTGCGGTGTCCACCACTGCGCCGATCGACGGTGTCGCCGTCGACGTGCCCGCAGCATCCGTGCTGCTGACCGCGGGGTGGCTCACTGCGCCGCGGCCGATCGCCCTGCCGACGAGTGCCGTCGCCCCGACCATCACCCAGGACGCGGTCGATCGCGCCGTGAACGAGCTCGCGCAACCGCTGTCCAGAGCGCCGGTCTCGGTCGCTGTCGACAACCAGGTCGCCGAGCTCCCGGTGAAGGTGCTCACGGACACGGCGCACTTCACCCCTGAGGGCTCCGACCTCGTGCTCTCGATGGACGGTCCCACGCTCGTCGACGCGATCATCGCGCGCACACGTGACCTGATCACCGCACCGTCGGATGCCACGTTCACCTTCCAGAACGACGCTCCGGTGCTGGTCCCCGGGGTCCCGGGCACGACGCTCGACCCCACGGCCGTCGCCGAGGCCGTCGCGGCCGCGGCGACCGCCGACAACCGGACGGCCCACGTCCAGCTGGTCGAGGCCGACCCGTTGAGCTCGACCGAGGCGCTCAAGGCCCTCGGGATCACCGAGATCGTCTCGGAGTTCTCCACCCCGCTGACGAGCGAACCGCACCGGACAGGGAACATCACGGTCGGGGCGGCGGCGATCAACGGGACGCTCGTGCGCCCAGGGGAGACCTTCAGCCTCACCGACGCGATCGGACGGATCGATGCCGCGCACGGGTTCGTGGAGGCCGGGGCCATCATCAACGGCGAGCACTCGGAGGCATGGGGCGGCGGGCTCTCCCAGCTCTCGACGACCACCTACAACGCCTCGTTCTTCGCCGGCTTCAAGGAGGTCGAGCACACCGCGCACAGCGAGTGGTTCGCACGCTACCCCGCCGGTCGCGAGGCGACGATCTTCACCGGTCTGATCGACTTGAAGTGGCTCAACGACACCCCGTACGGCGCCCTCGTCCAGTCCTGGGTCGCGGACGGTCGCGTGCACGTCCGGATCTGGGGCACCAAGTACTGGACGGTCGCGACGACGTCGAGCGGGTGGTCGAACATCGTCCAGCCGACGACCGTCTACTCCCAGTCGCCCACCTGCCAGGCGCAGCGGGCCGGGAACCCTGGCTTCACCATCACGGTCACCCGGACCGTCTCCCACGACGGCGAGGAGCACTCGCACCAGAGCTGGACGACGCGCTACAAGCCACAGAACACCGTCGTCTGCGGGCCGGCGCCGACGGGCTGAGACCGCTCGGGAGCGCGGCTCACGACGCGTCCGTCGGGACGTCAGGGCCGCTGATGTCGCCGCGCAGGCGTCCGGTGACGGCGTCGACCGCAGCGCCGACCGTCGGGGCGAAGCGTTCGGGCCCGAACCGCGGTGTCCCGTCAGGGGAACGGACGTCGTAGCGGCGCAGCCGGTCCTTCACCGGACCCTTCATCTCGGCCACCACGAGTCGGACGCCTTGGGCGGCGAGGACCTCGTCGAGGTCCACGAGCGCATCGACCGCCGTCGAGTCGATGTCGGTGATCGGTTCGGCGGCGAGGACCACCGTGGTGAGGCGTGTGCCGTCGGACGCGGTGGCTGCGCTGTCCACCACCGAGCGCACGTGCTCGGCGAAGACGGTGCCGTTGGCGAAGAAGAGGGGGGCGTCGAACCGCACGATGGCGAGCCCGGGGATCCGCACGGCCTCCGGGTGGCGGGCGAGGTCGTGATAGCCGCGCACCCCGGGAACCCGGCCGAGCTCGGTGCGGTAGGGGCGCGAGGCGTGCCGGACGAAGGCCGCGAGCGAGAGCGCGATCGCCACGACGATCCCCTCGAGCACGCCGAGGAACACCACACCGAGGAAGGCCGCCAGGCTCAGCGCTCCGTCGATCGGCTGCACGCGGACCAGCCGGAGGGTCCCTCGGACGTCGGCCAGGGCGGAGGCTGCGACCAGCACGACTGCGGCGATGCCCGCGGTCGGCAGGAATCGCGTGGCTCCCGGCAGGAACGCGAGGAAGCCGATCAGCAGGATCGAGCCGATGATGCCGGCCACGGGAGTCCGGGCGCCGGCCTGCTCGGCCACCGGTGTCCGGGACGAGGAGGCGCTCACCGGGAACCCGCTCATCAGACCGCCGACGATGTTCGAGATCCCCAGGGCGCGCATCTCGGCGTCGCCGTCGACCACGACCCCGCGCCGCGCCGCGAACGCCCGGGACAGGACCGCCGTGTCGGCGAAGGCCAGGAGAGCGATGCCGAGCGCCGGCCCCGCGAGGGCGATGCCGTCGCTCCAGCTCAGCGCGCCAAGGCCGAGCCGGGGGACACCGCTCGGGAGCGCGCCGACCACCGGTACCGCGTCGGTCAGGTGCAGCAGCGCGACGGCGAGGCTCGAGCCGGTCACGGCGACGAGCACCCCGGTCGCGCCGTTCACCAGTCGCCGCAGGACGAGGATCGTGGCGAGCGAGGCCAGCCCGATCACGAGGGCGGGGACGACCACCTCCCCACGGGCCACCGACCTGACCAGCGGTCCGAGCCCGGCGAGCGAGGCGCGAGGGTCGACGGAGGCCCCGAGGAGGGCCGGCAGCTGCCCGGTGAGCACGACGAAGGCGAGACCGTTGAGGTAGCCGATCCGGATCGGCTTGGAGAGCAGAGCGGTGACGGCTCCCAGGCGCAGCAGGCCTCCGACGAGCAGCAACGCACCGACCATCACGGCGAGCAGGGCGGCCAGAGCGACCGCACGGTCCTCGTCACCGAGTGCGAGGGGCAGGATCGCGACGGCGATGATCGGCGCGAGCGAGGAGTCCGGGCCCAGGACGAGCACGCGCGACGGGCCGACGACGGCGTAGGCGAGCAGGGGACCTATGGTCGCGTACAGGCCGGTGACCGCCGGCAGGCCGGCCGCTTCCGCGTAGCCGATCCCCGCCGGGACGAGGAGGACCGTGAGCACCACCCCGGCGACGAGGTCGTGCCGCCACCACGCCCGGGAGTACCCGCGGGCCACGTCGACCCCCGGGACCCAGCGCCCCAGCCGAGTGGCCCGCATACCAGCACCGTAGCGCCGCACGGGGAGGCGGGCCCGGGTGGGCTCGCGTGCAGGTCAGGGGGCGGGGCGGGCGGGACGACGAGGTGGTGCGGGGGGCACGCGCTTGCCGACGGCGATGTCGGCGGCGGCGACCTCGACCTCACCTCGGCGGGTCAGTACGCGTACCCCGTCGACATCGCGGGCGAGGAGGTCACCGAGCACATCGCTGTAGCCACCCTCGGCGAGCCGTCGTCGCACCACCACGCGAGCGCCCACCGGCCAGTCCATCCACGGCGTCGGCGGTCCTGCGTCGTCGTCAGCGTTCACGTGGGGGATACTAGGCGGGCGCACCGCGGGGTGCCGCCGTTCTCCCGGAGGGACCACTCGTGACCTACGTGATCGCCCAGCCCTGTGTCGACGTCAAGGACAAGGCCTGCATCGACGAATGTCCGGTCGACTGCATCTACGAGGGCAAGCGGTCCCTGTACATCCACCCGGACGAGTGCGTGGACTGCGGCGCCTGTGAGCCCGTCTGCCCCGTCGAGGCGATCTACTACGAGGACGACGTCCCCGAGCAGTGGAGCGACTACTACAAGGCCAACGTCGAGTTCTTCGACGTCCTCGGCTCGCCTGGCGGTGCCGCGAAGCTCGGGATGATCGACCGCGACCACCCGCTCGTCACTGCGCTGCCGCCCCAGGCCGACGCCGACTGACGGTCGGTCGACGACGACACGGGGCGCTGCCCACATGGGCCTCAGCACCGGCGGGCTGCCGGACTTCCCTTGGGACAGCCTCGTCCCGTTCGCCACGCACGCCCGCGCGCACCCTGACGGTCTCGTCGACCTCTCGGTCGGCACCCCGGTCGACAGCACGCCACCGATCCTCCGCGACGCGCTCGCCGCTGCCGCGAACGCCCCGGGCTACCCCACGACGCACGGCACGCCCGCACTGCGTGAGGCGGTCGTCGACTGGTTCGCCCGCCGTCGTGGCGTCCCAGGGCTCGACCCGGCGGCGGTCCTGCCGACGGTCGGTTCCAAGGAGCTCGTCGCCTGGCTCCCGGCGCTGCTGGGACTCGGGGCCGGCGACGTGGTGGTCCACCCGGAGATCGCCTACCCGACCTATGACGTCGGCGCCCGGCTCGCCGGCGCCACACCGCTGCCCGCGGACGATGTCGAGGCATGGCGGGGCCGCAGCGACGTGCGCCTGGTCTGGCTCAACTCGCCCTCCAACCCGACCGGCCAGGTGCTCGGCGTCGATCAGCTGCGCGCCGTCGTCGAGGCCGCCCGGGAGATCGGCGCGGTCGTCGCCTCGGACGAGTGCTACGCCCTGCTCGCCTGGGACGAGCCCTGGGCCACGCAGGGCGTGCCGAGCCTGCTGGACCCGCGGGTCACCGGTGGCCGGCTCGAGGGCCTGCTCGCCGTGCACTCGCTGTCCAAGCAGTCCAGCGTCGCCGGGTACCGCGCGGCCTTCGTGGCCGGCGATCCCGCGCTGGTCGCGAGGCTGCTCGAGCTGCGCAAGCACGCGGGGATGATCGTGCCCGGCCCGGTCCAGGCCGCCATGACGGTGGCGCTCGGGGACGACGAGCACGTGCGTGAGCAGGCCGAGCGCTACGCGCGCCGCCGACGGGCCCTCTCGGCGGCTCTCGAGGGAGCCGGCTATCTGGTCGACGGCTCGCCCGCCGGGCTGTACCTGTGGGTCACCTCGCCCGGCGCCGGGCAGGACTGCTGGGCGACGGTCGGTGATCTCGCCGAACTCGGCATCCTCGTCGCCCCGGGGGTGTTCTACGGGCGCGCGGGGGACCGGTACGTCCGCGTGGCCCTCACGGCCAGCGACGACGACATCGCTCGTGCGGTCGCCCGCCTCAGCGGCGCCTGAGCACGGACGGGCACCGGAGGAGCACCTCGGGGCACCCAGGCGGCACACAGGTGTGAGCATCGTCACGCCGCTGATCAGGGCCGCAGTCTGCTTTACTCTGTCTTGACCGTCCAGTGGTGAGAGCGATCACCGACGCTCCTGCGGGGGCCCGCGCGGTGACGTCTCAGCGACGTTCCCAGCGATGCGGCTTCTGACACGCGCGCGGGGTAGCGTCACCCTGGCCATGCACGCGACGGGGTTGTCGAGGCTCGTTCCGACGGCCCACGAGGAGGACAGATGAGCGAGACCAGCACGTCGGACGCAGAGCTGCGGATCGGAGGCCACCACCTCACGCTCCCCACGGTGCCGGCCACGATGGGTAACGACGGGATCGTCGTCGCGTCGCTCCTGAAGGAGACCGGGAAGGTCACGGTCGACCCCGGCTTCATGAACACCGCGTCCTGCGAGTCGACGATCACCTACATCGACGGCGATGAAGGTGTGCTGCTCTACCGCGGCTACCCGATCGACCAGCTGGCCGAGCACTCCTCGTTCCTCGAGGTCGCCTACCTGCTCACGCACGGGGAGCTCCCGCGGCCCGCTCAGCTCTCCTCGTGGATCGAGCGCATCGAGCGGCACACGCACCTGCACGACAACTTCAAGGCCCTCATCGGCGCGTTCCCGACGAACGCGCACCCGATGGCTGTGCTGTCGAGCGCGGTCTCGGCGCTGCCGGGCTACTACCCCGAGAGCATCGACCCGTTCGACCCCGCGACGGTCGAGCTCGCGACCGTCCTGCTGCTCGCCAAGGCCCCGACGATCGCGGCCTACGCGCACCGCCGTGCACTCGGGCAGAACATGATCGGCCCGGAGCGCGGGCGCGGCTACGTCCCCGACTTCCTGCGGATGACCTTCCAGCCGACGAACGGCCACTACGACGTCGACCCGGCGATGGCGAAGGCGCTGGACGTGCTCTTCCTGCTGCACGCCGACCACGAGCAGAACTGCTCGACCTCGACCGTGCGCGTCGTCGGCTCCAGCCACGCGAACCTGTACGCCTCGGTCTCGGCCGGCGTGAACGCCCTCTCCGGACCTCTGCACGGTGGCGCCAACGAGGCCGTGCTGCGGATGCTCACCGAGATCCAGGCGGACGGGGGCGATGCCACCGCGTTCATGACCAGGGTCAAGAACAAGGAGGAGGGCGTCCGGTTGATGGGCTTCGGCCACCGGGTCTACAAGAACTACGACCCGCGCGCGGCGATCGTGAAGAAGCATGCCGACGGGATCCTCAAGGCGCTCGGCAAGCGCGACGAGATGCTCGACATCGCGATGAGCCTCGAGGAGATCGCGCTCCACGACGACTACTTCATCGAGCGCAAGCTCTACCCGAACGTCGACTTCTACACCGGCCTGATCTACAAGGCGATGGGCTTCCCGAGCCGGATGTTCACCCCGCTCTTCGCGGTCGGCCGGATGCCCGGCTGGATCGCCCAGTGGCGCGAGATGATGATCGACCCGGCCACCAAGATCGGGCGCCCGCGCCAGATCTACACGGGCCCGACGACGCGCGAGTACGTGCCGGCCGAGGCGCGCTGAGGCGGACTCACCCGGCCGGGAGCGTGAGCTCGACCCGGCCGGGAGCCAGCGGGCCGGCTGCGGGCGCCCAGGCACCCGAGGCCCGCGTCCACTCCTGATCGGCCGTGCGCACGCTCACGACCTGCGTGCCGGCGGCCGTGGCGACCGCCCACTGCGCGACGGCCCAGCCGGCGCGGCTCGCCGCTGCCGAGCCTCCGGGCAGCGCCGTCGCGTCCAGGACGGCCGTCGTCCCCGTGATCGACGGCGTCAGGCCGAGGTCCCTCGTGGCGAGGGCGGCCAGCGCCCCGGGGTCGGCGGGACCCGCGGCGTGCAGGGTGCACGTCACCGAGGCGGGCGAGTAGCCGGTCAGCGCCGATGCCCATGCGCGTCCCCGGGCCTCGAAGGTCCCGTACGCCTCGGGGTAGGCCGAGCGCTGGACGGCCTGGGCGGCCTCGGCGATGGGCATGTCCTGGTAGCCGGCGAGACGCACCAGCGCGTCGTAGAAGGCGTTGGTGGCGTGCACCGGGTCCCGGACCTCGTCCGAGGTCCCCCAGCCCTGCGAAGGGCGCTGCTGGAACAGCCCGAGCGAGTCCCGGTCGCCGTAGGCGATGTTCCGCAGCTTCGACTCCTGCGACGCGGTGGCGATCGCGATCGTCACCGCACGGGCCGGAAGCGAGCGCTGCTCGGCGATCCCGCCGAACAGCGCGGCGTTCGCTGCCTGCTCCGGGTCGAGGTACCAGGAGGTGCCGTCCAGGAGTGCTGCGCAGCGCTCGACCACCGGCGCGCGGTCCCGCCCGTGCAACCAGAGGGTGACAGCGCCGGAGCCGACGACGAGCACGAGCACGAAGGTGAGGACGCCGGCCAGGGCGCTGCGACGGCGTCGGCCGCGCCGTCGCCGTGACCCGTCAGGCATGCAGGTCCGGGTTGAGCACGATGCCGTGCCCGGCCCGGGGCAGGACCTCCACCGCACCGGTGAGGGAGTTGCGCCGGAACAGCAACCCGTTCCGGCCGGCGAGCTCGCGTGCCGAGACGACCGTGCCCTCGATGCTCACCTTGGTACCCGCCGTGAGGTAGAGGCCGGCCTCGACGACGCAGTCGTCGCCGAGCGGGATCCCCAGGCCTGCGTTCGCGCCCAGGAGGCTGCGCTCGCCGATCGAGACGACCTGCTTCCCGCCACCCGAGAGCGTCCCCATGATGGAGGCTCCGCCGCCGATGTCGCTGCCCTCGCCCACGACGACGCCCGAGGAGATGCGGCCCTCGACCATGCAGGTGCCGAGCGTCCCGGCGTTGAAGTTCACGAAGCCCTCGTGCATGACCGTCGTGCCCTCGGCGAGGTGTGCGCCCAGGCGCACGCGGTCGGCGTCGGCGACACGGACGCCGGACGGGACGACGTAGTCGACCATGCGCGGGAACTTGTCGATGCCGAGGACCGTCGGCATGCGTCCGTTCGCCGTGAGGAGGCGCAACCTCGTCGCCTCGAAGTCCTCGACGGCGCACGGGCCGGCGTCCGTCCAGACGACGATCGGCAGCACCCCGAAGATCCCGTCGACGGCGAGCCCGTGCGGGGCGACGAGTCGGTGCGAGAGCAGGTGCAGGCGAAGGTAGGCGTCGGGGACGCTCGCCGGCGCCCGGTCGAGGTCGATGACCGCCAGCACCTGCTCGGTGCGGACCCCGCGGGCCTCGTCGACGGCCGTCGGCAGGACCGGAACGCTCTCGTCCGCGGCCGGCGATCCCAGCCGCGGTGTCGGGAACCAGGTGTCCAGGACTCCGCCGGTGGCGATGTGGACGGTGGCGAGTCCATGGCCGTAGGCCGTTCGTGTCATGGGCGAAGCCTAACGAGCCTCGCCGAGGGGTCTCGTCTGGTTAGGGTCGACGCATGCCTGCACTCGACCTCACCGCTGACCTCGTCACGCTCACGAGAGCCCTGTGCGATCTCCCGTCCGTCAGCGGCTCCGAGCAGCCGATCGCCGACGCCGTCGAGTCGGCGCTGCGGGCGCTCGGGCACCTCGAGGTCCTGCGCGACGGGAACGCGCTCGTTGCGCGGACCCACCTCGGACGGGCCGAGCGGGTCGTGCTCGCCGGGCATCTGGACACCGTCCCGATCGCCCACAACCTGCCGACCGAGCTGCGCGAGACCCCGGAGGGGCCCATGGTCTGGGGGCGCGGCACGGTCGACATGAAGGCGGGCGACGCCGTGCTCCTCGCCCTCGCGGCCGTGCTCCGCGAGCCGACGCGCGACGTGACGTGGGTCTTCTACGACAACGAGGAGGTCGCCAGCGAGCTCAACGGCCTGGGCAGGCTCGTGGCGAACCACCCGGACTGGGTCAGCGGCGACATCGCCGTGCTCGGCGAGCCGACCTCCGGGGCGATCGAGGGCGGCTGCAACGGCACGCTGCGCGTCGAGGTCGTCGTCCCCGGACGAGCCGCCCACTCGGCGCGGTCATGGCTCGGCGTCAACGCGATCCACGGTGCGTCGCCCGTCCTGCAGCGGCTGGTCGCCTACGAGCCGCGGGTCGCCGAGGTCGACGGGCTGATCTACCGCGAGGGTCTGAACGCCGTCGGCATCCGCGGGGGGATCGCCGGCAACGTCATCCCCGACGAGTGCGTCGTCACGATCAACCACCGGTTCGCTCCGGACCGTACCGAGCAGGAGGCGCTGGACGGCGTGCAGGCACTGTTCGACGGCTACGAGGTGCGGCTGACCGACACGGCGCCCGGAGCCAGGCCAGGTCTCGACCAACCGGCCGCTGCGGCATTCGTGGCGGCCGTCGGTGCGGTCACCGGCGAGCCGCCGCGGGCCAAGGTCGGCTGGACCGATGTCGCGCGCTTCTCGGCGCTCGGGGTGCCGGCCGTGAACTTCGGCCCCGGGGACCCCTCCCTCGCTCATGCGGACGACGAGCAGACCCCGGTCGCCGATCTCACCTTGTGCTTCGACGCGCTGCACGGCTGGTTGACCTCCTAGGCTTCGCAACATGACGGACGCGAGCGACCAGAGCATGCCGAGGCCCTCGGACGGCTACCGCAAGGGCCCCGTCCTGCTGCGTCGCGGCCAGGTGCCGACGACGACGACCGATCAGAACCTGCTGGCCCGCAACGGGGCCGCCGACTGGGTCCATGCCGATCCGTGGCGCGTGATGCGCATCCAGAGCGAGTTCGTCGAGGGGTTCGGCGCTCTCGCCGAGATCGGCCCAGCGGTGAGCGTGTTCGGCTCGGCGAGGACCCCGCGCACCGACCCGGAGTACCACCTGGGGCGCGAGGTCGGGCGCGGACTGGTCGAGGCCGGTTTCGCCGTGATGACCGGTGGCGGCCCCGGCATCATGGAGGCTGCGAACCGGGGGGCGAGCGAGGCCGGTGGGTTGTCGATCGGCCTCGGGATCGAGCTGCCGTTCGAGCAGGGGATGAACGCCTGGGTCGACCTCGGCGTCAACTTCCGGTACTTCTTCGCCCGCAAGACGATGTTCGTCAAGTACGCCCAGGGCTTCATCGTCCTTCCCGGCGGATTCGGCACCTTTGACGAGCTCTTCGAGTCGATCACGCTGGTGCAGACGCAGAAGGTCACCGAGTTCCCGATCGTGCTGGTCGGCACCGGCTACTGGAAGGGCCTGCTGGACTGGCTCTCGGGGCCGGTGCTGGACAAGGGCACGATCTCCGCGCGCGACCTCGAGCTGATCCAGCTCGTCGACGACCCGGCGGACGCCGTCCGGGCCGTGCAGGAGCGCGACGCCGAGCTCCGGGCCGCCCAGGAGGCCGTTGCGGCCGCCGCGGCGACCGATCCTGCCTGAGGTGGGCGAGCGGGTCGGGGTTCCCCCCGCCGGGGTCCCCCTCTGGCTGCGTGGTCGGTCGCTCGGCGGCGACCGCGCGGCCGTGATGGCTGTCGTGAATCGCACGGCCGATTCCTTCTACGCCCAGGCACGCGCCGGTGACACCTCGGCAGCGCTGGCCGCCGTCGAGCGTGCCGTCCTGGCCGGGGCCGATCTCGTCGACATCGGCGGCGTGCGGGCCGGCCGCGGCCCCGTGGTCGAGGTGGCCGAGGAGATCGACCGCGTGATCCCGGTGGTCGAGGCGGTCCGCGCTGCTCACCCGGACCTCCCGCTGAGCGTCGACACCTGGCGCAGCGAGGTGGCCGAGGCTGCCGGCCGTGCCGGGGCCGACCTCGTCAACGACACCTGGGCCGGCTACGACCAGGGACTCGCGGCCGTCGCCGCGAGGTTCGGGATGGGCCTGGTCTGCTCGCACACCGGTGGCGTGCTGCCGCGGACCGACCCCTTGCGCCCGCAGTACCCCCTGACGGCCGCGCGCGCCGCACGCGCCGGGCTCGATCCCCGCGGTGTCCCCGAGCCCGGGGCCGACCCGCTGGACGGCGTGCTGGTGGACGTGGTCGACACCCTGGCCGCTGCGGCAGCCCGTGCGGTGCAGGCGGGTGTCGACCCCCGGTCGGTGCTCGTCGACCCGACGCACGACTTCGGCAAGAACACCTGGCACTCGCTCCACCTGACGCGCCGCACGGCCGCCCTCACCGGGCTCGGCCACCCCGTCCTCATGGCCCTCAGCCGCAAGGACTTCGTCGGCGAGGCACTCGACCTCGAGGTCGACGACCGCCTCGAGGGGACGCTTGCGGCGACCGCCGTGGCCGCGTGGTGCGGGGCGACTGTCTTCCGGGCGCACGACGTCCAGGCGACGCTGCGCGTGGTCGAGATGGTTGCGGTGCTCCGTGACGACCGCCCGCCGCGACGCCCGGTGCGGGGACTGGTGTGAGCGGCGCCGTCCTGCGCAGGCCCAGCACGTGGCCGTGGTGGCTCCAGGTCGTGGTCGTGGTGCTCCTGGCCCGTGCCTTCAGTGCCCTGGTCTTCGCAGCGGTCGCGACCACCCAGGCTGCCGCCGGATGGGTCGACGCCTCGCCGGCGTACTTCCCCTACACGGGCCTGATGTGGGACGCGAGCTGGTATCGCGAGATCGCGGAGCAGGGCTACCCGGCGGGCCTGCCCCGCGGGGCCGACGGAGCCGTCCAGCAGAACGCCTGGGCCTTCTTCCCGCTCTTCCCCGTGCTGGTGCGCGGGGTGATGGAGCTCACGCGTGGTCCGTGGGACGTCGTCGCGCCGCTCGTGGCCACCGGACTGGGCATCGCAGCGATGCTCGTCGTCCACCAGGTCGTCGAGCACGCGATGGCGCAGCCGCGTGCCGCCGCGCTCGATCGCCTGCGGCCGGGTGCGCGCGCCGCCGTCCCGATCCTGACCGTCGCACTGCTCGCGACCTCGGCCTCCGCACCCGTGCTGCAGGTCGGCTACACCGAGTCCCTCGCTCTGCTCCTCGTCGCCTGCGTGCTGTGGGCCGTCCAGCGTGAGCGGTACGCGTTCGCCGCCGTCGCCGTCGTCGCGCTCGGCTTCACCCGGGCCGTGGCGCTGCCGATCGCCGTCGTGGTCGCGGTCCACGCGCTCGTGCGCTGGCGCACGCTGCCGGTCGCGCAGCGGGCGCGGCTGATCGGCCTGGCCGCTCTCGCGGGGCTCTCGGGCCTGGCGTGGCCGGCGATCGTCGGCTGGTCGACGGGGGTCCCGGACGCCTACGCGCTCACCCAGGGCTCCTGGCG
Organism: Actinomycetales bacterium; assembly: GCA_038252305.1. Taxonomy (GTDB): domain Bacteria; phylum Actinomycetota; class Actinomycetes; order Actinomycetales; family Cellulomonadaceae; genus Actinotalea. The sequence goes on along the minus strand of JBBSAL010000031.1, from coordinate 9,640 downwards.
GGGGCGCGGCAAGGTCGTCCCGTTCCTGCCATGGCTCGACGTGGCGCGCTGGCTCTTCGGCAGCTGGGGGCTCCTCGTGCTGCTCGTCCTGGCTGCCGTCCTGGCCGCCGCCTTCGCGAGCAGGGCGATGCGGCGCCTGGGGCCCGAGCTCGTCGGCTGGGCCGCCGGGTACGTCGGCTACCTCGTCGCGATCGTCGAGCCGGGCACGAGCCTCGTGCGCTTCGCGATCCTCGCGGTGCCGTTCTGGGTCGTGCCGGCGCAGGCCGTGGCCACGGCCCGGCGCCGCGGCCCCGCCCTCGCCGGCCTGGTGGTCCTCGGCCTCCTCGGTCAGATCGCCTGGATCGGTCTCATCTGGCGGCTCGTGCCGCCGTCCGGCTGGCCACCGTGACCGGTAAGCGGTCCGTCCGCAGCGGCCGGTGAACTAGACTGATCACGGACATCCGTCCTCTCCGTCGGTCCCACGTCATCCCTAGTCGAGGGCGTGCGGCCTCCGGGGGCGGGTCAGGACTCACGAGGAGGAGCCACCGATGGCTGCGATGAAGCCGAGGACGGGCGATGGGCCGCTCGAGGTCACCAAGGAGGGACGCGGGATCGTCATGCGCGTGCCGCTCGAGGGCGGCGGTCGTCTGGTCGTCGAGCTCAACGCGACAGAGGCCGGCGAGCTCGCCGCAGCTCTGAGCGCCGTCGTCGGCTGATCCTGCCGTGCCGGCAACCGCACGGGGCCGGCGGGCCGCGCCATCGGGGACCCGCGACGTCGCTCTCCCGGACGTCGTCATCGCCCCGGGGCCGATCGCGTCGAGCCCCGCGCTGATCGAGCCGGACGTCGACGCGCTCGTCGTCCCGCTCGCGCCTCCCGCTGACGGCGACACCGACCCGCAGCCGCGTGGCGGCACCGCTGACGTCGCTGCCCGCTACGGGATCGACCTCTCGGACCTCGCCGAGCGGGTGCGCGCCACCGGTGCCGCGGGGGACGCCCACTCCATCGAGCTCCCTCGGCCGGCCGGTTCGGGGCTGAGCCTGCCGTGGGCCGGGCTGCCGCACCGCCTCGTGCTCGTCGGGATCGGCGGGGGAGAACCTGCTGACCTGAGGCGGGCCGGCGCTGCCGTCGCCATGCAGAGCCGTGGCCTGCGGACCGTCGTGACCACGGCGGCTGCCGGAGCCGGCGCGGACGGCGTGCGTGCCTTCGTCGAGGGCTACCTGCTCGCCGCCTACCGCCACCCCACCCGGGCGACGGGCCCGTCCGCACCTGCCCCGGCCGAGCGGCTGGTGCTCCTCGGTGAGCACCCCGAGTCGGCGCTCAAGGCGGCGCGCGTGACCGCGCGGGCCACCTGGACGGCGCGCGAGCTCACCGTCATGCCCTCCGACACGAAGAACCCACCGTGGCTCGCCGATCGCGCCGTGGCGCTCGCCGAGGAGGCGGGGCTCGAGGTCGAGGTGCTCGGCCCGGCCGAGCTCGCAGCCCATGGTTTCGGCGGGATCCTTGCCGTCGGGGCCGGCTCGGCGACCCCGCCCCGGCTCGTCGTCGTGCGCTACACCCCGCCTCCGCGCCGCTCGGGCCCGAAGCCGGCGCACGTGGTGATCGTCGGCAAGGGGATCACCTACGACACCGGCGGTCTGTCGATCAAGGCCCGCGAGGCCATGGTCCCGATGAAGACCGACATGGCCGGCGCGGCCGTGGCTCTGGCCACCGTCGTGGGAGCCGCGGCTGCCGGCGTCACGCACCGGGTGACCGCGCTGCTCCCGCTCGCCGAGAACGCCTTCGGCGGGGCCTCCTACCGGCCGAGCGACGTCCTGCGGCTGCACGGCGGGACGACGGTCGAGGTGACCAACACCGACGCCGAGGGCAGGCTCGTGCTCGCCGACGCCCTGGCCTACGCCGACCTCGAGCTCGAGCCGGACGTCCTGATCGACGTCGCGACCCTGACCGGTGCGGCGACGATGGCCCTCGGCCGGACGCACGGCGCCCTGTTCAGCAGCGACGACTCCCTCGCCCGGGCGCTCGACGCGGCGGGGCGGGCCAGCGGTGAGCGCCTGTGGCGGATGCCGCTCGTCGAGGAGTACCGCTCCTCGCTCGACTCGGACGTGGCGGACATCCGGCACGTCGCCGCGCACCTGACGGGCGCGGGTGCGGTCGTCGCCGCGCTCTTCCTGCAGCACTTCGTCGGGACGCGGCGCTGGGTGCACCTGGACGTCGCCGGACCTGCACGGGCGAGCAGTGCGGCCCACGAGGTGCCCGAAGGGGCCACCGGCTTCGGGGCACGACTGCTGCTGCGTTGGCTGGCGGGACCGATCGACGGCTGAGGCCGGACCTCCTCAGCGACGAGCGGCGATCAGCAGGCCGTCGCCGGTCGGCACCATCGTGGGCACGAGGCGGTCGTCCTCGCGGACCGCACGGCCCACCTCTCGCAGGGCGGTCGTGACCTCGTCGCGGCGCGCGGGATCAGGCACCCGGTCCTCGTGGAGGGCGTGCGCGACCACGAGCAGTCCGCCGGCGCGCAGCAGCCGGATCGCCTGCTCGACCTGGGCCGCGAGCTCCAGCGGGTCAGCATCGATCAGCACGAGGTCGTAGACGCCGTCGGTCAGGCGGGGAAGCACGTCCAGGGCACGGCCGGTGATCGTGCGCGTGCGCGTGGCGCGCACGCCGTCCTCGGCGAACGTCGCCTTGGCGGCGCGGTGGTGCTCGGCCTCGGAGTCGATCGTCGTCAGGACGCCGTCGGGCGACATCCCGCGCAGCAGCCAGAGCCCCGAGACGCCGGCACCGGTACCGATCTCCACCACCGAGGCCGCCCGCTGGCCGGCGGCGAGGACCTGGAGCAGAGCACCGGTCCCCGGGGAGACGGCGCCGCAACCCAGCTCGTCGGCGCGGTCCATCGCGCGCAGGAGCACGTCGTCGAGGGTGCGGTAGTCCTCGCAGTGGGCCCAGCTGGAGGACTTGTCGGCGGCGATGATGTGCTCCTGGGGTGTGCTGCTGGCGGACGGACCTGCTTCCTCGATGCTAGTCGCGCAGCCGTGGGCCGAGCGGTTGCCACGCCCCGCGTCGACCGCGCGCCCCGGCCGGAGGGGCGGGTGGGCACGGTCCGCGGCGCGCCACCGTGGTTCGACGTGCACAGCGGCACCTCGCCGGGAGACACTGGGTGGCCGAGGAGAGGAGGGCACGTGCCGGAACCGACGATCACGCCGGCCTGGGTCGCGCCCTCGTGGGAGCAGATCGTCCTCGAGCACTCGGCCCGGGTGTATCGCCTCGCCTACCGGCTCACGGGGAACCGGGCCGACGCCGAGGACCTCACCCAGGAGACGTTCGTCCGGGTGTTCCGCTCGCTCTCGAGCTTCACGCCGGGGACGTTCGAGGGCTGGTTGCACCGCATCACTATCAATCTCTTCCTCGACCAGGCGCGTCGCCGCACCCGGATCCGGATGGACAGCCTCGGTGACGATGCCGACCGCCTGCCCGGCCGGCTCGGGCTCGGCACGCCCGAACGCGGCTTCGAGCACGCCAACCTCGACGTGGACGTGCAGTCGGCCCTCGACGCGTTGTCGCCCGAGTTCCGCGCCGCCGTCGTGCTGTGCGACATCGAGGGGCTGAGCTACGAGGAGATCGCCGTCACGCTCGGCGTGAAGCTCGGCACCGTGCGCTCCCGGATCCACCGGGCACGGGCGCAGCTGCGCGAGAGCCTCGCGCACCGTGCGCCGACCGGTGTGCACGAGGTGCCGACGGTCGCGCCGGCGGTGCACGCCTGGGCGCACGACGGGGCCCGGGCATGACGCACCTGGGGACCCAGCTCAGCGCACTGGCCGACGGTCAGCTCCCGCCTGCTGCCTGGGAACGCGCCATGGCCCACGTCGCCGCCTGCCCGGAGTGCGCCGACGGCCTCGCGGCTGCTCGGGCCGCCCGTCTGGCCCTCGCCTCCGCCGGTGAGGTCCGACCGGCGGACGGGCTGACGGCTCGCCTCCTCGCGCTCGGGGCCGAGCAGTCGGGCCCCCGGGCCGCTTCGTGTCTCGGCCCGGACGACGGGCGTCGGCGTCTCGATCCCGCGGCGCCGTGGGCCGACAGCCGCAGCCTCCGGCTCCCGGGCGCCCGGCCGGGCCTCCCGGCCCGCGGGCTGCGCGGCGACGTCCGTCCCCGGCGCGTGCCGGTCCTCGCCCTGACGACCGGCGCCCTGTCCGTCGGCCTCGTCGCCGTGCTCTTCGCGCTCGGCGGCGAGCCGTCGACCTCGCCCGATCAGCACCCGGCTCAGGCGCTCGGTCTGCTGAGCAGGGCCGCCGCGGCCGACGGGTTCCCCGCGGTCTCCGTGTCGGCCGTCGACGGCCCGTCCGGCGGCGTCGTCGACGTCGCCTCGCTCGCCGAGTCCGACGGCTTCGGCTGGGCCCAGCCCGTGCCGGTGCCCTCCGGCTACCGGCTCGCCGGCCTCCGGACCCACCCCGGTGCGCTGCCGGCCGTCGAGGTCGACCTCGTCGGCCCGCACGGACTCCTCGTGGTGACGCAGCGCCTGGCCAGGCTGGACGAGAGCGCGGTCGACGGTGTCGAGACCCAGATCGGTGACCGCACGGTCCTGGTGCTCTCGCGTACGCCGTGGCAGGCCGTCTGGCAGTCGGGCGACGTCATGGTCGACATCGTCGCCGAGGTCCCCTCCGACGCGGTCGTCGACCTCGTCTCCGCCGCATCCGTCCGTGCCTACGACGACGGTGCCCAGGCACGCGTCGTCCGCGGCTGGCAGAACCTCGTCACCTCCTGGAGCAGCCCGTGACCGAGCCCACCGACCGCGAGGTCCCGGCCAACCCCTTCGCCGCCCCGTCGGGCGGATCGTCCCTCCCGCCGCAGGCCGGTGAGGCCCAGCGTGCGCCGGCACAGCCCGTCGGTCCGCCGCCCGGAGGCGTTCCCGTGGGCTGGGGGACCGCCGGCGGGGCACCCGCCCAGCCCTCACCGCCCGTGTGGGCCCCGGCGATGGGCGCCGGTGACCCGCCCGCCGGTCCCTGGGCGCTCGACTCGCACGGCCGGGCGGTCGCGCCGCGCCGCGCACGCCGGGGGGTCCTCGCGTGGCTCCTCGTGCCCGCGCTCGTCCTCGTTCTCGCGACGGGCGCCGTCGGCGGTGCGCTCGGCACGCGCTGGGAGCAGGACCGTCGGCCGGTCGACGCCGCACTGCCGACCGTCGCCGGTGGCGCGAGCGTGCGTGGACAGCTCACCGGGGTGGCGGCGATCGCCGCCGCGATCCAGCCGAGCGTCGTGACGATCGAGGTCCGGGGCAGCTCGGGGGAGGCGACCGGCTCGGGCTTCGTCCTGCGCGGCGACGGCTACCTGCTGACCAACAACCACGTCGCGACCGCCGATGTCGGCAGCGGGTCGACGATCACGGTGGTCTTCGCGGACGGGAGCCAGGACTCCGCAACGCTCGTCGGCGCGACCAGCGACTACGACCTCGCCGTGATCAAGGTCAACCGCACGGGGCTGACGCCGCTCGCGCTCGCGGACTCCGACACCGTCGTCGTGGGCGACCCGGTGGTCGCGGTCGGCGCGCCGCTCGGGCTCCAGGGCACCGTGACGACCGGCATCGTCAGTGCCCTGCACCGACCGGTGGCCGCGGGGGACGTCAACCAGCCGGCCTTCATCGACGCCATCCAGACCGATGCGGCGATCAACCCGGGGAACTCCGGCGGCCCACTGGTCGGCGCGGACGGTGAGGTCATCGGGATCAACTCGGCGATCGCCCAGGCGTCGGGCACGGGCACGGCGACGGGGAGCATCGGCCTCGGCTTCGCGATCCCGTCGAACCAGGCCCGGCGTACCGCGGAGCAGCTGATCGAGACGGGCAAGGCCACCTACCCGGTGATCGGTGTCCTGCTCGACTCGCGCTACACGGGTGAGGGCGTCCAGGTCTCGACGGACGCGACGGGCGGCAGGCCGAGCGTGGTCAAGGGTGGCCCGGCCGACCGTGCGGGGATCAAGGCGGGCGACGTCATCCTTGCGATCGACGGGCGCCCCGTCACCCAGGCCGACGAGCTCATCGTCGCGGTCCGGGCCAAGGCGCCGGGGGACGCGGTAACGCTGAGCGTGCGCACCGGCGACCGGACGCGGGAGATGAGGGTGGTCCTCGACGAGGTCTCCAGCAGCTGAGGCTGACGTACGCTGAGCGCGTGCCGAGCATCAACGGGGGCGAGTTCCTCATCCTCCTGGTCGTCGCCGTGGTCGTGGTGGGACCTGAGCGGCTGCCGCGCTACGCCGCGCAGCTCGCCAGCTGGGTCCGCGTCCTGCGCACGTTCCTTAACCAGGCCAAGGACCGGGTGGCCGAGGAGCTCGGCGAGGAGGCCAACGACATCGACTGGGCCGCGATGGACCCGCGTCAGTACGACCCCCGGCGCATCGTCCGCGAGGCGCTGATCGACCCGCCGGCTCCGGTACCCACCACGGGGCGTCGCTACACGAGCGGGTCGGCTGCGGCACAGGCGCCGCTCCCTGCCCCGTTCGACGACGAGGCCACCTGAACCCCTCGGGGGTGTCTCCACCGGGCACCTCGGGTTCGATCCACGAGCCCGGACCTGCGAGAATGCCGGGCATGGCATCGTCAGCCCCCACTCGTCCCAGGATCTTCTCCGGGATGCAGCCGACCTCGGACTCGCTGCACCTCGGCAACTACCTCGGGGCGCTGACCAGCTGGGTGGCCCTCCAGGAGGACTACGAGGCCATCTACTCGGTCGTCGACCTGCACGCGCTCACCGTCGGGCCCGACCCTGCCGTGCTCCGCGACCGGACCCGGCGTACGGCCGCGCAGTACCTCGCTGCAGGGGTCGACCCGGAGCGCTCGATCCTCTTCGTCCAGTCCCATGTCGCCGAGCACGCCGAGCTCGCCTGGATCCTGTCGTGCCACACCGGCTTCGGTGAGGCCTCGCGGATGACGCAGTTCAAGGACAAGTCGGCGAAGCAGGGCGCGGAGGGCACGACGGTCGGTCTGTTCACCTACCCCGTGCTGATGGCGGCGGACATCCTGCTGTACGACGCCGCGCTCGTCCCCGTCGGTGAGGACCAGCGCCAGCACCTGGAGATCACCCGGGACCTCGCCCAGCGCCTCAACTCCCGGTTCGGGCCGATCGTCACCGTGCCCGAGCCGCACATCGTCAAGGCGACGGCGAAGATCTACGACCTGCAGGACCCGACGAGCAAGATGAGCAAGTCGACCTCCTCGCCCAACGGCCTGATCGAGCTGCTCGACCCGCCCAACGTCGTGGCGAAGCGGATCCGCTCGGCGGTGACCGATGCCGAGCGCGAGATCCGGTTCGACCCGGTGAACAAGCCCGGCGTCGCGAACCTCCTGACGATCCACTCGGCCCTGTCCGGCACGCCCGTCGGCGTGCTCGTCGAGGGTTTCGCCGGTCGCGGGTACGGGGACCTGAAGAAGGAGCTCGCGGAGGTCGTGGTGGCCTTCCTCGAGCCGTTCCAGGCCAAGGTGAACGAGTACCTCGACCATCCTGACCTGCTCGACCAGGTGCTCGCCGACGGCGCCGAGCGAGCCAGAGCGATCGCGGTCCCGACCCTCGCCCGGGTCTACGACCGGATCGGCCTGCTCCCGAGGTCGCGATGAACCTCCCGGAACGCCACGGGGACCAGGTGCGGTTCGGCCTCGCGATCTCGGTGCCGGCACCCCACGCCGGCCTGCTCCAGCAGGCCAGAGCCGGGTTCGGTGACCCGGAGGCAGGGAACATCCCGCCGCACGTGACCCTCGTCGGACCGACGATCGCCGAGCCGGGTGATCTCGCGGACCTGCACGCGCACATCGCGCAGGTGGTCGCAGGGCACCGTGCCTTCGACCTCCACCTGCGCGGGACCGGGACCTTCCGACCCGTCTCCGACGTGGTCTTCGTGCAGGTCGTCCGGGGCATCGCCGAGTGCGAGCAGCTCGAGCGGGACCTGCGCAGCGGCCCGCTGGCCCAGCCGCTCCGCTTCAACTACCACCCGCACGTGACCGTGGCCCACGACCTGCCCGAGACGGACCTCGACCGGGCGTTCACCGAGCTGGCGGACTTCGAGGCGGTCTTCACGGTGACCGGCCTGGACTTCTTCGCCCACGGTGACGACGGCGTCTGGCGCGTCGAGCGGCACATCCCCTTCGGCGGCTGAGCCCAGCGCGTGCTCGGGCTGCCACCGTGCGCGGGCGCGCCTAGGGTCGTCAGATGACCGATCGGACCCAGCAGACGCCCTCGGGCGCCGGACGTGCCCATGCCGCCGCGGCGCGTGCCGTCGGCGAGGACCTCGACCCCGGCTCCGAGTCGCCCGGCCTCCTCGACCGTGCGAAGGCCCTGTTCTCCCGGCTCCAGGCCACCCGGCCGATGCGGGCGAACGCGCGCTTCGGTGCCGCAGGGGGAGGGGTGCTCGCCGGGGGGATCGCCTACTCCGCGCTCTTCTCGCTCGTCGCGGGCCTGACCCTCGGCTGGACCGTGGCGATGGCCGTGGTCGGCGGGAACCGGGAGCTGAAGGACGGCCTCGTGCGGGCGATCTCGCGGTCGGTGCCAGGGATCCTCGACACGGGGAGCGGCAATGGGCTCCTGTCGCCGAACGACCTCGTGCTCAGCCCCGGCCTGAGCGTCGCCGGAGCCGTGTCGGTCGTGGTTCTTGTCGTCACCTCCACCATCGCCATGGCGGCCCTGCGCACTGCTGTCCGGGCGATGTTCGACGCCCCGAACGTCGGCGTCAACGCCCTGGTCGCGAAGGGGCGTGAGCTCGCCGGGGCTCTCGGCATGGCGGTGGTGGTCCTCCTGTCCGCGTTGCTGACGACGGCGACCGGTGCGGTCGCCTCGTGGGTCTTCGCGGCCATCGGCTGGGACGCCGGCGCCGGCCTGGCTCTCACCGTCCTCGGCCGGGTCGTCGCCTTCGTCGTCGACGCGATCACCTTCGTCCTGCTCGTCGTGGTGCTCGCAGGTCAGCACCCGCCGCGCCGCGACCTGCTCGGTGGTGCGGTGATCGCGGCGGGCGGCATCGGCGTCGTGCGCTTCCTCGGGGCGTCCGTCGTCGCAGGCTCGGCCCAGCGCAACCCGCTCCTCGCCTCGTTCGCGGTGCTCATCACCCTGCTGGTCTGGATCAACCTCATCGCGCGCATCGTGCTGCTCGCCGCGGCCTGGACGGCGGACCCTCCGCTTGAGGGCGCGGCCTACCGGGGAGACGACGGGGAGCCGGGCCCCGCAGGCGGGGCCGCCTGACGCGAGACTGCCGGGTGTCCCGTGCGGGTCACCCGGCTGTCTGCGGCGGGGTGGTGGTGCGGGTCGTCTTCGCGGTGATTTTGGGCGGCCTGCTGCTGAGTCTGACGGGAGGTATCAGCGCGGGCCGCGGCATGGGCCGGCTTTTCATGGGCATGGGGTTTTCAGGCGCCGACTTCGCGTGGGCCTACCTTGGCACCGTCGCGGTGACCGTTTTTGTGGGCTACTACTTTCTCGAAATCGGAGCCACCCACCTGGCCCCGCCATCGGAAAACCGGAGCACGCGCAAACGCCTGCTCGGACTCGGCATGATCGCCACCATATTGCTGCTGTTCAAATGGCAGCCGGGCACCGCGGTGATCGTCAGCTTTTTCCTCGCCGTGCTGCTCATCATCGACGCGCTAACCGAAAGCCCGGATTTCACCGCCTCGGTGATGCGGCCGTTCCGGCGCTTCGGCGT
>JBBSAL010000030.1:0-41637 GCA_038252305.1 Actinomycetales bacterium | reverse complement strand
GTCGAGGCTCCTGCTGCTGAGGCTGTTGTTGAGGTCGTCGAGGCTCCTGCTGCTGAGGCTGTTGTTGAGGTCGTCGAGGCTCCTGCTGCTGAGGCTGTTGTTGAGGTCGTCGAGGCTCCTGCTGCTGAGGCTGTTGTTGAGGTCGTCGAGGCTCCCGCCGCTGAGGCCGCTGCCGACGCCGACGCTGAGACCGACGCCGCGCGCTGAGCGCGGCCACCCGCCCCACCGACAGACAAGGGACACCGACTCATGGCGAACTACACCGCCGCTGACATCAAGGCCCTGCGCGAGCGCACGGGTGCAGGAATGCTCGACGTCAAGAAGGCGCTCGACGAGGCCGACGGCAACGCCGAGAAGGCGCTCGAGATCATCCGTATCAAGGGCCTCAAGGGCGTGAGCAAGCGCGAGGGCCGTTCGGCCTCGGACGGTCTCGTCGCGGCGAGCATCGCCGACGACGCCTCCGGCCAGACCGGCGTGCTGATCGAGCTCAACTCCGAGACGGACTTCGTGGCGAAGAACACCACGTTCATCGCGCTGGCCGACAAGGTCCTCGCGGCAGCGGTTGCCGCCGGCACCGAGGACGTCGACGCGATCCTGGCGTCCACGTTCGAGGGTCGGACGGTCGCCGAGACCATCACCGAGACGGCCGCGACGCTGGGCGAGAAGATCGCGCTGCGTCGGGTAGCCCGGGTGAGCGCCCCGGTCGTCAGCGTCTACCTGCACAAGGTCAACAAGGACCTCCCGCCCCAGGTGGGCGTGCTCGTGGGCTCGGACGCTGCCGGTGCTTCGGTCGCCAAGGACGTCGCGATGCACATCGCCGCGTACTCGCCGACCTTCCTCGCTCGCGAGGACGTCCCCGCCGCGACGGTCGAGGACGAGCGCCGGATCGCCGAGGAGACCGCGCGCAACGAGGGCAAGCCCGCCGCCGCGCTGGTCAAGATCGCCGAGGGCCGCCTCAACGGCTTCTTCAAGGAGAACGTCCTGCTCGAGCAGGGCTTCGCCAAGGACCCGAAGACCACGGTCGGCAAGGTCGTCGGGGCGACCGGCGGCGCCGTCACCGCGTTCGCGCGGTTCCGCGTCGGAGCCTGATCCCCACGGCGGCGGCCCTCACGGGCCGCCGCCTGCAGGACCGGTGCGCAGTCGGCACACCGGACGTCGAGGCGAGGAGCACCCGTGGAGCACGCCCCGGACTCACCCACCACCGACCGAGCGATCCCTGTTCGACGGGTCCTGCTCAAGCTGTCCGGTGAGACCTTCGGCGGTGGCGGGGTCGGCGTCGACACCACCGTCGTCCGCCGGGTCGCCGGCGAGATCGCCGAGGCGGTGAGCGCCGGGATCCAGGTCGCGATCGTGGTCGGCGGCGGGAACTTCTTCCGGGGCGCCGAGCTCTCGCAGAACGGCATGGATCGTGCCCGTGCCGACTACATGGGCATGCTCGGAACCGTCATGAACTGCCTGGCGCTGCAGGACTTCCTCGAGCAGTCCGGGGTGAGCACCCGCGTGCAGACCGCGATCGCGATGGGACAGGTCGCCGAGCCGTACATCCCGCTCCGGGCCATCCGGCACCTGGAGAAGGGCCGTGTGGTCATCTTCGGCGCCGGCGCCGGGATGCCGTTCTTCTCGACCGACACCGTGTGCGTGCAGCGTGCCCTCGAGGTGCACTGCGACGAGGTGCTCATGGGCAAGAACGGGTGGACGGCGTCTACAGCGCCGACCCGCGCCGCGACCCCACCGCTCGCAAGTTCGAGCACCTCAGCTACACGCAGGCCCTCGTCGAGGGGCTGGAGGTCATGGACTCGACGGCGCTGAGCATGTGTCGCGACAACCGCGTCCAGATGCGGGTCTTCGGGATGGGCGAGCCGGGGAACGTCACGAGGGCGCTCGTCGGTGAGAAGATCGGAACCCTGCTCACCGCGAACGCGACGTGACGGGCCAAGGAACGACGACGAAGGAGCACCGGTGATCGACGAGACCCTCCTCGAGGCCGAGGACAAGATGGACAAGGCCGTCGAGGTGGCGAAGGAGGACTTCGCCACGATCCGTACCGGTCGTGCCAATGCAGGCATGTTCACGAAGGTGACCGTGGAGTACTACGGCGCACCGACGCCGTTGCAGCAGCTCGCGTCCTTCACGACGCCCGAGGCACGCACGATCCTCATCACCCCGTTCGACGTGAGCTCGCTCGGCGCGATCGAGCGTGCGCTGCGCGACTCGGACCTCGGCGTCAACCCGGGCAACGACGGCAAGATCATCCGCGTGAACCTTCCGCAGCTCACCGAGGAGCGCCGCCGCGACTACGTGAAGCTCGCGCGGCACAAGGCGGAGGACGCCAGGATCTCGGTGCGCAACATCCGCCGCCGCGCCAAGGACGAGCTCGAGCGGATCTCCAAGGACGGCGAGGCCGGCGAGGACGAGGTCGGCCGGGCCGAGAAGGAGCTCGAGGCGCTCACCAAGAAGCATGTCGACATGGTCGACCAGCTCCTTGCGCACAAGGAGAGCGAGCTGCTCGAGGTCTGATGGCCGAGACAGCAGGAACCGACCTCGCGCCGTCGGCGCCGCGTGCCGGACGTGACCTGCCGATCGCGATCGGCGTGGGTCTCGGCCTCCTCGTGGCGGTGGCGGCTGCCCTCCTCGTGCGCAAGGAGGTGTTCATCGGCTTCGTCGCGCTCGCCTGCGGTGCGGCGCTCTGGGAGCTCGCGCACGCCGTGCGGCGTCGGGGGATCAGTCTGCCGCTCATCCCGATGCTCGTCGGGACCGTCGGCATCCTTGTCTCTGCCTACACCTCGGGGCCGGAGGCGCTGCTCGTCGCCTTCCTGCTCACGTCCGGGGGTGTCGTGGTCTGGCGGGCGCTGGACGGTTCGGGTCCGGAGGCACTGCGGGACGCGGCCACGGCGACCTTCGCGACGGCCTACATCCCCTTCATGGGTGGCTTCGTCATGCTCATGCTGGCCGCGCCGGACGGCGTCGCCCGCGTGGCCCTCTTCATCCTGCTCTCGGTCGCGAGCGACACGGGCGGGTACATCGCGGGTGTCCTCCTCGGCAGGCACCCCCTCGCCCCGACGGTGAGCCCGAAGAAGAGCTGGGAGGGTTTCGCGGGCTCGCTCCTGCTGGCCTGCGCCGTCGGAGCCGTGGGGATCTCGATCGCGCTCGACGCGCCGTGGTACGTCGGTGTCGGCCTCGGGGTCGCCGCCGTGCTCACCTCCACGCTCGGCGACCTCTCGGAGTCCCTGCTCAAGCGCGACCTCGAGCTCAAGGACATGGGGACGCTCCTGCCCGGTCACGGCGGCGTCCTCGACCGGATCGACTCGCTCCTGCTGACGGCTCCGTTGGCGTACATCGTGCTGCTGCTGGCGGTACCTGGAACGGTGGGCTGACATGACCGACGGCACCCGACCCCTGCAGCTGACGATGGCCGCGCCACGCCGTGGGAAGCCGCCGCGCCACCTCGCCGACCTGAGCGCCGACGAGCTCGCCGTCGCCCTGACCGAGCTCGGCGAGCCGCCGTTCCGTGCCAAGCAGCTGCTGACGCACTACTTCGGTCACCACACGGTCGACGCCGCTGCGATGACGGACCTCCCGGCGCGCAGCCGCGAGAGCCTCGTCGATGCGCTGCTGCCGCCGCTCCTGACCCCGGTACGCGAGCTGCTCGCCGACAAGGGGACGACGGTCAAGACGCTCTGGAAGCTGCACGACGGCGTCAAGGTCGAGTCCGTGCTCATGCGCTACCCGGGCCGCGCGACGCTCTGCGTCTCCAGCCAGGCCGGCTGCGGGATGGCCTGCCCCTTCTGCGCGACCGGCCAGCAGGGCCTGACGCGCAACCTCTCGGCGGGGGAGATCGTCGAGCAGGTGCGCCTGGCCGCGGCAGCGCTCGAGTCCGGCGCGGTCGCCGGTGGTCCCGGGCGGCTGACGAACCTGGTCTTCATGGGCATGGGTGAGCCGCTCGCGAACTACAAGGCGGTCCTGACGGCCGTCCGTCGCTTCATCGACCCGGCGCCGTACGGTTTCGGCGTCTCGGCCCGTAACGTCACCGTCTCGACGGTCGGACTCGTGCCCGCGATCGACAAGCTTGCCGCCGAGAAGCTCCCGGTCACCCTCGCGCTCTCGCTGCACGCGCCGGACGACGCGTTGCGCTCGGAGATCGTCCCGATCAACACCCGCTGGACCGTCGATGAGGCGCTCGACGCCGCGTACCGGTACTTCGAGGTGACGGGTCGGCGCGTGAGCATCGAGTACGCCCTGATCCGCGACATGAACGACCATGCCTGGCGGGCCGAGCTCCTGGCCGCCAAGCTGCTCGAGCGCGGACGGGGGTGGGTGCACGTCAACCCGATCCCGCTCAACCCGACCCCGGGGTCGATCTGGACGGCGAGCGACCCGGCGGTCGAGGCGACGTTCGTCGATCGGCTTCGTGCCGCGGGCATCCCGACGACCGTCCGGGACACCCGAGGCAGTGACATCGATGGTGCCTGCGGTCAGCTGGCAGCCGAGGAGGCATGATGGCCCACATGTTCCGATCCGTCTCACGACTGCGTTCGGGGTACGACCCCGGTCAGGTCGACGAGTTCTTCACCCATGCGCGTCGGGTGTACGAGGGTGAGGTGTCCGAGGCGATCGACGGCCGCACCGTGCGTCGCGCCGCGTTCGACCTCGTGCACCACGGCTACGAGCCGACCGCCGTCGACGCGGCGCTGGACCGGCTGGAGCAGGCGTTCGTCGTCCGCGAGCGCACCGCCTTCGTCGCGACGCACGGTCAGCAGGCCTGGCTCGAGCACCTCGCCGAGCGGGCGCGCACGCTCTACGGGCGGCTGGCCCGCCCGGACGGCGAGCGCTTCGCCCCGGCGGAGCGCCGTGTGCAGGCCTACGACCCGGACGAGGTCGACGACTTCTGCCGCCGGCTGATCGACTACTTCGACAACGGCCACGCACTTTCCTCGGCCGAGGTCCGTCAGCTCACCTTCACCCGCCGCCAGGGCCAGGACGGCTACGCGGAGGGCCCGGTCGACGCGTTCATCGAGCGGGCGGTCGAGGTGCTGCTCGGCGTCGAGTGACCGTCGTGGCGGGTCGAGCCGGGACGGCTCAGTCCTCCGACGCCTCGGTGTCGAGGTCGGCGCCCTCGTCCGACGCGGAGATCTCGCCCTGGTCCGCCTGGTCCGCCTGGGTCGGCGCAGCGGTGTCGGTGGCTCCCGCCTGCACCGACCCGGAGGGTGTCGGCTCGGTGAGGCGCGGCGCGCCCTCGGCGGCGATCTCCTCGTCGAGCAGGATCTCCTGGACCTGCAGGATGCGACGCTCCAGGTGGGCGACGTCGAACAGCTCGACGTCGCTCGTCTCGCCGGCGGTCTGCACGACGAGCGTCCCGCAACCGAGCATCCGGTCGATCAGCGTCCGGCGATAGCTCACGGCCTGGACGCGGTCGATCGGCAGGTCCTTGCCCTCGCGCGAGAGCACACCCCTGCGGCTGATCAGGCGCCGTGTCGTGAGGGTGTCGGTCGACGCCCACCACGTGAGCATCGGCCAGATCCCGAAGATCACGACGAGCAGGAGGGCGACCCCGGAGATCGTCCAGCGCTGCCACGCCTGCGCCTGGGTGTCGGGCACGAGGGCGATCAGCGCCCACACGGCCAGGGTCCCCACCGCGAGCGTGACGAGCACGGGGACGACGAGGTTCTTCCAGTGCGAGTGGGCGGTGAACACGACCTTCTCGCCGCGGGCGAGCAGTGACTCCTTGACCATGGCGCGATCATCGCACCTACCCGGGTGGGTGCGGGCCCGTCCCGCGCCGTCCCGAGGTGGGCGAGGATGAGGTGTGACCGATCACCGTGAACCGGCCGAGCAGGATGCGCGGCTGACGCTGCGTGCCGACTGCGGACGCTGCGCGGGTCTGTGCTGCATGGTCCCGGCCTTCGGCGTCTCCGCGGACTTCCCGATCGACAAGCCCGCGGGCACCCCCTGCCGACACCTCGCCGAGCATCGCTGCCAGATCCACTCCCAGCTGCGCGAGGAGGGATTCGTCGGCTGCGTGACGTTCGACTGCTTCGGAGCCGGGCAGCACGTGACCCAGGTGACGGTCGGCGGGAGGGACTGGCGGACCGACCGTCTCGCCGCGGTCCAGGTGCGGCAGGCCTTTCCCGTCGTGCGGCGCCTGCACGAGCTCCTCTGGTACCTCGCGGAGGCCCGGGCCCTGGTCGACGACGCGGCGCTGGCGGCGTCGCTCGCCGAGGTCGTCGCGCTCACCGGCGAGCTGGCCGACCTCGGGCCAGAGGAGCTCGCGGTGCTCGACGTCGACGCACACCTCGCGCGAGTCAACCCGATCCTCGTCGAGGCGTCCGCCCGGGCGCGGGCCGGGCGTGGCCCGGGCGCGGACCTGCGGGGAGCCGAGCTCCTCGGTGTCGACCTGCGTCGCCGTGACCTGCGGGCCGCGAGCCTGCGTGGCGCGCTCCTCGTCGGGGCCGACCTGCGCCGTGTCGACCTGGCCCACGCGGACCTCACCGGTGCGGACCTGCGTGGTGCCGACCTCCGGGGCGCCGACCTGGCCCTTGCGCTGTTCGTGACGGGTCAGCAGCTCGCGTCCGCCCGTGGAGACACGGCCACTCGGGTCCCCGCGCACCTCGACCCGCCGGTCCATTGGCTCACGACGTCGTGACCGGGAAGACTGCCCGCATGCCCACGAGCCCTGCCGCGCGCCGCACCGTCGTCCTCCTCGGGTCGACCGGCTCGATCGGGACCCAGGCGCTCGACGTGGTGCGGGCTCATCCGGAGAGGTTCGCCGTCACCGGGCTCGCGGCCGGTGGTGGGGACCCGGCTGCGCTCGCTGCCCAGGTTCTCGCGACCGGAGCGGCGACCGTCGCGGTGGCTGACCCGGCCGCGTCGGCGGCGGTCCGGACCTCGATCGTGGACCTGGCGCGGGCGCACGGCGTGGCGGTTCCCAAGGTGGAGGTCCTCGCCGGTCCCGATGCCGCCGGGGTGCTCGCCGGGCGGGGCGCTGACGTGGTGCTCAACGGCATCACCGGGTCGGTCGGTCTCGGTCCGACCCTCGCGGCGTTGCGCGCAGGGTCGACGCTCGCGCTGGCGAACAAGGAGTCGCTCGTCGTCGGTGGCGACCTCGTCCGACGCGCTCAGGTGCGCGCCGACCAGATCGTCCCCGTCGACTCCGAGCACTCGGCCATCGCCCAGTGCCTGCGCTCCGGTGCGCGCGCCGAGGTGTCGAGGCTGGTCCTGACGGCGTCGGGCGGTCCCTTCCGAGGTCGGTCGCGCGGCGAGCTGGCGGCGGTCACGCCTGAGCAGGCGCTCGCCCACCCGACATGGTCGATGGGGCCCGTCGTCACCGTGAACTCGGCCAGCATGATGAACAAGGGGCTCGAGCTCATCGAGGCGCACCTGCTCTTCGACGTCCCGGTCGACCGGATCGCCGTGGTGGTGCACCCGCAGTCCGTCGTGCACTCCATGGTCGAGTTCGTCGACGGGTCGACGATCGCCCAGGCCTCCCCGCCCGACATGCGCCTGCCGATCGCGCTCGGTCTGTCCTGGCCCCAGCGACTGGACCCGGTGGGGGCGGCGTGCGACTGGACGCGCGCCACCTCGTGGACCTTCGAACCGCTCGACGAGGACGTCTTCGGCGCGCTCCGGCTCGCCCGCGCCGCCGTCGCCGCCTCGGCCACCCACCCCGCCGTCCTCAACGCGGCGAACGAGGTGGGGGTCGAGGCGTTCCTCGCGGGGCACATCGGCTTCCTGGAGATCGTCGACACGGTCGAGCGCGTCCTGGGCGAGCACGAGGGCACGGCATCGGCTGATCTGAGCCTGGAGGCCGTGCTCGGCGCAGAGGAGTGGGCGCGGTCGAGGGCGCGGCAGCTGCTGGGAGCCTGAACCCGGGTCCGCGTCATCGTGGACCCGCGACCGCCGTGCTGTCCCTCAGTGCCCGAGGAACGGCGCCATCACCCTCGCGACCGTGCTCGACCGGCCCGTCAGGCGCTCCTCGGCGTCCGCGATCGACATCGCCCGGAGGCCGGCGTTCACGCCGAGCCAGCGCAGCGGCTCGGGCTCCCACGACCGGGAGCGGTGGTCCACCCATGGCAGGGCCGTCAGCGCGGTCCGCCGCCCGCCGATCAGGTCCGCGAGCGTGCGACCGGCCAGATTCGTCGTCGAGAGGCCGTCGCCGACGTAGCCGCCGGCCCAGGCCATCCCGGTGGACCGGTCGAGCCCGACCGAGGCGCTCCAGTCGCGGGCGATGCCGAGCGGGCCACCCCACCGATGCGTGACCGCCGCGTCACCGATCGCCGGGATCAGCGAGCGCAGCGTGCGTTCGAGTGCGGCAAACACGGCCGGTTCCTGGTCGAACGCCGGTGCGATGCCCGAGCGCCAGTGGTACGGCGCGCCGCGCCCGCCGAAGGCGATCCGGTCGTCGGCGGTGCGCTGCCCGTAGACGACCAGGTGCCGCTGGTCGGTGAACGTCTGGGCCCCGCGCAGCCCGATCGCCTCCCAGGTGTGCGCGCCGAGCGGTGCGGTGGCGATCATCAGCGAGTAGACGGGGATGACGGCCCGCCGGGACCCACGCAGCTGTGAGGTCCAGGCCTCGGTGGCCCGGACCACGAACCGGGCGCGGACCGTGCCCGCCTCGGTGCGGACCCGGCCCGGCTCGAGGGCCGTCGCGCGGCTGTGCTCGTGCAGGCGGACCCCGCGCGCCTGGAGCACGTCGGCGAGCCCGCGGACCAGGCGTGCGGGCTGGATGCGCGCGCAGTCGGGGTCGAACACGGCGCCGACCACGTCGGCCGCGCCGAGCATCCGGCGCGCCTGCGTGGCGTCGAGGAGCACGTGCTGGTCGCCCCAGGTCCTGGCCTGCTCCACCTCGGCGCGGGCGCGCGCCAGCTGGGTGGCCGAGCGAGCGACCGACACGGTGCCGCCCTGGACGAGATCGCAGTCGATGGCCTCCTCCGCGCAGACGCCGGCCACCTCGCCCACCGTCGCGCGCATCGCTGCTCGCTGGGCGAGTGCCGCGGGGGCGCCGTGCCGCCTGGCCAGGCTTGCGGCCCCTTGCGGGAAGAGGGCCGAGAGCCAGCCCCCGTTGCGGCCGCTCGCACCGAAGCCGATGCGTTCCTGGTCGAGGACGACGATGTCGAGCGAGGGGTCGGCCCGGTTGAGGTAGTAGGCCGTCCACAGGCCGGTCAGCCCGCCGCCGACGATCGCGACGTCGGCCGTCGTCGGTCCCTCCAGCCGCCCGCGGTCGGGTGGGCCGTCGAGCTGGTCCTCCCAGAGGGAGATCGTCACAGACGCGCCCAGCCCTCGGTCAGGACGGCGCGCAGGATCTGCTCCATCTCGTCGAACTCCTGCGGGCCGCAGGTCAGCGGGGGCGCCAGCTGGATGACGGGGTCGCCACGATCGTCGGCCCGGCAGTACAGGCCGGCGTCCAAGAGTGCGGGGCTGAGGAAGCCGCGCAGCAGCCGCTCGCTCTCGTCGTCGTCGAAGGACTCGCGCGTGACCTTGTCCTTGACGAGCTCGATGCCGTAGAAGTAGCCGTCGCCGCGGACGTCGCCGACGATCGGCAGGTCGAGCAGCTTCTCGAGCGACTGGCGGAACAGCGGCGCGTTCGTACGGACCCGCTCGTTGAGCTGCTCGCGCTCGAAGATGTCGAGGTTCTCCATCGCGACCGCCGCGGAGACCGGGTGACCGCCGAAGGTGTACCCGTGGTAGAAGGTCGTCGTCCCGTGCTTGAAGGGCTCGAAGATCCGGTCCGAGACGAGGCAGGCGCCGATCGGGGAGTACCCGGAGGTCATCCCCTTCGCACAGGTGATCATGTCGGGCACGTAGCCGTAGTCGTTGCAGGCGAACATGTCGCCGATCCGCCCGAAGGCACAGATCGTCTCGTCGGAGACGAGCAGGACGTCATGCGCGTCGCAGATCTCGCGGACCCGCTCGAAGTATCCGGGCGGGGGCGGGAAGCAGCCGCCGGAGTTCTGCACGGGCTCGAGGAAGACAGCGGCGACGGTGTCCGCACCCTCGAACTCGATGGCCTCCTCGATGCGGTCCGCCGCCCACCGGCCGAAGGCCTTCGGGTCGTGCCGCAGCTCCTCCGGAGCGCGGTAGAGATTGGTGTTCGGGACCTTGTGCGCACCGGGCACCAGGGGCTCGAACGGTGCCTTCATCCCGGGGATGCCGGTGATGGACAGGGCGCCCTGCGGGGTGCCGTGGTATGCCACCGCGCGCGAGATCACCTTGTGCTTGCCGGGCTTGCCCTGGAGCTTCCAGAACTGCTTGGCGAGCTTCCACGCGGTCTCGACGGCCTCGCCGCCGCCGGTGGTGAAGAAGACCCGGTTGAGGTCGCCGGGGGCGTGGTGCGCGAGCCGCTCGGCGAGGTCGATCGCCTGCGGGTGGGCGTAGGACCACAGGGGGAAGAACGCGAGCTCCTTCGCCTGTGCGGCGGCGCGATCGGCGAGCTCCTGACGACCGTGGCCGACCTGGACGGTGAAGAGGCCGGAGAGCCCGTCGATGTAGCGCTTGCCGCGGGAGTCCCAGACGTGGTGACCCTCGCCCCGCACGATG
The DNA here is from genome assembly GCA_038252305.1 of Actinomycetales bacterium. Lineage (GTDB taxonomy): Bacteria > Actinomycetota > Actinomycetes > Actinomycetales > Cellulomonadaceae > Actinotalea. Next base: position 31,107 of record JBBSAL010000030.1, on the reverse strand, counting down.
ATCGGGACCTCGCCGCGCTCCCACGTCGACTGGCGGGTCATGTGGCCCCAGAGGTGGTCGCGAGCGGCCTCCGTCCGGGGGGTCCCTGCAGGGGTGTTGCCGGCCGGGTCGGGCGTGCTGCTCATCGGGTTCCCCAGTTGTAGAGCTGTTTGGTCAGCGAGAGGTAGACGAACGTCTCCGTGGTCAGGACGCCCGGCTGGGTGCGGATCTGGTCGTTGAGGACGGTCAGCAGGTGCTCGTCGTCCTCGCACACGATCTCGGCGAGCACGTCGAACGCGCCGGCGGTGATGACGACGTAGTCGACCTCGGGCATCGCGGCGAGCGCGTCCGCCAGCACGCGCAGGTCACCCTCGGCCTTGATCCCGATCATGGCTTGTCGTGTGAAGCCGACCTGAAGGGGATCGGTGACTGCGACGATCTGCACGACGCCTGCCTCGATCAGCCGCTGGACGCGCTGACGGACGGCGGCCTCCGAGAGGCCGACCGCCTTGCCGATGGTCGCGTACGCGCGCCGACCGTCCTCCTGGAGCTGCTCGATGATGGCCTTGGACGTCGCATCCAGGGTGAGGGCCGGGGGCTTCGCGGGCACGGGCATGGGTTGATGGTGCCTCGCCGCATCCGCCTGCGCAAGTGATTTCGTTGTTCGGCTCTGCTTCAACTGCTGAATCCGGAGATCAGATCGCGAGGAAGTGACGATCTCGCTGTTCGGACGGGAGCAAGTGCGCTACGGTCGGTCGACCTGGGTTCTGCGGCCGCGGCTCTCGGCAGTCGCGTCCGCACGTCCCTCCGGCACCGTCTGTGGAGGTCTCCGTGTCCGCTACCCCCGAGCTCCAGAACATCGTCGGAGGCGTCCCGACGCCGACCGTCGACGGCCGGCGCAGCGAGGTGATCGACCCCACGACGGGTCAGGCCTACACGACGGCCCCGGTCTCCAGCGCCGCGGACGTCGACGCCGCGGTGAAGGCCGCGGCCGCGGCGTTCCCGGGCTGGCGGGACACCACCCCCGCCGAGCGTCAGCTGGCGATGCTCCGGCTCGCCGATGCCGTCGAGGCGCGTGCCGAGGAGTTCGTCGCCGCCGAGTCGCGCAACACCGGGAAGCCGCTCGCGCTCACGGCGAGCGACGAGGTCCCGCCCTGCGTCGACCAGCTGCGGTTCTTCGCCGGTGCCGCCCGGATCCTCGAGGGGGCGAGTGCCGGCGAGTACATGGCCGGGCACACCTCGTGGGTCCGCCGTGAGCCGGTCGGCGTGGTCGGGCAGGTCACGCCGTGGAACTACCCCCTGATGATGGGCATCTGGAAGATCGCACCGGCGATCGCCGCAGGCAACGCGGTGGTGCTCAAGCCCTCGGACACGACGCCGGCCTCGTCGATCCTCCTGGCCGAGGTGGCCGCGGGGATCCTCCCGCCTGGAGTGCTCAACGTCATCTGCGGTGACCGGGAGACCGGGCGCGCGCTCGTCGAGCACCCGACGCCTGCGATGGTCTCGATCACCGGATCGGTGCGGGCCGGCATGGAGGTCGCGGGATCCGCGGCGCGCGACGTCAAGCGTGTGCACCTCGAGCTCGGCGGGAAGGCGCCTGTCGTCGTCTTCGCCGATGCCGACCTCGCCGCCGCCGCCGAGGGGATCGCCGCCGCGGGCTACTACAACGCCGGGCAGGACTGCACTGCTGCCACTCGCGTCCTGGTGCACGCATCGGTGCACGCAGACTTCGTGGCGGCGCTGGCGGCGCAGGCCGCGGGCACCCGCACCGGACGGCCAGAGGAGGACGTCGCCTTCGGGCCCGTGAACAACGTCCACCAGCTCGACCGGGTCACGGGATTCCTCGACCGGCTGCCCTCGCATGCGCGCGTCGTCGCCGGTGGCAACCGGCAGGGGGACGTGGGGTACTTCCTCGAGGCGACCGTCGTCGACGGGCTGCGCCAGGACGACGAGGCTATCCAGCAGGAGATCTTCGGCCCGGTCATCACCGTGCAGACCTTCACCGACGAGGCCGAGGCGATCGCGCTGGCCAACGGAGTCCAGTACGGGCTGGCGAGCTCGGTGTGGACGGCCGACCACGGCACGGCGCTGCGGATGTCGCGGGCGCTGGACTTCGGCGTGGTGTGGATCAACACCCACATCCCGTTCGTCGCCGAGATGCCGCACGGAGGCTTCAAGCACTCGGGCTACGGCAAGGACCTGTCCATGTACGGCTTCGAGGACTACACCCGGATCAAGCACGTGATGAGCGCGTTCTGAGCCCGAGCCGTCGCACCGACCGAATCGAAAGAAGATGTTCCGGGCACGTTTCGATTTCGTTGCCATACAGCCCCAAGGCTGCGGAATCGCTTGTGCTCGACCCGTGATCCTGACACTATCCACCCACATCAGCGTCCCCTGACTGGAGGCCATCGTGACCCGCCGCCCGCTGCCCGAAGACCCAATCATCCGTTCGCTCGTCCAGGCACAGACGGGCGTCTCGCGGCGCTCGGTCCTCGCCGGTGGCGTCGGCCTCGCCGGGCTCGGCGCCCTTCTCGCCGCCTGCGGAACGGGTGGCACCTCGTCCCCCAGCGGCACCACCAGCGCGAGCGGCTCCCCGGTGGTGGACCTCTCCGACACCGACAAGGTCGTCGACTGGGCCAACTGGACCCTGTACCTGGACTACGACGACAAGACCAAGACCTACCCGACCCTCGAGGCCTTCACGGCCAAGACCGGGATCAAGGTCAACTACGTCGAGGCCATCGAGGACAACGACTCGTACTTCGGCAAGGTGCAGGGACAGCTCGCCAACCACCAGGACATCGGCGAGGACATCATCACGCTGACGGACTGGATGGCCGCGCGGGTCATCCGGCTCGGGTACACGCAGCCCTTCGACCTCGCGAACATCCCGAACGCGAAGAACCTGCTCCCTGACCTCAAGAACGTCTCGTTCGACCCCGGTCGCAAGAACTCCCTCACGTGGCAGTCCGGGTTCGCCGGCCTCGCGTGGAGCAAGAGCGCGGTCCCCAAGGGGCTCCACTCGCTCGACGACCTCTGGGCTCCGGAGCTCGCCGGTCGCGTCGAGGTGCTCTCGGAGATGCGCGACACGGTCGGCCTGATCATGCTCAGCCAGGGTGTGGACATCTCGGGCGACACTTGGGGCGACGATCAGTTCAACAACGCGCTCGACGTGCTCAAGAAGTACATCGACAACGGCCACATCCGGCAGGTCAAGGGGAACTCCTACGCCGAGGACCTGGTCAGCAAGGACGCCCTCGCGGTGATCGGCTGGTCCGGCGACATCACGGTCCTCAACTTCGAGAACACGCCCGACTGGGAGTTCGCGCTGCCCGACGCCGGCGGCACGCTCTGGAGCGACAACCTGATGATCCCGGTCGCCTCTCCGCACAAGAAGAACGCTGAGACGCTCATCAACTACTACTACGACCCGGCCGTCGCCGCCGAGGTCGCCGCCTACGTCAACTACATCTGCCCGGTCGAGGGCGCGAAGGAGGCGATGGCCGGCATCGATCCCACGCTCGTCGACAACCAGCTGATCTTCCCCGACGAGTCGACCCTGGCGAAGTCCCACGTCTTCCGCGCACTGACGGCGGATGAGGAGACCCGTTACAACAAGGCGTTCCAGGCGGTGATCGGCAACTGATGTCCGAGGCCACCGATCCGGCCGGGGCGGATCTCGTCCTGACCCGCGTCACCAAGCAGTTCGGCACCTTCACGGCCGTCGACGACCTCTCGCTCACGATCCCCTCGGGTTCCTTCTTCGCGCTGCTCGGTCCCTCGGGCTGCGGCAAGACCACCACCCTGCGGATGGTGGCCGGGTTGGAGCACCCGACCAGCGGGAACATCTCGATCGGTGGCAAGGACGTCACGGACACCCGCGCGTACCAGCGTCCGGTGAACACCGTCTTCCAGTCCTACGCGCTCTTCCCGCACCTGACGGTGGTGGAGAACGTGGCCTTCGGCCTCAAGCGCCGCAGGACGCCCGAGGCGATGCGGCTCGCGGGCGAGGCGCTGGAGCTCGTCGAGCTGAGGCACCTGTCGGAGCGACGGCCGTCGCAGCTCTCCGGCGGCCAGCAGCAGCGCGTCGCCCTGGCCAGGGCGATCGTCAACAACCCGGCGGTGCTCCTGCTCGACGAGCCGCTCGGGGCGCTCGACCTCAAGCTGCGGCGGCAGATGCAGGTCGAGCTGAAGAAGATCCAGGACGAGGTCGGCCTCACCTTCGTGCACGTCACGCACGACCAGGAGGAGGCCATGACCATGGCCGACACCGTTGCGGTGATGAACGCCGGCGGGATCGAGCAGATGGGCGCTCCCGCCGACCTGTACGAGCTCCCGAAGACGGCGTTCGTCGCGAACTTCCTCGGCCAGTCGAACCTGCTCCGCGGGACGGTGCTCGAGTCCGGCTCCTCGACGCTCGGTGTCGAGGTCGCCGGTCGCCGGCTCCGGGTGCCCACGGCTCGAGCCGTGAGCACCTCGGGGACGGTGCTGGTCGGTGTGCGTCCGGAGAAGCTGCACCTGGTCCGCGAGGGCGAGGAGGTCCCGGACGACGCGAACGTCGTCGGGCCGGGACGGATCACCGACGTCTCGTTCAGCGGCGTCAGCACGCAGTACCAGGTCGAGGTCCCCGGCCTGGGCACGCTCAGCGTCTTCGTGCAGAACATCTTCGGCGGCAAGGGTCTCGCGCTCGGCGAGTCCGTTCACCTGGCGTGGGCGATCAAGCACACCTTCGGGCTCGACGGCGACCAGGACGTCTCTGCAGGCGTCGACCGAGGGGAGGCCTGAGCCATGAGCGTGGTGGCGGCCCTCGGCGCACAGACCGGACCCGCGGCACGGGTCCCCACCAAGAAGGCACGCGGCTCGGCGTACCTGCTGCTCGGCCCCGGGCTCGCCTATCTGGGCCTCTTCTTCGTCGTCCCTGTCTTCGCCCTGCTCGCCACGTCGCTGTACGTCCCCGTCCCCGGCGGTGATGTCGGCCAGTTCCAGCCGGCGTTCGAGTGGCAGAACTACGTCACGTCCGTGACCACGTACTGGCCGCAGCTGGTGCGGTCGTTCATGTATGCCCTCATCGCGACCGGTGCCGCGCTGATCATCGGCTACCCGATCGCCTACGTCATCGCGGTCAGGGCTCGAGGACGTGCGTTCCTGCAGGGCATGCTGCTGGTGCTGGTCATCGCGCCGTTCTTCACCAGCTTCATCCTGCGGACGATCGCCTGGAAGCAGATCCTTGCCGACGAGGGCTTCGTCGTGGCGGCCATGCACGCGCTCCAGATCCTGCCGCAGGACGGCCGGCTCACCGCGACCTCCTTCGCCGTGGTTGCGGGTCTGACGTACAACTTCCTGCCCTTCATGGCCCTGCCGATCTACGCGAGCCTCGAGCGGCTCGACCCGCGCCTCATGGAGGCAGGGGCCGACCTGTACGCCAACGGCCCGACGACCTTCCTCCGGGTCACCCTCCCGCTCTCGATGCCGGGTGTCGTCTCGGGCACCCTGCTCACGTTCATCCCTGCCTCCGGTGACTTCGTGAACTCCGTGCTGCTGGGCAACAACAGCACGACGATGATCGGGCAGGTCATCGACTCGCGGTTCTTCAAGGTGAGCGACTACCCGACGGCGGCGGCGCTCTCGGTGATCCTCATGGTCGCGATCCTCGCGCTCGTCTCCGCCTACGTACGGCGCTCAGGGACGGAGGACCTCCTGTGAGCACCGACGTCCTGCCACCGCGTCGGCGCCGTCGGCGTCTCGGCGAGGTCATCGTGCCGGTCTTCGCCGGGCTCGCCTTCATCTACCTGCTGGTCCCGATCGCCTACACCGTGGCGTTCTCCTTCAACGACGCGGGGCGGACGAACATCGTCTGGCGCGGGTTCACGCTGAAGAACTGGGGCAACCCCTGCGGGGCGCCGCGGGTGTGCGAGGCGTTCGTCAACTCGCTCCAGGTGGGCGCCATCGCGACCGTCGTCTCGACGATCCTCGGCACGCTGCTCGCCCTTGCCCTGGTGCGCTACAAGTTCCGCGGGCGTGCCCTGGTCAACCTGCTGGTCTTCCTCCCGATGTCGACGCCGGAGGTCGTGCTGGGCGCCGCGCTCCTCGCGCAGTTCCTCAGCCTGCGGATCAACCCCGGGTTCGGGACGGTGGTCGTCGCGCACATCATGTTCTGCATCAGCTTCGTGGTGGTCACCGTCAAGGCCCGGGTCGCGAGCCTTGACCCGCGGCTGGAGGAGGCGGCCGCTGATCTCTACGCCTCGCCGGTCGCGGCCTTCTGGCGGGTCACCTTCCCGCTGCTGATCCCCGGCATCGCCGCGGCGGCCCTGCTCGCGTTCTCGCTCTCCTTCGACGACTTCATCATCACGAACTTCAACTCCGGCAGCTACACGACCTTCCCGAAGTTCGTCTACATCTCCGCGACGCGTGGCATCCCGCCCCAGGCGAACGTCATCGGGTCGGCCATGTTCGCCCTCGCACTCCTGCTCGTCGTCGGCGCGCAGGTCGTCAGCTGGTCGCGGCAGAAGCGTCGCGCCTGAGATCGGAGTCATCGTGCGCATCCTCGTCGTCGGCAGTGGCGGGGTGGGCGACGCCGTCGCCCGGATCGCCGCTCGTCGTGACTTCTTCGAGCTCCTCGTCGTCGCCGACATGGATCCGGGGCGGGCCGAGCGCACGGTGGCGGCGGTGCGCGCGCACCCGGCCTCGCGCGGGGTCGATCGGTTCGTCGCCGCGCAGGTCGACGCCTCCGACCCTGCGGCGGTCGCCGCGCTGATCCGGAAGCACGGCATCACGCACGTGCTCAACGCCGTCGACCCACGGTTCGTCCTGCCGGTCTTCGGCGGGGCCTTCGAGGCGGGGGCCGACTACCTCGACATGGCGATGAGCCTCTCGCACCCGCATCCCGCCGAGCCCTACGCGCAGGTCGGCGTGATCCTCGGGGCCGAGCAGTTCGCGGTGGCGGACCGGTGGCGGGCCGCCGGTCGGCTCGCGCTCGTCGGGATGGGCGTGGAGCCGGGCCTGTCCGACGTGTTCGCCCGGTACGCCTCCGACCATCTCTTCAGCGAGATCGACGAGCTCGGCACGCGGGACGGGGCGAACCTCGAGGTGCTCGACGACGAGGGCAACGCCGTCTTCGCGCCGTCGTTCTCGATCTGGACGACGATCGAGGAGTGCCTGAACCCGCCGGTGATCTGGGAGCGGGAGCGTGCGGAGGCGGGTGGTGGTCTCGACGCCGGCTGGTACACGGTCCCGCCGTTCCACGAGCCGGAGATCTTCGACTTCCCCGGCGGGATCGGACCGGTGGAGTGCGTGCACGTCGAGCACGAGGAGGTGCTCCTCATGCCGCGGTTCCTCAACGCGAAGAAGGTCACCTTCAAGTACGGGCTCGGCGAGGAGTTCATCTCGGTGCTGCGGACGCTGCACACCCTCGGGCTGGACCGCACGGCACCGGTCGGTGTGCGGTCGGCCGACCCCCAGGCGCCAGGTCGGGTCCAGGTGAGCCCGCGCGACGTCGTGGCCGCATGCCTGCCCGACCCGGCGGGGCTCGGAGATCGGATGCGCGGCTCGACCTGCGCCGGCGTCCTGGTCACCGGCACGGGCAGTGACGGCAGTCCCCGCGAGGTCTACCTGCACCACGTCGTCGACAACGCCTGGTCGATGGCCGAGTACGGCGCGCAGTGCGTCGTCTGGCAGACCGCCGTGAACCCCGTCGTCGCTCTGGAGCTCCTGGCGACCGGCGTCTGGGACGGCGCGGGCGTGCTCGGACCCGAGGCCTTCGACGCGGTGCCGTTCCTCGACCTGCTCGCCGGGCCGTACGGCTCACCCTGGGGCTGCCAGGAGCGCACGCCGGGGTCCTGAGCCCGTCCGGGGTCTGCCGGCCCCGTGCCCGTCTCAGAGCAGCGCCCCTCCTCAGACCAGTGCTGCCGCCGCCTCCGCGAACGCCGCCGTGTGGGCGTCCACGTCGGCGCGGATCGTCGCCGGGCTCATCAGCGCCATGTTGTGGAACGGTGTGAGCAGGACTCGACGGTTCAGCGCCTGCAGGTGCAGGTACTGCTGCAACGGGAAGTCGTCGGCAGCCGCGGCCTCGGCGCCGTCATGCGGTGCGTGGCGCGAGAAGGCGTACTCGGCGCGCGAGCCGAGCCGCGTGACGTGCCAGGGCAGGCCGGTCGCGTCGAGCACTCCCTGGACGCCATCGGTCCAGGCGACGGCGAGCTGCTCCATCCCCACGAACGCCTCGGGGGTCAGCACCTGGGTGAGCGTCGCGCGCACCGCCGTCAGGCTCAGGGCGTTGCCCGCGAGCGTGCCCCCGACGCCGCCGACGTCGATGTCCTCCAGCTCGACGCCGGCGGCCACCCGGTCGGCGAGCTCCTCGGTCATCCCGAATGCCGCCGCGGGTATACCGCCGCCGATCGTCTTGCCGACCACGAGGGCATCGGGCTCGAGGCCCCAGGCGGCCGTGGCGCCCCCGGGGCCGACGCAGAGCGTGTGCGTCTCGTCGATGATCAGCACGACTCCGTGCGCTCGGCACAGCGCCTGGAGCCCCTGGAGGTAGCCCGGGTCGGGCAGCACGATCCCGATGTTCGTCATCGCCGGCTCCAGCAGCACGGCGGCGACCTCGCCGGTCGCCAGCGCACGCTCCATCGCGGGCAGGTCGTTGAACGGCACGACGGCCGTCGTCAGCTCCGGCGGGACCGGTGCTCCGATCGTGCCCCGCCGTTCGACGACCCTTCCCTCGCGCAGGGTGGCGAACGACTCGTCGACGGTGCCGTGGTAGCAGAAGTCGATCACGGCGATCTTGGGTCGGCCGGTGACGAGCCGGGCGTAGCGCAGCAGGTGCCGGTTCGCATCGGTCGCCGTGAGCGTGAACTGCCACTGCGTCAGCCGCGGCCGCACGGTCCCGGCGAAACGCTCGGTCAGCAGGGCGGCCACCGCTGCGGCGTCGGCCGTGGGCAGCATCGTCGTGATCCCGCGCCCGAGCTGCTCGCGGACCGCGGCGACGGTCGCCGCGGGGGAGTGGCCGCTCATCGCTCCGGTGTCGCCGAGGCACAGGTCGACGTGCTCCAGGCCGTCGGCGCAGCGGAACCGGGCACCGGAGGCCTCCGCCACGTGGACCGGGAAGCCGCCGGGCCACTTGGCCATCCAGCTCATCGGGACCCCGAGGGGCATGTGCGCCCGTCCGGCCTGCGCGAGGGCGGCGCAGGCGGGGTGCTCGGCGACGAAGCGCGCCGACTCGGCAGCGTGCAGCGACGCCAGGCGCTCCGGGTCGACGCGGCTCACGCCACGGCCGTCTCGGCGCGCAGCGCCCCGGCGAGGACCTCGAGGCCCTCGAGCAGGAGGTCGTCGTCGATGACGAGCGGCGGCAGCAGCCGGATGACGTTGCCGTAGGTGCCGCAGGTGAGGATGAGGACACCCTGGTCCGCGCAGCGCCTCGCGACGCGGGAGGCGAGCCCCGCATCGGGCTCCAGGCCGCCGGGCCGGACCAGCTCGATCGCCAGCATCGCCCCACGCCCACGCACCTGGGCGATCGCGCGCACCTCCTCGGCGAGCGCGTGCAGGAATCCGCCGGCGAGGTCCTCGATGTGCCGGGCTGCACGGGCGAGGTCCGCCTGCTCGTAGATCTCGATCGCGGCGAGCGCCGCCGCGCAGGCCACCGGGTTGCCGCCGTAGGTGCCGCCGAGGCCGCCGCCGTGGACGGCGTCCATGATCTCTGCACGGCCCGTCACGGCGGCGAGCGGCATGCCGCCGGCGATGCCCTTGGCCGTCGTGATGAGGTCGGGGACCACGCCCTCGGCCTCGCAGGCGAACATCGTCCCGGTGCGGGCGAAGCCCGTCTGGATCTCGTCGGCGACGAAGAGCACACCGTGCGCGGTGCACCACGAGGCGAGAGCCGCGAGGAACCCCGGCGCGGGGACGATGAAGCCGCCCTCGCCGAGGATCGGCTCGACGACCACGGCCGCGACCTGGTCAGCGCCGATCTGCTTCTCGATGAGCGAGGTCGCCCGCGCGGCGGCCTCGGCGCCGGTGAGCGGGGCCGGCTCACGCAGCGGGTAGGACGCCGGCACGCGGTAGACCTCGCCCGCGAACGGACCGAAGCCGGTCTTGTAGGGCATCGCCTTGGCGGTCATCGCCATCGTGAGGTTGGTGCGACCGTGGTAGGCGTGGTCGAGCACGACGATCGCGTCGCGCCCCGTCGCCCGCCGGGCGATCTTCACCGCGTTCTCCACGGCCTCGGCACCGGAGTTCACCAGCACGCTGCGCTTGGCGTGGTCGCCCGGGGTCAGCCGCGCCAGCGCTTCGCACACCGCGATGTAGCCCTCGTAGGGCGCGACCATGAAGCAGGTGTGTGTGAAGGCACCGGCCTGCGTGGAGACGGCGGCGGCGACCGCGGGCGCCGCGTTGCCGACGCCGGTCACCGCGATGCCCGAGCCGAGGTCGATGAAGCTGTTGCCGTCCACGTCCACCAGCACGCCACCACCGGCCCGCTCGACGTAGACCGGCAGGGTGCTCGCGACGCCGGCGGCGACGACCGAGGCACGGCGGGCCGCGAGGGCGGTGGATCGCGGCCCCGGGATAGCGGTGCGGATCGCGCGCTCCTGGGCGATGTCGGCGGGGACGAGGCGGGCCCGCATGGCTGCGGATTCAGGGGTCATGAGGCGATGCTAACGGCCAGATCCTCAGTACGGCAGGGCTCCGAGCGCTGTATTTCGTCGCCCGGATCGGAATCGTCCGATGGGAGGTGCCACCCAGGTTCTCGGGGGATGATGTCTCCAGGACTCCGGAAGGGACGAGATGGCGTACGCGGTGGGACTTCTGGTGCTGCTGGTCGGGCTGCTGGCCTCGATCGCGCTCCACGAGGTCGGGCACATGGTCCCGGCCAAGCGCTTCGGCGTCCGGGTCAGCCAGTACATGGTGGGTTTCGGCCCGACCCTGTGGTCGCGCACCAAGGGGGAGACCGAGTACGGGCTCAAAGCCATCCCGCTCGGCGGCTACGTCCGACTCGTCGGCATGTACCCGCCGGCCGACGCCGTCGGTGCGACGCCGGGCACCGGTCGCTTCGCCGGCCTCGTCGACGCGGCGCGAGAGGCGAGCGCGGAGGAGATCCGCCCGGGCGAGGACCACCGTGCCTTCTACCGTCTGAGCACCCCGAAGAAGGTCGTCGTCATGCTCGGCGGGCCGATGATGAACCTGCTCATCGCCGTCGTCCTCGTCGGGATCGTCCTGGTCGGGATCGGCACCGGTGGAGCGCCGACGACCACGGTGGCCTCCGTCAGCCAGTGCCTGCTCCCCGCTGACGCCCCTGCCGGGACAGCGTGCGCCGCGAGCGACCCACGGGCGCCGGCCGAGGTCGCCGGCCTGAAGCCGGGCGACACGATCGTCTCCTACGGCGGTAGGGCCATCAGCACCTGGGCCGACATCCAGGGGGCGATCGCCTCTGGCTCCGGCACCGACGTCCCGCTCGTGGTGGAGCGTGACGGCAGCAGGGTCACCCTCACCGTCAGCCCGGTCACGGTCGACCGCCCGGTGCGCGACGCGTCGGGCGCGATCCTGACGAACGCCGACGGCTCGATGAAGCTCGCGCCTCGGCGCATCGTCGGCTTCAGCCCGACCAGCGCGCTCGAGCGCCAGCCGGTCAGTGCCGTGCTCCCCTCCGTCGGTGATGCCGTCTGGCAGACCGGCGCGATCGTGCTCACGCTGCCGTCCAGGCTCGTCGGCGTCGTCCAGGCCGCCATCGGGAACCAGCCGCGCGACACGACCTCCGTGGTCGGCGTCGTGGGTGTCGGCCGGTTCGCCGGGGAGATCGCCGAGGCACCCGGCCTCGACATGGCGCAGCGCGTGGGGAGCATGCTCGGCCTGCTCGCCTCGCTGAACGTCGCCCTGTTCGTCTTCAACCTCATCCCGCTGCTCCCGCTCGACGGCGGCCACGTCGCCGGTGCGTTGTGGGAGGGGGCCAAGCGCCAGGTGGCGCGGCTCCGCGGGGTGCCGCGACCGTTCCCTGCCGACGTCGCCCGGATGATGCCGCTGGCCTACGGGGTCTTCTTCCTGCTCGCCGTCATGGGGCTCGTGCTCGTCTGGGCGGACATCGCCGCACCGGTCACGCTGTAGCGCGCGGACGGGGAGCCGACGGGCTCAACGACCGGCGCGCGCCCACTGCTGGGCGACCGCATGGACCTGGCTCGCCTCGCCCACCAGCGACCAGGGCCACAGGTCGAGGGCGGCCAGGGTGTGCGCGAGGTGCGGGCGCGCACCGGCACGGTCCCTCGCGAGCCAGTAGTAGAACGCGAGCGTGTTGTGGGACCGGGCCTGGTTGATCGGGGAGGGGCCTTCCGGTCCGCCTTGCCAGCGATCGACGGCTCGGGCCACCTCCGAGCGCACGGCGGCTGAGCGGACGTACCGCTCGGCCTGGGCGGGGGAGCGCTCGACCAGCGACAGGTAGTGCTCGATGTGCGCGGTCACGATGAGCAGGCACAGGGCGCTGCCCGCGGGGGCGGTGGCGCTCGAGGCACGTGCCGCGGCGAGCATCTCGTCGTCCGAGCCGAACCACTTCGCCGAACGGTAGTGAAGCTCGGCCTCGTGCCCGCCCTGGTGGTGCGGGTCGAGCAGGAACAGGGCGCGGGTCCGGGACTCGAGCTCGTCTGCGTCGACCTGCTGGCCGCGGGCCATCTCGACCAGGACGGCGCGCGGGCTCGGGTCGGTCGGGTCGTTGTCGATCGCCTCGCGGGTGACCTCCTCGGCCTCCCGGAGGGCGGCGAGGAAGGCGTGCGCGTTGCGGGGCTCCCAGTCCGGCCCCCTGAGCTCCCAGGCCCGACGGACGGCGAGCATCGACTTCACGGCCAGCGCGTTCGGGTCGGTCGGGCGGGCGGTCAACCAGGCATCGAGCCACCGGCTGCGACGCAGGCCCTGGATCGCCAGGGCGGTGATCCTGGCGTACCGCATGTCGTCGTCGACCGAGGCCGCGAGCAGCGCGGCCGCCGGGCGCCAGTCTCCGCGCTCGGTCGCCGAGCGCGCCCCGATGAGGTCGACGTCGCCCAGTGCTCCGTCCGGGTGGACGTAGAGCGCCTCGTCCGGTTCGTCGATCGAGGTCCTGCCCTCGGTGGCGACCGACACGGCGAGGCGCGCCACGCGGGTCCCGGAGAGGGCGAGCAGGCCGAGGCCCATCAACCAGGACAGCGTCCACGCCAGTGCCGGAGAACCCTCGAGCCCGGGGTCGACGATCAGGTAGACGAGGGCGCTGATCGCGACCAGCGCGCCGACGTAGGCGACCACGAGCCCCTGCGTGCGTCCACCCGCGGGGCTGAACCACCATCGGGCGTCCTCGCGCATGCCCAGCAGGGGGGCGAGGCGCGTGCTCGCGACCGCGAGGACGAGGAGGCCGACAGCGACCAGCACGACGGCGCCGATGAAGGCATAGCCCGCCGTGGTGTCGAGAATCACCGCTCCACCTTGCCACCTGGCATCGCCGACGCACAGGACCACTGGGCCACTCGGGTGACGCAGACGGGGCGGCGCCTGCCGCAGGTCTCCGAGCGAGATCCGCGGTACGGGGGATACTGGACCGGTGAGCACCCCCATCTCTCTCGGCATGCCGCAGGCACCCGTCCCTGTCCTCGCCCCCCGACGCCTCACCCGCAAGATCCGGGTCGGCAAGATCGAGGTCGGTGGCGACGCGCCGATCAGCGTGCAGTCCATGGCGACCACCCAGACGTCCGACGTCAACTCGACGCTCCAGCAGATCGCCGAGCTGACGGCTGCGGGATGCGACATCGTGCGCGTCGCCGTGCCGACGCAGGACGACGCCGACGCCCTCGCCGCGATCGCGCGCAAGTCCCAGATCCCGGTGATCGCCGACATCCACTTCCAGCCGAAGTACGTCTTCGCGGCGATCGACGCCGGCTGCGCGGCGGTGCGGGTGAACCCTGGCAACATCCGCAAGTTCGACGACCAGGTCAAGGAGATCGCCAAGGCAGCGACCGATGCCGGTGTCTCGATCCGGATCGGCGTGAACGCCGGCTCGCTGGACCCGCGGCTGCTGGCCAAGTACGGCAAGGCCACGCCGGAGGCGCTCGTCGAGTCGGCCGTCTGGGAGGCCTCGCTCTTCGAGGAGCACGGCTTCCACGACTTCAAGATCTCCGTCAAGCACAACGACCCGGTGATCATGGTGCGTGCCTACGAGATGCTCTCCGAGCGTGGCGACTGGCCCCTTCACCTCGGCGTCACCGAGGCTGGCCCCGCGTTCCAGGGCACGATCAAGTCGGCGACCGCCTTCGGGGCGCTGCTGAGCAAGGGGATCGGCGACACGATCCGGGTCTCCCTCTCGGCCCCGCCGGTCGAGGAGGTGAAGGTCGGCATCCAGATCCTGCAGGCCCTCAACCTGCGTCCACGCAAGCTCGAGATCGTCTCCTGCCCGTCCTGCGGGCGCGCTCAGGTCGACGTCTACGACCTCGCCGAGCGGGTCACCGCCGGGCTCGAGGGGCTCACCGTGCCGCTGCGCGTCGCCGTCATGGGCTGCGTCGTCAACGGACCGGGGGAGGCGCGTGAGGCGGATCTCGGGGTCGCCTCGGGCAACGGCAAGGGGCAGATCTTCGTCAAGGGTGTCGTCGTCAAGACCGTTCCCGAGGCGCGGATCGTCGAGACGCTGATCGAGGAGGCCATGCGCATCGCCGAGACGATGGAGCCCGTCGAGGACGGCGCGCCCGTCGTCTCGGTGAGCTGAGGGCTCCGCTGCCCGGCCCGGTACGGCAGAATCCCGCCATGGGCCTGTGGCGGGGGGATGCACGCACGCGTGCCGTGATCGGCGAGGTCGATCTCGCCGAGGCGGCGGCGCTCTGCGCCGCGGACCCGGTCGCCTCCGTCCTGGCCGCCCAGCGGATCGAGTCCGCACGCAGCAGCGGTGCCCGCCAGGCGGGCCCGGGCCTGTGGGGCGCCCGACGTGACGGAGACCTCGTCGGGATCTGCTGGGCCGGTGCCAACCTCGTCCCGGTCTGTGCCCCCGAGGACGACGAGGCTCTCGACGCGCTCGCCGGTGTGGCACTCCGGCAAGGGCGACGCTGCTCGTCGATCGTGGGCGAGGCGTCCGTCGTGCTCGGCATGTGGCTGCGCCTGGAGCAGGCCTGGGGCCCGGCACGCGAGATCCGGGCCGAGCAGCCCTCGATGGTCCTGGACCGTCCGTCCCCCGTCGATCCGGACCCGGGCGTCCGACGCGGGCGGAGCGAGGACCTCCCGGTGCTCCTGCCGGCCTGTGTGGCCATGTTCACCGAGGAGGTGGGCTACTCCCCGGTGGAGGGCGGCGGCGGCTCCTACGAGGCACGGGTGCGCAGCCTGGTCACGTCCGGGCGGTCCTTCGTCCGGATCGACGAGGGGGCTCAGGGGCCCGAGCTCGTCTTCAAGGCCGAGATCGGGGCCCTGACACGTCAGGTGGCGCAGATCCAGGGCGTGTGGGTGCCTCCGGCTCACCGTGGACGCGGGCTGGCCACCGCGGGTATGGCGGCCGTCGTCGACGCCGCCCTGCACGGGGTGGCCCCGGTCGTGTCGCTGTACGTCAACTCCTACAACGCGCCGGCGCTGGCCGCCTACCGGCGGGCGGGGTTCCGCCAGGTCGGGGACTACGCGACGGTGCTGTTCTAGCCCCTCACCTCAGCAGCCGCGACATCCGGCGGTCGGCCAGCGGCTTGCCGCCGGTCTGACAGGTGGGGCAGTACTGCAGCGAGGAGTCGGCGAAGGAGACCTCGCGGACGGTGTCGCCGCAGACCGGGCAGGCCTCACCGGTGCGGCCATGGACCTGCATCCCGCGCCGCTTCGCGTCCTTGAGCTCGGCGGCCGGGCGGCCGTCGGCGGCGGCGACCGCAGCGGTGAGCACCTCGCCGATCACGCGGTGGAGCCGGGCGATCTCCGCGGGCGGGATCGTCGCCGAGCGGGCGAAGGGGCTCATCCGGGCGGCGTGCAAGATCTCGTCGGAGTAGGCGTTGCCGATCCCGGCGACCTGACGCTGGTCGCGCAGCAGGCCCTTGATCTGCTGGTTGCGCGCGGCGGCGAGACCGGTGAGGCGGTCGACGGTGAACTCCGGCGAGAGCGGGTCGACCCCGAGCGAGGCGACGGCCGCCACGTCGACGGGGTCGGCGACGACGTGGACCGCGAGCCGCTTGCGGGTTCCGTACTCGCTGAGGTCGAATCCCGAGCCGTCGTCGAAGGTCATGCGCAGGGCGAGCGGGGAGCGGCCGGGGCGCACCTGGGTGCTCGGAGCCGTCTCCGACCACCGCAACCAGCCGGCCCTGGACAGATGGACGAGCAGGTGGGGGCCGGTGGTCTGCAGGTCGATCCACTTCCCGTGCCGTTGCGCACCGACGACGTGAGCGCCGACCAGGGCGTCGGGCGGCGGCGAGAAGGTCTTGAGCGCGCTGATCTGCCCGATGCCGACGCGGCTCACCTCACGGCCGACCAGCCTCGCCGACAGGAAGCGGACGAGGCCCTCGACCTCGGGGAGCTCGGGCATGCCTCCATGGTGCAGCCAACGGCCGACACGCGACAGGGGCGCCTGAGCGAGCCGGGCGGCATCGCGCAGGCTTCCGGGCGCAGGCCCGCCGACGGCGCGGTCCGGGTGCGTGCACGTGCCGTCAGCACCGTCGCCGTCCGCCGCTAGGCTGACCGCCATGCTGCTGCGGATGTCGACCCTGTTCGTCCGGACCCTGCGTGAGGACCCCGCGGACGCGGAGGTCGCGAGCCATCGACTGCTCGTGCGTGCCGGCTACATCCGTCGGGCGGCCCCGGGCATCTACACCTGGTTGCCGCTCGGCCTGAAGGTCCTGGCGAAGGTCGAGCAGATCGTCCGCGAGGAGATGGACGCGATCGGCGCGCAGGAGGTCCACTTCCCCGCGCTGCTGCCGCGCGAACCCTACGAGCAGACGGGACGCTGGACGGAGTACGGCCCCAACCTGTTCCGTCTCAAGGACCGCCGTGAGGTCGACTACCTGCTCGCGCCGACGCACGAGGAGATGTTCACGCTCCTGGTCAAGGACCTGTACTCCTCGTACAAGGACCTGCCGCTCGCGCTCTACCAGATCCAGACCAAGTACCGCGACGAGGCCAGGCCGCGCGCCGGCCTGCTCCGCGGCCGCGAGTTCATCATGAAGGACGCGTACTCCTTCGACGTGAACGACGCGGGCCTCGATGCCGCCTACCAGCGTCAGCGCGAGGCCTACCAGCGCATCTTCACCCGCCTCGGTCTCGACTTCGTCGTCGTCACGGCGATGTCCGGGGCGATGGGTGGCTCGCGCAGTGAGGAGTTCCTCATGCCGACGACCGTCGGCGAGGACACCTTCGTGCGCTCGGCCGGCGGATACGCCGCGAACGTCGAGGCAGTCACCACGACGCCTCCGCCCCCGCTCGACTGGAGCGACGCCCCGGCCGCGCATGTCGAGGACACGCCCGACACCCCGACGATCGACAGCCTCGTCGCGCTCGCGAACGCGCGGTTCCCCCGCCCCGACCGGGCATGGACGGCGGCGGACACGCTGAAGAACGTCGTGGTCGCGACGGTCGACCCGACGGGCGCGCGCGAGCTCCTGGTGATCGGCCTGCCCGGTGACCGCGAGGTCGACATGACCCGGTTGGAGGCCGCCGTCGCTCCGCTGACGGTCGAGGCAGCCGGCGAGGCGGACTTCGCGGCGCATCCCGTGCTGGTCAAGGGCTACATCGGTCCGCAGGTCCTGGGCCGGGAGCAGACCGGTGACGAGAAGGCCCTGCGATTCCTCGTCGACCCGCGCGTGGTCGACGGCACCCGCTGGATCACCGGGGCCAACGCCCACGGCCGGCACGTGTTCGACCTGGTCGCGGGCCGCGACTTCGTGGCCGACGGCACGGTCGAGGCCGCCGAGGTACGCGCCGGCGACCTCGCCCCCGACGGTTCCGGCCCCCTCGAGCTGGCACGCGGGATCGAGATCGGCCACATCTTCGCGCTCGGCCGAAAGTACGCCGAGGCGCTCGGGCTCACCGTGCTCAACGAGAACGGCAAGGCCGTGACGGTCACGATGGGCTCCTACGGAATCGGCGTCTCCCGAGCCGTCGCCGCGCTCGCCGAGACGAACCATGACGACGCCGGTCTCGCCTGGCCGGTCCAGGTCGCCCCGGCCCACGTGCACCTGGTCGCGGCGGGCAAGGACGAGGCCATCGGGACGGCGTGCGAGGAGCTCGCCGCCGATCTGCACGGTCAGGGGCTCGAGGTGCTCTACGACGACCGTGCGCGTGTCTCGCCCGGCGTGAAGTTCGCCGACGCCGAGCTGCTCGGCATCCCGGTGCTCGTCGTGGTCGGCCGCGGCCTGGCCGAGGGGGTCGTGGAGGTGCGGCTGCGGCGCCCGTCCGATGCCGGCCTCGCCGACGGCGTCCGCCCGGAGGCCCAGCGTGTCCCCGTCGCGGACGCCGCGACGCGGATCGCGGAGATCGTGGCCGACCTGCACTGAGCGCCGATCCTCGCTGACGACGGCCGGTCCGGCGGGCGCGCACTGCGAGGCTCAGCCGGTCGGCCCGCTCGTCGGCGTCGTGCCTGCCGTGTCGCCGACGCCAGGGAAGGCGGTGGCCGTCCCGCTCGCCCGTAGGACGAGGACCGCGTTCGCCACCAGCGCGCGGACGAAGGGGCCGCGCGAACCCGGCTCTGCCTGGCCGACGAGCGTCGCGTAGCGGGTCCCGAGCTGGGCCTCGAGCGCCACGAGTGCCGCCATCGCGTCCGCACCCGGCTCGAGGACAGCGGTCGGCAGGGCGTAGGCGTCGCGACGCGGGTCGAGCGCGGTGCCGTCCACCCCGAGCGTCGTCGCCCAGGTCTGGGCGTCGGCCCGGTGCGCGGCGGCGACGAGGGAGGCCCGGGTGCGGTCCTCGCCCCTCGAGCGTGCGGCCAGGACCTCCCACCCTGCGCCGAGCGCGTCCTGCGCCTCCAGGAGCGCCGTCAACGACGAGTCCTGGACGCCCGGCACGGCGCCGCGGCTCCCGGCGCCGCTCGGGGCGGCGGGAGCCGCGGCTGGCGCGGCGGGCGGAGCCGTCGAGGGTTCGGGGGCAGGGAGGGCGACGGGCAGGCTGAGCGGCGTACCGGTCAGGCGTGCGTCGAGCGCGTCGGCCAGGACGGTGCGACCGGCCGCCACGGACGCGAGCAGCCGCGCCAAGGGGCCGTCGGCGACCGTCTCGGCATCGCGGGTGTCCTGCTCCGCCGCGGCACGCAGGGCGGTGACGACCTCGGTGGGAGTGGGGGCCGGTGCGGGGCCCGCGCTCGGCCCGGCGGTTGACGGGACGGCCGACGGGCTCGTCGACCATGGCACGTAGACCCCGCCCAGTGCTGCGGCCTGGCGCCCGCTCGTCGTCACGACCTCGTCGAGCGCCTCGACGACACCGGTCCCTGCGCCCGCGGGGCTCGTTCCTTCGGCTGCGAGCCGCGCGAGGTCGGCGAGTGCCACGGCCTCGCTCGCCGCACGCTGGCGGGCCGTCTCGGTCGCGCCGGGGGAAGGCGCCGTCGGGGCGGGGGTCTGCAGCCGGAGGTCGCACGCACCGAGAAGTGCGACGAGGCACGTGGCAGCGGCCGCCGTCCGCAGGGCGCGGGATCGGCCGGAGGGTCGGTGGCGCGCGTGGGTCATCGACGTGATCCTCCCACGCCTCGTTCTTGTCGTTAGGCTGTGGTCTCACAAGTCCACAGGGTCGTCGTCCGGCTGGCCCGCCACGGCACCCCAGGAGGCCCGAATGGGTACGCCAGCACCTGCGCTCAAGGTCCGAGCGGTGATCGAGCCGGTCGTCCGCGCCGCCGGGCTCTCCCTCGAGGACGTGGTGGTCGCCCCCGCAGGCCGTCGCACCGTGGTCCGCGTCGTCGTCGACCTCGACGACGACGCGATCGGGAGCCTCGACCTGGACACCGTGGGCGAGGTCTCGCGGGAGATCTCTGCCGCGCTCGACGAGGCCGACCCCGTGCACGGCGTGTACACGCTGGAGGTCTCGACCCCCGGGACCGACCGCCCCCTGACCGAGCTCCGCCACTTCCGCCGCGCGCGGACCCGACTGGTGCGGCTCGTGCTCACCGACGGCTCCACGGCCGAGGGTCGACTCGTCGACGCCGACGCCGCCGGGTACGTGCTGCAGGACCACGAGGGTGGTCGGCGCACGGTCGAGCCGGCCTCCGTCGTGCGCGGGCAGATCGAGGTCGAGCTCACCCGGCTTCACGAGGACGAGGACGAGGAGGAGCAGGACTGATGGACATCGACATGACCGCACTGCGGCTGGTGGAGAACGAGCGCGGGATCAGCCTCGATGTGCTCGTCGGGGCGATCGAGCAGGCGCTGCTCTCCGCCTACCACAAGGTGCCCTACTCGTTCCCCGACGCCAGGGTCGAGCTCGACCGCAAGACGGGTCACGTGACCGTCTGGGCGCGCGAGCAGCTGCCCGCCGAGCCCGAGGTTGCGCCCGAGGCCGCGGCGGTGCGCCCGGAGGGCGCCGAGGTCGACGGCGGTCCCGAGGCCGCCGGCGCCACCGACGGCGACGGGGCCGCCGCGCCGGCGTACCACCGCCCGCCCGCCCCCACCTACGGGCCGGAGTTCGACGACACCCCCGACGGCTTCGGCCGGATCGCCACGGCCACGGCGCGCCAGGTCATCGTGCAGCGCCTGCGTGACGCCGAGGACGAGCAGGTCCTCGGCTCGTTCAAGGGGACCGAGGGTGAGGTGCTCGCGGGGATCATCCAGCAGGGCCGCGACCCGCGCACGGTGCACGTGGCGGTGCGGGGGACCGAGGCGGTGCTCCCGCAGCACGAGCAGGTGCCCACCGAGAAGTACGTGCACGGGGAACGGCTGCGTGCCTTCGTCCTCGACGTCTCGCGCGGGATGAAGGGCCCCTCGATCACGCTGTCGCGCACCCACCCCGGGCTGGTCCGCAAGCTCTTCGCGCTCGAGGTGCCCGAGGTGGCCGACGGCTCGGTGGAGATCATGGCGATCGCCCGCGAGGCCGGCCACCGCAGCAAGATGGCGGTGCGCAGCAAGGTCGCGGGCCTCGGTGCGAAGGGCGCGTGCATCGGGCCGATGGGCGCGCGGGTGCGCGCCGTGATGTCCGAGCTGCACGGCGAGAAGATCGACATCGTCGACTACAGCGACGACCCGGCGACCTTCGTCGCGAACGCACTCTCGCCGGCCCGCGTGTCCTCCGTGACGGTCGTGGATCTCGCGACCCGGTCGGCGCGTGTCGTCGTCCCCGACTACCAGCTCTCGCTCGCCATCGGCAAGGAGGGCCAGAACGCGCGGCTCGCCGCGAAGCTGACCGGTTGGCGGATCGACATCCGCTCCGACGAGGGCGGTCAGACGGTGTCGCAGGGCCCCGACGGCGACGATCCGGCGGCAGGGGCGCTAGACTCGTGAAGGCTGGGCCCCGGGCTCGGCTCCCCGAGCACGTGCCCGACGGTCTCGCCGTCGCGGGTCATGCTGTCGCCCCGAGGGGTCGGCAAGCCGGTCCGGAGCGGACGTGCGTGGGGTGCCGTCGTCGTGGTCCGCGGTCCGTCCTGGTCCGTGTCGTGGTCGTCGTCGTTGCGGGTGAACCCCGTGCCGAGGTCGACGAGGCACGTTCCGCTCCTGGGCGGGGCGCCTGGTTGCATGCCGACCTGCGTTGCCTCGAGCTCGCCGAACGGCGCCGAGCGTTCGCCCGTGCCCTGCGCACGCCGACGCTCGACATCACCCCGGTCCGCGCTCGACTGGAGCAGGACGGCCCCGCCGGGGCCGGCACGTCCGTCGTTCACCGAGAAGGAAGCGGGTTGGAAGCCGATGGCTACCCGATGAGTACCCAGCGATGAGTACCCAGCGATGAGTACCGAGTACTAACGACGGTCTGACCCTGTCCCGGGCGGACCGAGACAGGAGAGTTGTGGCAAAGGCCCGCGTGTACGAGCTCGCCAAGGAGCTCGGTGTCGAGAGCAAGGCCCTGATGGCCAAGCTGAACGAGCTCGGTGAGTTCGTTCGATCGGCGTCGTCGACCATCGAACCCCCCGTCGTGCGCAAGCTGCGCGACATCTACCCCGCGGCACCCGCCCCTGCGGCCAAGCCCGCTCGGGCTGCCGCTCCGGCACGCCCTGCCGCGCCGGCGGCCCCCGTGGCCCCCGCCGAGTCCTCCGCTGCTGCGGCTGCTCCCGAGGCTCCGGCAGCACCGGCCGCCGCAGCGCCCGCGGCCCCGGCCGCCCCGGCGCCTGCAGCACCGACCCCCGCCCCGGCTCGTCCCGCCGCGCCCGCAGCGCCCGCCGCGCCCGCAGCCGAGGCCGCTGCCGCCGCCCCGGCGGAGACCGGTGAGGGCTCGGCCCCGGCCGCGCAGGCCGGTCCTCGTCCGGGTGGTCCCCGCCCGGGCAACAACCCGTTCGCGCCGAGCCAGGGCATGCCCCGCCAGGGTGGTCCCCGCCCCGGTGGTCCGCGCCCCGGCAACAACCCGTTCGCGCCGAGCCAGGGCATGCCCCGGCCCGGCGGCCGCGGTGAGGGTGCCCCTGCCGCCGGTGCCGAGCGCCCCGGCGGTCCGCGTCCCGCGGCAGGCAGCGGCGGTCCCCGACCGAACCCGGGCATGATGCCCGGCCGCACGGCGGTCGGTCGTCCCGGCGCCGGTGGCGGCCCCGGTCGCGGTGGCCCCGGTGGCGCCCGTGGTGCCGGCGGTCCCGGCGGTGCCGGTGGCGGCTACTCGCGTGGCGCCGGTGGCGGTGCGCCCGGTGGCGCGCCGGCAGGTGGCGGCGGCTTCGCCGGTCGCCCCGGTGGTGGCGGTCGTGGTGCCGGGCGTGGCAGCACGCAGGGTGCCTTCGGGCGTGCCGGAGGGCGCCCCGTGCGTGGCCGCAAGTCCAAGCGCGCGAAGCGCCAGGAGTTCGAGCAGATGCAGGCTCCGTCGCTCGGCGGGGTCCAGGTCCCGCGCGGCGACGGCACGACGATCGTCCGCCTGCGTCACGGCTCCTCGCTCAACGACTTCGCCGACCGGATCGACGCCAACCCGGCCAGCCTGGTGACGGTGCTCTTCCACCTGGGCGAGATGGCCACGGCCACCCAGTCCCTCGACGAGGACACGTTCGCCACGCTCGCCGCCGAGCTCGGCTACCGCATCGAGATGGTGTCGGCCGAGGAAGAGGACCGCGAGCTCCTCGAGGGCTTCGACATCGACCTCCAGGCCGAGGAGGACGCCGAGGGCGAGGACGACCTGTCTGCTCGACCTCCCGTGGTCACGGTCATGGGCCACGTCGACCACGGAAAGACCAAGCTCCTCGACGCGATCCGCTCGGCGGACGTCGTCGCGGGCGAGGCCGGCGGCATCACCCAGCACATCGGCGCCTACCAGGTGCGGACCGTGCACGAGGGCATCGACCGGGCGATCACGTTCATCGACACCCCGGGCCACGAGGCGTTCACCGCCATGCGTGCCCGTGGTGCCCAGGTGACCGACATCGCGATCCTCGTGGTCGCGGCGGACGACGGCGTGATGCCGCAGACGGTCGAGGCGCTCAACCACGCCCAGGCCGCCGGCGTGCCGATCGTCGTCGCGGTCAACAAGGTGGACAAGGAGGGGGCCAACCCCTCGAAGATCCGCCAGCAGCTGACCGAGTACAACCTGGTGGCCGAGGAGTACGGCGGCGACACGATGTTCGTCGACATCTCCGCGCTCAAGCGCATGGGTATCGACGACCTGCTCGAGGCCGTCCTGCTGACCGCCGATGCCGCCCTCGACCTGCGGGCCGTGGCGGACAAGGACGCTCGCGGTGTGGCCGTCGAGGCGAACCTCGACAAGGGCCGCGGCGCGGTCGCCACGGTGCTCGTGCAGTCCGGCACCCTGCGCGTCGGGGACTCGATCGTCGCCGGCACGGCCTACGGCCGCGTGCGTGCGATGTTCGACGAGCACGGCGGGACGATCGAGGAGGCCACGCCGGCACGCCCGGTCCTGGTCCTCGGCCTGACGTCGGTCCCGCGTGCCGGTGACACCTTCCTGGTGGCCTCGGACGACCGGACGGCTCGTCAGATCGCCGAGAAGCGCGCGGCGGCCGAGCGTGCTGCCCTCCTGGCCAAGCGTCGCAAGCGCATCAGCCTCGAGGACTTCACCCAGGCCCTGCAGCTCGGCAAGGTCGAGACGCTCAACCTCGTCCTCAAGGGCGATGTGTCCGGCGCCGTCGAAGCACTCGAGGACGCACTGCTCAAGATCGACGTCGGCGACGAGGTCGACCTGCGTGTCATCCACCGCGGTGTGGGTGCCATCACGCAGAACGACGTCAACCTGGCGACGGTCGACAACGCGATCATCATCGGCTTCAACGTCAAGTACGCCGAGCGCGTCGAGGACCTCGCGGACCGCGAGGGCGTCGACGTCCGGTTCTACTCGGTGATCTACCAGGCGATCGACGACGTCGAGGCAGCGCTCAAGGGCATGCTCAAGCCGGAGTACGAGGAGGTGCAGCTCGGTACCGCCGAGGTGCGCGAGGTCTTCCGCTCCAGCAAGTTCGGCAACATCGCCGGTTCGCTCGTCCGCTCGGGCCTCATCCGCCGCAACGCCAAGGCGCGGGTGCTCCGTGCCGGCCAGATGATCACCGAGAACCTGTCGATCGAGTCGCTCAAGCGGTTCAAGGACGACGCGACCGAGGTCCGCGAGGGCTACGAGTGCGGTATCGGGCTCGGGTCCTTCAACGACCTGCAGGTCGACGACGTCATCGAGACCTACGAGATGCGCGAGAAGCCGCGCTCGTAGGGCAGCTCCGCCGGACCGCGTGCCCCCAGAGGGCACACGGTCCGGCGGGGCCGTTGCTCCGCACCGCCCCAGCAGGATCACCAGCACCGCGTACCCCTTCGGGGGCACGCTCGTTCGCCGCCCCGGCCCCGGCCGAGGCGGGAGGGAGTCCCCGATGGTCGACCACCCCCGTGCCCGCAAGATGGGCGAGCGGATCCACCAGATCGTCGCGCAGATGCTCGACACCCGGATCAAGGACCCTCGTCTCGGCTTCGTCACCGTCACGGACGTCCGCGTGACCGGTGACCTGCAGCACGCCTCGGTCTTCTACACCGTCCTCGGCGACGAGGCGGCGCGCGCGGAGTCCGCTGCCGCGCTCGTGAGTGCGACGGGCATCATCCGCTCCGAGGTGGGCAAGCAGACCGGGATCCGGCTGACGCCGACGCTCGAGTTCATCGCCGATGCGGTGCCGGAGACGGCAGCGCACCTGGAGAGTGCTTTGCGTGAGGCCGCTGCTCGCGACGCCGAGGTGGCGGCCTTGGCCGCCGGTGCGCAGTTCGCGGGGGAGGCCGATCCGTACCGTCGCCCGGTGGACGACGACGAGGCGGACGACGACACGGTCGCGGACGAAGCCGAGGCCTGAGACGCCCGCGACGGCGACGTCACCCCGCGCGGACGACGGCGGTCGCGTGCGTCCGGGTCTCGTGCGAGGACGACGGCCGAGCAGGACGGAGACCGAGCCATGACGCACCACGAGAGTCCTGCCCCCGGCGATGGCACGCAGGGGCGCCGCCCTCCCGCGCCCGACGGCCTCCTGGTCGTCGACAAGCCGGCCGACTGGACGAGCCACGACGTCGTCGCACGCGTGCGCAGGCTTGCCAGGACCCGCAAGGTCGGCCATGCCGGGACGCTCGACCCGATGGCCACCGGAGTGCTGGTGCTCGGTATCGGTCGCGCGACGCGGCTCCTGACGTACGTCGTGGGCGCCGACAAGGAGTACTGCGCCACCATCCGTCTCGGTGTCGCGACGACGACCGACGACGCCGAGGGCGAGGTGCTCACGCGTGCCGGTGCCGCTGAGGTGACCCGCGAGGCGATCGACACCGGCGTCGCCTCGCTGACCGGAGCGATCGAGCAGGTCCCGAGCTCGGTCAGCGCGATCAAGGTGGACGGGAAGCGCTCCTATGCGCGTGTCCGGGCGGGGGAGACGGTCGACCTGCCCGCGCGGCCCGTGACGGTCTCGACGTTCACGGTCGATGACGTGCGCGCTGGGGTGGACGAGGGGCAGGGGGTCGTCGATGTCGACGTGACCGTCGTCTGCTCGTCGGGCACCTATGTCCGGGCGCTCGCACGCGACCTCGGGGCGAGGCTCGGGGTCGGTGGGCACCTGACCGCGCTGCGGCGCACGAGGGTCGGTGGCTACGGGCTGGACGTCTCGGCGACGCTGGAGGCGCTCGAGCCGGACGCCGACGAGGCGATCCTGCCGATGGCGACGGCTGCGCGTGCCACGTTCGCGGCACGTGAGCTGACCCAGGAGGAGACGGTCCTGCTCTCCTACGGGAAGCGGTTGGAGGTCGTGGCAGCGCCGGTCGGGACGACGGAGCGGCCCGTGGCGGCGTTCGCGCCAGACGGGACGCTGGTGGCGCTGCTGGCGGATGTTGAGGGCAGGTCGCGTCCGGTGCTGGTGTTCGCGCCCGCCTGAGGATCGTCTCCTGCGTCTGCCCGGTCGGCTCAGCCCAGGTGCCGGTCCTTCGGGCCCCGGACGCGCTGGAGCGCGGCCGCCTGGGGGTTCGCCATGAGCTGCAGCTTGCGGAGCAGGGAAGACCCGAGACGTCCGAGCGCTGACAGAAGTCGGCGCAAGGCACTCGGAGTGGTCATGGTTCGTGACGAGTCCATCATCTGTCGAGGCTACGCCCGTCTCGCGAGCCGCGACCTGACGGGATCACGGGCGGTGTGCTCGACCCGCCGGACGCGCTCACCCCGGGGTGGACGGTTGCGGGACCTGCGGTGTGCGGGGACTCCTGCTGGTGACAGCCGCGGCATCCTCGGTCGTGGTGCGGGGTCGGCCTCCCGATCGACAGCGCACCGGACGCCGCCGCCGTCAATCGCCAATGTCCCAGGTCAGCGGGCAGTTCTGTGCGTGGTGGGCGTTGTCGACGGGCGTTATCGACGGTAGGTTCGAACACATGTTCGATGGACGAGGCGGTCGCCGCATCGGAGCGGGTCTCGGCCAGGGTCGCGGCGCGACAGGCCGTGGCGGTGGCCAAGCTCGCCCGGCGTGCGCCCGGTTCCTCGGTCGACTGGGTCCCGGACGAGATCGCGACGCGGCTCGGCACCACGTGTCGAGCGGGGGTCTCGCTCGTCACCCTCGCGACGTGTCTCGAGGCGCACCCCCACGTCGCCGACGTGCTCGCGAGAGGCCTCCTCAGTGCTCGCAAGGCCGCGGCGCTGCTCGCCGACACCGAGCACCTCCCGGATCCGCTGGCCGCGAGGATTCTCGATGAGGTCCTTCCGGCCGCGGAGGGTCGTTCCGTCCCGCAGCTGCGGGCGGACCTTCGGGCGGCGGAGATCGTTGTCGTGCACCGCGCGGCACAGGTCCGCCACCGCGAGGCCCGCAGCGACCGGTGCGTCAGGATCGTGCCGGCGCCCGACGCGATGGCGTGGTTGCACGCCCTGCTCCCGGCCGATGATGCGCAGGCGGTGAAGACCGGGCTCGGGCTGCCGCGGCGCGCCTGCACGAGGACGAGCGCACCGCTGACCAGCGCCGTGCCGACACGCCGACGTCGTGGGCACGTCGTGTCCTGGACACGGCGCTGGGCCTCGACGAGGCCCCGATGGTCGCCCGCCAGCACAAGCGACCGCACCTGGAGATCACCGTCTCCGACCGGACCTCGGCCACGGGTCTCGGCGCCGCGCACTGCGACCTCGACCATGTCGTCCTGTTCGACGATGCGCGCCCCGCGTCCTGGCAGACGACGCCGGAGAACCTTCAGGCGCTCTGCCGCCACCACCACCGGCTCAGGACCCACGGTCGATGGGCCGTCAGTCGAGATCCGCTCAGTGGTACCTCGCTGTGGATCTCGCGTACCGGTCGGGTCCATCTCGTCTCGGCCGAGCGTGCCTCGCCGGATCCCGAGCCGCCGTGCGCAGCGAGCACCCACCGCTCCGTGGCAGGCTAGGGCGCGCCCGGAAGGGTCCCGGAGGACGAGGAGTGCATGTGCAGCGCTGGACCGACCTGAGCCAGGTGCCGTCCGGGCTCGGTCCGTCCGTGGTGACGATCGGCAACTTCGACGGCGTCCACCGCGGGCACCGGACCGTCCTGGGCACGATGGCCGCCGACGCGCGAGCCATGGGCGGCGTCGCCGTCGCGGTGACCTTCGACCCGCACCCCGCCCGCGTGCACCGGCCCGAGCACGCTCCTGAGCTCATCACCGGCCTCACCGACCGGCTCGAGCTGCTGGCCGAGACGGGCATCGACGGGGTCCTCGTGGTGCCCTACGACCTCGCCTTCGCGAGCCAGAGTCCCGAGGAGTTCGTCCGCCGCTACCTCGTCGACGGCCTGCACGCTGCCGTCGTCGTCGTCGGCCACGACGTCCGTTTCGGCCAGGGCAACGCCGGCGACCTCGACACGATGCGCACCCTCGGCGCCGAGCTCGGTTTCCAGGTCCAGGTCATCGACGACGTGCACGGCCCGGTCGACGAGGCCCGCCGGTGGTCCTCGACCTGGGTGCGCGAGCTCCTCGCCGAGGGGGACGTCCAGGGTGCCGCGCGGATCCTCGGGCGCCCGCACCGGGTCCGCGGGATCGTCGTGCACGGCGACGCGCGCGGCCGTGAGCTCGGGTTCCCGACGGCCAACCTCGGGCAGGACGCCACCGGCATGGTCCCCGCCGACGGGGTCTACGCCGGCTGGATGCGCCGGGTCGGTCACCCCGCCGACGCCCCGGACGGCTACCTTCCCGTCGCGATCTCGATCGGCACCAACCCGACCTTCGACGGCGTCCAGCGCCGCGTCGAGGCGCACGTCCCCGATCGGACCGACCTCGCCCTCTACGGCGAGGAGGTCGTGCTCGAGCTCGTCGCCATGCTGCGACCCACCTGGCGCTTCGACTCGATCGACGCGCTCGTCGTGCAGATGGAGGACGACGTCGTCCGCACCCGTGCCCTGCTGGCCGGCGGTCCGCTCGTGTTGGGTGACCAGGCAGCAGACTGGTAACATTCGCCTCGCCGTATGATCGGCCGCGGATCCAGAGCGCCCGGGTGGACATGCCCCGGAGCACCGCGCAACGACAGACCAGGAGAACCACGTGCCCCTTGACGCCGCCACGAAGCAGCGCATCATGACCGAGTACGCCACGACGCCGAACGACACGGGTTCTCCCGAGGTCCAGGTGGCGATGCTCACGCAGCGCATCCTTGACCTCACCGAGCACCTGAAGGAGCACAAGCACGACCACCACTCGCGTCGTGGCCTGCTCCTCCTCGTCGGCCAGCGCCGTCGTCTCCTCGGCTACCTGCAGAAGGTCGACATCGACCGCTACCGGAGCCTGATCGAGCGCCTCGGCCTCCGCCGCTGAACCACCCGGACCAGCCCGGACCCGTGACGGGTCCGGGCTGGTCCGGTAGTCACCACCCAACGACCGGTCCCGCGTCCGGTCCTCGGTAGTGGCTCGCGGATCAGCGATCCGCGGACCTCGATCGAAGACCGTCGCACCGACCGGCGACTTCGAGAGAGAGGGGCTCCCATGGAGGGACCCGAGATCCAGTTCGCCGAGGCAACGATCGACAACGGTCGTTTCGGCACCCGCACCGTCCGCTTCGAGACGGGCCGTCTGGCCCGTCAGGCCGCCGGCTCCGCCGTCGCCTACCTCGACGGCGACACCATGCTGCTGTCGGCCACCACGGCCGGCAAGCACCCGAAGGAGCAGTTCGACTTCTTCCCGCTCACGGTCGACGTCGAGGAGCGGATGTACGCCGCCGGGCGCATCCCCGGCTCGTTCTTCCGTCGCGAGGGGCGCCCCAGCACCGAGGCGATCCTGGCCTGCCGCCTGATCGACCGCCCGCTCCGTCCGACGTTCGCCAAGGGTCTGCGCAACGAGGTCCAGGTCGTCATCACGGTGATGGCCCTGCACCCGGACGACGCCTACGACACGCTCGCGATCAACGCCGCGTCGCTGTCCACCCAGCTCTCCGGCCTGCCCTTCACGGGCCCGATCGCCGGTGTGCGCATCGCACTCATCGACGGCCAGTGGGTCGCGTTCCCCAAGTACTCCGACAAGCAGCGCGCCGTCTTCGACATGGTCGTCGCCGGTCGCGTCGTGGGTGACGACGTCGCGATCATGATGGTCGAGGCCGAGGCCACCGACGGCGCCTGGAACCTCATCAAGAACGAGGGCGTCGGCGCTCCGACCGAGGAGGTCGTGGCCGAGGGCCTCGAGGCCGCCAAGCCCTTCCTCAAGGCGCTGTGCGACGCGCAGGCCGAGCTCGCCGCGAAGGCAGCCAAGGAGACCAAGGACTTCCCGCGCTTCCTGGACTACCAGGACGACGCCTACGCCGCGATCGAGGCCAAGGTCTCCGGCTCGCTGGGCGAGGCCCTGACGATCGCCGACAAGCAGACCCGCGAGGGCCGGCTCGACGAGATCAAGGCCGAGGCACTGGCCGAGCTCACGCCCTCCTTCGAGGGTCGCGAGAAGGAGCTGTCGGCCGCCGTGCGCGCCGTCACCAAGAAGCTCATCCGCCAGCGCGTGCTGCGCGACGGCATCCGCATCGACGGCCGTGGGCTCGCGGACATCCGCACGCTGTCCGCCGAGGTCGAGGTGCTCCCGCGCGTGCACGGCTCGGCGCTGTTCGAGCGCGGCGAGACCCAGATCCTGGGTGTCACCACGCTGAACATGCTCCGCATGGAGCAGCAGCTGGACACGCTCGCGCCCGAGACGCGCAAGCGCTACATGCACAACTACAACTTCCCGCCCTACTCGACCGGCGAGACCGGCCGCGTGGGCTCGCCCAAGCGTCGCGAGATCGGGCACGGCGCCCTCGCCGAGCGCGCCCTCATGCCGGTGCTGCCGACGCGCGAGGAGTTCCCGTACGCGATCCGTCAGGTCTCCGAGGCCCTCGGGTCCAACGGCTCGACCTCGATGGGTTCCGTCTGCGCCTCGACGCTCTCGCTGCTCAACGCCGGCGTGCCGCTGCGCGCTCCGGTCGCGGGCATCGCGATGGGCCTCATCTCGGACTCCGTGGACGGCGAGATGCGCTACGCGGCGCTGACCGACATCCTCGGCGCCGAGGACGCCTTCGGTGACATGGACTTCAAGGTCGCCGGAACCCGCGAGTTCGTCACGGCCATCCAGCTCGACACCAAGCTCGACGGCATCCCCGCCTCGGTGCTCGGTGCCGCGCTTGCTCAGGCGCACGATGCCCGCATCACGATCCTCGAGGTCATGAACGAGGCCATCGACGCTCCTGACG
>JBBSAL010000029.1:0-46025 GCA_038252305.1 Actinomycetales bacterium | reverse complement strand
CGTAGGCGTACACGCCGATGTCCGGGATCGACCCGCCACCGGTCTCCGGACGGTTGCGGATGTTGCCCACGTCCGGCAGGTCGAAGCTGAACACCGCATCCACGTGCCGGAGCCTGCCGATCGCGCCCTCGTCTATCAGGGTTCGAACGCGCTGCCACTGCGGGTGGTGCACGATCATGTACGCCTCAGACGCGAACAGACCGGTCCGGTCACGGGCAGCGATCAGGGCGTCGATCTCCGGCGCGGTCAGTGCGATCGGCTTCTCCGTCAGTACGTGCTTGCCCGCCTCTAGCGCCTTGAGGGTCCACTTGACGTGCAGGTGGTTGGGCAGCGGGATGTAGACCGCCTCGATCGTGGGATCGGCCAGCATCGCGTCGTAGTCGGGGTGTACGACGATGTCGGGCGCGAAGGCCTTGAACGGCTCCGCCTTGGCCGCGGACGACGTAGCCAGCGCTGCGAACCTGGCGCCCCGCGCCTCGTGGATCGCCCGGGCAGTCTGTGCAAGGGCGAAGCTCGAGGCGCCCATCACTCCGATGTTCACGGGTTCCATGTGTCCTCCTCGTCATGGCCATCGTAGAGACCTGCGAAGCTCCCGAATGCACCAACCGGTGGTCGAAGACTCCCGCCTGCTGCCGCCCTCAACGCGGCCCGTGCAACGGTATGCAGCCATGACGGACAGCGGCATCACCGTGCGCCCTCGTTGCACCGGCCCGGCCGCGCCAGGGTCGGTGTGCTGTGGAGTACCGGGCCAAACTTCGGGGGAGTGCGCATGGAGGACTAACCGATGACGTTCGAGGTCCACGACGGGCAGTCCCCCTGGGGTGGTGTGGTTCAGACTCGTGATCCTCGTGGGCCGGGTAGGTCCAGGACGTGAGTGAGCCACCGCGTGAGGCTCCGTGGAAAGTGACCAAGCGACGCAGGGGAGGAATTCCGTGCATGCCCTGCGATGGCACCGGGGACAGCACAAGACCCCATCACCGGCGCCGGCCGCGTCAGTCGGTCGTGGGCATCCACACCCGCATCGTCGACGGTCCACGGTTCGCCCACCGGTGGTACGGCACCAGTGGTACGAGCCCATGTTCGACCACGCCTCCCACGGTGCCCGCTCCATCGAGCGCACCGTGCGCCCCGTACGGCCACGACGCCTGAGTGAGGTCCAGCGTCGCGACGGGCACTCGCACGACGCCGTCGTGCTCTGCGGGAGGGACGTCGGTGCGCACGCGAACCTCGTTGACGCTCACGCCGAGATCCGTGGACTCCAGGCAGAGCACGAGCGGACCGCGCTCCACGGCCACCTGCCCGCGCGCGGCGTCGATCCGCGGGTCCGGCCAGGTCCAGCGGGCCGCCACGGGCAGGTCGAGCACTACGACGTCGCCCACCGCGAACGCGCGCGTGACGGTGGCGTAGCCGGGCTCCACCGTCCGGCGCTCACCACCGACCATCAGCTCCGCACCGTCGGCCCAGGCCGGCACGCGCAGCGTGAGCGTCCACGGCGTCTCGGGACCGTCAACGACCGAGACCTGGATCCGGCCGTCATCCGGGTAGGCCGTCGCCACCCGCAGCGCCACCTCGCGGCCACCGCCGATCTGGGCCCGGACGGTAGCGTCGGCGTACTGGTGCACCTGCACTCCGTCGTCGTCCGCCGTGGCGATGTATGCCGCGAGCGACGCGACGGTCCGGGTCACGTTGTTTGGGCAGCAGGAGACCTCGTACCACGGCGCCCGCAGGCTGGAGGACGCCCGCGCGCTGGCCTCATCGGTCTCCGGGATGCTGCCCGGCACGCGCTGGTGCAGCGTGTTCGTGTAGTAGAACGCCCGCCCGTCCTGTGCCGGGGACGTCGCGATGACGTTGAACAGCGTGCGCTCGACTGCGTCGGCGTGCACGGCGTCGCCGGTGGCGAGCAGCAGGCGATGGTTGAGCATTACCGACGCCACGCCCGCGCAGGTCTCGGAGTACGCGCGGTCCGGCGGCAGCTCGTGGTCCTGTCCGAACGACTCGCCCTCGTGGTGGGAGCCCATCCCACCGGTGAGGTACGTGCGCCGGGCCAGGGTATTCACGGTCTG
Organism: Actinomycetales bacterium; assembly: GCA_038252305.1. Classification (GTDB taxonomy): domain Bacteria; phylum Actinomycetota; class Actinomycetes; order Actinomycetales; family Cellulomonadaceae; genus Actinotalea. The sequence continues at coordinate 43,962 of JBBSAL010000029.1, read as the reverse complement.
CAGCGTGACTGCGGTCAGCAGCTCGGCGTCGTCGTCCTCGATCGCGAGATCGGCTGCCGCGGCGGCGAGGTACAGGGCACGCACCGCATGGCCCGTCATGACCGCGGTCCGGCGGACCGGCTGGTCGTCCTGGAAGTACTGCCTGCCGAACTCGATGTCGCCGAGCACCCCGTGGCCGCGGCGGTCCATGAAGAGCCGGGCCTGGTCCAGGTACCGGGACTCCCCCGTGAGCCGGTACAGCTCGACGAGCGCGACCTCGATCTCCGGATGGCCGCACACACCCTGGTCACCGTCCGGGCCGAAGACATCGCACACGTGGTCGGCCGCGCGGATCGCGATGCGCACCAGTTCGTCCTCCCCGTGCGTGCGCGCCCGCGCCACCCCGGCCTGGATGAGGTGGCCGGCGCAGTACAGCTCGTGACCCCACTGCAGGTCGCTGTAGCGCGAGCCCTGACCGGGCCGACCGAACTGGGTGTTGAGGTACCCGTCGGGCTCCTGGACCCGCGCCACCCGGGTCACGAGCGCGCGCAGCCGCGCGTCCATCGCCTCGTCGCCGGTGCGGCCGGTCTCCCACGACATCGCCTCGAGGAGCTTGTAGATCTCCGAGTCGGAGAACTCGCGCCCGCGCCGATCCTGCGGCAGGCGCCCCTCGACGGCGGCGTCGAAGTTGCCGATCCACCCCATACGCTCGATCCACGCCTCGCAGTGCTCGATCATCACGGTCGCGTTGAGCTCCTGCAGGTCGGCCCAGAAGCCGCCGTCGATGCTCACCTCGCCGAGCCCGAGCGGGCGCCAGCGGCCCGCCGACGGCGCGACCGGCCGCCCGCGGTCGGCGCGGTCCGCGGGCACCAGCAGCCCGGTGCGGGACTCGGTCGGGTTTGCGGCGGGCATGGCGCTCTCCAGGTCGGGGCTGTGTGGATGGTTCGCGGATGAGGGGACCGGCCTGCGCAACCTGCTCACTTGACCGCGCCGACAGTCAGCCCGTCACGCAGCAGGCGGTAGGTCCCGGTGAAAACGATGAGGATCGGTATCGACGTCAGGACGGCGAGCGCCATGAGGCCCGGCCAGTTGATGCCGAACGCGGAGACCTGCTGGGCGAGCAGCGCGCTCAGGGGGTAGCTGCCGGGTGCGAGGAAGAAGTTCACCGCGTACAGGAACTCGCCCCAGGAGAGCAGGAAGATGAGCGTCCCGACGGTGAAGACGCCGTTGCGTGCCACGGGCAGCACGATCGAGAAGAAGGCGCGCAGAACCGAGGCGCCGTCGATCGAACCGGCCTCCTCGAGCTCGCGGGGCACGGCACGGAAGAAGGGCCGCAGCAGCAGCGTCGCGAACGGGATGAGCAGTGCCGTGTCGGCGACGATGACGCCGTGCGTGGAGTCGAGCAGCCTCCAGCTGCCGAAGATCTGGAACAACGGGATGACGGTCGCGGTCTGCGGCATCATCTGCAGCACGATGAGCAGGCCCAGGCCGATGGTGCTGATCCGGCCGATGGTGCGGGCCAGCCCGTATGCGGCGGGTACCGCCACGAGAAGGGTGAGCGCCGTCGTGCCGGTGGCGATCAGGAGCGATTGGCGCAGCGCGGTGACGAGTGCGCCGTCGATTGCCTCGACATAGGCCGTGGTGACGGGGTGGAAGAGGAAGGACGACTGCGAGCCGAACACGTCGGAGGAGCTCTTGAACGACGTCAGCACGATCCACAGGATCGGGACTCCGTACATGAGGGTCAGCAGGGCCTTGATCACGTTCGTGACGGGACCCGCGGTCTGCTTCACGACTCCGACTCCTCTCGGCGGATGCTGCGGGCATACACCGCGGCCAGCACCAGCACGCCGAGCACGGTGACCACGGATGTGGCCGAGCCGAGTCCGAAGTCGTACCGGACGAAGGCTTGCAGGTAGCCCAGGAACGGCAGGGTGTTCGTGGCGGTGCCGGGTCCGCCGTAGGTCATGACGTAGATGAAGTCGAAGCTCCGGAAGCCGTAGACGATCGTCAGCACGAGCAGCACGAGCGTGGTGGGACGGACCGACGGGAGCATGATGTGCCGGATCTCCTGCCACTTGTTCGCGCCGTCGAGCGCGGCCGCCTCGAAGACCTCGGGTGAGATGTTCATCAACGCCGCGCGGAAGACCAGGGCGTTGAAGGGGATCACCACGAACGAGTTGACGAACGCCACGGACATCAGCGCCCAGTACTGGTCGTACAGGAACGGCACGGCCGTGTCCCGCAGCCCCGAGGTCATCAGGAGGGTGTTGAACAGTCCCGAGTCGCCGAGGAGGAACTTCCAGACGCTGCCGTTGACCACCGGCGGCAGGGCCCACACGAAGACCATGAGGGCCAGAAGGAAGCCGGACCAACGGCCCTTGGTCCGCAGTGCGATCGCGGCCCCGAGACCGATGACCATGCCGAGGACCGTCACCACGAGCACGAAGACGCCCGTGCGGTACAGCGCTTGAGTGCTCTCGCCGGAGGCGAAGCCGGCGGTGAAGTTCTCAAGCCCGATGAACGTCCACGCACCGTTCAGTGTCGCGGCGCTCACATTGCTCACGCTCATCCGCAGCAGCTGGATCAGCGGGAACAGGCTGAACAGACCGAGGAACGCGGCCGCAGGAAGGAGGAACAGGAGCTTGACCTGCCTGCTCCCGTACCTGGCCCGCATCCCGCGGGACCGGGGTGGCCGGGCGGCTGACCGCACGGCCGCCGGCGCCAGTGGAGTTGTCATGTCGATGATCTCTCTCGTCGAAGTGACTCTGACGCCGGCGACCGCGGGGGCGGGCCGGGTGCGGCCTGTGACTCAGCCCAGCGACTTCTTCAGTGCGTCCACCGCGGTCGAGGCTGCGTCAGCAGGTGAGCGCTGGCCGCTGAGCGCGGCGCTCCACGCCTGCCCCATCGTCAGCTGCACGTCGGCCACTGCTGCGGGCGGGATGACGGCAGCCGGGTAGTTGGCGCCGTACTTGGCGATGGTCTCCGCGAACGGCTTCAGCAGCTCGTTGCTGCTGACCGCGTCGTTCGCCGCGGAGTCCGTGCGCGAGGGGATGCTCCCGACGAGGGTAACCGGAAGGATCTGGCCGTCCTTGTCGAAGTACGTCTCGCTCAGGTACTGCCAGGCGAGGTCTGCGTTCTTGCTGAACGCACCGATGCCCTCCCCCTCGCCACCGAGGTAGACCTGTCCACTGTCACCGAGCGGGAGCGGCACGACGCCGTAGTTGAACTTGGCGTCGGCCTTGGCGGTGCCCATCTGCCAGTTTCCGTTCTCGGCGAAGGCGACCCCGCCGGCGGCGAACTGCTGGAACGGGACGGTCTGGTCCCAGGTCACGGACTCCTGCGAGAGCCAACCCTTCTCGACCCAGCCCCGCACCCGCGTGAGCGCCGTCTCGAGCGCCGTGGCGTCGGGGTTCTTGTAGTCGAACCCTGCCGCGGTCAGCCACGGGTAGGCCTGCCACTCGCCCTGCGACTGCGGCAGCCCGCAGAGCGTGATGCCCTGGTACCCGGCGGCCTTGGCTGCGGCCATGGCGGTCTCGAGCTCGTCGAGGTTCGTGGGCGGCGCGACGCCGATCTCCTTGAGGATGTCGGCGTTGTACCAGAGGCCCAGCAGGTTCACGTAGCCCTGGACGGCGTAGGTCTTGCCGTCGATCTTGTGAATCACGGAGTCGGGGAACTGCGCGGCGTCCGCGAACGAGGCCCACTGCTCGTCGATCGGGGCGAGCGCGCCGCCCAGGGCGAGGGTCGCGGCCTCCGCGCCGTTGAAGACGACGACGTCGGGCCCGGTCTTCGCGCCGGCGGCCGAGATCAGCTTGGAGTTCATCTGGTCGTACGGCACGAAGACGTTGTCGACCTTCACGCCGTTGTGCGCGGCCTCGAACTTCGCGCCGAACTCGTCCATGAGCTTGACCTGGTTCGGGTCACTGAAGTAGTGCCACACGGTGACGGTGCCGCTCTCGGCGGCGCCGGTGCCGGTGGTCTCGGTTCCTCCGGAACCTCCCGAGCACGCAGCAAGCGCGAGCGCGCCGGCTGCGGCTATGGAGGTCAGTGCGAAGAACCGCGCGCGACCGCTGCGGGCCCCGGCGGATTGCCGCGTGCCCCTGATGTCTTTGGTACTCAACGGGACTCCTCTGATGGGGTGTGACAGAGGACCTGTGCGCCGGGCGTTGTTGCCCTGCCCTGATCCTCATTGACTAGCGTGCGTACCTCCGACCTCCGACCTGCGGGTACCGGCCGCTTCACTGAGCAGTCGGTGGTGAGACGTCCACTTCGACGTCGACCCTCTGAGCGAAACGTTCCGAAATCGGTTTCGGGAAGCTAACGCCGCGTCCGCGGGGTGGCCAAGAGGATTGCGACGTCGCACGGTCTTCGTGATGCAACCGTGACGCCGGGAGAGGACGGTGACCTCGAGGTCCGAATCTGGCCGGGCAGCCCTCGCGCGTCCGGCGCGTTCATGGAGAAGCCGTCTCGTGGCACACCATCGTTCGACCACCTCCTCCGGTGAACCGGGGGTTTCTTCGACCGTGCTCCGCTTGACGTCCGCCCGACAGGGCCGAAGGTCCCGTGGCAGCTCGCGAGAACTGGCGGTGACGAGGTCCTTGCACCTGGGGGCCTGCCCGACTTCGGCCCTTCGGCTGCCTTGACCCATGTTCCACAGAATCCAGATGGCGGTGCGTACGGTGCGTGGCCGGCGCAGGGTCGTCACGATGGCCGCGTCGACGTCCACGGGGATGAGCCACTCCGCGAACCGCGGATCCGCCTCGGTGCGCCGACGGCGTCGTCCTCCCCGAGCAGCTCGCGCAGCAGGTCGGGGCTGGCGGTGGTCAGGTGCTCGTTCAAGAAGCGGGCAGGGTCCAGACTTGGGGCAGCGGTCATCGCGGGTCCTTCTCTCGAGTCGACTTGGTAGGTCTCTCGAAGAATCACGCGGTGACCGCCTGCACGTTCACGACGACGCCCCGATCAAGGCCGGGCTCGCACACCACTCTGCGGGACGCCACTGCTAGCGAGAGCGGGCCGGGCGTGTCGCGGGAATTGACGGGAGTCCGTCGAGGGCCGTGGCGAGGCCGGCTCTCCGGCGTCTCCGTCTTCGCCTCGACGTCGCGGCACTCCGAGCCGAGTGCGGCCGGCCTCTGCCTGGCAGTCGGCGACGGGCGCCCTTGCTGTCGCCGTGGGGCGGTACTAGCGTCGATCGCGAGCAATCAGGCAAGACGAGTCCGAGGAGCACTGAGGGACTGATGGAGTATCGCGAGCTCGGCAGGACCGGCCTGAAGGTGTCCGAGCTCGGCTACGGCGCATGGGGTATCGGCAAGGCCGGGTGGGTCGGCGCCGACGACGACGAGTCCGTCCGGGCCCTGGAACGTGCCATCGAGCTCGGCGTGACCTTCATCGACACCGCCCGGGGCTATGGCGAGAGCGAGCGGATCGTCGGGCAGGTGGTGCGACGTCACCCCGACGCAGAGCTGTACGTGGCCACCAAGGTCCCGCCGAAGAACCGCACGTGGCCGGCTCCGAGCGGACTCGACCCGGCGGACGTGTTCCCGGGCGAGCACATCCGCTCGAGCCTGGAGGAGAGCCTGCGTGCCTCCGGGTTGGAGGCGTTCGACCTGCTCCAGTTCCATGTCTGGAGCGACGAGTGGATCGGTCGGGGCGACTGGTTGGAGACGATCCAGGCGCTCAAGGATGAGGGCAAGATCCGCTTCTTCGGAGTCTCGATCAACGACTACCAGCCCGAGAACGCGCTGGCGCTCGTCGAGTCAGGTGTGGCGGACACCGTCCAGGTGATCTACAACGTCTTCCACCAGGCGCCGGAGGAGCGCCTGCTGCCGGCCTGCCTGGAGCACGGCGTCGGAGTGATCGTGCGGGTGTCGCTCGACGAGGGCGGGCTCACCGGCCGTATCACCGCGGACACCCGGTTCCCCGACGCCGACTTCCGGAGCAGCTACTTCCGTGACGACCGGCCCGCGGAGGTCGAGCGGCGCGTGACGGCGCTGGACGAGGACCTCGGGATCTCGGCCGACCAGACCGCCGACATCGCGCTGCGTTACGTCCTGGAGTCCCCGGCCATCTCGACGGTGATCGCCGGGATGCGCAGTGTCACGAACGTCGAGCGCAACGCGGCCACCAGTGACGGCCGGCGGCTCACGGCGGACCAGGTGCGCACGTTGAAGAACCACCGGTGGGAGCGGAACTTCTACCTGCCCAGGTGAGGTGCCGCACGCGGCCGATGACGCGGTACTCACCCGGCGGGCGCGAGCTCGGGCCAACCGAGGGCTGACGTCGGCCGGTTCGGGCACCGTGCGCCGGCCATCCCGCGTGCCGAGGTGGCGGTCGGGGCGTGAACACGACGGACTACCCGGTCTCGCCAGAGCACGGCGAACGATCGGGTCCCATCGGCTGGCCGATGCATCCGGACTCGCCCTGGGCACAAGAAGGACCGCCACACCTGACGAGAGGCATGACGGCCTTCAAGGGCGTGACCAGCCTTGCGGCGGTCACAGGGGTGGAGGTGGCGGGAATCGAACCTGGTGGACAGTGTTGGGGACAGTTGGCATAGGGCGATGACCTGCGGTGATGCGCGGGCGTGGTCACGCGGGAGAGGTGCAATAGTGGAGTCGGCGTTGACGGCGTCAACGGAAGTCGACTGTGCCGGGGCGACATTGTTCGCCCCTCGAGGAGGTCACCCTCGGGTGTGGCGGCCGTGCGACGATGCGTCGGTGCCCGTGACGCCCCCGGAGGAGGTCGACCAGCTGCTCCGCGAGCTGCGACGGCTCCGTGCGGAGAACGAGCGGTTGTCGCGGCTGCTGGACCTGCGGGGCCAGTACACGGCGCCGGCTCCCGAGCAGCCGGCCGCCGGGCTCGCGCCGAGCGGCGTGGTGACGATGGACTCGCCCGCCGCGGACAAGCTCGCGTTCTACTCGGACCTGTTCCACGCTCGCACCGACGTGTATGCGGTGCGCTGGGAGAGTGCCCGGACCGGTGCGAACGGGTGGATGCCGGCGGTTGCCGGCGGGTGGCGCAAGGGCATGGACCGGCGAACGGCGGTAAACCTGCCGCTCACGCCGCAGGTTGTTGCCGCGCACCTCGTCGGGGAGGTGTTCGCGGGTCTGTACCCCTTGTTCCGAGACAACACCTGCCGCTTCCTCGTCGCGGACTTCGATGGCCCGGCCGCGATGCTGGACGCGCTGGCCTACACGAAGGCTGCACGGGCCAACGACGTGCCGACGGCGTTGGAGGTCTCCCAGTCGGGACGTGGCGCACACGTCTGGGCCTTCTTCGCCGACCGGATCCCGGCCAGCACCGCGCGCGCCATCGGGACCCTGCTCGTGCACGAGGCCATGGTTCTGCGCGGCTCGATGGACCTGCGGTCCTACGACCGGCTGTTCCCGAACCAGGACGTCCTGCCCGACGGAGGATTCGGGAACCTCATCGCTGCCCCGCTGCAGGGTCAGCGGCGGAAGGACGGGCTGACCCTCTTCCTGGACCTGGCGACTCTCGAGCCGTACGAGGACCAGTGGGCGTTCCTCTCGACGCTTGACCGGCTCAGCCGCGGCGATGCGGCGACGGTGGCGCGCAGGGCGAGCCGGGCAGCGGTCGGCTCCGATGTCCGCACACTGAGTCCGCCCACGGCGAGCCGCCTGCGACCACGGCTTCCGGCGGTCGTCCGCGCCGAGCTCGGGGCCGGTCTGGTTCTCGACACGACCGAGCTCACGCCGGCCGCGACGTCGACGTTCAAGCACGCGGCCTCGATGGCCAACCCCAAGTTCTACGAGCTGCAGCGGTTGCGGAAGTCGACCTGGGACACGCCACGATTCGTCCGTGGCTATGACGTCACGCTCGACGAGCGCCTCGTGCTGCCGCGAGGACTGCGCCACCTGGTCGGCGAGATCGTCGAGCGCGCAGGCTCACGCCTCGACCTGACCGACTCCAGGAACGCCGGCGCCGAGATCGACGTCTCCTTCTCTGGCGAGCTCAGCGCGCGCCAGAGCGACGCAGTCAGCGCCCTCCTCGCGCATGACGACGGCGTGCTCGTCGCCCCACCAGGCTCGGGCAAGACCGTGATCGGGTGCGCGCTGATCGCTGAGCGCTCGACGTCGACACTCGTCCTGGTGGACCGGAAGGCGCTCGCCGATCAGTGGCGCGCCCGCATCTCGGAGTTCCTCGGGGTCGCGCCTGGGCAGATCGGCGGTGGACGCCGCAAGCTGACCGGCGTGGTCGACATCGCGATGCTGCCGTCGCTCGCCCGGCACTCGGACGTCCCGGAACTCACGCGCGCGTACGGGCAGGTGATCGTCGACGAGTGCCACCACCTTGCGGCCGCTGCGTATGACCACTCCGTCAGGCGGATCGGCGCGCAGTTCTGGCTCGGCTTGACGGCGACGCCCACTCGGCGAGATGGCCTTGGTGAGCTCGTGACGTGGCAGCTCGGCCCGGTCCGGCACACCGTCACGGACGAGAAGCCGGGAACCCTGGCCGGTGCGTCGTCGGCCGAGTCGGGCCCGCGTCGCGTGCTTCATGTGCACCCGACGAGCCTCCGCCTCGACGTGGACCTGTCCGAGGCCGGCGCCATCGCCGCGGTCCATGGCGCCCTTGCAGCTGACGAGGTGCGCAACGGCCAGATCACCGAGGACGTCATGGCCGCCGTCGGCAGGGGACGCAACTGCCTGGTGCTGACCCGACGGGTCGCCCATCTCGAGGCGCTCGCGTCGGCGCTTGCCGCGCGAGGCCGCGAGGCGCTGGTGATGCGTGGCGGAATGTCGGTCGCAGACCGGCGCGCGGCTGTCGAGCGGCTTGCCGCCGCGAATGCGGGCGACGGTGTGCTCGTCCTTGGCACGACGCCGTTCATCGGCGAGGGCTTCGACGCTCCAGCGCTGGACACGCTGTTCCTCGCCGCACCGATCTCGTTTCCAGGGCTCCTCGTGCAGTGCGCCGGGCGCATCGTGCGATCCTCGGCAGGAAAGGACATGGCGGAGGTGCACGACTACCACGACGCAGACGTGCCGGTGCTCGCGGTGTCGCTGCAGCGCCGGATGCCCGGATACCGCGCACTTGGGTTCGAGCAGGTCGCAGGGACGCGGGCGTAGCGTCGTCGCTGAAAGGCCATGCGCCTTCGCCTCGGGCAGGCGGAGACACGCGTATGCGGCCATGCCGGACAGCGGAATCGTGGTCACTGAGGGCGGTAGACCTCGCTGCGATGGTCGATGCGCAGGACGACGACCTCGTGGCGGTCGTCGTTGATCCGGTAGAGCACCCGATAGGTGCCGCGACGTGCCGAGTGGATACCGGCCAGGTCACCACGCAGCGGCTTGCCGACGCGGCGGGGGTTGTCCACGAGCGCACCGGTGACGAACTCGATCACCGCTGCCGCCACCGATTCGGGCAACCGTGACTGCACGGACCGGACTGCCGGCGGCGTCAGGACCAGCTCGTAGGGCTGATTCACGACCGCAGCGAACGCACCGCGTCCACGCCGCGCACCACGTCACCGGACTTGTAGGCCGCGTCGGCTTCCCGGATGTCTGCGAGAGCGTCCGGGTCGCTGAGCACCGCAAGGGTCTCCTCGAGCTCGGCCAGATCTTCCGGGCTGACGATGACCGCGGCGGCTCGCCCGTTGCGGGTCACCGTCACACGCTCGTGCTCGCGCTCGACGCGGTCGACGACATCGCTGAAGTGATCCCGGACCTCGCGCAGCGGCTCTACACTCATGGACACAATTGTGGCGCTTTGCTTCTCGCTTGGCAAGGCCCGGCAGCGCCGTGCCAAGCGCGGTGCGCGGCAGATGCGGGCGAGCGTAGCCGCCATGCAGTGTGAGCTGGAACGGCCCGGTTCGGGCCAGAGCCTCGAAACCGGTGCGTGGTTCGATTACACATCGGCGGGCGCGCGGCGGGGAGGTCGCAAAGGTCGCTAGGCAGAGGCGATGACCTGGCCGGAGGCCCCCAGTGCGACCAGGCCGGAAAGGTCGTGGGTCCCGTAGCTCGGGTGGCCCGCGACGGGCAACCACAGGACATAGGCGCCGAGCTCGGGTCCCGTGGACACGGAGAGCGGATGCACCGGCGCCTGGATCGACTGGCCGAAGACACTGGCACGGACCTCGGCCACCGGTCCGCGTACCAGCCCGATGAGGGGGGCGTACCCACTCTTGTCAGGTGGGGTCGCGAAAAGCATCCCGGGCACGACGAACTCGGGCGTGCTCGACGTGAGGAGATCCGAGGTGAGCGAGGTGCAGCTCTCACCCAGCTGTTGCGGTGTGTCGGCGGGTACGAAGGACGCCCGGCAGATGTCGCCACGATTGCCGACCCAGACGGCCACCACCCAGTCGGCGTGCGGATCGTTGATGTAGGCGATCGGCCCGATCGGCACGTGGTCGCGAACCATGGCGTCGTTTGCCAGAGGGTCACCGACCCTCGCGTCCTGGGCGACCTCCGACGAGCCCACCGTGGGCGCGGGCACTCCCGCCGAGCTACTGCACCCGGCGAGCGCCACCACGAGCAGACCGACGCCAAGAACCGTCGTTCCCCACCACGCTCGCCTGCGCATTGCGCCCCCTTCATCGGGCTCGCGACCCGGCACGACAGGTGTCTCCAACGCGCCAGGCGCGACTTGGGAATCCATGATCGACGCTAACGCGCGTGTCGGCAAAGCACCAGCCCTGAAACCGCAGCCGACTCCCGCCGCGCCCGCTCATCGGCGCGGGCGAGCATCGTCTCTGCGTGGTTCGGGGCGGTCGACGGCCGCAGCGCTCGCCGTGGTGCCAGAAGTGTCTATGCCTTCTTCGACAACCCCGGTTGTCGCTCAACTGAGTGGGCGGAGGGCGGCCTCGAGCCAGGTGGCGTAGCGCTGTTGGTCATCAACCAGTGCGCAGGAGATGAGCGCGTAGTCCTCGTGCTGGATCAGGACGTCGGGGCCGGCGACGCCGAGGATCTCGATGCTCACGTCGAAGGGCGCCACGCGTCGGCCGAGATCCGCTTCGATGCGCGCGACCGTGTGGTTCACGGTCCATGGGTTCGGGTTGGGGTCGATGAGATCGACCAGTTCGCCCTTCGCGCCGGGTAGGGCGTGTGCGCCGGTCGAGTGGGGACGCTCGGCGCCGGACTGCCACCAACGTCGGAACGGCTCGAACGCCAGCTGCGCGGCGCGTTGAAGGTCGGGGCTCTCGACGAGCGTGGCGAAGTCGGGATCGTCGACGGCCGCGAGCCGCAGACGCGCCCAGCGCAGGTGTTCCTCCATCGGGGCGTCCTGGTTCGGCCTGTTGGCGCTGGCGGCCTTGTGGGCGGTGAGCGCGGCTTGCCACCAGTGTTCCCAGTCCGCCCGTGTCGGGGCTGGTGCCTCGGGCTCGGCGCTGAGGTCCGGCACTCGGAGTAAGTGCCCCGGCATCGCCGCAGTGGGGGCGTCGGCGTGGTCGACCAGGCCGAACGCGTCCCGGACGAACAGGACCTGGTGCAGGTCTACGGGCGCGTCCAAGGAAAGGCGCCACGACGGCCGACCGGCGAATCTCACTTGACCAGGCTGGGGCTTCGGGCACGTGAGTGCAAGAAGAGTCTGGGCTGTCGGCAATCGCTGTTGTCGGTGCCGGGCGCCATCATGACGTCCTGGCATCGGGAGGTTGCGATGGGCAAGGGTCGCCGGCTACGGGGTGAGCGGGCCGTCGTGCGAAGGGTGGCCCCTGAGCAGTCCGCGGGGTCGGCCGAGTGGACGGACATCGAGACGCTGCTCGCGCCCGGCTACGGGCCGTTTCCGCCGACCAGAGTGGCACGAGAGGTCGACGTTCGATCGCCGCACCCAGCGGCGGTTCGGGCTTCGGCGCCGGGCCGACGGGCGCGCCGCGCCCGGCAGTGCGTGGAGCTGTCCCGTCTCGCGGCTGAGCGCGACGAGTTGCGCGGCCGGTTGGCCGAGGCCGAAGCGGCGATCGTCGCCCAGGTGGTTCGCGAGCGGCGTGCGGGTGCTAGCTGGGGTGACGTCGGCCGCGCGCTGGGCATGAGCCGGCAGGGTGCGCGTCAGCGATTCGGGCCCGAGTAGTCCACAGACTGGACAGCATCGTGCCTGTTCACAGGCCTGCGGCCCCCGGCACCCCCATGTTGGTCGTCGTGTCGCACCCATACCTAGTGAGAGCAACACGTCGTGCGGGTGTCGCGACCGGTCGCCACGGATCGTGGCGTCGGGCCCATCTCGGTCGCCTTCTCGCACACGTACATGCATCGGGCGCGACGAAGGGAGCCGGTGATGAGCGCGGAGGCGACGGGTCGCGAGGTGATGACGATGACGCCGAAAGAGGTCGCCCAACGACTCGGGATCTCCGAGTGGTGGGTGCGCGAGCAGATCCGGCGGGGGCGAGTGCCGCACCTGCGATTCGGCCGCCATCGGATCGCGCTGCTGCCTGCGCACGTGGACGCGATCATCGAGCTGGTGACTGTGGAGCCAGCGGGGTGGCAGGCGGATGGCGGGGCCGGTGGGGGAGCGTCAGGGTCTGCGGACGCCGCGTCAGGCAAGCGGAAGCCAGCGTCAGGCACGGCGGGCGATGTACCAGGCACCGCGTCAGTTGACCTGACCTCGCTGCACCCGACCGAGCGCTCTGCCCGCGCCCACCGACGCAGGCCGCATGTCCAGGGCGACCAGCTGTTCTGATGCCTGGACGGCCCGCCCTCGGGGGTCGATGGTCCCAATAGTGGGCGATGCGCCGGGCCAGAGTGGTGACCTGCCCCTCGACGTCGACCGGTGATGCGTACGACCCAGGTGAACGGACCACATACCGGGGTCACCCCTAGCCGCCGAGCGCCCCCTCACCGTGCCGCCTCCAGCCTTCCCGCTCGGTCCGAGGAGATCCATGCGCGCCCAGCCCCGCCCGCCCGCCGCTGTCGGGCCTGCCCAGCACCAGCTTCCGGCCCGCCGTCCGACCCGAGCCGCTGTCCTTGCCGGGGTGGTCTACGCGGTGAGCCTGGGGCTGTGGTTGGTGCTGCCCTGGGATCGTGGCACGGAGTCGGCCGGGAGCTGGGTGCTGACCCTCGGCATCGACCTGACCAGGATCGTCGTCGCTGTCGCGTTCCTGAGCATCTGGCGACTGTGGCGTCCGGCAGGCTTCCTCACTGCGCCCACCTGGAAGCGGGTGGTGCCGGCCCTGCCGCTCCTCCTGCTGCCGGCGTTGCCCGCGCTCTTCGGTCCAGGACTGTCGGACCGGCCCGGCTGGAAGGTCGCGCTCTCAGCCTTCGGAGTCGCCACCGTGGCCTTCGGTGAGGAGGGCATGTTCCGTGGGGTGGTCTTGCGTGTGCTGCTCGTGCGAGGCCTGCGGCCGGCGCTGTTCGGCTCCGCGGCGCTGTTCGGTCTGATGCACCTCGTGAACCTCGTGAACGACAGCCACCCCGTCACCGTCGCGGCCCAGGTGATCATGACGTTTGGCGTCGGCATCGGGTTCGGGGCGGTCGCGCTGGCCACCGGAACCATCTGGCCGCTGCTGGTCATCCACTTCCTGATGGACTTCGCCAACTCCATCCAGGCCGCTGCCCCCGGGGAGAGCACCGGGGTCGGGATGAGCGATCTGCTGCTCAACGGGGGGATCAATGTTGCGCTGGGTGCGCTGGCCGCCGGCTACGGCCTGTGGCTGCTGCGGCGCCGGAGCGGCCTGATCCGCGAGCTCGCACCTTTCGCCCCGGATGCCGACTGAGACCGGTGCGCCGGGCCGCTTGCGGTCCGCCTCGAGCGAGGTCTCTGGCCTCGGCAGGGGATGAAGATCAAAGAGGACGGGACTCTTGTGGCTCTCCGCCAATCTGGCGGTCTGGGCCGCCCGCAGATCGGACCTCCACCAGGACGATTCCCGCGTCGGTCACGGTCATCGCCCGTGCGACTGGCTAGCCTGCAAGGACATCAACACTCAAGGGGGAGTTCGCGATGCCCGAAGAGTCGTGGCACGAGGCGAGGCTGATCCCGACCTCGGGCATCAACGGCGCTGAAGAGCAGGAGCGCCGCGCGACGTCGGCGCTACTCGCGGTAATCACGGCCGTCCGCGAGTACGGGCGTGCTCTGACGAAGCCGCTCGGCGCCCCTACAGGCACCGTCGAGACCTACATCGAGGTTCCCTTCATCCTGGGCGACCGGCGCCTGTACCCCGACGGGCTGATCCGCGTATCGCGTGGGCAGAACGTCTGGACCGCGCTCGTCGAGGTCAAGACGGGCAGCAACCTCCTGGCCGCCGAGCAGCTCGAGAACTACCTCGACATCGCACGCGAGCAGGGCTACGAGGCCGTGCTGACGATCTCCAACGAGATCCCTGCCGTCGCCGGGCAGCACCCGACCAAGGTCGACAAGCGGAAGTTGAAGAAGGTCGAGCTGCATCACCTCTCGTGGACCCAGGTACTCGCCGAGGCCGTCATGCAGAAGGAGTTCCGCGGCGTCGCGGACCCCGACCAGGCGTGGATCCTCGGTGAGCTGATCCGGTACCTGGAGCACCCGCGTTCCGGCGCGATGGAGTTCGACGACATGGGCGAGCCGTGGGTCGCCACTCGCGAGGCGGTCAAGACCGGGACACTGCGCGCCTCGGACAAGGGCATTGCCGAGGTCGCGTCACGGTTCGACGCGCTGCTTCGGTACGCGTGCCTGAGCCTGGGCCGCAAGCTCGGCTCGGAGGTCACGCCCGTCCTGTCCCGCAAGGAGCTCGCGGACCCGAGTGTGCGCAACCAGGCCCTCGTCGCCGAGCTCGCCGGCAGCGGCACGCTGTCCGGAGGCATCAAGATCCCGGGAGCGATCGCTCCGATCCTGGTGACCGCAGACCTTCGTGCCGGCACGGTCACCTGTGCGGTCGACGTCGACGCACCGGGCGACGGGCGTCCGACGACGCGCGTCAACTGGCTCGTTCGGCAGCTCAAGGACGCACCGGCCACGCTGCGGCTGGAGTCCCATGCGGCGCACGCCCGCGGTCCCGGTGCCGCCGAGCTGCTCCGCGACGTCCGCGAGGACGCGAACCTGCTGATCAACGACCCGACTAGGGAGCTGCGTTCGTTCCGGGTGGCCCTGACCAGCGGCATGGGAGCCAAGCGTGGTCGCGGGCGGGGGTCCTTCATCGACTCCGTGCTGGACTCGATCGACACCTTCTACGCGGAGGTGGCCGAGAACCTCAAGGCATGGTCGGCGAAGCCCCCGAAGCTCCGGTCCGAGGCGGAGGTCACCAGCGAGGATGAAGGCGTGCGCGCGTCGCTCACGTCGACGGCGATCTCGTCGCAGGACGAGGAGTTGAAGGTGCGGCCCGTGTCGTCGGCGGACGACGGCGAGTAGCGACTCGGCGCTCCACAGCCCTCAGGCTCGCCCTGGGCTTCAGGTCCGCCGTGGGGCGGCCGATGGCTGAAGTGTGAGCAGCGACGCGGGGGCAGCGGGTTCGACCATGAGCAAGACGATGCGGTTGCGGTACGCGGGGACGTGTCGCGACTGCGGGCTTGGCTTGGATGCGGGCACAAGAGCCGTCTACGACCGGTCGACGAAGACGGTGCAGTGCCTGGCGTGCGGGACCGCCGGAGGCGATGCAGTCGCGGCCACCGATGTCATCGATACGCCGGAGCCGGTGGAGTGGGTCGCCGTCGAGCACGAGCCGGTCGACGGCGGCGTGGCCGGCGCGTCGGCCCGGCGCGAGGGGGAGCGGCGCTCGGCCAATCGTGAGTCGCGCATCCGGGAGGCTCATCCACATCTGGGCGGCTTGATCCTCTCGCTGTCCGACGACCCTCAGAGCACCAGGGCGTGGGCGCAGGGTGCGCGCGGCGAGGAGCTGCTGGGCGTGCGCTTGAACGGGTTGGCCGACCAGGGCGTGCGTGCCCTCCACGACCGGCGCATCCCCAGATCTCGCGCGAACATCGATCACATCACCGTCGGCCCGGCCGGCGTGCACGTCATCGACGCCAAGCGCTACGCCGGCAAGCGGCCCGAGCGGCGCGTGGAGGGTTGGCTGTTCGGCAGCCGCACCGAGCGGCTCGTCGTTGGCTCCCGCGACGGCACGAAGCTGGTCGAGGGTGTCCACAAGCAGGTCGGCATCGTGCGCGCGGTGCTCGACGCGGCAGGACTGGACGAGGTGCCTGCCTATGGCGTGCTGTGCTTCGTCGAGGCTGACTGGCCGATGTTCGGCGGGGACTTCACCGTTGACGGAGTCGACGTGCTGTGGCCGAAGAAGCTGGCCGAGCATCTGGTCCCGAAGGAGCCCGAGCTGATGCCTGACGCTGTCGAGGCGACCTTCCGGGCCTTGGCCCGGGCGCTCCCGTCAGCCTGACGACGCCGCCTGCCACGCTTCGCGTACGGCGTCGAGCGCCTCGGCGGCGCTGACGCGCAGGCGTGTCTGGTGACCGAGCGCGTGCCGCCACGCGGCATCGTCGGGGACAACACCGAACACCCAGTCCGACGGAGGCCGTCCGAAGGGTCCTTTGCCGATGAAGACTTCGACGGCGACAGCGTCGATCAGGCCGCGCTCGCTCAGTGCCCAGAGGTCGTACAGGTCGCGCGGGGCGTGGCGTTCGATCCACGCCGCAAGCTTCGCGGCGGCGAACCCGGCTGCCGTGAGGGTCCGCAGCTGGGCCGGCGGGGCGTCCGAGTAGCGCTGTTGGATTTCGGCGACTTCCGTGGGCCATAGGAAGCCCTCGCCGGTGATGAGCTGGATCTGGATACCCAGGGTGTCGTCGACGACGAGGGTCGCAGGCTGGGATCCGGTGGTGGCGCTGAGTGCCGGCCGCCAGGTGGGTCGGCCATGGCTGC
The DNA here is from genome assembly GCA_038252305.1 of Actinomycetales bacterium. GTDB lineage: Bacteria > Actinomycetota > Actinomycetes > Actinomycetales > Cellulomonadaceae > Actinotalea. The sequence continues at coordinate 27,270 of JBBSAL010000029.1, read as the reverse complement.
GAGCGAGGCCTCGCCGGACGGCGGTCTCGATGCTCAGGGCGACCCGGTCGCGTGGCGCGATCGCGACGAGATCGATGTCCTCACTGAGCCTGGCGTCGGCAAGGTGCGTGCGCGACAGGGCGGTGCCCCCGAAGAAGATGAGGTCATCGGTGGGGACGCCCGCGGCGAGGGCAGCGAGGACGTGGGAGATCAGGTGGTCGCGGCGCACCTGCTCGAGGTCGACGCCGAACCGCTCGGCCACGGCCGCCCACTCGTTGTGCGGCGAGATGCTCATCGGCCGGCCGCCACGCGCTCAAGGGTGGCCCGCATGCGCTGCCGACCGGCGATCTCCTCGAGGACGTCGTGGTCGCACTCGGGCCAGAGCGCGGTGATCGCGTCCTGGGCGTCGACGTCTTCGGCGCGTGGGTCGCTGCGGGCGAGGTCGAGCACCGTCTGCTCGGGTGTGGTGACGAGTGACCGGCCGAGGTCGGTCTGCACGAGGACGGCGTCCAGCGCGGTGACGTCGCGCATGACGAAGCGAACCTCGCCATCGCGATCGGCGAACCGGAGCGGCCGCCGCTGCGTGGGGACGGCGACGTAGCCGGTGCCGATCGCGCGGGGGAGTGCCCGGTGCATTCGCGCCGCGGTGAGGCCGGTGAGGATGGCGGTGCGGTCTCCACACAGGGCTGTGGCGATGGCCGCGGTGGCTGCCTCGAGGCTCGGGCGCCAAGCGGTGCCCACGTGCTCGCGAGGCACGGCGCAGTAGATGCCTTGAGCCAGTCGTCGGACGACACCGCGGCGTTCGAGGATCGACAGCTCGGGACCGGGGTGGGCGTAGACGCCGGTGAGATCCGCAGCTCGAACGGTGCGCATGGGGGCACGTTCGATCACCCGGAGGGCGTCCCGCTCGACGTTCATTGTGCATACTTTAGTCGTGCTGACTAAGAATTGCATAGTAAATCAGGCTCCGGTGCCACCTCTTGCTCAGCCCCTCCGGAGCTCCAGCCTTGCGGCCCTTTGTTGGGCTCGTAGGACGGGTCAGCCAGCGTGCTTGCTCAGGTACTCGTCGAGGGCCTCGCGCACGACCTGGGAGGGCCGCTTGCCGTGGCGTCGGGCGAAGGTGTCCAGCTTCGATCGGGACTGCTTCGGGAGTCGGACCGTCAGCGACGGAGAAGGCTCGCGCTTGCCCGACAGGGACGGACGGCCGGGCGTGCGGGAAAGGACGTCGGCTGCGACCTCGTCGGCGCGGGCCTCGGTGAGCTTCTCGCCCCGGTAGCGCACGTCGGAGGTGTCGAGGTCGATCTCGGTGACCTCGACGTCGGGCTCGAACCTCTTGGGGAACGTGCTCACTGTCTCCTCCAGGCGGTGGGCATCGCGTGGATCACGGTCAGCCCACCCTCGTTCCGATCGTCTGCCACGACGACAAGCTCGATCTCGACGCCACGGTTGTCGGTGCCGACGTAGACCGCCGCATCGGACTCCTCGCGGACGAGCGTCGCAGTCGCCAGAGCCTGCCGGATCCGTTCGGCACCAAGCCGGTGCTTGCGTGCCGATCGGCTGATTCTGACGTTCACGGCGCCCCTCCAGTGTGCGTCCTCACCCACCTATTCTGCAAGACAGAAATCAGGCTGCGATCGTTGTCCACAAGCCACATCGGTGGCCGCGTCGGCGGCGTTGCGCGCACGGGCACCTCACGGGCGCACCACGCGCGGCGGCGGCACCAGCCCGCCCAGCGCCCTTCCCGCGGCATCCGCGGCCGCACGCTGCTGATCCGGCAGCAGGTGCGCGTAGGTCTCCGTCGTCGTGGTGATCGACTCGTGGCCGAGGCGGCGCTGAAGCACGAATAGGTCGGTCCCCGCGGCGATCATCCAGGACGCGTGGGTGTGGCGGAGATCGTGGACGCGAGGGCGCTTCGTCAGGCGTGGCGCGTCTGCGTCAGGCTTCCCGTCAGCCTGACGCGGGCTGCACGCCGCATCGAGCGCAGGCGTCCACGTCGTCGTCCAGAAGCGCGAGGACGAGAGCTGCGAGCCCACGGTGTTGGTGAATAGCAGCGCGTCGGGCGCCTTCCCGGCTACCAGCGGCAACAGCACGTCGACCAGGTCATCAGGCAGCGACACCGTCCGCCGCGCCCGCTTGGTCTTGGGCGGCCCGACGTACCAGCGTCGGTCCGCATCCCGCTTCCACGCCTTCGTCACCCGGATCGTCGCCGGCCGCGCCGTCAGGTCCACATCCCCGGCGGTCAGCGCCGTCGCCTCGCCCCACCGCAGCCCGGTCGCCACCAACGTCAGCACCAGCGGCTGGTAGAACGCTGGCACCTTGTCCAGCAGCAGGACGAACTCGTCCCGCGTCAGCACCGTCATCTCGTCGTGCGTCGCCACCGACTTCGGCAGCTCGACCCCGACGCACGGGTTCTCGGCTCGATACCCGAGCTTCACCGCCGTCGCCATCGCCGCCGACAGCAGACCGTGCACGTTCGCGATCGTCTTGGGGGACAGGCCCTTCTCGCTCATCGCCCGCACCCACCCGGCGATGTGCCGGTAGGTGATCGCCGCGACCGGGTACGGCCCGAGCACCGGCGCGATGTGCGTCCGCAGCTGCCCGCGGTAGTGCGAGCGCGTATCCGGTCCGACGCCGGTGAGCAGGTCGATGTGCTCGGAAACGGCTGCCTCGAGCGTCGGCCCGGGCGTCCGCACCGCCTCGGCGATCCGCGCGGCCTCGTCGGCATGCCCGCCGGCGGCCTCGATCAGCTCGCGCGCGACCCGCGCCTCGCGCTCGTCGTCATACGTCAGCGACGTCTGGCGACCCGTCTCCGGGTCTCGCCAGAGCACGGCGAACGACCGCGTCCCATCGGCCCGTCTGCGCTCCCGGATGCTTGCCACAACACAAGAAGGTAGCCCTCCGCGTCAACGGATGGCTACCTTCCTGTCAACATGACCAGCGTTTCCGCAGGTCACAGGGGTGGAGGTGGCGGGAATCGAACCCGCGTCCGACGGCAGTGAACCAGGACTTCTCCGGGTGCAGTCCGCTAGTAGATTTTCTTGGCCCCAGCGCTCACGCAGACATGTCGCTGACGGGCCCAGTCACGTAAGAGTCCCTGCAGCCCCCGTGACATGGGCTGCAAGCAGTGGCTCTCTAGATGACGCCAGAGAACTGAGGCGAGAGCTACCTCAGGCTGACGGACTTCGAGGCTCGCTCAGGCGGCGAGTGCGAAGTCGGTGCGCTTGGAATCGGCACCTATTGGTTTGCAGGGAGCGTTGACGAGATAACCCTGCATCCTCGACCCGCTTCTCCTGGAACGACGACCATCGTCGAAACCGATCACCCCCTGTGCAGTTGTCAACACTCCGAGCGACCGCGAGCGGCCTCACCGAGCATGTCCAGCGTAGTCCACAACGCTCGCGGGGTCGCGGGGATTCCCGCTGCCCGCCCGCGTGCTCACTCCGCGAGGAGCCGCTCCACCAGCCGCCCGACGGAGGCTTCGCTGCCCACGGCACCGTCGGTGGCCACCGCGAGCGTCCGTGCGGCGAGCGTCAGCCCGACCAGGGCCAGTGCGGTGTCCACGTCCTCCTGGCCCGCAGGACCGGCCTCCTCGTCCGGTCGGCCGCTGCGGGCCGCTCGGGCGGCGCGCACGGCTGTGGCGACCCGGTCGAGCTCGCTCTCGAGCTCGGGACGCAGCGCGACGCGGTCCTGCTCGTTGCGGGCCGCATGGCCGAGGGTCTCTGCGGCGAGCAGTGCCGACGCGGTGACGGAGCCGGCGTCGGGAGCTCCGGCCTCGTCGGCGGCGGCACGAGCGGCAAGGGTCAGTGGAGGCAGGGGAAGGAGTCGCCCCTCGGCGGCCTCGCGCTGGACGAGGGTCGCGAAGAGCTCGGACTTCGAGGAGAAGTTCGCGTAGAGGGCGCCCTTCGTGTACCCGGCCTCGGAGGCGACGTCGCCGACCGATGCGCCCTCGAACCCGCGCGCGGCGACGACGCGCGCCATGGCGTCGAGCAGGTCCGTGCGGGTCCGGTCGGCCCGCTCCTTGCGACTGGGCGGTCCGTGGGAGCCGGCGCGGGCGACGCTCTCGGAGGCCTGGGCGAGGCCGCGCGAAGCCTCGCGCATGCCGTCGGCCACCGCGCGGCCGACGTCCTCGGAGATGGCGCCCACCTGGTGTCCGAGGAGGCGGGTCAGGGCTGCGGTGGCGTCGGCGAGCGCGCGGGTCGCTGAGGCGACGGACTCGTCGCGGTCGCTGGTCTCGGGGGTGCTCATGGCCTCATCGTACTCATGCGTACCGGTAGGTATCAACTGGTTGAGCGCAAGAGACGTGCTCAGATCGACCCTTGGGTGCCTCCAGGACCCTCTTGGCGTACCGATCGGAACCTGGTAGCGTCTCAGCATTGATACCGTGCGGTACGCGAAAGGACGCATCATGGAGGTCGGGACACTCCGCATCAGGGGGCTCCGCAAGAGGTACCGCGGTCGTCGCGGTGCCCTCGCCAACGACGGGGTCGACCTCGACGTCGCCCCCGGAAGCGTGGTCGGGCTGCTCGGCCACAACGGTGCGGGCAAGACGACGCTCGTCAACCAGGTCGTGGGAATCGTCCGCCCCGACGAGGGGACGATCCACGTCGACGGGGTCGACGCCATCGCGCGTCCCGACCTCGCGCGGGCGCTCGTCTCGGTGCAGGCCCAGGCGAACGTGCCGATCACGGGGCTCTCGCCGCGCCAGGCGATCGAGCTCGTCGGCCGGATCCGCGGAGGGGATCGACGTGAGGTGACCCGGCGGACCGACGACCTCCTCGACGCCCTCGACCTCGGCCCGTGGGCGGACACGCCGGCGCAGAAGATCTTGGGCGGGATCGCCCGCCTCACGGCCTTCGCGATGACGACCGTCGTCCCGGGGCGGCTCGTCGTCCTGGACGAGCCGACGAACGATGTGGACCCCGTCCGCCGCCGGCTGCTGTGGTCGCGCATCCGTGCCCTGGCCGACGAGGGAGCGGCGGTCCTCCTGGTCACCCACAACGTGCGGGAGGCCGAGCGGGTCGTCGACCACCTGGCGATCCTCGACCAGGGGCGGGTCGTCGCCTCCGGGACGCCGGGGGAGCTCACCGCCCCGGTCCGTGACGCCCTCACCGTCGAGCTCGACCTGCCCGACGGTGCGGCTCCTGAGTGGCCGGACGTCGCCACGCCCGTGAGCCTCGCGCGGCAGCGCGCCGTCGCGACGGTTCCCGCCGCGCACGCCGCGGGCGTCGTCTCGTGGGCGCAGTCGCGGGTAGCCGCAGGCTCGCTCGAGCGGTACGCCCTGGTCCCCGCTTCCCTCGAGGACGTCTACCTGACGCTCGTCGGCGCGGAGTCCGACGCTGCCGCGAGAGCCGCAGCCGGATCCGTCACCCCGCAGGAGGTCTCCGCATGAGCCGCATCCGCAGCACCGCTCTGCTCGCCCAGTGGCAGCTGCGCCGCCAGGCGCAGTTCATGCCGCTGATGATCGTGGTCCAGGTCTTCATGGCCGTCGCGACGGTCGTCGGCTACGGGATGCTGGTCGGCAACCCCAGCCCGGAGGCCGCCCTCTTCCTGGCGACGGGTGCCCCGACGATCACGCTCATCACCGTCGGCCTGGTGATGACGCCGCAGATGGTCGCCCAGGCACGCACGGAGGGCTCGCTCGACTGGATGCGCACGCTTCCCGTCCCACGATGGGCGTTCCTGGCCGCCGACCTCACCGTCTGGACCCTCATCGCGCTCCCCGGCATGGTGCTCGGCGTCCTTGCCGGCGTGGTCCGGTACGACGTCCACCTCTCGCTCGCGCCGTGGCTGGTGCCCGCAGCGCTGCTGGTCTCGCTGACCTCGGCCTCCGTCGGCTACGCGATGGCCAACGTGCTCCCGCCGCAGCTCGCGATGCTGATGACCCAGGCCCTGGTGTTCATCGTGCTGCTGTTCTCGCCGGTCAGCTTCCCGAGCGACCGCCTGCCGCACTGGCTGCAGGACCTGCACTCCTGGGCGCCCATCGAGCCGATGGCGCAGGTGGTCCGGGCCGGGCTCGCGCACGACACCTTCGGGGTGCCGGGTCGTTCGCTCGTCGTGCTGGCCGCGTGGTGCGCGGTGGCGGTGACCGGTGCGATGGCGGCCCTCCGTCGGCGCGCGTGAGGGGCGCGAGCTGCGGGACGCTCAGAGGGGTTTGGTGGCGGCCATCAGCAGCCGGGCGAGCGGGATCCGTGCGTCGGCCTTCGCCTCGTCGTCGTTGCGACCGGCGAGGATCGACGCCCGCATGCCGTCCTCGTGCAGCGAGACCAGCAGGCGCACGGTCGTGGCCGGCTCGACGGCGAAGGTCCGCCCGGCGCGCCGCATGGCCTCCCGGAGGATCGGCACGAGTGATGCGGCCGCCTCCTCCCGATAGGCGAGGAATCGGCCGGAGACGGTGGGGTCGCGCATCGCGAGGAGCTGGAACTCGCTGTGCACCAGGCACCATCGGCGGTTGTCGAAGGGCACGTCGAGGAAGCGCGCCACCAGGTCGCCGACCTGCTCCTCGTCCGTCTCGGCGGCGGGCGTACCTGCAGCGCCCTGCAGGTCGGGGAGCAGGGCGTCGACGCGCTCGAGCAGGGACCGGCGTCGCAGCTCGTGCTCGCGCTCCATCAGGGCGAAGAACAGCTCTTCCTTCGTGGAGAAGTTGGAGTAGAAGGCGCCTCGGGTGAAGCCGGCTCGCTCCGCGATCTGCTCGACCGATGCGGCGCTCACCCCCGCCTCGGCGAAGACCTCGTACGCCGCGTCGAGCAGGCGCTCGCGGGTCCGTTCGCGTCGGCGGGTCTCGTGTGCCTGCCGGGGGGGCAGTGCCTCCCCGTGCCGCTGCGGTGCGGCGGCGGTCCTGGGCACCTGGCGCCTCCTCGACATCGACCTGCACCCGGACTGGGCTCACGCGCACAGTAGCGGAGGATGGGAGTATCCCGATACATAGGTGTATCGGATACAGTCCGACATCAGATACAGAGATGTATCCAAGCTTCCCACCGGTTCTACCCAGGGAGACCTGTGTCCTCGCTGCTCTACCGCCTCGGTCGCTGGGTCTTCCGTCGCCGGGCGCGTGTCGCCCTGACGTGGCTCTTCGTCGTCCTGCTCGCCGGTGCCGGTGCCGGGACCCTCTCCCGGGGCACCGACAACACCTTCTCCATCCCGGGGACCGAGGCCGGAGACGCGCTGACCCAGCTGAGCAGGACGTTCCCGCAGGTGAGCGGCACCTCGGCGACCTACGTCGTGGTCGCACCCAGCGGGGTCGCCGTGACCGACGCAGCGGTCACGGGCCCCGTGGCACAGGCGATCAGCACGCTCGGCGGCCTCACGCAGGTCGTGGCGGTGTCGAACCCGTTCGGCACCACAGCGGCGGGCCAGGTGTCCGGCGACGGCTCAGCCGCCGTCGTCTCCGTGCAGATGAACGGTTCAGCGGGAGCCATCACCGCCGATACCCAGGCCTCCCTCGCCACGGTCAAGGACACCCTCGCTGCCGCGCTGCCCACCGGCTCGCAGGTCGCGCTCGGCGGGGACCTGTTCAGTCAGCAGGTACCGACGCTCTCCGCCACCGAAGGCCTCGGCCTCGTCATCGCTCTCGTGGTGCTGGTGGTGACCTTCGGCTCGTTCCTCGCGGCGGGGATGCCCGTGCTCACCGCGTTGCTCGGCGTCGCCCTGTCGATGTCGGGCATCTTCATCGCCACCCGGTTCGCGACGATCTCCTCGACCACGCCGCTCCTGGCGCTGATGCTCGGCCTGGCGGTCGGGATCGACTACGCGCTCTTCATCATCTCCCGTCACCAGGGACAGCTCCGCGACGGCATGGACCCCGAGGAGTCCGCGGCGCGCGCGACCGCGACCGCCGGGTCCGCCGTCGTGTTCGCCGGGCTCGCCGTGGTGATCGCCCTGCTCGGTCTCGGAGTGGCAGGCATCCCGTTCCTCGCCGTCATGGGCATCGCTGCCGCCTGCGGCGTCGGCGTCGCCGTGATCATCGCGATCACTCTCACGCCGGCGCTCCTCGGCTTCGCCGGTGAACGGCTGCGGCCCCGGCCGCGCCGTAGGCGGTCGCGGGCCGAGGGCTCGACCCCCGTGGCGAGCGGCAACCGCTTCTTCACCGGGTGGGTGCGTGCGGTCACGCGGTACCCCGTGGTCACCATCGTGGCCGTCGTGGGACTGCTCGGTGTGGCCTCGATCCCCGCTGCACGCCTGGATCTGGCGCTGCCGGACGCCGGTTCCCAGCCGACCAGCTCCGGTGCCCGGGTCGCCTACGACCTGCTCGCCGAGCACTTCGGCGCGGGCTACAACGGTCCGCTCATCGTCACCGGGACCATCATCGGATCCCATGACCCGCTGGGCCTGATGGCGGACCTCAAGCACGAGATCGAGAAGCTGCCTGGGGTCGCGTCCGTCCCGCTCGCGACGCCCAACGTGACGGCAGACACCGGCATCCTGCAGGTGATCCCCGACGGCGGCCCGGACTCGGCGCAGACCACCGCCCTGGTCCACGAGATCAGGGCCCAGCACGACAGGTTCCTGAGGACGTACGGCGTCGACCTGGCCGTGACCGGGCACACCGCGGTCGGGATCGACATCTCCGCGCGCCTGGGTGCGGCTCTCCTGCCCTTCGGGCTGATCGTCGTCGGGCTGTCGTTCGTGCTGCTCACCATGGTCTTCCGGTCCCTGTGGGTCCCGCTCAAGGCCACGCTCGGCTACCTCCTGAGCGTCGGGACGTCCTTCGGCGTGGTGGTCCTGGTCTTCCAGGACGGCTGGGGGGCCGACCTCCTGGGTGTGGCGCGCACCGGACCGGTCATCAACTTCATGCCGATCGTGCTCATGGGCGTCCTGTTCGGTCTCGCGATGGACTACGAGGTCTTCCTGGTCTCGAGGATGCGTGAGGACTACGTGCACGGCGGCGACGCGCGCGCAGCCGTGGCCTCCGGGTTCGTGGGGTCGGCGACGGTCGTCGCCGCTGCCGCAGCGATCATGTTCTCGGTGTTCGCCGCGTTCGTGCCGGAGGGTGACGTCAACATCAAGCCGATCGCCCTCGGGCTCGCCGTCGGGGTCTTCGTCGACGCCTTCATCGTGCGGATGACCCTGGTGCCTGCGGTGCTGCACCTGCTCGGCGACCGGGCCTGGCACATGCCGCGCCGACTCGACCGGCTGCTGCCGTCCTTCGACGTCGAGGGCGAGGGCCTGGCCGCCGAGGTCGCGCTCGCCGACTGGCCCGAGCCGAACAGCACGGACGCCGTGGCCGCCGACGGGCTACGGCTCGACGGCCCGGACGGTCCCCTCTACGCCGACGTCTCCGTGCGGGTCCCCGCCGGCGGGGTCCTCGTTCTCGCCGGTCCGCACCGGTCCGGACGGACCGCTCTGCTGCTCACCTTCGCCGGACGGGTGCACCCGGACACCGGGCTGCTCAAGGTCGATGGCCTGGTCTCCCCGGTGCGCGCCGCAGCGATCCGCGGCCGGGTGGCCGTCGCACGGCTCGCCCGGACGGCCGACCCGGTCGGCGAGCTGCGCACCGCCTTCGCCTCCGGTGCACCCGTCGTCGCGATCGATGACCTGGACGCCGTCGGCGACCCGACCCTGCGCCGCTCCGTGCTCGCCGAGCTCACCGCCCGGCTGAGCACCCCGGCGCCGGGCCGCGACGGGGCCGGACGCACGCTGCTGGTGACCTGTCTCGATCCCCTCGGCCTCGACGGGCTCCTTCCCGACGGTGAACGGACGGTCCTGACCGTCCCTGCTGCTCGAACCGCTGACCGAACCGCTGCCGTGGAGGTGCAGGCATGAACCCGCTGCTGCGACCCGAGCGGGTGCGCTTCCCGGCCCGGGCCACCGGGGTGACCGTGCTCGGCCTGATCGTCGTCCCCCTCGTGGTGGGCGGGCTGATGACCTGGGCGCTGTGGCAGCCCACCGACCGGCTCGACCACATCACGGCGGCCATCGTGAACCAGGACACCCCCGTCACGGTCGGCGGTCAGACGGTCCCGCTCGGACGCCAGCTCGCTGCGGCACTCGTCACCGGTGCGGACGCGGGCACCACCGGCGGCACCGTGACGCCGCCCGCCACCCCGGCCCCGACGCCGTCCGCCCCTCCCACGGTCGCCCCGGACGTCTCGGGGACCTCCAGCACGACGACGTTCGACTGGGTCCTCACCGATGCGTCCGACGCGGCCGCCGGCGTGGCGAGCGGACGGTACGGCGTCGTGGTGACGATCCCCTCCACGTTCTCCGCAGCGGCGACCTCGACCGGAGGCGACCCGGCGAAGGCGGTCAGCGCGACCCTTCAGGTCCAGACGAGCCCCGAGGGCCGGCCCGTGGACAGCGCGATCGCCCAGACGGTCGCGGCGACCGCCACGCAGGTGCTGGGCCGGCAGCTCACGCAGACCTACCTCACCCACGTCTACCTCGGCTTCACGACCCTGCACGGCAGCCTCGGCACGGCGGCCGACGGGGCGACGAAGCTCGCCACGGGCGCCGCGGGCCTCAGCGGCGGCGCAGCCCAGCTCGTCACGGGCTCCACGAGCCTCGCCGACGGTGTCGACAAGGTCAGCAGCGGTGCTGACTCCCTCGCGTCCGGCGTGCGCACGGTGGCCTCCGGCGCCTCCGGGCTCGCCGACGGCCTCGGTCAGCTCGCCAGCGGGACCTCGTCCTCCGCCTCCACGGCGCAGGCCGCCGTGCTCCAGGTCACGGCGTTCGGCGACGGGCTGGACCAGCTCGCCGCGGGAGTCACCGCCCCGGGCGGTCTGGCGGCCGGTGCCACCCAGCTCGCGGCCGGTGCCACCCAGCTCCAAGCGGGTCTCGGCCAGGTGCTTGCCCTCATGGACACGCAGGCCCAGGCCTGCTCCGGCGGCGACGCGACCGCGTGCGCCGGCCTCGTCGGACTCATCGAGGCGCAGCGCGGGACCACACCGGCCGCGGACGGTACCCCGACCCTCACGGCCTCGGCCGCCCAGCTCGCCGCCGGTGCGGCTCAGCTGCACACCGGTATCAGCGTCGGTACCGCGAGCCAGCCCTCGCTCACCCAGAGCCTGAGCCGGCTGGCCGCCGGTGGCCATGAGCTCGCCGACGGGACGTCCGCCTCCGCCAGCGGTCTGCGGATGCTCGCGGACCACCTCCGGCAGTCGGCGGCCGGCGCGTCCTCCCTCGCGTCCGGGGCACGCGCCGCGGAGAACGGGGCGGCCGGCCTCGCCGACGGTGCGGCCCAGGCCGCCTCCGGTGCCCAGGACCTCGCCGGCGGCGCCACGAAGCTCGAGGACGGCGCCACGGCCCTCGGCGGTGGTGCGACCGATCTCGCCTCCGGGCTCGCCGAAGCGGCCGGCAAGGTCCCGACGTACAGCGATGCCGAGGCCACGAGCCTGGCGGCGGTCGTCGCCGAGCCCGTCCTGCTCCAGGCCTCCGGCACGGACCTGCTCGGTGCCACGAGCGTCCCGTTCCTCCTCGCGGTCGCCCTCTGGCTCGGCGGCCTGGCGACCTTCCTCGTGCTGACCCCCGCCGGCCACGGTGCGCTCGGTTCGACGCGCTCCTCGGTGCAGCTCGCGCTCGCGGCCTTCGCGCCTGCCGCGCTGATCGGGGCGGTCCAGGGCCTCGTGCTCACGGCTGCGATGGGTCTCGCGCTCGACCTGACGGCGGGGGCGTGGGTGTCCTTCGCCCTGCTCGCCGTCCTGGCGGGAGTGGCCTTCGCAGCCGTCAACCAGGGCCTCGTCGCCCTGCTCGGGGGCGTCGGACGGTTCGTCTCGGTGGTGGTCGGTGTCGTCGCGCTCGCGACAGCGGTGATCTCGACCGTTCCGCCCCTGCTGGCCACGGTCGGCTCGGTGCTGCCGACGGCCGCTGCGCTCGGCGGACTTCAGGCGGTGGTCCAGACGACCGCAGGGGTGGGGGGCGCGGCGGTCCAGCTCGTGCTCTGGACGGGCCTCGGCCTGGCGCTCGCCACCCTGGCGATCGCCCGCAAGCGGGTCATCGAGGTCGGGCAGCTGACGCGCTGGGCACGAGCGGCCTGAGACAGAGCGGCCTGGGACCGAGGGGCCCGGCTCACCAGGAGCCGCCGCCACCTCCGCCGCCGCCGCCGCCGGAGAAGCCGCCCCCGCCGAAGCCCGACGAGCCGGATGATCCGGGGGTCGGGGCGGAGACGGCCGAGTCGGCCGCCGAGGTGAAGCCGGCAAGGTCGCGGTCGAGGGACCCGGCCGATGCCCAGAATCCGGCGTAGCCCCAGGAACCCACGTACCAGGTAGGTGTCGGGAGATCGGCGCCGCGGGCCGCCATCTCGGCGAAGACCCGGGCCCAGCGCTGCGTCAGGTCGAAGGCGATCGCGTACGGCAGGTAGCGGCTGAAGAGGTCCTCGCCCTCCTCGAAGCGCAGCTGGTCGGCCTCGGCCGTCGCCAGGTACAGCCGGAAGCCCTGCGTCTGCGCCAGCACGGCCGAGCCGGCGGCGGTGCGGGCCGGGGCCATCCTGGTCGTCACCAGGGTCACCAGCCCGACCGCGATGACGCCGAGGCCGACGGGAGCGAACGAGGTCGCCTGGGCGAGCGCCCCCATGAGGATCCCACCGACGACGATCAGCACGATCCCGCGACCCGCCCAGCGCCCTCGGGCGGTCTGGGGGTTGCTGCGGAACCAGCCCCGGCCGGTGACGTCCTCGTAGAGCAGGCCCTGGATGCGCTTGAGGTCGGAGGAGAACGTGGTGCGCAGCTCGGAGAGCGTCGTCTGCTGCGCCCCGCGGAACAGCTGGCTGGCCAGCACCTCCTCGTAGGGGAGCAGGCCCGACGGGTCCTTGCCGGTCCAGACCAGCCGCCAGTCCTTCTCCGGCTCGGTCAGCTGTTCGATCAGCAGGTAGCCGCGCACGGCGAGGTCGACGATCGTGGAGGTGACGTCGCGCGTGTCAGCCGTCTCGTCGATGAGCGTCCCGAGCTGGCCGGGGTGCAGGCCGTCGGGCGGGGTGAAGCGGACCGTCACGGACGCCTTCTGCCGGGCACCCACGGCCCCATCGGCCCCCGCCACCGGGCTGAGCCCCGGGGTCAGGCCGAGGTAGGCCTCGTCGCGACCCTGCTGACGGGCGCGGCGGATCGTGAAGGCGGACCCGAGGAGGGCGACGAGGCCTGTGATCCCGAGGTTCCAGGGGTTCGGTGCGAAGGGGTTGCGCTCGGCGGAGGTGGCCCTGGACGCGTCGACGAGAGTGGGGGTCGTCGTGAACGTTCCTGCCGGGAACGCAGCGACGACGGTCAGCTGCTCGCCCGGCTGCAGGGCCCCTTGCGTGTAGGTCACTGACGGACCGGGTGCCGGCACGTGGTCGCAGGGCGACGTGGAGTCCTGCGCGCCGGCGAAGCAGGTCGCCTTCGTCACCGGCGCCGGCCCGACGACCGTCACCGAGACGTCGTTGAGGGGCATGTCCCACTGGTCACCGGTCGCGTTGAGGTACAGCTCGTCGTGGTCGAGCGTGCCGGAGGCGAAGGCGAAGCCCGCGGGGTTGACCCAGCCGTCGACGACGTAGCCGATCCGGTAGTGGTGCACCCCGCTGATCGTGGTGCTCGCCTCGCCGACCCGGATCTCGACCTCGCTGCCGACATCGGTCACCTGCACCGAGGCGGGTGCGTCGGGGCTCGATGCCGTGACGTCACTGACCAGGTACTCGCGGTCCTGGGTGTCGCTGTAGCCCTGGCGCGTGATGACGTGCAGGAACGGGCCGTGGCGGCCGTTGTCACCGAAGTCCATCGCCAGGTCGAGGGCCACCGTCGCGCGCCCGGCACCGTCGAGGGTGATCTTCTCGTGGTAGCTCACCACCGACTCGTTGCCGGAGGCCGAGGCCGGCAGGGCCAGGCTCAGCAGGCCGATCAGGCAGACCGCGGCGGTGGCGGCCGCGCGCGAGACGAGCCGCGCCCCCGGTGCTCGCCCCGCCGCCCTCATCGCTGGCGCCGCAGGCTCATGGCGGCCTGGGCCTCGCGGTTCTCCTGCTGCTCGCGCAGGGTGTTCCGCTTGTCGTACTCCTTCTTGCCTCGCGCCAGGGCGATCTCGACCTTCGCGCGCCCGTCCACGAAGTACAGGCTCAGTGGCACGATCGTGCGCCCCTTGGCCTGGGTCTCCCTGGCGAGCTCCTCGATCTCGTGCTTGTGCAGCAGGAGCTTGCGCTTGCGACGCGGGGCGTGGTTGGTCCAGGTGCCCTCGGTGTACTCGGGGATGTGGACGCCCTCGAGCCAGGCCTCACCGCGGTCGATGCTGCCGAACCCGTCGACGAGCGAGGCACGCCCGGCGCGCAGCGCCTTGACCTCCGTGCCGGTCAGGACGATGCCTGCCTCGAACGTGTCGTCGATGTGGAAGTCGTGTCGCGCTTTCCTGTTCGACGCGACGAGCTTGCGTCCCGTCTCCTTGGCCATGGGGTAAGGCTAGGCGATGGGAGGCTCCGCGCTCACCGGGTCATCGCTCCGGTCACTTCGCGATCATCGGCCACGGGTCGACGGTGGAGCCGTTGATGTAGACCTCGAAGTGCAGATGGCAGCCCGTGGACATCCCCGTGGTGCCCGAGTAGGCGATGAGCTGGCCCTGGGAGACCTGCTGCCCTGGCGAGACGACCCACCGGGTGAGGTGGCTGTAGCTCGACATCAGCGACTTGCCGTTCCAGTAGCCGTTGTTCAGCATCACCTGGTTGCCGTGGCCGCCGTTGTACTTGGTCCAGACCACGGTGCCCGCGGCCCCGGCGTAGATCTTCGTGTCGCAGAAGGTCTGCAGGTCGACCCCGGAGTGCAGCACCCAGATGTGCAGGATCGGGTGGAACCGCAAGCCGTAGGGCGAGGTCTTGACGATCGGGTTGACCGACGTCGGGTTGATGAACGGCTGGGAGGCCGTCGAGCCTATCGGTGACTTGCCGGCGGCGATCCGCGCAGCCTCCTGCGCCTTGATGATCGCCTTGAGGTCGTTCTCGAGCTGAGCCTGCTGGGCGGCGAGCTCGGCCTGCTGCGCCAGCTGGTCCTTCTTCTGGGCCTCGATCGCTGCGGTCTTCTGCTTCTGGTCGGCCAGCAGCGCGGTGACCTGGGCACTGCGGTCGGCCGCGGCCTGCTTCGCGTCGGCCGCTTCGACGACCTTCGCGTCGGCCGCCGTCTTGAGCTCGGTCACCTTCTTCTCGACGGCGGACTGGCGTGCAGCGGCGTTCCGGTTCGACGCGACGATCTGCTCGACCTCGCGCAGGGCCTGCGTCTGCGTGCGCATCGCGGTGGCGGCGAGGGCGGACTGCTGGATGTAGTCCTGGGTCGAGGTGGCGTCCAGCACCATGGTGAACGACGTGGTCGCGAGGTCGCCCTTGTAGGCGTCCCGGGCCATCTGCCCGATCGCCGCGCGCAGGTCGAGCGCGCGGCTGCTGTCCGTCTGGATCTGCGTGCCCAGACGCTCGGCCTCGGCCTCGGCGGCGTCGAGCTGCTGGTTGATGAGCGCGGCCTCGCGCTGGACGGTGGCCAGGTGGGTCTCGGCGGTGGCGAGCTGCTGCTGCGCGACGGGCACCTGTGCGGTGAGCCCCTGGAGCTCGGCGTACGCCTGGACGAGGGCGGCGGAGGTGCCCTCGATCTCGTTCTTGAGGCTCGACATCGCCTTGTCGATGGCCGCCTGCTTCGCCTCGTTCTGCGCGCGCTGGTCGGAGTACTTGTCGGCGCTGCTCGGCAGCGCGGCGCCGGTGGTGAGCACCAGCATGCTGAGGAAGAGGGCAGTGGCGGCGCGCAGGCTTCGTCTCATCGTTCTCACACCTTGGTGTATCGGCTGACGGACACGATCGAGGAGATTCCTGCGAGCAGGATCGCGACGCCGACCAGTGCCGGGGTGATCGTCCACACGGCATCGGTGCCGATGTAGGGGAGCCAGGTCACCGAGGTGGCCAGCCAGTCCTGGACGAGGTAGCGGACCCCGAACCAGAGCCCGGTGACGGCCATGCCCGCGCCGATGGTGGCCGCGATGGCCCCTTCGAGCATGAAGGGCAGCTGGATGAAGAGGTTCGATGCCCCGACGAGCCGCATGATCCCCGTCTCGCGACGGCGACTGAGCGCCGAGAGCCGGATCGTCGTGGTGATGAGCAGCACGGCCGCGAGCAGCATGACCGAGGCCAGCCCGATCGACAGCAGCGTCGCCCGGTTGAGCACGAGGATGATCGGCTCGATCACCTGCCGCTGGTCACGGACCTCCTCCACGCCCTGGCGGCCGGTGAAGTAGTCGTGGATCACCTGGTACTGCTGCGGGTCGACGAGCGTGACCCGGTAGGACGCCTGCATCTGGTCCTCGGTGACGCCCTGCGCCAACGCCTCACCGGCGAACTGCTTCTGGAACGCGGCGAACGCCTGGGCCTTCGTCTCGAAGTAGGTCTTCTTGACGTAGGGCTTGAGTGCCGCGCCGTCCAGCTCGGACTTCACGGTGGCGATCTGCTCCGGCGTCGCCTCACCGGCGGCGCAGGACGGGGCATCGGAGTTGGTGGGGCACAGGAAGATCGAGACCTCGACCTTGTCGTACCACTCGCCCTTCATCTGGGTGATCTGCAGCTGGAGCAGCGCCGCGGCGCCGACGAAGGTCAGCGAGATGAACGTGACCAGGACGACGGAGATCGCCATCGAGAGGTTGCGCCGCAGGCCGACGCCGATCTCGGAGAGGATGAACTGGAGTCTCATCGCGCGCCCCTCAGCGATCCGAGCCGTACACGCCGCGGGACTGGTCGCGCACGACCCGGCCCTCGTCGAGCTCGACCACCCGCTTGCGCATCTGGTCGACGATCTCGTCGTCGTGGGTGGCCATCACCACGGTGGTGCCGGTGCGGTTGATGCGGTCGAGCAGGCGCATGATCCCCACGCTGGTGGTCGGGTCGAGGTTCCCGGTCGGCTCGTCGGCGAGCAGGATCGACGGGCGGTTGACGAAGGCGCGGGCGATGGCCACGCGCTGCTGCTCACCGCCGGAGAGCTCGTGCGGGCGGCGCTTCTCCTTGCCGCCCAGGCCGACGAGCTCGAGCGTGTCGGGCACCGTCGTCATGATGTGGTGCCGCGGCTTGCCGATGACCTGCAGCGCGAAGGCGACGTTGTCGAAGACGGTCTTGTTCGGCAGCAGCCGGAAGTCCTGGAACACGGCGCCGATCTGACGGCGCAGGTGCGGGACCTTCCAGCTGGACAGGCTCGAGAGGTCCTTGCCTGCGACGAGCACCCGTCCGGCGCTCGGTCGCTCCTCGCGCAGCACGAGGCGCAGGAAGGTCGACTTGCCGGAGCCCGAGGTGCCGACGAGGAAGACGAACTCGCCGCGCTCGATCTCCAGGTCCACGCTCTCGAGGGCAGGCCTCGCGCCGCGCGCATAGACCTTGGTGACGTTCTCGAGGCGGATCACGGTGCTCCGGGAGGGTCGGTGACGGCGTACGACCGCCTGGCGGCGCGAGGGCATGCCGAGCACCGCAGGCGAGGGACTGCCTGTCGAGGGTAAGCACGCGTCGAGGCGTCGGATGACAGGACACGCCGCTCCCGGTCTGTGGATCCGGGGCCCCCGCGGGGAGCAACCCGGACGAAGGGGACGTGCTGCGGCGGGGCGGACCCCGCGCGCGGCAGGGCTCAGGCCCCGCTCCCGCGCCGCCAGCGGATGCCGGCCTCGATGAACCCGTCGATGTCGCCGTCGAACACGGCGGCCGGGTTGCCGACCTCGAACTCGGTGCGCAGGTCCTTGACCATCTGGTAGGGCTGCAGCACGTAGGAGCGCATCTGGTCGCCCCAGCTCGCCTTGATGTCGCCGGCGAGCTCCTTCTGGGTGGCCTTCTCCTCGGCCTTGCGCAGGATGAGCAGCCGGGACTGGAGCACGCGGAGAGCCGCCGCGCGGTTCTGGATCTGCGACTTCTCGTTCTGCATCGACACGACGGTGCCGGTGGGGATGTGGGTCAGGCGCACCGCGGAGTCGGTGGTGTTGACCGACTGGCCCCCGGGGCCGGACGAACGGAAGACGTCGACCTTGATCTCGTTCTCGGGGATGTCGATGTGGTCGGTGCCCTCGATGAGCGGGACGACCTCCACGGCGGCGAAGGAGGTCTGCCGGCGGCCCTGGTTGTCGAAGGGGGAGATGCGCACCAGGCGGTGGGTGCCCGCCTCGACCGACAGGTTGCCGAAGGCGTAGGGCACCTTGACCTCGAAGGTCGCCGACTTCAGTCCGGCCTCCTCGGCGTAGGAGGTGTCCAGGACGGCGGTCGGGTAGCCGTGACGCTCGGCCCAGCGCAGGTACATGCGCAGCAGCATCTCGGCGAAGTCCGCGGCGTCGACACCGCCGGCGCCGGAGCGGATCGTGACGACGGCCTCGCGGGCGTCGTACTCGCCGGAGAGCAAGGTGCGGACCTCGAGGCCGCCGAGGTCCTTGCGCAGCGTGAGGAGCTCGGCCTCGGCGTCGGCGAGGGTCTCGGCGTCGTCCTCCTCCTGGGCCATCTCGACGAGGGTCTCCAGGTCGTCGAGGCGCTGCTCGAAGCCGTTGACCCGCTCGAGCTCGCTCTGGGCGTGCGAGAGGGCCGACGTGACCTTCTGCGCGGCCTCGGCGTCGTCCCACAGGTCAGGGGCGGAGGCGGCGTCTGACAGCTCGGCGATCTTGACGCGCAGGGCCGCCGGGTCGACGACGGCACTGATCGTGCCGAGGGTCGACCGCAGCGCGGCGATCTCGAAGGGGAAGTCGGTGGCAGCCACGACCGATCAGGCTACCTCGGATGGCCGCGCAGAGGCGCCGTGGGCGGCCCGCGCGGGCCCTCAGCGGGTGGTCGCGTGGCTGGTGGCCGTCAGGGCGATGCCGTCCGACCACGGAGCGGTGACCACGCTCAGCAGCACGGGACGGGTGAGGGCGTGCAGTGTGATCGTCACGGTGCCGTCCGTCGCGGTGGCCTCGACCAGGCTCAGGTCGGCGAGACCCGTGGTCGTGGTCGCACTCGCGAGGTAGTCCGTCGCGGCCCGGCGGACCGAGGCGTCGGTGAGCAGCAGCCCGGTCTCGCCCTCGGCCGGAGCCGGGCGGCCGGGGGAGTAGTAGGCGGACTCGTCGACGGCGTCGGCCGCGGCCAGGGCGGTGAGGTCCGCGAGGGCGAGGAGCCGCTTGCGGTCCAGGTGGACGGCGCTCGCCGAGACGACGGCGGTCAGCAGCAGGATCGCGACGACGGTCCAGCCGAGGGCGAGGATCATCACCTGGCCCCCGTCGCCCGGGTCCGTGGCGGCGACCTGGTCGGTCCCGCCCCGGGACCTGCTCGGATCGAGGCGCTGCGTCAGGCGCGTCATGGGCGTTCCTGGGCGAACCGCTCGACGTGCCCCGCGGCGTGGGCCGAGACCGGGATGCGGAGCGGGACCGCCGAACGCAGGAACCCGGGCACGAGCGGAAGCTCGACCTGGACCTGGATCGTGGCGGCCACGGCCGAGCCCGGCGCGGTGCAGCCCTCGGCGCAGTCCAGCACGAGCGCTGCGGCCGGGTCGACGTCCAGGCCCTGGTCCGCGAGGGCGATGCCGACGGCGGCCACGGCACGCGCCCCGGCCGGCATCTCGGCGCCCGTCGGCGAGTCGAGGCTCGCGGCGGACGTGACGGCGCGCACGGCCTCGCGAGCCGCGCCGTCGACCGCGAAGGCGGCGGCCTGGAGCCGGCCGAGCGTGAGCACGAGGTAGACCAGCGGGACGAGCAGGACGAGCGCCACGCCGAGGAACTCCACCACGGCACTTCCCTCGTCACCCGTCGGCACTCGGCGGTGGCTCGTCGTCATGGCGCCTCCTCCAGCCCATGGCCCCTGACCGTCAGGCTCGTCGGCCCGAGCAGACCGAGGAGCGGGAGCGGCGCCGTGACCTGCACCTCGACCACCGGCAGGCCGTCGATCACGGTGCTATGCGCCGTCACGTCCTCGGCGTAGCCCGCCGACAAGGAGGTGGTGATCAGCTCCCGGGTGCGGGCAGCGCCCTGCGCGGGGTCGCGATCGGCGAGCGCGGCGAACCGGGCGCCCTCGGCCGCGCAGTCGATCAGCGTGGTCCGCACGTGCAGCGCGAGCATCAGCTGGAGCACCGAGGCCGCGAGCAGCGTCGTCAGCGCACCGACCAGCACGAAGTCGACGACGGCCGAGCCGTCGTCCCGGGACCTGCGCCGAGGGTCAGCCGCCGAAGCCGGTGACACGCGCGATCGCGGACTCGAACAGGTTCGTCAACGCCGGGCCGGCGACCGCCCAGATCGCGAGCACGAGCCCGGCCGTCATCAGGGTGACCAGGACCCAGCCGGGCACGTCGCCCCGGTCGTCGAGGGGATCGGTGGTGGGGTGCACGGGGTGCTCCTTGCTACTCGGTGGGTGTTCGGTGGTCGGTGCTGCCGGCAGGCGGCGGGGCGTCACAGGTCGAGCCTCAGGGCCCAGAGGCCAGGGAAGACGGCGAAGACGACGGTCACCGGCAGGATGAGGAACACCACCGGGACCATCATCGCGACCTCCTTGCGCCCGCCGGTCTCCATCAGGGCACGCCGCCCGGCCTCCCGGACGTCCTGGGACTGGGCGCGCAGGACCTCGGCGAGGGGTGTCCCACGTTCGACGGCCACGGAGATCGCCTCGGCGAACCGCGCCAGCTCGGGGACGCCGGTGCGGTCGGCGAGCCGCTCGAGCGCCTCGGTCAGCGGGACGCCGGCATGCGTCGCGGAGACCAGCGTCCGCAGCTCCTCGCTCAGCGGTCCGGAGCTCAGCGTCGCGACCCGGTCGAGGCTCGCGCGGATCCCCTCGCCGGCGCCGACCCCGAGCGCGAGCATCTCGGCGAGGGTCGGCAGCTCGGTGAGGATCTCTCGTTCTCGGGTCACGAGCCGGCGCGAGAGCAGCTGGTCACGCAGGACCAGGCCCGCCAGCGCCCCGCTCAGGACCATGATCAGCGCCGCGGCGAGACCGGCGTCGCGGCCGGCGACGAGCAGCAGCGCGAGCGCCAGACCGGCGGCCGTCCCGAGCACGGCGAAGAGGACCTGCTCGACCCGGAACCGCTCCACCGTCGTGCGGCCTCCGGCACGGACCAGTCGCCGCTGCAGCTCGGCCGTCGGTGAGCTGAGCCGTTCGACCCAGCGCACAGCGTCGGCCATCACCGGAGCGAGGAGCCGCTCGATCGTCGCGACCGGGCCGTGGTGATCTGCGACGGCTGCCCGGCCCGCGCCGCGCGCGGGAGCACGGAGGTACGGCGCGACGCGTTCGTCGAGCCGGGGGCGGCGGGCGAGGAGGTGGCGAGCGATCAGCGCGAGACCCAGTCCCCCCGCGGCGCCGAGCGCCGCACCGACGCCGGGTCCGACCGGGATCGTCAGGCCCTGCGCCAGCGCGGTCGCCGTCGATGAGGCGCTCATCGCAGCACCCGTCGCTCGTCCGGGAGCCGGCCGATCGCCACCATCAGCCGATAGGCGAGGACGGAGCTCGCCGCACCGACCGCCAGGACGATCGCGCCTCCACCGGTCCGGTACGCAGCCGTCGCCTCCGGTCGGCCGGCCAGCAGGGCGAGGACGATCCACGGGGCCGCGACGGCGAGCCGGGCGGCGTTGACCGTCCAGCTCTGGCGCGCCTCGAGCTCCCCGCGCGTGCGGAGATCGGTGCGCATGAACCCGCTGAGCGTGCGCAGGAGCCGGCCCAGGTCGCTCCCGCCGACCTCACGCGTGAGACGTAGTGCCTCCACGATCCGGTCGGCGACGGGATCGGCGAGTCGTGCCTTGAGGGCGTCGAGGCTCTCGTCGAACCGTCCGCTGACCCGATGGTCCTCGGCGAATGCGAGGAAAGCGGGCCTCAGCTCGACCGGGCCGCGCTCGCCGACCTGGGCGAGG
Organism: Actinomycetales bacterium; assembly: GCA_038252305.1. Classification (GTDB taxonomy): domain Bacteria; phylum Actinomycetota; class Actinomycetes; order Actinomycetales; family Cellulomonadaceae; genus Actinotalea. The sequence goes on along the minus strand of JBBSAL010000029.1, from coordinate 5,556 downwards.
GCCTCGGGCAGCGAGAGGCCGGCCCTAATCCCCGAGGCGAGGTGGTCGACGACATCGGGCCACAGGCCGCGCAGCGCTGAGCGTCGGGAGCGGGCCCTGCCCCGGACGAGAGAGACGGGTGCCCAGCCCGCGATCGCGCCGAAGCAGGCCGCGATCGCCGGCGTGCCGGTGAGGGCCGCGACGAGGAGCCCGACCACCGTGGCGGTCACGAGACACAGGCTGAGCAGAGCGGCCGGAGTCACCGCCGGCGCCCCGGCCTGGGCGAGCAGGTCCTCCAGCGCAGGGCGCCACCGTGACCTGCGGGCGCCCAGGGGCTCCGTGCTGAGCGAGGCGAGCACCAGGCACAGGCCGGCGCCCAGCAGGAGTCCCGCCACGACGCCCATCTCAGGCCCCGGTGGCCAGCAGCTCGACGACGTCCACACCGATTGCCGCGTACCGCTCCAGGTGCGGCGGGAAGCCGTGGGCGCGCACCAGCCGGCCCGCCTCGGTCCTGAAGAGGTCGGTCGTCTCCACGACGCCGCTCTCGACCCGGCCGGGCACGGCGAGGATCTCCCGCGTGCGACGGCGGCCGGCGCCGTCGACCTCCAGGTGGACGACGAGGTCGACAGCGGCCGCGACCGTCGGGACGACGAAGGCAGCCGTGACGTTCTCGCCGGCGAGCAGCGGCAGGGTGCAGAGCTTGGTCAGCGCCTCCCGGGCACTGTTCGCGTGCAGCGTGCACATCCCGGGGACGCCCGCGTTCAGGGCGATGAGCATGTCGAGGCTCTCCGCCTCGCGCACCTCGTGCGGATTCCGGCGAGAGTGTCAGCGCCGCTCTGCGGCAGTGTCCGGTGCTGACACACACGATCCGGTCTGACACTTGTTCGGCCGTGACACTTCGACGGCCGGGCCAGACACTCAGCCAACCGCTGGTGACACTCCGACCGAATCGGTCGTCGTCGACGACAGCCAGGCAGCGCGCGCCGCGGCGCCCACCACGAACTCGGTCGTCAGGTCGGGCGCACTCGGCTGCGGCGAGGCAAGCCGTCCCGTCGCCAGCCTTGCGCCGCTCATGCGGGTGGTCCTGTCCCAACAACTCGGCGGGGAGGGTTGGGAACCTCGCGTCACTGAAGTGGGAAGCCCCGACTGGCGGCCGCGACCTGGGGAAGTCTCGCCCGACCCTTCGGGTCACGGCGCGCCTCGCCCACCACAAGGGTTGGCCGGGGTACATCTGCCGCTGCGATAATGGTCGGCATGAAGGTGAGCGCCGACGAGCGGGAGGCAGCACTGAAGACGCTCCAGGCGCAGATCGCTGCCCACTCCCGGGGAGGGGTTTCGCTGGTCCAGTCGTTGCTGGACGACCGAAGAGCCGAGGCGGGCGCCGAAGACGCATCACCGGTACCTGACCTCAGTCTCCTCGAGCGTGGAGGCGCCGAGCGGTGGACGCCGGAAGCTCGGTGATCTTGTCCCTGCCGAAGGCAGTGCTTTGACCCTTGGCCTCCGCTGCCAGGCCGAGGCGTCGTGGGTTGTGGCTCGCGGAAGCTGACCGGCCCTGCAGTGCGGCACACGGCCCGGATCAGGAACCCCGTCGGGGTCGTCGCGTTCGCAAAGCAGCCTGTTCTTCGCGTCGGCGTCCGCCCACAGATCTTCGCGAGGGCAGGGTGGCGGTGTCCCTTCGTCAGGCGGCTGCCTTGTGCGGGAGGATGGGCCCATGATTCAGGTCGTGAGGGTCACGCGCGAGCAGAGGGACGCCGCCGGGCGTCAGGCCCTGCGGGCGAGCGGAATCACGATGCTGCCGACGCCGAACCAAAGGCGCGCGATGCAGATTGTTGCCGCAGCTCGCGCGGCGACGTCGTCGACGACGTCTCAGAAAAGTGGCGAGCCGGGCGGCGCGCCCACCACCGCGTAGCGCGTACGGCCCCGCTCGACCTCGGTGTTCGGCCGGCGTGAGCCCCCCAATGCGATTGAGGTGTGCCGACCCGGTGTGTACTGCCTGGTCGGGACCCCGTTCGAGGGTCTCGCAACACACCGCCATCGAATAGGGGGGCGCTCACCCGAATTCTCGTGCTCATCGAGAGCCGGGTCCCTGTTCGTCTGCTCGACTGGCATGGCTAATGCCGGGGGCCGGAACTGCCGACAAGGTAATCAGCGTCGGTGGGAAGGTGTGTACGTCGCACGCCGAAAGCGCCGGACGTAGCCCAAGGAGCCCCGACCATGCGCGCATCGCGCCGCACCGCCCTGTCCGTCATCGCTGTTGTTGCTGTCGCAGCGCTGAGTGCCTGCTCAGGTTCGACCGGGGCGAGCGGAGATCGGGTGACCTCGACCCCGGTGAGCACGACCACCCCCTCGGACAGTGCGCCGACCGATGCGACCGCGACCGATGCGACGACTGCGCCGGCGGTCAAGGCCGAGCTGACGGTGGTCGGGGTTGGCTTCGTCGCCGATACCTACGGCGGGCATGTGGTGTTCGGAACTGTTCACAACCCGACTGCTGACGTGGCCTACGCTTCGGTGAGCTTCGCCGCCTACGACGCGGCCGGCACCGTGCTGGGTACCACGCCCGACAGCACGATCAGTCCCTCCCAGAGCGACCGGCTCGTCGTGACGGACATCTCCATTCCGGACGGCTCAGTCGTCGCCAAGGTCGACGCCCAGGTCACCGTGTCCGACTCCCAGCTCGACAAGCATCCTGACATCGCGATGACCGCGAGCAACGTCGCGATCCTCGGCGACGAGTACTCCACGAAGGTCACCGGCACGATCGACTCCACCTATTCGCAGTCGGTCACCAACGTTGGGGTTACCGCGGTCTGCACCGACGCCGCTGGCACGGTCGTCGCGGCTGGCTACACCTACATGGACGGCAAGGTCGTCCCCGGGAGTCCGGCGCCGTTCTCTGTCCAGCTGACGGCATCCTCGACGCCGACGGCGTGCACGGTGAGCGCCGGAGTGACCAACCTGTCCGAAGGAAGCTGACACACCCCACAGCGCGTGCCGAAGGCCGCCACCCTTCCGGGTGCGGCCTTCGGCACGCGGCAGAACGGCCAGCACCTACGTGCCGCCTAGTGCGATTGAGGTGTGCTGCGAGAAGTGGCCAACGACACCCGAGGGTCTGCCCGAGCGTGCGGTCACATCAGCCGGGCACGCTGTCGAAGACGCTCTTGATCGGCCACGCCGGCCACCCGTTAGACCACGCAACGGCGGCGCGCTGCCGGCTCAACGCAGGCTGGGCGAACCGCGGGACACTCGCCCCGCCGACCTGGCCGCCGTCCACGGCCACCGCGCTGATGGGCGGGCTCTCGCCCAGGTGCCCGGAGCGAACGACGGCGTCCATGCCTGGGGTGAACAGGTCCAGTCCTGCGGCGCGCAGCCCCCACCATTCGCCTTCGGTGGCGTCCGTCGCTACTTCGAGTCGCTTGAGCGGTTCGCGTGCCTGGGCCGCGACGAGCAGCCCGGAGGAGACGGCCCGTCGGATCGCGGAGACGACGCATGCGACGCGCTGTTCGTGCACGGCGCACGGGCTGGGTACCTGCGTCCATGTCTCGAGGGCGTGGACCGCGTCGTGGCGCAGTGCGCAGTGGACTAGTGGTGGCGCGAGACGTTGGGCCAGTTCGTTGAGCGGGAGGAAGCTCCCGACGTGGTCGCGGGCCCAGGCCATCCAGCCGGGCGTGATCGGCGGGGCCGCGAGCAGGACCAGGCGGACGCAGCTGATGAGCAGTGCCTGGCTGATGTCGGAGATGACCTCTTCGGCGAGCCACTGAGCTTCGGTGAGGACGACCTGGCGCACGGGCGAGGTGCGCAGGTGCGCCATGACGCGCACCGGGTGCCGGTCCCCGTTTGCCCTGGGTGTGCCCAGCCCGACGACGCCCATGCTGGACAGCAGGTCCTGGGTCAACGGTGCGTACTGGTCGCGAGTCGAGGGAGGGCGGGCACACACCCATGCCAGGTCGTCGCGCGTGGTCGCCCTGGCGCGCAGGGCGTCGACATGAGGCAGGTCGACGCCGGTGACGACCGTCACGCTGAGGGTGGAGTTGTTCACCACGGTCGGCTCCCGGCGATCAGCTCGATCGCGTCGGCGGCGCTCTCCTCGTTCAGGGTCGTGTAGCCGAAGGCGTTGAGCTGGTCGATCAGCAGCGACCACGCGCGCCATGAGCCGTGCGCGTACGCGCTATCGACCCGGCCCAGGAGGGCCGGGTTGGTGCGCGCCACCTGGTCCAGCACGGGGTGGAAGGACCGGAGCTCGGGGAGCAAATCTCCGAACCGGGGGCTGCGGAGCAGGACCCGCGCGCTGACCCGCGAAGCGAGCATCGGTTCCTTACCGAGCGCCTGGTTCAGGTCGATGCCGGACAGGACCATCGCGAACGGGCAGGTCAGCTGACCCGTGAGCCAACGCAGCGCCTTCAGTGCCTCGAGGCCAACGTTCTGCGCCTCGTCCACCACGAGCATCGTCGGCTGCGTCGCGAGCTGCGCCTGCACCGCGTCCTGGAGCTGGCGCTGGGTGCCGACGGCCGTCGCCCCGATCGCGCCCGCCAGGTTCTCCCAGAGCATCTTGTCGCGCGTCTTGGGCGGCAGGGCGACATACACAGCGCGCACAGGTGCTACGCCGACCACTGCTGCGACGGTGGTGGTCTTGCCCGAGCCGGCCGGGCCGGACACGACAACGATGCCCCGGCGTTCCAGGGTGTGCGGCATGAGGCCGGCGAGCAGGTGGATCTTGTCTCGCTGCACAAGCGACGCACCCTTGGGCAACCACTGCGCCGCGTAGGCCGGCAGTCGCTGAGCTGCCCCGTCAAGCGACCACGTCGGCTCGGTGCTCACGGCTGGACCTCGCGATGGTTCGCGGCCAGGCGGGCCGCCATCCGGAGCGTCGTGTTCGCCTCTGGGGCCTCGATGGACGTCTGCGTGTCGCCGTCAACGACGTCGGGCTCGTCGGGCTCTTGCGGGGCGGTGTCCGCGTCGGCCGGCGGCCACGGGCGGCGAAGCTCGTCGGATGTGACGGACGCGACCGTGGCCTTGCCTCGCGTGCGCCGCAGGGCTCGGGCACCACTACGCACGCCCTGCGCGATCGCTGTCCGCTTCTCACGGTCGTCGTAGACCTGCTGGGCGTCGACGTCGTCGATGGTCGTGGTGTCGAATGCGGGGCCGATGAACTTGCCTTCGCGGTTGAAGACCCAGATGGTCGTGCGGTCGAGCAGGGTGCGCACCTCCATCTTCTCGTGGCCGCCGTAGCGAGCGAGCTCGGGGGACGTGAACATGGCGTTGTCGACGGTGATGCCTTCCTTCGGGTCGTGGATACGGGTCCCGATCCGCACAGCGATCTGGGCGACCTGGGCGTCAGAGGCCAACTGGTGGTCCGACTGCCCGGCCTGCACATGCTGCTCGTACACCTCGAACCGGGTCATGCCCTTGTACGCGCCGCTCTGGAAGGGCCTGTCGAACCGCATCTGGTCGACTGCCCGGCCGACCAGGGCGACCAGAGTGTCGAACGGCGTGCGCCCTCCAGGGAGGACGGGGTTGCCCGCGCGGTCCGTGCTGCCGCGCTGGTGGCCGGGCAGGTCCCACAGGTAGTCGGCCAGG